>CANFHC010000019.1 GCA_947446575.1 Bacteriovoracaceae bacterium | reverse complement strand
GGCCCCTTCCCTAGCAAAGGCAAGCGCCGATGCGGCCCCAATACCAGAGGCACCACCTGTAATGATAACAACTTTATTTTTAAGGTTTAAGTTCATTGATTGCTCCTGTATTTTTATTTTCAATTAAAATATAGTTTATTAATTCAGACTTAGTGATCACGAAATTATTATCCACAGAATTATTCCCCATGAAGAACGTAAATCCGTTAATAAAGATATGATTGTGTTGATGGCATTGATAAATATATTATTACTATGAATTAAATGCGGTTCCAGGATACTTTTCGGGGAACATCTCGTCCAGACAAGTGTGTTGGAACAGTTGGTGTACTACTGGGTTCAATGCTGGTGCAGTCTATTTTTTTTTTTGCGGTCCAGTTCTAAATTGAAAGAACTTTGAGAATGCTTTTTCATAATCTTTTTTTCTTCACTTTCATCTTTTTTGGAATTTAAGTCAACATCAGTGCCCATGTTCCAGCGTTCAGTCAGTGAAGTCTTTTTTTCAGCGGAATTTTTCTCAAATTGTGGACGAATAATTAAATCAGCGTTGACGATGACGCATGTTTCAACTTCTATCACTTCTAATTCTTTTGTGAGTCCGTCGATTTGGGAACGTTCTACTTCAGTCAATTTCTTGTCATCAATTTTAAAAACCGTTTTGCCCAGCTTGATCGAATCATTTGTTGTGAATTTTACTTCGGTTACTTTTTTATCATTTAGAAAAGATCCGTTACTGGAATCGAGGTCTGTATAAATAATATCCCCGGCAGATCTCAACTGAAATTTACCATGTCTTCCACTCATACGGGCATCGTCGGCAAAAACAAAATGACAGTCGGCACTTCGTCCGACAAAAATTACCCCTTCAAGCCTAATTTCAACTTTATCACCATTAACTTTCGTAGCTAAAATAAAAATACTCATTAGCTTACCATTTTTTTATGCAGTTTTTTCATTTCATACATCCTATCATCCGCGGCAATTAACAGTGATTCAAAGTTCTTTCCATCCATCGGAAAAATTGATGCCCCAATAGATATGCTGACTTTAACGACGTGTGAGTCTATTCTAAAAGCTATCTGGAAAAGCTCTTCTATTCTTTTCATAGCAACTTGAACCGCTTCTAATGAAGTGACGGAAGTAACGATCACTGCGAACTTATCACCTTCTAGGCGAATTATGAGATCAGTTTCAAAAGCGCATTTCAACAAACTAGATGCCACATTTTTGATAACTTCATCACCTACTTCAAATCCATATTTCTTGTTAATAAATTTCATATCATCTATATCAATATATAAAATAGCGAGGCCCTGCTTCAATATGGCCCTTCTTGTTGTTTCCTCAGGACTAAAGATTGTCGGTTCTATTTTCGAGAGAAGAATTTCTCTTGTCATAAGGCCAGTCAGTTTATCCAGCGATAATCTATCAATATGTTCTTGTCGTTCTTTTTCTAGACTCGTAACGTCTCTCTCTACTGCCGTATAAGCACTCAACTCTCCTTCGTCATTGAAAACTGGAGTAATCGTCACTTCTGATTTGTAGACTTCTCCGCTTTTCCTGATTGCATTTAAAACACCGCGAAAAGTTCTGCCGCTATTGAGCTTTTTTATAATACTTTCGTAAATACTCATATCGTAAGTCTTAGCATCATATCGCCCCGACTTTAACAATCGCATGTTTTCGGCTTTCATATCCTCGAGTGTATAACCAGTGATTCGCATAAAGGCAGGATTTAAATATTGTACATTTTTACTTGTATCACAAACAAGAATGGCTTCATCGGTTAATTCTACAACATTGAATAGTTGAAGAATTTTTTCTTGCGCGAGTTTCCGTACGCGAATTTCTTCTTGAAGCTTTAAATTTTTCTCGGCAAGTTCTTTAGTACGCTCTTTAACTCTTAATTCAAGTTCTTCATTATATTTTTTGAGTTCATAACGTTGCTTCTCAATTTGTCTCATCATATTTTTAAACGAAACTGCTAATGTACCGATCTCATCATTTCGATGAAGTGGCAGCGTCCCAATCTCTTCTCCCATTGCAAAATGCTCTGAAGCCTTAGTAAGATCTTCAAGATCATCCGTTACCCATCTCAAAATAAAATAACCGATGCAGATACAGAGAAGGAGTGCCAGCACAGTGTATGAAATTGTGCGTTTCATTTCCGCTACAATATTTCCATTAAAATCACTTTCTGGTGCAGCAACGACAACAAACCAATCAAGGCCTTGGAGCCCTGAGATTTTTTTTAATGACATGTGCACTCTATCTTTTGTTACTTCAAAGGAATGGGATTCAAAGCTTTTGCTTGAGAGTATTGCTTGGTTCTCTCGCAAATAGTCTGCCGTATAACGGATAATTTCTGATTTCGAATTTGCAGCGGAAATTCTGGTAAAAGAATCTTTTTCTTTTCCTTTGATATAAGGAACTGGATCGGATGTAGAGGCGATAAGATCACCGTTAGCTTCGATGATAAAAGCATCAGCTCGCAAAGTCAGATATTTTTTTTTCAGCTCAACCAGAAATTCAGAAAGTTTATCTAAAGGTCTGTCTGTCGTAACAACTCCGTGAAACTTTCCCTCAGCATCGACAACAGGCTTGCTTCTTGTAATCATGAGTACGTTTCGAGACCAGGAAACAAATAATGGTGCCCAGCTAAGTTTATTGGAAGATGTAGCAGCAATATACCACGGTCTGGTAAGTGGATTGTATCCCTTATCTTCTGATTTAAATTTACTTCTGTCTCCGGGAACCTTGGCGATAAAAGTAGTTCGCTCTTTATATTGACTATCTTTTATTTTTACTTGAATCCCTTTTTTAGAACCGCGATCAACGCCGATATAATCTCCATTAGGACGTCCTATATATAAATATGTAACTGCATCACTAATAGTTGTAAGTTCAAAAAAACGCTGCTCTATCGCTTCGTTGCTTTCATAATCAAATTTAGATTTGTTACCGCCATGATAATCGGGAGCAAAAGCATTCAGCACCAGATCCGTATCGTTAAGATAACCAACGATTGCAAGTTCACCTTGCCCCGCCATTTCCGAGAGGACTTTTCTCGATAACTCTTTAACTGCATCGTTACTATTTTTGTAAGATCTATATCCAATGACTGTTCCTAAGATAATAATCAAAAAAACAAACGGAATAATGAGAACAAATTTTAACGTACTTCTTTTTAAGAAATTTTGTAAAACTATGGCCATGTCAAACCTCATAGCCTTTTCGTTTATTGCAGTATTTTCTTTAACCTTTAGTTTGTACGTAATAAATATCCGACAAATGGATAAGAATGTTAAAAAAGAATGGTGAGTTGGAGTTGTTAGTAAGGCTGCCTAACAAAGCAGCCTCACTAATATGATCTATTTTTTCTTTTTCTTTTTCGCTCGCATAATAATTAATCCAACAACTGCTACTCCCACAACCAAAAGAATTGATTCTGTAGTACTTGCTCCATCAGAGCCAGTTCCTTTTTTCTGTTTTCCGATATCTGGATTTGTATTTGCCTCGCCAATGACTGTTGTCCCATCTAGAACGGTATCATCACCTTTTTTAGGTACCCATTTTCCATCTGAAGCTTTTTGATCAAAAACTTTAAGTGTAGCTACAACTTTTTCAAAAATATCTTGGTAAGCATCGTAATGATCTTTAGCGACAGAGAATGTAACTGCGATTCCTAAATTATCTTTTACTGTCGCAAGATAGCGAGTGTAAAAACCTGGAACTTCAGAAGCTAAGTGAAGAGCATCTACCCAACGTTGACCGTTGATAGTTTTGATAACAACAGATTTAGCTTCAGAAACTTGTGTCTTTCCGCCTGGAAGATTAAAACTTTTTGCTTGTTTTAAATAGGCTTGATAAAGATCAAGTGAATCTTGCTCACCTCTGTATTTTGCAGCTAAAATAATGATCGCTTCTTTTTTTCTATCTTTATCATCACTTTGACAAACCCACTCTGATCCTTCTAGAGCACAATCCCATCCTGTTGGAAGTTCAAACTCTGAGAATTGACTTGAGAAAGTTTTAGCATGCCCTAAAGTTGGTATGGCGATGATTAAAACTAGTGCCAGGAATAAAGTTTTTAAACTTTGCATTTTAAATTACTCACATCTTAAATATTAGCAGTTGATAAATATAATTAAATTCTACACTAATGCCAAAATATATCAAAACAAGAAACTAATACCCTCGGGCCGCAAAACCAGGTTTTATTTCAATTTCCTTATACTTTTTAAGGAGTTTGATAACCGCCCAATCTGATCCGATATCAAAGACCACCCCACTACCAACTAAAACGTTACCGCCAAAATAATCTGTCTGATAAATATCAAACTTCATGCCTTTTTCTACATCGGTAGATAGCCCTTGGTCGATTTTTATAAAATTGCCTCTCGCCGATACTTTTAAAACAGATCCTTCGATATGGTATTCTTTAAAACTATTTACCTTTAAAGATTCAGCCGTTTCTCCCTCTGAGCTCCATTTAAGACCTAATATTGCTGAACTCCCTTTGTCGGTTGAACGTCCAGAAACAATGGTTGATGCTTTGGCATAAAAAAGAGTTTTTTCAAAAGCATAATTAAAACCTAAATAAGGGGCCATAAATTCTCTATTAAGGGAATTGAACATATTGCTAGGTCCACGGGCCAAAATTGGTTTAGAGAGGGCGAGGTCTTTATTCATAGAATAGACTCCACCAATTCCCCCTAAAAAAGAGAGCTTTGAAAGAAAATAAATTCCTTCAAAATTATAATGAATTTCCGAACTTAAATCATTTGGTGGAGACACATAGATCATCGACATGTCTAATTTCCAAGGATGATTATTAGCGGTGGCATAAATACCTACGCCATACTCAGTTCCATCGTCACCTAAAATAATAGTATCAGTGGGAACAGTTGCTTGTGTGGCATAAACGGTGTTGGTGTAAAGAGTTTGACGATAATAAAGTCCTAGAGCGTAGCGAATATTACCGATAGGATCAAAGCCATACTTGGCCTCAACACCTGCTGATTCAGGGCCTGTGGCCGATGCTGAAATGCCTTGATTAACTGCGCTCACAGCTCGAGCGCGAAATAATAATGAGGTTTCTAAATTGCGACTTAATCCATAGGAAATTTTAAAATTTCCATCGATCATTCTAAACTTATCACTATCAGCAAAACTTTGCTCAACTCTGTCTTGATCTAATACAGAAGCACTTTGAAAAACACTGGTCTCTAGATTTACTGAATAGGCCTTGGCATTCAAAAGTTCAGCTCCTCCCATGTGAACTGCAGTTGCATTTGATGAATCAATCGCTAGAAAAAACGGGAGAAAAAAAAGAGCTCTTAGAAATTTTGGCATAATTCATTCACGAAAAAAAAATGATTTCGAGAATCGAAATCAAAAAGGTTATTTTTAGCAATCCATTGTTGTGGCCCTTTTTCAAAGAGCACAAAACTGGTCCCATTCATTACAAAGGGGGAAGAAAACTCAATCTTGGCCGTTTCAATGGCCGATTCTAACAAATCGATAAAATCAAATCGTCCAATCGGCAGCAATGGGTTGGCAGCACTTTTTGATTTTTTAAAATGCGCACCAGATTCTTTTAAAAAGTGATAAAGGGATTCCTGACAATGAAGAAGATCAGGTGATATTTTTGGAGTAAGAGCAAGTACTCCTTTTTTCCCCATGGAAAATGTTATTCCATTAAATTCAATTTGCGATATTTCATCTAGGCCATGAAGATGACCTTCTAAAATATCTGTTAGCTCTTCAGCGAAATCATTAAACTCATGATTGTTTAGAAATTCAATGCTAAACGGAGGAAGAAGAGTCATCTGTAGTTTTTCGCCTTTTTGAAATTTAGAATCAAAACGTTTGCGAAAACTTTCAATTTTGTTGTAATGGATAGAGCTTGGATCAAATGTTAGACCGATAAAAAATTCCAAAGCTCACTCCAGTTTAAGATTTATCTTAATAATAGATTAAGAAGAATCTGTACTGGTGACAAGAATTAAATTTAAGCGGCTTTTTTGTGGTCTATTGATTGAGAAACAGAAGTAGGAAGAAGTAGCTTATTTACCCAAAAACCATTCTCCGTTTCATAGGTAAATTGACCACCAGACTCAAGAGCAAGATATTTGATTGATTCTAATCCAACGCCCATGAAATTCACTTGAGCATTGCAGTCTTCTATTTTGTTTTTTGTTTCAATCAGCAGATGATCATTTGTCAAAGAAATTACAAGCTCACAATCATCAGTTTTGGCCTCTGCCATATTTTTAATGAGATTATTAATTATCCTAAAAAAAGTTGGAAAATAAAGAAGGGTTTGATCCCTCGCCTCTTTTCTAGAGGCCTTAAAATTCAATTTGCTATTCGTTAAATAAATCTGCATTAAACTCTTTATAGTCGCTTCACAAACGGTATAAGGAACCCAGTCGTACTGATCGTCTAGGTTTTTATGACCCAAATGAAAATGATCTTTGATTAAACTTTGCAGAGTCTTAATTTCTTTTTCGAGCATGGGAATTTCAGAAACCTCAATTCCTTTAGAAGAATTGAAGCGGCTATTTAAAAAAAGAATAAGCCCGTGAGTATGGTTAATGAGGTCGTGAAAAAAAAGGCGTTCACGAATACTAGTACTTTTGTTTTCTTGAATGGATTTTTTTAACTTAAAATGAATCATCCATTGGCCCTTGGTTAGTTTTAACGAGGACCAATGGGTAAAGCTTAATCTTCTCTACTTTATTTTACTGGTAGATAGACTGCTTTAGATCCTAGTTCCTCTTCAATGCGAAGAAGTTGGTTGTATTTCTCCATACGATCCGAGCGACTTGCTGAACCAGTCTTGATGTGACCTGCTCCAGTTGCCACTGCTAAATCGGCAATGAATGAATCTCCAGTTTCGCCTGAGCGATGAGAAATAATGGCCTTATAATTATTTTTATAACCCAACTCCATCGCTTCAAACGTTTCAGTAAGAGTTCCAATTTGGTTTACTTTTACTAAAATAGCATTGGCCTCACCCGCCCTAATTCCTGCTTCAAAGATTTTTTTGTTAGTTACGAAAAGATCGTCGCCAACTAAAACAACTTTTGATCCAAGTACTTTTGTGAGTTCAATCCAGCCCTGATGATCTGCTTCATCCAAACCGTCTTCAATGGAATATATCGGATACTTTGAGCATAAATCTGAATAGTATTTAACCATTTCTGAAGTACTCAAGCTTTTTCCTTGCATATTATATTTACCATCTTTGTAGAATTCAGATGCTGCCGAATCCAAAGATAGGGAGATATCAACTCCTGGAGTATAGCCTGCGTCTTTAATGGCCTTTAAGATCGACTCGATTGCTTCTTCATGGGACTTCAAATCTGGAGCAAATCCACCTTCATCCCCTACATTGGTTGAGTGGTGAGCGTCGTGAAGAACTTTTTTAAGCGCATGAAAAACTTCAACTCCAGCGCGTAGATTTTCTGAAAATGATTTCTTCATATGCGGAACAATCATGAATTCTTGAATGTCGAGATTATTAGACGCGTGCGCTCCTCCATTGATGATGTTCATAAGTGGTGTTGGCATGACTAATTGTTTTGCAGCGTTTGGCGCATGTAAATTTTCAAAAAGATAATTAACTAATGATTTTTTACAATCGAGAGCTCCGGCCCGGCATGCGGCCATTGAAACTCCTAAAAGCGCATTGGCTCCTAAGCTTGATTTATTTTCAGTACCATCGAGCTCAATCATCAATAGGTCGATCTTTTTTTGATCCGTCACTTCCAGGCCTATTAATTTCGGTGCAATTTTTTCTTTAATATTGGCCACTGCTTTAAGAACAGATTTACCCATATAATATTTTTTATCACCATCTCTAAGTTCAAGTGCTTCTTTCGATCCTGTTGACGCTCCAGATGGAACAGCAGCGCGCCCCATGTTTCCAGCTTCAGTGAAGACATCAACTTCTACTGTTGGATTTCCACGTGAATCGAGAATTTGGCGAGCTTTGATTTCTGTAATCTTTGTCATCTTATATTCCTTTTCTTTTGAACGGTCCGTAGAGGGCCTCTCGGTTTTTTTTATTCCATAAATTATTCGTCGTTGTCAGAAAATTAAAATCAATTTCACAAGCACTAATGAATTGTTCTGAACTTTGACTAATTAAAGACGCTACTCTCGAAGCGACATGCGCATCGGGAGAAATCGTTTTTAAATTAAGAAATTTTTCAATGCGATCTCTTACTAATGGATAATGAGTACAACCTAAAATGGCATAGGCATATTTTTGGTCTTTTAAAAAAGTGAGTTCCGCTTCAAAGTTTTTTTGAAATTCCAGAACATCGTTTTCGTTATAATAAAAATCTTCAATAAGACGGGCCATATTTTTTAAACTAAAATGATCAATTTGTGAGTTGGGATCAAGGCGTTCTTTGAGTCTTTTAAATCGTTCTGATTTTCCCGTAGATTCAGTTGTCAGCACCATCATCTTCTTTTGGGCCACACTTAAACCTTCTGGCATTTGGTAATAAGCGTTCAAATACGGCTCAACTCCAACAAAAGTTATGTTAGGAAATTTTTCTCTTAAATGATCAATGCTTGCTGCAGTTGCGGTATTGCAGGCCACGACAATTAATTCAGCGCCCTGAGCTAAAAGCTCAGTTGTGATGGCCACTGCTCGTTCCGTGATAAATTCATCTGACCTAGGCCCGTAGGGAGCATTAGCATCATCGCTAATGTAGAAGTACGTAGCTTCTGGCATGGCCTTGAAAAGTTCCCCCAAAACACTAAAGCCTCCAATACCAGAATCGAAGACGCCAATTATTTTAGTCTGAATTTTTTTGTCAGTGCTTTCCATATCAGGCATTATCTTAATCAAAGATCTCATTAAAGTTAAGGGTAAAAGTGTGAGAAATTTTCTCAGAAAAATACTAAATCGAGATATAGCGGACATCCTGACTCGCTTTTATCAACACACTGAACTATTGGAGATTCAATGGATCTCCTTCGCAATTAATAAAAACACTATTGCCAATAGCTTTTTAACAAAAGAACTAGAAATTCTTACCGACAGTGACGCTTTTAGCTTAAAGATTGCAGATTTAAAAACTGCTCTAAATCATCAATTGTGGAAAAATCACGAATCAGAAGGCACGAGCATTCTCCCTTATGATTCAACACTTATTAATGACTACAATATTTTAGTTGATAATTTAATTGAAAAAAAGATTCATTCATATCAAACAAAATTAAAAAATGTGGACTCTACTAAAACATTTACTCCCTCAGAAGTAACTACTGAAGACAAAGCACTTGAATGGATGCGTGCTAGTTTCACTCTGCTTGAAAAAGCGGTGGTTAAAAGCCTTACCGATCCCGAACTTCTTTTTCAAACTCTCCTCTTTATGGGAGTCAATCCGAAATCTAATCAAGAAGAAATTCGACTGATCACATTTAATCTCGATATTAAATTCGAATTTTTGAGTAACGGAATGCTACGAATTCATATCTACAATGATAAAAATGAAGAGACCAGAACAGCAAAAAAGCCATCATTAGTAGGAGATTTTAATTTTAGAAAAAGAGAAATGTTAGATGAATTAACCAAACTTCTTTCTTCTATCGCACAAGGAATTAAAATCTAGATTATTTTTTGGTTTTTATTGGATGTTTTTTAAGAACATTAAATGCTGAACATATTTCACAAGTAAGACCATCACATCCTCTTGCACTACAAAACTCTCTTCCATAAAAAATTATTTGCAGATGCAGTTTATTCCATTTGTCTTCTGGAAAAACTTTTTTCAAATCACTTTCAGTTTGCTCTACATTTTTTCCGTTGGTTAGACCCCATCTCTGGGCCAATCGGTGAATATGAGTGTCTACTGGAAATGCTGGAATATTAAAACTTTGGGCCATGACGACTGAAGCAGTTTTATGTCCGACTCCTGGCAACTCTTCGAGGGCCTCAAAACTTTTTGGAACTGCACCTTTATATTTTTCTATTAAAATTTTAGATAATTCTGATATGGCCTTTGATTTTCTTGGTGCCAATCCACAAGGCTTAATTATGGCCTCAATCTCACTGACACTAAGCTTGACCATTTTCTGTGGAGTATCTGCCCTCAAAAAAAGCCCTGGAGTAATTTTGTTGACTCTTTCATCGGTGCACTGAGCAGATAATAAAACAGCAATTAAAAGAGTGTAGGCATCCTTATGATCTAGTGGAATGGGAGTTTCTGGATAGAGTTCCTCTAGGCGATTGATGATAAATAATGCCTTTTCCTGACGTAATGACATGTTGATTATTATCCCAAAACCTAATCCAATGATCAACTTTTAAAATAAGTTTTCATTTGGAAGATCGATTCTAACATTTTTAAATATTAGTTTAGCTATATCTGATACTGACGCTGCTCTTTGAAAATCACTTAAAAAAATATCCAATTTATTTAAAAAAATAGTTGCTCAATTCACTCAGCATTCTGCCAGTTTTCAAATGAATAAATCAAATCCTCACTATACTAAACTAAAAGCTAAACTAGAAAAATTGAAAAAAGAAGAAAAGAAGGTTAAGGTAATAGCTATATTACCGATGATGAAAATAAAAGATCTCACCGAAATGGAACTTTTGACATATAGCCCTTAGGAGGGCCCTGTGAAATTAGATGTAGTTCAAGATGCTAAAGACCACACTTACACGATCTCAGTTAAAATTGAGCAATTCAAAACGCTCAGGGATTATGAAGTCCTTCACAATCTTATTAATGCAATCTCATTAGATTTCGATTTAGATCCTGAAATTTCTGTCGTTGATTTAAAGAATATCGTCATTGAAGCAAAAAAAGAAGAAGCAGATGAAGTGACTTGTGAAATTGGGCCCGATGGAATAGATATCGAGTTTTAAGCGGCTTCTCCCTTGTCACCTTTTAATTTCTGATTGTACCATTCTGGAGCTAGAAAATTGCTCTTGGGAAATGGTAATTTATTAACGATGATATCTTCAAAAAATGTTGGTACATAATTACAAGAAACCATTTCACCTAAATATTTTCCTGTCTCTGGATCTTTCCCGGTTTGTACCCATTTAAAGATATCGCGTGAAATATAATTTCCATTTTTATCAATTCCGATTATTTCAGAAACATGGGAGGTTCTTCTTCCCCCGTCATGATAACGAGAACACTGAACAATAATTTGCATCGCTGAGCCTACCATTTTTCGGATGGCATCTGCTGGAATTTTTGTATCACCCATCAAGCATAAAGTTTCAAGTCGAGTACAAGCATCAACTGGATTATTAGCGTGAACCGTACCCATTGATCCATCGTGACCAGTATTCATAACTTGAATAAGATCTAATGCTTCCTCACCACGAACCTCTCCGACAATAATTCTATCAGGTCGAAGTCTCATGGCAGAAATAACTAAATCGCGAATAGTCACTTCCGTAACTCCGCGTTCAGAGTCAGCTTTTCTTGTTTCAAAATTTACAACGTGCTCTGCTTTAACTTGGAGTTCTGCTGCATCTTCAATAATGATTAGTCTTTGAGTTTTGGGAATTCTTGATCCTAATACGTTGAGCATTGTCGTTTTTCCTGAACCAGTACCACCGGAAACAATTATATTTTTTCCTAGATAAATACAAATATCTAAAAATCTCGCTGCATCTTTTGATAATGATCCAAAAGTGATGAGGTCATTTAAAGTTAATTTTTCTTTTGAAAATTTCCTGATGGCAACTGTCGTGCCATTTTTTGCCATTGGTGGCAACACAACGTGAATACGTGATCCGTCAGGAAGCCTAGCATCTAGTCTTGGATTGTCTTTATCAATTCTTCTTCCTACCGACTGAGCAATTGCTCTCATCGCAGAAACTAAAGCTTCTTCATTATGAAATTGTGCTTCAGTTTTATAAACAAGACCTTTTTTCTCTACGAATATTTCTTTAGGACCGTTAATCATGATTTCAGATACACCAGCATCTTCAAGAAGTTCCTTGATTGGATACAAAAACTGGTCAATTGCATCTGAAAAAACTGACATACTTAATCTTCCTTACTATCGAGATCCATCACATCGCCCATGCCTTTTAGATCTTTGAGCTCTTCTCTTTTTATTTGCACCCATTCTGTTGGCGTATCTTTTGGTCTCCAAACTTTAACAGTGTCTGAGGCTAGCCCTCTTCGCATGGTCTCATCTCTATCGGATGGTTTCTCTAAAACCATAACCCTTCCAGTAAAGGTATTGTTGGGGCAATTAAATTGAAAAACGCCAACCTTATCAAAGAACGTTTCCGCCTCAACAATCTTGTCTTGCTTAGCAGTGCTATAAACATTTTTATCTGGAATATTAAAACAGGCCGAATCAACTCCAACTGCTGTCACAAAAAAGCGAACTTTCTCACCTTTAAAAACAATTAAACGATTAGGATAAAATCCTTCTTTACTGATAATCACTGCTTGTTCACGATAAGGAACATCCAAAGACCGCTCTTTGTTGTAACTTTCTTCCAAGGCAAGGGCCTTAGTAGTCATCATAAGAAATAAGAGAACCGTTTGCGTTTTAATAAATACCTCGCAAAGACTATTTTTAGTCTTATCGGTATCTGATCAAAAAGCTTTAGTTGGTCTAAAGTTTGCAAGTTTTCGACATATGGTGTGGGTTTTTAGAAAATTTAAGGCTTCATTACAAAACTGACTTCACTAAAAGCAAAACGTTGTTTCTTTAAATAATGGTATCGCCCTTCTCAATACCAACTGGTTCTAATTTATTTTCAGGAATTTTAGACTTTGATTTCAGAGGAGCTTTCGATGAATTTAATTTTTTAAATTTAATGAGTAGCTCCCCGTCTTTGGTTTCAAATTCAGGATTATTTTGATCTACCCCTTCAGGAATGGAAAAACTTCTTTCAAAATGAACTTTTGTTACTTGTTTTCTTCTCTTCTGGTGATCAACTTCGACGGACTCAACATCCCCTTTTAATTTGATCTGTCCCTTTTCAATTTTTATATCAAGAGGTCTATCTTTAATTTGCTTCACTTTTAAAACCAATATTTGCTGAGTCTCTGTTTCACGCCAATCATATTCACCAATGACTGTGCCTTCATCCATTCCAGGCATGCCACCAAAACTCTCTTGCTGAAATTTTTTAACTAAATCTTCAAAACGATTGTCGAAATTTTGAAAAGCTGAATCATTCAGAAGAGACTTGATCATTTCTTCACGCACTTTCATAATCTCTTCAATCTGACGTTGCCTCTCTAAAGAAGCACGATCAGTCTGAGAAATTGCGACTGTGCTAAAAACAATAAATGGTAAAATAAGACAAATTAATATTTTCATAAATCACTTAATTTAATTATATCGTAAGCAGGCATTTCATAGGGATGATTTTTTTTAAGTGCCTCAATTACATCTTTTATAAATTCATCAGCACAAAGCATTTCTATCCTAAGTTCTGAAACTTTTTCAAGCTCTCCAATATTACCAATTGATGGATTAGCGCCAAAAAGTGGTTTGAATTGCCCAGTGCCTAAAACTTCAAATGAGCATTGTTCGTAGTTTCCAAGTTTACCGGCCCCTGCTCTGAACATTGAACCTTTAACAACTTCAGCATCTTTAATGGGGACAAAAAAGCATACTTTATACACAAAACCTCACATGATCTGACTGACATAATATTTTAGTATACGAGTTTCCGACCTATCTGCTCCAATATAGATACCAACCTAGGAGGGGCCCTATGAAATCTCTATTACTTCTTTCTATTCTCTCTCTATCAAGTGCACTTACTCAAGCGAGTTTTGCATGTGATCTTCACGGAAAGTCTGGAATCGTTGCAGAAAATAGTTTGAATATTCCAGTAGGAATTAAGGCCATGGGTGGAATCACCGAAATCCAATTTAATAAAGTTATCGATCGCGTAGGAGCTCTTTATACAAAAAAAGTTGCAAGTTTTGGTGGAAATTTAACATTTGAGCGAAACTGGACTGATGGAACGGTAAACGCTTATGCCCACCGCGACGATGCTACTGGAAAAATCTGGTATGTCTCAATGTTCGGGGGCCTTGCTCGCCATCCACAAATGACAGAAGACGGATTTGCGGTTGTTGTTTGTCATGAGCTTGGGCATCATCTTGGAGGATTCCCTAAGAAAAAAGACCCAAATGGAGCGCTTAGATGGGCATCTAATGAAGGACAGGCCGATTACTACGCAACTTTAAAATGTCTAAGAAATTATTTTGCAGGTATGGATAATGCAAGTGTAGTAGCTAAATTAAAAGTTCCAGCCGTTGTGACGTCTAACTGTCAAAAAAGTTTTGCGAACTCAAGTGAAATTGCTATCTGTCAGCGAAGTGCAATGGCGGGATTTACACTTGGAAACTTTTTCAAAGTTCTTATGAATACAAAAGTAGCGGTAAGTTTCACAACTCCAGATAAAACAAAAGTAGCTGCGACTGACGATAACCACCCAGCTGCTCAATGCCGTCTTGATACATATTTTCAAGCTGCTATATGTGATAAAAGTGTAAGAGATGATGTTTCAGATTCAGATGGAAATATGGGAACTTGTACGGCGAGAAACGGTGATAAGGTTGGATTGCGTCCAACTTGTTGGTTTCAAGCAAGCTCACTTAACTAGATATCTAGCATTTGAGAATTTTCAATAACAGTGACGCCACAATCTTGACTCTTTATAGACTGAGCAAGAATTGTGGCCACTTTATGAGCTTCAATACCTCTGTATTTTTTTAATGGGCCAAAAAGTGTTTTATTTAATAGTGGCGACAATTTTATAAATATTTTTTCTGCCACTCTTTTTTCTTTTCTCTCACCTAATAATAGAGAAGGCCTGATGATTGTGAGCAATTTAAAATTCAAGGCCTTTAATCCCTCTTCCATTTCACCTTTTACTTTATTGTAAAAAATTCCAGAATTACGATCAGCTCCAAGAGCAGAAATCACACTAAATTCTTCAGCACCGAAACGTTTAGCAAACTCAGCAACTCTCAATACTAATGTATAATCTATATTTTTAAAAGCTTGCTGAGAGCCCGCCTTTTTAATAGTAGATCCCAGTGCGCATAAACCAGAATCTATGCGATCAATGCCATAATTTAATAAATTGATATCTGATAAGCGATCGAGTTCTGTGATTATTTCAATGATTTTTGGATTATTAAAATTTTGAGAAGTTCTGGCCACAATAATTATTTTATTAATTGAAGAATCGAGGATAAGTTTTTCTAAAGTTAAATTACCAACTAATCCACTCGAGCCTGCTAAAAGAATATTTTTTGTCATTAAATTCACTCAAATACGTTTTTGTAAGACAACTTTATCTACAACATTAAGTTGATTATTTTTACTCCCTTCAATATATAAAATCATCTTAAATGGAGAATTTTCTTTAAAGAGGATTTTCACTATATCATTGGGATACATTGTTAAATGACCTAATCTTTTGCGATTGGGAAATTCATCAGTGTTGTAAACTAAGTAAATTAGCTCCGTAAAAAGTAATTTATTTAACTTTAAAATATCAAACGTATAATTATATTTTTTTCCAACTTGCTCAAGACCTATTTTATATTGAAAGGCCATGCGGTCTATATCTTCAAGTTCATGATCTCTTCGCATAACTAAAACTTCGTCAATATTTAAGAAATGTTCTAAATCATTTAACTTAACACCAGATCTCACATTATCTAAAATCACACGTCCTGCTTCGATGTCTGCATGATAGGGAATGATGCTCGGATTATTCCACATACCAATTTCTTTTAATTGAGCTTCTGTACCTAAATAAATGGCCCCATGATCGAAACGTCCTGGAATAGCAAGGCCTGCCAATGTAAAAGGTGAACTGCACATTAAAACATCTAAGGGTTTTAGCTTATGTTTTAAAATTAATTTCATCTGATCATTATTAAAAAGCCGACCATTTCTCGTACGAGTATCACCTACAATATTAGTCATTAATGAATTTACATAACCGTATGTTCCGTTGATCGCTCCAAAGAAAGAATCAACGTAGCCGTGATTGCCGAAGTTAATATCTTTTGCTTTTATTTTTTTATCAGAAATAATTTTTGCTAATTCACGATTATCAGATTTACTAATTTTTTCTAATGAAAGAAAAAATTTATTATCGTGAGCAAGATCTTCAATAACTTCAACATCATTGCGCCACTTATGAACTCGTTCATCATCTATGACAATACTTTTAAGAGCGGCCTTTAAAACTCTTCTGACTCGTCCATCAGCGTGATAAAATTGATTGAAAAATAGTTGAGCCTGATTAATTAAAACAACATTAGAGGCAATCTCTATCATCGAGTTAGGATGATTTTTAGCAATTGTAATAAGTTTTCTCACTAATTTTTGGTTTACAGTTAACAAGTGCTGCATTTCATAGATATCAGCACCAACGAAATTATGAGTATTATTAAATTTAGAAATTAAATATTCTTGGTATTCTGCATTCTCATCGCTAAAAAAATCTGACAACTGGGAAAGTGCTACCACGTCTTCATGGACGGCTTCCATTTGATTATCAATGGCGATTAAAGTCTTTCTGTAATGGGTAATATCAAACGCAAAAAGCGCATGGCTCATTCCTAAAAGGGCAAAAGTAAAAATCAGTGTTTTCATAAAGAAAGTATAGGATATTGAGTATTTTTCTCAACACTAAGGCTAAAAGCTTGTAAAAATGACTCGAATTAGTCAAAAAAGGCATAAAAAAAGGCCCCAAATGTAGGGGCCTTTTCTATAAGAAAATTGAAACCATTCTTATTTTTTGTGAGCTGGCATTTTTGGAGCTGCCTGAGCTGCATCAGCAGCTGGAGCTTTATCAATTCCAAGAAGTTCAACTTCGAATACTAGAGTCTCTCCGCCGCGAATCTTTGGAGGTGCACCAGCGTCTCCATAAGCAAGTTCAGAAGGAATAACAAATTTTGTTAATCCACCAACTTTCATTAATTGAACACCTTCAGTCCAACCACGAATTACGCGGTTAAGTGGGAAAGAAACTTCCTTTCCTCTTTCTCTTGAAGAGTCAAAAACAGTCCCATCAGTTAAAGTTCCATGGTAGTGAACTTTTACTATGTCTGTTTCTTTTGGAGTTGGTCCAGTTCCTTCTTTAATATGCTTATATGCCATTCCAGAAGCTGTTTTAGTCGCTCCTTCTTTAACGAATTTTTCTAAAAATTCAGCACCTTTTTTCTTTACGTCGACAGATTGTTTCTCCATACGAGATTTAAACATGTCTTGAATTTTTTGTTGGTATGCCATTGGATCAACTTTTTGTTTGTCACCTTTTGCTGAATCTCTTAAGCCTGCTGCTAAAGAATCAATTTCTGCATCTGACATTTGAAGTTGAGTAAGACGTGAACCAAACATAGTACCGATTGAGTAAAATGTTTTTTCTTCTTCAGTCTTTGGATCCTTTCCTTTTGAACAACTAACTACTGATACTGCTACTAGAGCTAGAACAGTCAAACTTGTAAGAACTCTCTTTTTCATACTTTCCTATTCCTTGTAAGTTATGGTGAAAAAAATATTTATTTCTTAATACGTTAATGTGTATGTTTAGAAAGATCAAGAAAAGCATTCACTCTTTATGGAATTGTTTTTAATAGATCAGACTTCATATTAAATTTGGGAAGAGATTTTTCCCAATCTCCGTATAAAGGATTAGGCAAAACAATAAATTTATCCCCGAAATCCTCTTTTCGCGCGTCTACTAACGCACGGCGACTTTCTGACGTTTTAGAGTCCCAATCTTTTGCGAAGTCTCCTAGATTATCCCCAAAATAAAGTGCGACATGATATTTTTTCAATACTTCAAAACGTCTTGATTCCTTACTCCAATCCCCATTGAAAAAATAAAGATTTTCCTTTTTAGCTGTCAACCCAACGCGTTTAAAATTCTCTAAAGTATCTTCTTTTTGGGATTCTTTTCTATTAGAAATAAATATCACTTCGACTCTTTTAGAGATTGCATAGTCAATAAATTCTTTAGCACCTGGAACAAGCTCCGCTTTTTTAAGCGCAACCCAACGGTCAAAACTTTCCTGATCCCATGGAATGTTATTTTTAATTTCATAAGCTCCACTAAAAGAATTATCGAGAACCGTTTCATCAATATCAAATACAACAGCTCGTTTGCCATTGTGCTTTTCTTCTAAATCACGATCTAACTTCAAGCGAGCTAAATTATAAGCTTGATGACAAAGGGCCCTATACTCTCCACTAGTTTGAAACCACAAATAAGCGCCAATTTGATATTCGCGCCCATCAACGGTCGACTTTGCACAAGAAAATGAAACTAATAAAATTGCGCTTATAATTAGAGTTTGAAGACTTTTCACTTATTCACTCCATGAATTAATTTTTTAGAAACCGGCCTCATCTAAAGCGAGATTGGCCATACTATCGCAAAGTTCGTTTTGTGGATGTCCTGCGTGACCTTTGACCCACAAGAATTTTATATTATCAAAACGAGATTTTAATTGATCCAACTCTTTCCAGAGCAATAAATTTTCAGGCTCCTTATTGTCGGCTTTTTTCCAACCACGGCTTTTCCATCCGGGTACCCAGCTTTGAATTCCGTCGACAACATACTTTGAGTCGCTATAGACAAAAACTGGACTTTCGCAGTCAGAGACGCCTTCTTCGATCCATTTTTCAATAAGACCCTTAAGTCCACGAATGACTCCCTCAAGCTCCATTTTATTATTGGTTGTAGGCACATCTACACCCGAAGATTTTAAAATAATTTGAGCTTTAGTGTCTTGAATTATAGTGGCCCAGGCCCCAGGCCCGGGGTTGCCGCGACAGGCACCATCGGCAAAAATCGCAAATCCGCTCGATAACTCTTTCATCTCATTAGGTAAGGGAAATTCTTCCGCTTCGGTTAAATTTTTTGTTTTTTTATCTTCAGGAAGTGCTTCAGTCTTTATTATTAAGACATTGATAGCGGCCAGGGCCTCAACGTCACCGTCAAGGACATTGGTTAACTTCTTAAGATATCTAAGTATTTCAGCTTTTTTCATATTGAGAATTCTAGCTTCAAAGCTATTCTTTTTAAAGCTCTTATGTTAAAACTTTCGCCATGAATACAGCATTTTCAATAAGAGTTTATAAACAATATTTTAATTTTGCTTCGTCGCATTTTATGCTTTTTAAAGACGGAACGCGCGAGCCTTTGCACGGACATAACTATCGCGTGCAAATAAAAGGCAATGCACTCGAGCTCAATGACGACATGGTTTTTGACTTTCTCGACATTAAACCAATTGTCCGAGAAATTTGCGATTCACTAGATCACAAACTTTTAATTCCAAAAAACAATCCTGATTTGCGAATTGAAACTCGCGAAAAAAATTATATTTTCATTACTAAAGATGAAAGTGTATTCAGTATTCCCCAAACAGACGTTCTTATTTTACCAATTGAAAATACATCTGCTGAGCGAATCGCTGGCTATTTAGCTTTTCAAATAAGAGATAAAGTCATGGAAAAATTTCAGTTCGAATTCAAAGAACTAGAAATTGAAGTGGAGGAAACTCCCGGACAATCGGCCATATTCGTTTTAACAAAAGAATAAATTAAATCATATCAAGGAAAGAGAAAGATGAAATTTGTAGAGCTGACTCCTGGAAAAAGTGTTAAGGGCGAGCCAATTAAAAGTTATAAGACGGCTAAAGAAGCTCCAAAATATAATTATATTTTAGGTGCCGTTCACGGTGATGAAGTTGAAGGTGCTCATCTTGCCAGTGAACTATTTAAATGGTTACAAGAAACATTTGAGATTGATATTCCTACCCTCGTTGTTCCAGTCGTAAATGTCGATGGCTTCAAATTAAAATCTCGTGTTAATGGCAATGGCGTTGATTTAAACCGTAATCTTCCATCTAAACAATGGAGTCCAGAAGCTCGCGAAGAAAAATATTTTCCTGGAACAGAGCCATTAAGCGAACCTGAAAACAAATATCTTGTATCTCTTTTTGAACAGTACCCGCCTAAGTTTATTTTAAGCTTTCACTCTTGGTATCCAGTCATTAATTATAATGGTGCTTGTAAAGAACTTGCCGATTTTTTAGCAAGCTTTAATAAATACCCAATTGAAGCAGATTTTTTAACTCATCCAACGCCTGGATCCCTCGGAGAATACGGGCCACAGGTTTTAAAGTCTCCAGTCCTCACTTTTGAGTGTCCAGTGCTTTCTGAAACGGTCACTCTAGAAAGTGTTTGGAAAGAAAATGAAGAAGCCTTCAAAAAACTTTTCACTACGAATATCATCGAAACATTTAAAAATTAAACATCTTCAAATCGTGAATCATCAAAGCTTGGCAGTGATGATTCACCAGATTTTTTTCTTGGTATCGTAACTACTTCATCTTTCACAATTTTCTTAGCTTCAGCAGCGGCTATTTTAGGAGCAACTTGAGCTCGTTTAATAGGAAGCACTTTATCTTTAATAGTTGAGCTTACTTTTGCTTCTTTTATAGTTATTACAGGCTTAATAGCTATCGGAACTTTTACCTTTACCAGCGGAGCTTTCTCGCTCATCGCAACTTTTCCACCATGTAAAAGAATTACTAATTTCTCAGAAGTTACTTTTATAGAACTAGAAAGTTCTAAAACTTGCGTAGCATTTGTGGAAACACTTTGCGAAGCTGCTGTATTTTGATGAGTGACTTCATCAATTTGCCCCATCGCCCTATTCACTTCTTCTATCCCTTGTGACTGCTCGCCAGAGGCATGTGCCACTTCGGCCACAAGAGCTTCAACAGAAGATACATTATCGTTAATTTCACTTAATGCAGCATCACAATCACGAGCTCGATTTACACCTACTTTTATTTTTTCTTTTCCATCGCTCACTAATTTATCAACTTGGGTTTTTGTTGTATTTACGATGCCATTAACTTTCAAAATACTTTCTTCTAAAAGTCCTTTAATTTCATTGGCTGCATTACCACTCATTTGCGCTAAATTTCCGACTTCTTCAGCAACAACAGCAAATCCTTTTCCTTGCTCACCAGCACGAGCTGCTTCAACGGAAGCATTAAATGACAGTAGCTTCGTTTGGAAAACAATATCATTAATGACTTTAGTCTTCTCTGAAATATTCGTAATGACTCTAACCATTTCACTTAATTCATCATTATTTTTTTCCATAAATTCGTTAAATGAATCGTTGTTTTGATTTATCTCTTCCATTGCCCCAAGCATGTTAGATACGGCCACTTGTCCATTTTTTACAGATTGAAGACTTGCCGTTGAAGATGCTTTAGCATTATTTGCGTTGTCCGAATTTCTTCTAATCATTGCTGAAATTTCTTCCATGCTTGCTGCCGTTTCTTGAACAGCTGCCGCTTGCTCTGTTGCGCAAGATGAAAGCTGAGAGCTTAAAGATCTCATAGAAGTGGCAGAATCAGTCAATTGCGGAGAGGATGAATTGAGTTCATTAATAACAGCAGTTAACTCTCCAGTAAGTAATTTGGTTAATAAACTTCCAAAGATTACACTCACTATAAATCCAATTGCTACAACTGTTATATTAATGGCCGTCGCATTTTTCGCGACTCTGTCAGATTCAGTTGTCCATTTTGCAGACTCATTATTTTGAAAACTCATTAAATCATCAATGGCCTTAAAATAATCGTCAGTAGCTGGTATAATATCAGTGAACAATATTTTCTCTAATTTTTCGCTCGTTCCTTCTTTTCTATATAGCCCTTCTAGCTCAACTGTTTTTTCTTTAACTATTTTCCAACTATCATTCACCCGTTTATAAACGGCTTCTTCACCATCAACAAATGGAATATCATTATATCCTTTATCTGCAATTTCATATTTAGCGATTTCACCTTTCAAGCTATCAAGAAATTCTTTTACTTTTTCCTCATGACCTTTTGTAAATCCTATTATGAAAAACAATCGAGCTCTAATTGCTCGAACATTGTCTCTCATGTCTGACATTTTAACGAGATTCGCCATATTAATATTCACAACATGGTCGTATTTAGAAATGACATTTTGTAGGTAAAAATATCCAATACCTCCTACTATTAGTGAGAAGAATGAAACAACGATGAAAGCGCACATTATTTTGTACTTTAAATGCAACTTACCAAACATATGATCGACTCCTTAAATTATATAAATTCTCTATCGACTAATAAGAAAAAAAGTAAGGTTAATTTTTTATTAAGAACACATCCACTTGACCGGATTAATTTTGTCGGAAATAAAAAAGCCTGTCATAAAGACAGGCCATTGCTTGAAATATTTTTAAATCATATTAATAGATCTTAGCTTGCCTTAGTAAACTTGATAACTTCAACAGGACAAGCTTCGGCAGCTTCTTGGATGCGCAACCCATTATCAAGTGGTGCTCCTGGACGGATTAAACAAGTCGAATCAGTGACTTCAAAAACTTCTGGGAAGATACCTTCACAAGCATCACAAACAATACAGCCAGGTTCAATCCAAACTTTTGAAACTGCATAATTATCAGCGACCGGAGCAGCTACTCCACCGGCCACAGCTCCAGCAAAATCGCCTGCAAACATTGGATTAGTTGCCATTTTTAATTGCTTAGCAGTCTTTGGAAGTGGAGGAGAAATAAAACTTCTATCTGGAATTTCAAATCTTGCTTTCATTTTTGGAGTAGCTAATATTTCATTCAACTCTTCTGCTGAGCTAGTCGCTGATTTCACTTTTTCAATGAATGTTGATCCCTTCATCGAAGTCTGATGAGTGACGCTATCTCTAGAAGCTGCTACTTCAATTTCAAGTGTTGCACTTTCTAGTCCTTTAGCAGAAAGCAATTCTTTCATGGCAATACCAAGATCTAGATCACGAGCAAAATCATTACCACTTGCATCGAATTCACGAGTAATATCTAGTTGAGCGGGACTTCCAAATGGATTGAATAAATGTAATCTCACACGATCAAAACGAACTGGCTCTGCACTTTGATCCCATTTGAAACTAAAAGCAAAACCATTGTCACCAAACTTGCTTTTTAAAATTTCAATTTTAGGTTTAACGAATAAAAAATTAAGGGCGCCAGAAAGTAAGCTTAAAGCTCCAATTCCAACGAGTAATCCAATTCCCATTAAGATCGCCACTGCCATGGCAATAAAGGTCGTATTCACAAAAACTCCTAAGTCTAAAGATCGAGTCTAATTATCAGTTATTGTATGCATTTATTTTATCATAAGAAATTAAGATGTTTAGCAAAATTGTGAAATTGAAAGTTTTAAATTAAAAATCGCGTGAATCTCGCTTCCAACTGGTCTGCCAAGCCCCAAAAGTGTGCCATCTTCATTGTATATCCAGTTGTAATTCTCCGAACAAATCAACTCAGCATTAGCGCGCTTTTCGATGTCATCTAATTGAAGTCTTCTGCCCTGTAAATAATGTTTGCTTTGCCCTAATGATAAAACAAATTGATCAAGTTCTAAAACTCGATCTAGAGGGATTCCAACTTGCTCTAGCGCAAAAGCATTATCTTTTTTATTAGGCCAATTTGATTGATCTAAGGAGCTATCGACTCCGACGGCGCCAATGGCCAACCTTTCTAATTTTTCTAACGCTCCAACACCACCTAAAAGAGTCGCAATTTCTTCAAATAAACTCCGCACATATGTTCCAGAGGAAACACTGACAACGAATTCAAAATAAGGATAATTAAAACGCACTACTTCAAACGAATATATCTCTCTTTTAACTTTATCTTTTTTTATCATTCTTCCGGCCAGCGCATGCTGATACAGACGCTTACCTTCATATTTAGTCGCTGAAACACTATGAGGACGCTGCCAATATTCACCTAGGAATTTTTCACATAAAAATTTTTCAACTTCTTCTAAACTTTTATTTCTCCATTCATCACTTATATGCTTTTCTAAATCAACAGGATTAGTTAAATCGCCTGAAGCCGTTTTCACTCCAAAAATTCCACGAGCTTTATAAGTTTTTGGCAATAATTCATGAACATAATCATTTAATTTTTGCGCTCCTTGAATTCCTACAAGAAGAACACCTTCGGCAAACGGATCAAGAGTTCCAAAATGACCTATTTTTCCGTAATCAAAATTGAGATTTTTTTTGAATTGATAAATGACATTAAATGAAGTCATCCCAACGGGTTTATAGACATTAAAAACGAGTGGGATTTTTGTATAGTCCAAGTTCATAAGAAAACTTAACTACTCTTTGTCAGTTGGTATTTGATTGCTTTTTATAAGATCCATAATCTTCTTTTCTTCTTCGAATTGATTATCGTAGACGAAACTTAAACTAGGAACATGTCTGACTTCCAAAACTTTTGCAAGCTCTGATCTAATTCTTCCAGTAGCAGCTTCAATCGCAGCTTTTGCATCTCCGCGTGTTCCAGAGTCAAAAGTATCCCATGAAACAGTTGCGTAGCCATAGTCTGGTGAGAGTTCAACTTTAGTGATGCTAACTCTTTGAAGTCTGCTATCGCTAATTCCAGTACGTAAAAGACTGTTTATTTCATTCAACAGTCTTTCTTCGTATTTATCTTTTTTAAAATTATTTTTTTTTGCCATAAATTAACTACAGAACTGGTCTTGCTTCTTTAGATCCTGAAACAGTTATTCCTGAAGCATCATCTAATGTTCTTTTCTTTTGAATCATCATATACGCTTCGAAAATATCACCTTGTTTAATGTCAGAGAATCCTTCAAGAGAAATACCACATTCATAACCGTTCTTAACTTCTTTAGCATCGTCTTTGAAACGTTTAAGAGAAGATAATTTCCCGTCATGCATGATCTTCCCATTTCTAAGAAGTCTGATGTTACATCCTTGAGCAATTTTTCCATCGATAACATATGAACCTGCGATAACACCCGCTTTAGGAATGTTAAACACTTCGCGAACTTCCGCTCGACCGATAAATTCTTCAACAAATTCAGGATCAAGAAGACCTTCAAGAGCAAGTTTTACATCATTGATAAGTTCATAAATAACGGAGTAGTTCTTAATATCTACACCTTTATCTTCAGCCATTTTACGAGCTGAAGTGACAGGTCTCATGTTAAATCCGATAACGAATCCACCAGAAGTTGCTCCCATTTGAACATCTGAATCAGTGATTGGACCAACTCCACCCGCGATAACTTTAACAGCAACTTCAGAGTTACCAAGAGTTTCAAGAGCAGATTTAATCGCTTCGTAAGATCCTTGAACGTCAGAGCGAATAATAAGGTTAAGGAATTTTTGCTCCTCACCTTCTTTAGCAGCATTGGCAAAGAAATCTTCAAGAGACACTTTTTTCTTCTCTGGAGCAGCAGCCAAAAGTTTTCTTTCTTGAATTCTGTTCTCAGCGATTTTTTTAGCTTCTCTTTCATTTTTAACAGTATTGATTCTATCTCCTGGAGCTGGAGTTCCCTCTAATCCCAGAATTTGAACTGGAGTAGATGGTCCTGCTTCAGAGAGTTGAGCACCTAAATGATCTGTCAATGAACGAGCTCGACCAAAAGTCTCTCCTACAACAACATAATCACCTTTAGCTAATGTTCCGTTTTGAACGAGAATCGTTGCAATCGGTCCTCTACCTGGTTCAATTTTCGATTCAATTACAACGCCTTCAACTGAAGCTTTAGGGTCTGCTCTTAAATCAAGAATTTCCGCTTGCAGTAAAATTGCTTCTAAGAGTTCATCAATTCCTTGGCCTTTTAGTGCTGAGACGTGAACATATTGAGTCTGTCCTCCCCATTCTTCTGGCATCAAGTTGAACTCTGTTAACTCTCTTTTTACGGTATCTGGATTAACTCCAGGCTTATCCATTTTGTTAACAGCGATAATAATAGGTACACCCGCGTTCTCACAAAATTTAATTGATTCTTTTGTCTGTGGCATGACTCCGTCGTCAGCTGCAACAACAAGTACAACGATATCAGTAGCGTGTGCTCCACGTTGTCTCATGGCCGCAAAAGCCGCGTGACCTGGAGTATCTAAGAAAGTAACTTGTTTTCCACCATCAACGTTTACTGAATAAGCTCCAATATGTTGAGTGATTCCTCCGGCCTCACCAGAAGCAACCTTAGCTTTTCTGATGGTGTCTAGAAGTGTTGTTTTCCCATGGTCGACGTGCCCCATAATGGCCACAACAGGTGGACGGATTGGAAATTTGCTTTTTTCATCATCTGTAATGGCAGCTTTTCCAATAATTTTTTCTTCATTGAAAGCCTTATCTTCAACTCTATAACCGAATAAAGCACAAATATCTGCGGCTAAACTAGGACCAACATAATCTGTTTCTTTAATTAATAAATTTAATTCTAAACATGCATCAATAAGATCTTTAAATTTCAGACTTAGCTTTTTAGCCAACTCTCCTAATTCAACACCTTTATGAATCTGAACCACACGCTTAGATTCTTTAACTTCAGTTCTTTCTGTTTGTTGTGTTGGTCCCACGTAGTCCTTTTTTCTCATAATTTGAGTATAGATCGGTCTACCTGTTCCACTAAGAGCAGTGTATGAGCGTAACTCTTCTTCAGCTCGCGACATAGTGATTGCTTGAGCTTTACTCGCGATAACTTTTTTACCAGTCATCATCGAAGCAAGACCACCCAAACGTTTTTTATTTTCTTCTTCTTCGCCACGCTTTTTCTCGTCGCTATCTTCTGTAGTCGTAGTCCCTGCGGCTTTAGCGGCAGCAGATGCTGCACGAACGCGAACAAGTTCTCTTTCTTTTTCAGCTTGAGCTTCAACAAATTGTGGGTCTTTAGAAGGCGTATAGATTGGAGTAAAACGGTGCGGTCTATCGACACCCATTTTTCTATCTTCTGCTTTATTGATAATTGTATTTGGTCTTTTTGTAACTTCAGGAACTGGAGCAACTGGAGCTACTGGCACTGGTGTTTTAACGACTGGCTTAGAAACAACTCTTAAACCACCAGATGAAGCAGTTGGAGATTTTGCCTGAACAGTTTCAACTTCATCAGACTCTTCTGTCGATTCTTCAAGTTCTTCACTATCTTCAAATTGAGTTTCGTCTTCGTATCCAGCGTTTTGTGCTTGATACTCTTCAGAGTCACTTTCGAAATCTGATTCAAGACCAGAGTCTCTCTCATCAGTTTTACGGCGAATAACTGTTGCTTTCTTTTTCACAGCAGAAGCTTTCTTAGCTCCGGCTGCAGCTACGGCACCTTCACTAACTTCTGTCTTTTTCTCAACAGCTTTCTTTTCGACTGTTTTCTTTTCAACAGCTTTTACATCACTCGTTGGTGCTTTTTTTCTTACAACTTTCTTTTTAGCATCGCCAGCTGCCGCACTACTTTCTTCCTTATCTTTTTTTAAGGCAGAAAGAAATTTCGACACATCATCATCCGAAAGTTCGGCCATGTGATTTCTAACGTTGAACCCTTTTGACTTCAGGGACTCGACCAAATCTAGTGGTCCAATCTCTAATTCTTTTGCCAGTTCAAAAACTTTTTTAGGCATTATTAACTCCGTTTACATAACTTATTTCAATTTAAAAGCTGCAAGCTCTTCTCTTAAGCGTCTTTCTGCTTCAGAGAATTTGTCTTTGCCATCAGCTGGCATATCTTTATGCTTATCAAGGAGACCTTTATAAGCAGGAACTGCTGAAGCAGAAACTAATTCCTCTCCATCGTCCGCAAGGTTGACGAGACCTTTTTCAATTGCTTCATGAGTTTCTTTTAATATGTTAGCGGCATCGGTTACATTTCCATGAACCATTGCTGCCAGTGTCTCAGCATCAAGAGCTGCTAAGTCACCAATTGACATAATCCCGTTTTGAACAAGCATTTGTGCGCGAGCATCAGATACTGTTTGAATTTGAACAAGATTCTCAACTGCTTTTTTAATTTTTTCTTGAAGCTTAGTTTTAGAAATGATGTTGATTTTATATCCAGTTAGCATCGCTGCCAAACGAACATTTTGTCCGCGTCTTCCAATCGCTAGTGACAATTGATCTTCTTCAACAACTACGTCCATTGAATAATTGCTGTGATCAACTTGAATATTTGTAATTTCCGAAGGAGCTAAAGCAGCTCTAGCGAAAATTTCAATGTCAGAATTCCAACGAACGATATCAATCTTTTCACCTTGAAGCTCGTTAACAACGTTTTGCACGCGAGATCCTTTCATACCAACACACGCACCAACTGGGTCGATGTCTTTATCGCTAGTATAAACGGCGATCTTTGCACGTTGTCCCGGTTCACGAGCCGCCGATTTAATTTCAATGTTTCCATCTAAAATTTCTGGAACTTCTACTTCAAATAATTTTACTAAGTACATTGGTGATGTACGAGAAAGACGGATTTCCGGTCCTCTGTTTGTCATTACAACTTCCGAAAGGTACGCCTGAATTCTGTCACCAGTTTTAAAATTTTCCCCTGGAATAAGCTCTTTTCTTGAAAGAACTGCATCTGATTTACCAAGGTCAACAATAACGTTTCCACGTTCATATCGACGAGCGATACCTGTAACAAGTTCGCCTTCTCTATGTTTAAAATCAGAGAATAAAATTTCTCTTTCAGCGTCTCTTACTTTTTGAAAAATAATTTGACGAGCAGTTTGAACGTCAACTCGTGTGAAACTTGGGTTTTCGATACGAATCCCTAACTGATCACCCACTTCTACTGCTTCATCTAATGTTCGAGCATCGTTAATAGTGATTTCTATAATTGGATCTTTTACTGCTTCTACAACGTTTTTGTATTGGTAAATTTCGATTTCATCTTCAGCGTCGTTGTAACGAGTTTCGTATTCGCCTTGGATTCCATATTTTTTCCTAGCTGTCACAAGAAACGCTTGTTCAATGGCACGCACGACAACTCTCTTGTCGATTCCGCGGTCTTTTCCTAGTGTTTCTATCATTCTTCCTAATTCTGAGAAATTCATTTCAACCTGCCTGCTTATTCTTTTTCTGGTTGGTGATTATTAAAGTCTGTTTCTAAATTTGCTTTTTTTATTTGTGAAAAGGGAACTTCAATCAAGACGCCTCTAGCATCAATCATGATCGAATCATCTTTTACTTCTAAAAGTTTCACTTTAATTTTTAAATTATTGCGAAGTACTTTCGGAAAATCGGGGTAAATTGTTTCATCTATTTTTTTCGCTAACCCAAGTGTTATATCTTGACCCACGACACCTTTGAAATGCTCAATCGTCGTAAGATTTCTAAATAACCCCGGAGAAGAAACTTCAAGTGTGAAGTTTTCCGGTATCCAAGTTTCAGATTCCATATAAGGAGTAAATGCGCGATCTACTTTTACACAGTCTTCTAGTACAGCTGTTTTAGTCGCAGGATTCATAATAAAAAGTCGAAGCTCCCCAGACGGACCACTCCACTCGAGATCATACATCTCTAATTTCAACTCACTCAAAATTTTTGAAGCAAGCTCAAGAAATTTTAATTCCAAACCACTTCGAGTACCGCGAAGAACCATTCTTAGAATCCTATAAAAAAACAAAAAAAAAGGGCGGAATTAAAAAATCCACCCTTGATATCTGTATAAATATTTTCGGCGATAGAAACTATTAAAAGCTTAAAATAAGGACTATTAAAAAGTTACTACGTGGCCACTATAACAAAATTTTAGGGATTTGCAAACATTCCCTGACACTAAAGCTCTCTTATCATTATAAGTGCGTCACGACCTTGGCCGTAAAAATCTTTTTTTTGATGAATTTTTTTAAACCCACACCTTTCATAAAGCTTACATGCCGCGCTGTTTGTTAATTCAACTTCTAAAAAATATTTAGCAATAGAACGACCTAATAAATTCTCTAATGCCGTATTTAATAATTTTTCCCCTAGTCCGGATTGCTGCCTATTTGGATTCACTAAGATCTTTAAAAGATGCGCAAAGGAATCTGCGACAGAAAGATCAAAAAGGCAAAAACCCGACACTTCACCACTTGAATTGCTGATAGTTACTAAAAATCGATTGTGATCTGAAAACAAATTCGTCCATGATTCTTGATTCCATGGAGTCGGAAAAAACTCTTGATCGAGTTTAAAAAGCACAAAGGCCAGTTCACTTGAATAAGCTTCCTGGCCTTTGATTAAATTAAATGTTGAAGTCACGCTCTTTTTTAAACAGGTGAGCTTAAATCAACGTTACCAATTGATCGCTCAGAATTTGTTTTAACTTCCATATGGAAACGAATCTTAGCTTGCGGGTTAAATGTATAACCATCTTTTCCACGGATAATATATTTTCTCTTTGAATCAGATTCTATTGGTTCAATAAGTTTTCTTAAACGTGAAACACTCGTGTAAATTAATTTATCATGGATTAATGGGTTGTACTCATCTTTCCAAATCATTTTTGCAAGTTGCTCTTTATCAAAGTAAGTTCCAGGATTTTTTGAAAGAAGGAAAAGAATTTCAAGAAGAACAAATCTGTGTTTGAAATCAATTGTTCCCAATGATCTTTCAACGATTTTTCTATTTGTACGATCTAAGTAAAGATCAACTGTTGAATCATTAACATCATCAATTTCAGCTTCAATTAAATGATTCAAGCGCTTAAATGTAGCAACATCAATTGACTCTTGTGCCAAGTGAAACATGTTCAATGCTTCATCAAAATTTCCTGCTTTTTTAAGAGCAGTTGCTTTTCCAAAAAGAATGTATCCGTAAAGGTTCCAACACTTTTTGCTTTGTAAGTATTCATTGGCCAGTTTGTAGTAATTAAGCGCCTTCTCATTTTCATTCATTTCAATAAAAATTTTAGCGTAATATGTATACATAGCTCCAGAAAGATAGAATTTTTTGATGATTTTTAAGAGGTCATTTAATTGATCTAAGAAACGAAGTGAAAGTTCAAAATCTTTTCTATAAAAAGCATTAGTTGCTAATGAAAGAAGACATTTCGAAAGTAGTTCAGGTTCATTTTCTTCTGAAGATTTTTTATAAGCCAATTCAAAATTAGACTTAGCTTCTTCAAAGTTACCACCATAATTTTTTACGACACCCATGTTGTAGAAAAATTCCGATGAAAGAGTTGGAAGAGCTCGAGAAAGAGCATCCATTAATTTTTCACTCTCTAGAATATATTTCTGAGCTTTAGCATCTTCTAATTTTTCAGAAGCAAGGCGAATAAGAAAACCGTAAGTTTTTAATATTGAAAAACCATCTCTTATAGGATCGGCGAAAGCTAAGGCTTTAACAAAAGCTTCTTCAGCTTTATCTAAATCAGCTTTGTCGTAATAGACTTTACCGAGTTGATAATAAGACCTACCAATGTCAGAACTTGTAATTTCTGTCTCAATTTTTTTCGTGTCGTCTTGAAAAAGTCCAAGGGCCGGATGACCTTCAGATTGCACTTCTGAAATTCCAAAATCTAGAGTTGATACCATAGGAGTTCTCCACAAAATTAAGACCACTTCTCTTGTTATTTAAAGTGAAGTTTGAACGTCATATCACGTGATGTTTTCAGCGTCAAAAGATGGTTGTAAGATTTTTCTAAAAGTAAGATTCAACTCGTTGATTTAAAAAGGTAAGACTGATATTCTAGCACTGTAAAATTTTCATATTTCTCACTCTTTCGGAGACTTAAATGGCCAAATACGACTTAGACACAATACGTCATTCAACTGCTCACCTCATGGCACAAGCCGTTAATCGAGTCTATAAAGACAAAAATCCTCAATTTGGCATCGGCCCAGTGATAGAAAATGGGTTTTATTACGATATTGACGTAGATGCTAAGATTGGAGACGAAGATCTCGCTCTAATTGAAAAAACCATGATGGATATTATCGATGAAAAACTTCCCATCACTCGCATGGTTTTCAATCGCGATGAATCAATAGATTTCTGGAAAAAAAGAAATCAGCCTCTAAAAGTTGAAGTTGTCTCTGATATCCCTGCTGATCAAGAAATCTCTTGTTACCAACAAGGCGAATTCGTCGATCTATGCCGTGGTCCTCACGTAGAGAACACAGGGCATCTTCCGAAATTTTTTAAACTCCTGCACACCGCTGGTGCCTATTGGAAGGGAGATTCTAATAATAAAATGCTCCAAAGAATTTACGCTGCTAGCTTCACAACTAAAAAGCAACTTGAAGATCATTTAATCTTTTTAGAAGAAGCTAAAAAGCGCGACCATCGAAAATTAGGTAAAGAAATGGAGCTTTTTCATTTTGAATCAGTTGCTCCTGCTTCGCCATTTTTTATGCCAAAAGGAACTACTGTTTACAACGAACTCGTTGCCTTTATGAGAAGAATTTACGTTTTGTATGGCTACGATGAAGTTATCACACCTATGCTTCTAGATTCTGAACTTTGGCATACATCTGGTCATTATGCTCACTACAAAGAAAATATGTATTTTTCTCAAGTAGATAAAAAAGAATTTGCACTAAAGCCAATGAACTGTCCATGCCACATGCTTATGTTCAAGCACTATAAATATTCTTATCGTGATCTACCAATGAGATATGCTGATTTTGGACGTCTTCACCGCTATGAAAGTGCGGGAGCAGTCGCAGGTCTTACTCGCGTACGTTCATTTTGTCAGGACGATGCCCACATCTTTATTCAAATGGAAGGTATTGAAGTTGAAATTATAAAACTAATGGAAATGTTTTTTATTTGCTATGACCACTTTGGATTTAATCAAATTAAAATTGGTCTCTCAACTCGCCCAGAATCAAAAGCTGGAGACGACGCTACTTGGGATAAGGCAGAAGCAGCACTTAAAGGTGCTCTAGATAAAACTGGGCACGCTTACCATATCAATGTTGGTGATGGTGCATTCTATGGCCCTAAAATTGATATTCAAATTGCCGATGCAATTGGAAGATGGCATCAGTTGGGAACAATCCAATTAGATTTCCAATTACCAGATCGTTTCGATTTAAAATACACTAATCAAGAAGGTCATGACGTGCGCCCGGTGGTTATTCACCGTGCCCTACTGGGTTCCCTTGAAAGATTCATCGGAGTTTATCTTGAGCATATCGCTGGAATTTTTCCATTCTGGCTTTCACCAGAGCAAGCAGTGATTGTTCCAGTCTCAACTGATAAACATCTGGAGTTTTGTAAGACTCTGGCCTTAGAATTAAAATATCTAGGCTTGAGAGTGAAAGTTGATGAAAGAAATGAAACAATGGGATACAAGACTCGACAAATTCAACAATCAAAAGTTCCTTTTATGTTAGTTGTTGGTGATCGCGAAATGGAAAACAAGGCCGTTAGTATCAGAGGTCATGGCGAAGCAAACTCTAAAAACTTAACGATCATGGAACTTAAAGAAATGTTTTTAAAGTTAAATGAAGATAAAATACCTGCAAAATTACGATAGAAGTTAAAGTTAAATAATTAAGAAGGGCGAATGATTGCCCTTCTTTTTCCCTTACGAAGGATTGGCCCATGAAAAAAAATATTCTACTCCTCTGCGGAGGCGGCGGCACTGAACACGAAGTCTCGCTTGTTTCTTCTAAGTTTATCCAGCAAAATTTAATTGATATTGGCCTTTATAACGTTATAAAAGTTGAAATCTGCAAAGACAAAGTTTTTCGAGTTGTAAATGCTGATGATTCATATGGCGATGTTGTAACTTTAAATTTCAATCGACAGCTTGTTGGTTTGAAAACTATCGATATTCATATCGCTGTTCCTTGCATTCATGGTCCTCCGGGTGAAACAGGTGAAATTCAAACATTTTTTGAACTCACCAATCTTCCCTATGTTGGTTGTGGACCAGAAGCCAGTTTGAATAGCTTCAATAAAGTGACTAGTAAATTGTGGTTTAATGCTCTGGAAATTCCCAATACTCCTTTTGAATTTTTAACCGATATGGAAGATAAAAAGCGCGCTTATGATTTATTTGATCGTTATGGAAAAATTTTTGTAAAAGCCGCTTCACAAGGATCAAGTGTTGGTTGCTATCAAGTTTTTACTAAAGCAGAATTAGATCAAGCATTAATAAATGCATTCCAATACTCAAGTTATGTTCTCGTTGAAAAAATGGTTAATGCCCGCGAGTTAGAAATTTCTACTTACGAATATGATGGAGCAATTATTGCGACCGTTCCCGGGGAAATTCATTGTCCAAGTAAATTTTATTCTTACGAAGAAAAATACAATCCGAATAGTAAAACAACCACTGAAATTGTGGCCCCAGAATTACCAAAAGAAGCGATTGAAAAAATGCGTGCATATGCCATCAAAGCATTTAGTCATTTAAAACTTCGTCACCTCTCTCGTATAGATTTTTTCTATACTGATGAAGGTGAAATATTCTTAAATGAAATCAATACATTTCCAGGAATGACTCCAATATCAATGTTTCCTAAGATGATGGAAAATAACGGACATTCTTTTAAGAAATTTTTTAAAGATATTATTGCTAAAAATATTTTGTAAGTTAATCGAGGCCCATCAATGAAATTACCTATTATAAATGCTGACGACGCAAATCATGGCTCAGAAATTTTAAAGCATTATTATGCCAATAAAATGATTCCGGCGGAGAAAAAAACTTATATGACCAAACTCAAGGACTCAATTGGTCCTTATATGGGTATAGAAGCTCATGATGGTAGTACTCACTATTTAATGGATGCAGCTTCTCAAATTGCAACATTAGGACACGGCTTTAATCCATCTATCTTTTTTGGAACAACTGAGTTTCTTGAAACTTGGATGAATGATTACACGACCAAAGAATTTAAAGATATGCGCCAAGCATTTCAAAATTTTCTCAGCAGAAAATTAAATTGGAAAAAAACTTCATTAACTTTTGTTCATTCAGGAGCTGAGGCTAATGAAACTGCTTTAGGTTATTGTTATAATAAGAGAGTAAATAAAGACGCTAACAAAGTTTTAGCGTTTGAAGGATCATTTCATGGACGGATGATGATCACTCTTGCGGCGACGTGGAATAAATCAAAACGTGAACCTTTTGAGTGGAAAAACTATTTGGCGGAGTATGTTAAATATCCTGAACTCAATGATGGAAATATTAATGTTACGATGCCCGCTAAATGGCGTGAGACTTGGAATGAAGCATCTTTAAAAGATTTTACAGTGCCAAGTGAATGGCTAAGTGATGAAATGGTTAAAAAAGAAGTAGATTCGCTTCTAGCTGTTCGCACGCAACTATTATCAAAAAAACTTTTTGCTATATTAATAGAGCCTATGCAATGTGAAGGTGGTGATTGTTATTCTTCTGATCGCTTTCACACCGCTTTAATCTTAATGGCAAAAACTTTTAAAATCCCTGTCATTCATGATGAAGTTCAAACTGGCTTTCATCTAGGTAAAGAATTTTTTTGGCATCGCCAATTTAACCTTCGCGGACTCCACGGTGAGCAACTAAATCCTGATTATGTTATTTGCGCGAAAAAAGCACAGATTGGAATTGTTCTAAGTCATCACGAAACTAAAAATATATTTAAAGGTGAAGAGTATTCAGTGGCCTCAGCTCTTAGAGGTTATGCTCATGCTATTAGTCTCGACCAATGCCAAGCTCGAATTTGGGAGATGGAAAAATTAGTCGCTCCTCGCATGAAAGCTCTTTTGAAAAAGCACTCACAGTTTGTCTCTCGTCCTAGAATAAATGGACTAGCATTCGCTTTTGATATTCACGATCCTGCTCTACTTAATAAATTTGTTGATCTTCGTTTTAAACACGGCCTTCTCTATTACCCAGCGGGATCACAAACTCTCCGTTTTAGATTGAATACTGCTTTTGGAGAAAAAGACTTAGATTTTTTATTCGATCGACTCGACTATATTTGCCGAGAACTTTTTCTAAATGAAGTTCATCCATTGCCTACGCATTTCGATACAGATGCCATTGAAGCTCGTGAAAGTTATGAATGGCACGATTTATTAATAACAACTAAGCTTGAAAAAGTTTTAGGTAAAAAAATAAATACAAAAAGTGTTTTCGATCGAATAGAAAAATTAATGACTGAAAAATCAGACGTTAATCTGATAGAAATTTCTGCTGATAATTTTTTAAATTACAGACAGGAAATAATTAACTTAGAGAAAAAAGTTTACGAACCAGCAAGACAAACTGATATCGAAAAATTTGAGCACACTGTTTTAAATAAAAATTCACTTTGTTTGGGAATTGTAAATAAAAGCGATAAAAAACTAGTTGGAATTGCTTTTGCTGGCCCATTGAAACTTTATCCGCTAGAGCGCGGTGTGCGCATGGATCCTAACTTTGAAGAAGAGGATTCTCTTTATATGTTAGATGTAACTGTTGATACATCTCTTCAAGGAACAGGTCTAGGCAGATCACTTAAATATGCTCTTTCAGCTATGGCCCTTACCAAGGGAGTTAAACGCATACAAGGTCGCAATCGCGATCGTCTTGCTAGTGCTATGATTAATATCAATATGTCTCTTGGAGCAATTGAACAAAGCTATATTCGAGAAGATTATCCTGATTTTGAAACTTATAGAGACGTTCTTTACTACACAACTAAAGCCGAATGGAAAAAACCCGCTCTGCATTTAGGGAGAGCAACTACTATTCCGCTTTCACTTAGCAGTTTAAATAAAGATTACTTTGATATGCAAATGCCATTCGCAGTTAATAAAGTTTGCCTTTCAAATTTTGTAAGCGAAACTTTTTTAAAAGGTGTGAAAGAAATTATTGAAGTTCTGCCTCCCGGATTGCGCCATGGTTATACATGTTCAGGTCAATCTGAGTGTGTAGACAAAGTTGCTAAAACTATTTGGGTTAAATCTCCTGCTTCGATTAAAGATAATCACATTACAAGAATGTTAACTTTTAAAAATCATTTTTTTGGCAATGGCTCTGCCCTTGCTCGTTCGCTTAGTATTGAGGTAGATCCTTATTTTGAAGTTACTAAACTTTCTAATCCAAATGAAAATAATTTTCCTGTAATTTTAAAAGAAGTTGAAAGCGAATTTGCCAAAGGAACTTATCTTGCTGTCTGGGTAGAGCCTGTCCTGCAAAAAACAATGGAGAAAATGCCTTATGAGTTTTTGCGATCTCTAAGAGAGCTTGCCACAAAATATAAAGTTGCTCTTGTCTACAATGAAACAGCTTCTCAATTTTATAGATTTTCTCATAAAAATTTCTTTGCTTCTTGTTTTGCTGATATCGCTCCAGACGCGGGACTAATTTATTTTTCCGGTCAAGCTGGAATGGCCTTCGCAAGTGATGCCTATTATCTAGAGCAGCCACTTATGATGATTAGTACATGGGACGGAGATGAGTTTTCATTTAACACTTATCACCACGCATTTTCTAGTGTTCAAAAAAATCTTGCTGATTATAAAAAGACCACAAAACTTTTTCATGAAAAATTAGTAAACGACCTCTCTCGCTATGAAATAGACTGCATTAATATTGAAGATGGAATGGGATATTTTAAAGGATCTCTTCCAAGCTCTAAAAGTAAAATGTTTGTTCACACCGGTGAATACTATGTTGTTTGTCCATCTTACGATGCGATGAAGGAGTATTTAAACTCATGATTACAAATTGCCAATTTCCCTATATTAAATATCAATCCGGAAAAAGTTCTACAGAATGGGGAATTTCTCACGGTGAAGAATTTAGAATTGCCATAAAAGAATTAGCTGACATCAGAAGAGGTTTAATGCTGGCCAAGAATCCAGCATTAGCAAAAAAACTTGATGAACTGGCCCTCGAACAATTAGCATTTTCTAGAAAATTTGCCCCTCATATAACAGATGAAATAGAAGGCATCGCAAAAGGATCTAACCTTACTGTAACCGATCTTGTTATCCTTAATAACTATACCGATTTTAGAGATATCACTTTACCAGAAGAAGGATGTTCCACTGTTCATATTCAAACGCCGTCGGAAGTTCTTTCTGGCCAAACTTGGGATATGCACCGCTCAGCTAAAAACTATATGTGTCTTGTTCATGTTCCAGCAGGAAATGATCATCTGGCCCAACTTGTTTTAACACTTGTTGGTTGTGTGGGTTTAATGGGCGTTAATACATATAACGGATTAATTGGGGTTAATAATATTAACACCATTAATGCTAAAACTGGTTTAATCTGGCCGCTGCTGGTGAGAAAAACACTTGAGGGAAGAAACTTAGGTGAAATGCGCTCAACTCTTTTAAATGCACCTGTCACGTCTGGACATAATTATATTATTAGTACACCCGAAGGTGGTGAACATTTAGAAATTACTCCCTCAGTTTCTGAAAAAGTTTCTGCATTAGCACATGGTCAGGTTGGTGGAATTTTTCACACGAATCATTGCATGGGCAGTGAGATTCAAAAAATAGAAGATAAGTCTTCAATGAGTTCCACTACTTTTAATCGGTATAATCTCCTTTCGAAAAAAACATATAAAGTTACAGACCTTGAAGATTTTAAAAATCTTTTAACAGATCATGATGAATTTCCTAAATCGATATGTTCTCATTTTGAAAATGGGGCCCAAGATCCATCATTTACTTGTGGTGGTGGAGTGAGCGATTTAATTCGAGGAAAACACATTTTCTGGAGAGGATGTCCTGCCCACGATCAAGATTATAAGGAATATGAATTCGAACTCGTTGGGACAGACTTTAAAAAAATAAAATAAACTTGGATTAATTATATGACACTTCCTTATTATATTTCCTGGTGTAAACAGAACTCTGCTGCAACTTTTGAAATAGAAAGTGTTGATGGAGTAAAAATCCAAACCGTGGGCGGTCATGAATTGATTGATATGACCTCTATAAGTTATCAAGCCCATTTCGGTCACAATCACCCAGTCATAATTAAGCATATTAAAGGTCAACTCGATACAATTCCTATGAGTTCACCCAAAGGAATCTATCCTCACAAAAATGAAGCTACTTATAATCTTCTTCGCTATATGAAAAAAGAACACGGTAAAATTTTTTATACGACAGGTGGGTCTGAAACAATTGAAAATGCGCTGAAAATTGCTCGTGATGTTACAAAGAAAAAAATTGTACTTGCAAGAAGAAACTCCTACCACGGCGCGACCCTTGGTGCTCTTGCCGCTACAGGAGACTGGAGAAATCCCGCACATTTAACCCCCGAAGGTTGGGTGGTGAGAATACCAGAACCAACTGAAGCTGATGCTCTAGAGAAAACTCGAGAAATTATTCTTCAAACTGATCCAAATAAAATTGCGGCCATCATAATTGAAACTATTACGGGCGGCAATGGAGTCTATGCTGGTAGTGAGGCTTGGTGGAAAGGACTTCGTGCCTTATGTGATGAATTTAAAATTTTCCTTATAATGGACGAAGTCGTTTGCGGCTTTGAAAGAACAGGGAAATCCTTCGGATACATGCATTACAACGTTGATGCTGATATTATTTGTCTCGCTAAAGGTATAACAGGTGGAATGATTCCATTTGGAGCCGTTTGGACCTCGAAAAAAATTGCCGACTATTATGAAGAAAATATTCTTTGTTGCGGGCTTACGAATTATGCACACCCATTAGGGATCGCAGCGATGAGTGGAGTCTTAGAAATTGTGCAAGACCAGAATTTTCAAAAAAATCTAAAACATGTTGAAATAATTTTTAAAGAAGAATTAGAAAAAATAAAAAAAATAAAACTAGTTAAAGAAATAAGAGTTGAAGGAATGCTTTGTGCGATAGATCTTCATAAAAGTATTGATGCCAAAAAATTTATGAAAGCTGGTCTCTACCTAGTGGCACAGACTAATCGAATAATACTCGCCCCGCCGCTTATTATAAGTTCTGAGCTATTAAGAAGTGCTATGACTAAAATCACACAAGTTATAAAGGACAATGAATAATGAATAAAAATAATCCAAAAGTTTTTAGCGATGCTCATGCTGCTTTATTTGATTTCAAGTCCGGAATGACTCTAATGAGTGGTGGATTTGGTTTGTGTGGAATTGCTGAGAATTGTATTGATGCTCTTACAACAATGGATGTTTTTGACCTGACAGTCATCTCCAATAATATTGGAAACTCTGGGCGTGGACTTGTAAAGATTCTCATCCAAGATAAAATTAAAAAAGCCTATTGCTCTTATGTTGGAGGAAATCCTGACTTAGAAGTTCGCATGCTTAGTAAAGCTGTAGAGGTCGAATTAGTTCCTCAAGGAACTTTCTCAGAACGCATTCGCGCGGCAGGAATGGGAATTAGAGCATTCTATACTCCGACTGGATATGGAACTTTGATCGCTGAAGGAAAAGAAGTAAAAACATTTGATCGTCCTTGTATAATGGAAACAGCTCTCCACGCTGATTTCGCCATTATAAAAGCTCAACGTGGAGACACGTTTGGAAATCTTTGGTTTAAAGAAACTGCCCGAAATTTTTCTCCCTTGATGGCAATGGCCGCTAAAACAACAATTGTAGAAGTCGAAGAATTAGTAGAAGTTGGTGAAATAGACCCCCATGACATTCATCTCCCAGGTTTATTTGTTCAGCGAATTTTTCAGGGAAAAAATTATAAAAATGAAATTGAATTTTTAGTGACGGAGAATTAATCATGGCCTGGACTAATATTGAAATGGCAGATGAAGTCATTACTTTTTTTAAGGCGTACTCTTCTGTTAATTTAGGAATTGGCATGCCAACAGTGATTGCTGAACGCATTCCGAGTGATCTTAATATTATGATCCATTCTGAAAATGGTGTCTTTGGTGTAAGTGGCAGACCCAAAAAAGATGAAGTCTCACCTACTTTAATCAATGCGGGCAAAGAAACCATTGCTATAAAAAAAGGCGCCAGTTACTTTGATAGCTCCATGAGCTTCGGAATGATTCGTGGTGGTCATATTGATTATTGCGTTCTAGGTGGGATGGAAGTTGATGCCCAAAGAAATTTAGCAAACTGGATGGTTCCAGGAAAAAAAGTTACTGGAATGGGTGGTGCAATGGATTTAGTCAACGGATCAAAACAAGTCATTATAATGATGAATCATTTCTCTAAAGATGGGATGGCAAAACTCCTTCCACAATGCATACTTCCTTTTACTGGTCTTGATGTTGTCGATTTAGTTGTTACCGAGATGGGAATTTTTAAACCCAATGGTAAAAAATTTGAAATTATCAGACTTGCCCCCAATTGTAAAAAAGATGATCTAAAAATGGAAATAAGCATCCTCTATTAGTTTTAATGAAATGTTTGAATTTGACAGTTTTCATCAGGGATCAATCCATAAGATGATTGCGGCAAGCTTTTTCACAAAGGAGTGCCTATGAGATTGACATCATTAGCGTTTATTCTAATTTTAACTATATCAAATGCATTTGCCCTTACTAATTCATCTCCAGCAGTATCGAACGACTGGACTAATGTAATGCAAATTAAAAGCGAAGCTCCTGACTCCAGAGGTGACTCAACTCCAGGCTATTGCAATGCTACTTTAATTAATGAAAATGTACTCATTACGGCCGCTCACTGTGTAAAGCTAGCTTATATCTCTGGAATGAAAAAAATTGAAATCCAAGTCGGACAATATAAGTACATTACGAGAAAGACAGATGGCCAAGTTGTTCGCATTGGTTATGTTGAAAAAACCAGATTAACTAAAGAAGTGCATGTTGAACTACCTCGCTCACTAACTGATAAAATCGCTCGACGAGGAGAAAAAGCAACAATTGAGCCCAGTGAAGATATGGCATTACTTTGGTGGAATGAAGAAACTCCAGAATTTGCAAATATCGTCATTGCTGACATCGTCTCTCCAACTGAACATTCAAGTATGATTAAAAATCTTCCGCAAGCCTCTTTGCTATCAGTAACCATAAATCCGTTTAGTGAAATGAGCACAGATACAAAAAGAATGGCTACGCTAAACGATTTTAAATGGAAAAACTATGTCTATTCTAAATCAATAAGCCGAGTAGAAGAAGGAGATAGCGGAGCTCCTTTGTTTGCACAAATAAATGGGAAATTTAAAATTTTCGCTGTCGTTAAAGGAAGAGCTTCTACAGTATTCGATAATTGGGATGCTTATTCTGCGATTAATCCCAATGCTTGTGAAATTGCAAATCGACTTCCAACATTTATTAAAATTGAAGCTTGTAAAAAATAGTATTTGGAATTTTGAATAAAAAAAGGGGCCCCCTGCAAAGGCCCCATTTTTTTTGGCATCCTGCCACTAGTAAGTGGACATCCTATCCCTTACACTTATTAGTATAACCGTAATTATTTTTTTATTGTAAAAATATTTTTGTAGGTAAAGTTTTCCATGCAATTAAGGAAAATCGAGTTATCATTAATTGGTGTCAATTTGATATTTACTAAAATAAAAATACATTAATCGGGAAAGAAACCGTGTTTAATCTAATAAAATCATTCTTGGGACTCGATAAGAACTATAAAATACAATCTTTTACCTTCTTTATCCCCTCACCTCCTCCTCGATCAACAGGTTACAGAGAAAAACAATTTGATAAGGTTTTTTACGAATTTATCAATAAAGGCTACCGCATTCTAAACTTTACTACCCAAGCAGCTAGTGGAGAAAAACAGTCTGGAATGTGGATTGTATTAATCGTGCAAGCTACTAATGCTGAGGCCGAAGCCTTAAGACTAGAAGACGTCTTCCATGATTCACTAAAAAATAAATCCGCTGTCAAAGAAGCGATAGAAGGTTTGTACTATATTGATGATAGAGCACAAGAGAATGATTAATAAATCTCTAGCACTGCTCTTGGCTTTACTCATCTCTGTTATCTCTAGCTGCAGTTTTTTATCTCAAAAAGTTGAATCCCTCGTAGAAATATCTGAAAATAAAACTTCAGAACCAGTAAAACAAAATAAAAAAAACCTGTATTGTGTAGACAATAATAAAGTGCAACTTCTTTTAGAAGATGAATCAACTTTAAAATATTACAGCCCCTTTATCGGACAATTATTTGAAACCAAAAATTATTCGTTTATTCAAAAATCTATAATGCTGTCTCTTATTGAGATGAGCAGGAGACCAGACGAGGCTTCCCCATCAGCTAGACTTCAATATTTTTTACATTTAAAAGGGAAATCCTACTATTTTGATTTCAGCTCCCTTAAGCAAGATGAAAGCTTTAGAATGCCTTTTATTAAAGGATTAGAATATCTTGTCAAAAATTTTGATAATTCAAAAAGCCTAAATTCATTGGCCGAAAGCCTCGATCAAATTGTTCCTCAAGCTATAAATGTCAGCCCTGAATTCGAAAGCTTTTTACTTCAAAATAAAAATGAATTGCAAAAGAAAGATTCATTTAGCCAAGTCTTTTTTAAAGGCGATGAAGTACTCACCAAACATGAATCCTTTAAAAGAATTAGTTATAAAAAAGTTATATCACTTTTTAACAATGATAAATCGAATCAAGATGCAAATTTTAATATTTCAAAAAACTCACTAACTGATATTGATGTTGGGCAAAACAACTTAACAGTAAAGTGTAATACCGACATTAATAAAGAGAATAGCCTCAGAGAAGAGTTACTTAATTCTTCTCTAAAAAAATCACATTACTTCGCCATAAAAGATGGTGAAAATTTTTTTATCGCTCTTAGCTCTGAACTTCTTGATAAATCTTTAAGAAACATTAAGGATACTTATCTAATTTCTTCAAAAGGGCCAATTGATCCTCTTCCCATTTGCCAATTTTTTAACAATGATGAAGATATTGTTCTTTTTTCTACTTCTGGAAGAAATCCAGTTCAACACTTAAAACACCTAGTCACTTATGACATAGCCCTTGTGAGTTCTTATCAATCCCTAAAAGAAATTTTAAATTTTTCACGACATCTTTTTTTAAGTTCTCCAGATAGAATACTTTATGAATCAAAACGCGGACGAAAATCTCAGTTAGATTTTTTCTTGAGCATGAATTTCCCCATTTACCATGTAGATGCTTTAGGTGATATTGTTGGCTCTGCCACATTTAATAACCAGGGACGGGCCGATAGAAGTCTAATAATCGATGACCGCTCAACTGCGAAGCTGTGGTGTTCACCTTGAATAAAATAATTATAGTAAAAGGATTGGCTTCTAATAAAATAGTCCAAACTATCTCTATACCTCATTCAAATCTAAAGAATATGAGTCTTATGGATTTTTTAAGGGCCAACGCTATCACCATTGCCTCTAGCTGCAACGGCGAAGGCACTTGTAAAAAATGTATTGTAAATAACGAATTAATTTCTTGCCAAATTTCTTTAGAAAACTTCATCAATGACGCTGAAGTCTCAATTGTAGAAGTCGCTTATTTGTAGACAAAAATTCAAAGATATTTTAGCATAAACTTACTCCCCCCACTAACCCGAGATCGTATATTTATGCGTTACTTATCAATTGATTTAGAAGCAACTGGCCTTAATGAAAATGATTATGTTATAGAATTTGGAATGATTCCATTTTGCACAGAAACAAGACGTGTAGAAGAATCACTAGCACGCAATTTTTTTATTAAATGCCCCTCTTTTGATTCTCTCAAACCAAATCTTGCCACTTGGGTAATTGAACATAACGAGCAACTCATCAATAAGGCCCACAATTTCGGTATTCAAATGGACAGCTTTAGAGATGAATTGGAAACCTATCTTACAAGTAAAGAAGTGAAGGCCTATTTTAAAAACGAAAATAAAGAAAAAATAATACTCTTTGGCAAATCAATGAGTGCCATTGATCTTCCTTTTTTGAATCGAGATTTAGGATGGGAGTTTATGAGAAAATACTTTCATCATAGAAATCTAGATTTGTCTTCTACAGCAAATACCCTCATTGACCTCAAGTATCTACCATCAGAATGCTCTTCTGGATCAAAACTTATGCAACATTTAGGAATGGGTGAAGTGAAACATACTGCACTTGAAGACGCTAAAAACACTGCATTGATGTACATCAAGATATTAGAGATGTTCAGTAAAACTCGTTAAGATTTAAATTTATTGATTAACTGCTAAAAAAGAAGTTGGATCAATGGCCTCTCCATTTTTTCTAACTTCAAAGTGTAAATGTGGACCAGTCGTTCTACCAGTCATCCCAATTTGAGATATGACTTGACCGCGATAGACTCTTTGTCCTTGGTGAGTAAAATTAGTTTTAGCGTGGGCATAAACTGAAAAGAAGCCATTCTTATGAGCAATAACCGTTATATTCCCGTAGCCACCGATTTCACTTCCAGAGTAAACCACGACCCCCTCTGCGGAAGCAACAATATGGGACCCAACGCGAGCAGAGATATCTATTCCCTCGTGAGAACGACCCCAACGATGTCCAAATCCTGAACTAATTACGTTGCTTGAAGGCACAGGCCAGAGAAATTCGCCTGATTTTAAATAGGCCTTAGGATCAAATGCTCTTGCATCAAAATCTTGAACTAAAACACCACGCTTAAGTGGGATAAAAACCCATTCACCTGGTTCAATCTTTTTTCCAGAATTAGATTCCTGAATTTTTTCTTTTGTGACATTAAATTCTTTGGCAAGAGTTTCGAGCGTATCAGTAGGTTTGACTTGAATATAATGCCCACTTTTCATTGTGGAACAAGAAGTAGAGGCAAAAGTCATTAATGCAAAAACAATAATAAGAAATATAGATTTTGTAATTTTGGCCATTAAACCAATCGTCCCTAATTATATTTTTAAAGAGAGTTTATTCCTAAATCTTTTAAAAAATTTCTAGTTTGCCCCATTAGTTCTTCATGAGGGGTTCCGTAATCCATCAACTTAATTGGCGCGACTGAAATCAACTTTTCTTCAACAGCGTGGCAATCAGAATCCAGATATTTTTCATATCCCTGATAAAGACCACCAATCCAATAATAATTTCTTCCGCGGAAATCGACTCGCTCAGCAACATCTTCCGAGTATCTGCGTAAACCAACTTTTGTAACTCGAACGCCACTTATCTCTGCTTCAGAAACCCAAGGAACATTTACATTTAACAAAGTCATTGGGGGAATAAATTCAGATATATTTGATTGTACAAGAGTTTTAATAAAATTTGAAGCAGTATAGTAAAACAAATCGTTTTTATCTGTTGAATGGAAATCCATGCAGGAGCTGACAGAAATAGCAGGTACATTATGAAAAACAGCTTCTCTTGCCGCTGCAACAGTTCCAGAGTAAAAAATATCTTGACCTAGATTGGCCCCCCTATTAATCCCTGAAATAACTAAATCAACCTTAAGCCCTTTGGACTTAAAAATATGAGCTATACCCATAACTGAACAATCAGCAGGAAAGCCACTACATCCAAAAACATCTTTTTCAATTTCAACTACCCGAAGAGTTTGATCAAGTGTAAGTGTATGTCCAGTAGTAGATCTCTCTTGCATAGGAGCCACAACAATTACATTGGCTATTTCAGAGAGAGTTTCTCTTAAGATTCTTAGACCAGGGGCATGAACACCATCATCGTTAGTTAAAAGTATATTCATTAAATATCCTGAAAGAGAAAATTATTTTTTTGCAATATTTCCATTTCATTATTTAGTTTTTTTAAATCGACATTTCTGTAACAAATCTCGATTTTTGAATTAATAGGAATAGAAATAAGATTAAATTCAAATAAATCAAACAGAGAAGAAATTAAATTATGATGCCAATCAATTCTTAGAAGCATTAAATAATCATTACTAATCTGGGAATGGAAGCGCGTATAAAAATTGGTAGCAAAAGAATTAAGGATATTTTTAGCATGAAGTTCTTCGAAAAAATCAAAATTAAAAAGAAATCCTCTAAAATTAGGTCCCAAATCTTTAGAAGAATTAAAATCTTTTCCATAATTCAATAAATAATTATATTGAAAATTATTTGGAGTTATTTCTGGTGCCCATTCATCAAACTCAAAATAGACATTGCTTAAGTTGTGACCAGATATTTTAATATCCAAAATAAGTTTAGCAACCATTGGATCGTTTGAACGAGAAAAATGTAGAAAAACTCTATCTTTTGAATCAATCATAGAAAGGAGTTGTTCTAGAAAAACATATTCTTGAATGAAATTGAAACTTCTAGGTGAAAAATCAAAACTAAAATCTTTCAGCCCGAAACCTTTCAAATGTTTCAGAGTTCTTTGATCGTAAATGCCTTCAATGCGTAGTTTTTGCCCCATAGAATAAGCTTAACTCAAAAAAAGACTTTTTTAAGTTAAAAGGATTAATTTGCCTTCAGATCATTTGATAAAATCAAGTAAATCCTTAAAAAACAAATGTCGGTTTTCTGTCCCTATCGATTCTGGATGAAATTGATAGGATATTCCACGGTCCCATTGCCTAATTTGTAATTCTTTTTGCCCCTTAGTGGATTCAAAAACTGCTAAAGAATTATAACGTTGAACGAGTATATTAATATTTTCAAAGTTAATTTTTACTTGACCTCCGTGCATTGGTTTTTGTGAGGGTCTTATTGATAATCCATCCATCAAACCAATGATCTGATGGCCTAGGCATATCCCCATTAAAAAGATTTGAGGGTGATTGCGCATTTCTAATATATTAAAAAAATAATTTTGATATTCATCCGGACTGCCGGGACCTGGCCCTAAAATAACAGCAGTAGGTGTTTTGATATTATTAATAAAATGCAGGAAATTCTTTTTAGAGAAAAATTCATCATGAGGAACTACAATTATATCTTTTTCATAATGATATAATTCTGTCGCAATATTGAAAGTAAAGCTGTCCTCAAAATCGATAATGTATATTTTAGCTTTATCTAACATTGATTGATGCGAAATTATTTTCGTTATAGTTTATATAAAAAAGTAAGCCAAATTTTTGATCAATTAAATCTCGTGCATACGTAAATTCAATTTTCCAACAATTGTTTAATGGAGCATACAGTAATGAATAATTACTTTGAGCAAAAAGTTTAGTTTGCATATTGTAATCGGCAGAGTTTTTGAAAGTTACCAAATCGCTTAATTGTAATGAAAAATTGTAGCCTAACAATTTAGCGACAGGTGTATTAGATGAATTAAAGGAATTATATGTAAATTTCCCTCCTATACTTGCTCTATCAAAATTATAGGCAGCAGCAGAGGTTAATTTGTGTTCAGAAGTTTTGTGGAAGTAAAATTCTTGAACACTAAATGTTGTTTTATCCAATTCAAGGCCGGCGTTAATATATAAACGCGTCAATCGATTTACTAGCTCATTTGATTTAATATTAAGATCTAGCCCCTGGGAAACTTCAAAAAAAGCAATGTTGTTATATTCAAAATTATCTTTTAAATACCGACCATCAATATATGGGTCAAACGCTTTAGACTTTTTCCTAATTATCTTATTATTCCACTGAAATTCAAGAGTATTACTTAATGGAAGTGAATCTTGGGCGGTCACTTGGTTTGTAACATGCTCCTTGGCCCTTATGGCATCTACATAGTCAAATTGTCCATCATCAGATTCTATTTGATTTCTAAAATTTGTGTTTCCTGTAAATTTTTGATCGGATAAATAATAATGTTTAATTTTATATTCTTGAGAGTGTCGATAACTATTATTAACGACTACTTTTACAATTTCATCTTTATTATTTTGTAAGCTCGGCAAAGATCCAATTGTAGTTTGATTTGCTGTTTTGTTAATGTCTTTTAATTGCTCTTTCGGTTTCTCTTCAGTGTAGGCAAGTCCAAAGATCCTTTCGAGTTCAAATTTTGCTTCAGTTTCAAAAATAAGTCCTTTTTTAGTAAACTTTTTATCTGATTCAGTTGGAAAAGAATAATTTTGATAATCTAATTTGAGTTGATGTGAGAAAAAAACAGGACCAACATTACCTAATTGCCAATTCATATAAGGTGCTAAATTTAACCTACGAGCATTTCGAATCACCCCGATAGTATCCATTTTGTTTTGTTTAAAAACTGTATAATCGGAATTAAATCCAATTGAAATATTTTTTGCAAAAGGATATTTTGTATGGAGAATATTATAGGGCACAGAAGCAATCGAAATTTTTGGTAAAATTTGAACATATTTATCATCAAATTCTCTAGGATCAGAAATAAACATATTTTTATTAAAATAACTCTCTGCTGTTAAGGAGAAATGCTCTAATCTTCCTTCAAGAAATCCCCCTCCTCCAACTTCTGTTCCACGTGTTTTATCTTTTGCAAAAAAATCTAAATCTCTAATTGTATCCAAGTCCGATGTGTTGGTGAAATAAAAATGATTGTTGATATTATGATTGTAAATTGAATGAAATTCTAAATCTGAAAAATGGCGATAATAACTATTCCCACTTATATCTTTATTTATTTTATAAGGAGCATAAATCTTATCATTTAATTGTAGTGAATTTATTTCCATCCAAGTTTTTTCGCTAATATTTTGACGATACTGTAACTCTCCTCCCAATCCTCTATTCCCAAAGGTAGATGGTACAATCGTCGCATCCTTAAAATCATCTATTGCCCAAAAGAAAGGTTGTTGATAACGAAATCCTTCTTTGGAATTAAATCCAATCATCGGAAAAAGTAATCCAGATTCTCTTTTTTGTTTTATGGGAAAAACAATGTATGGAACATACATTGCAACAACACCATTTATTTTTATATAGGCATGTTTAATTTTGACGTATTTTCCTAATTCAATTGAAACATTTTTTCCAAATACACTCCAAGACTCGGGACAATCTCGACAAGTAGTATATTCTGCTTCTTCAGCAAAAATAAATTCCGGATTTGTCTGAAGAATTTTTTTTCCGGTAATAACAAAGTTTTCTGAAAGGACACGAGCATTATCTAAATCTATTTGACGCGAGATAAAATTATACTTAAGTGTAGTACCATACAAAGTCATTTCAGGTGCAATATATCGCACATTCCCGGTAATCTCTGCGTCTCCTGTTGTAAAATTTATGCGAGCTTTTTCTCCATAGATCGAATTTTTCATATGAGTAATAACAACATTTCCAATGGCCTCAAATTCATTTTCACTAGATTTTCGAAATGCTTTATCAGAGAGAATATTAATTTTTTGCCCTAGGTTAAACTCAAAAGTTTCTCGGGCAAATAGGCTTGAAATAAGTAAGATGTTAAGAATGAGAAAGGATAAAACGCTGTACTTCGCCGACAAAATAGTAGGAGCCGCAGACCAAAATTTTCTGATTTTTTGTATTTTTAAGATCAGTTTTCCAATCGGTGACAAAATCTAACAGTCCTTTGTTAATTTTGTTAATTTTATTTTTTAACAACTGAATCAATTCTAAGTCTAGGGCCTTGGGATGCTCAAAACTACAAAGTAAAAGTTTTGATTCATTTCCAAAAAATTCAATCATCGACTTCATCATTACTTCAACTTCATTTACTGGACGTTTCGAAAAACTAATCAGTATACGTGTTGGTCGACTAATTCCGGTATCAGTAGATAAGAGTTCAATCATCTTTCTGACGCCATCAATATTATGTGCTCCTATAAAGATAAGGGTATTTCCATTAAAAGTCATCTCCTCTCTGCGCCCTTTAAACAGTGGCACATTAAGAGATGTTGAAAATGAAGTCTCGGGCTCGAGTTCATGAAAAAGAGATTGGGCCATTTGCTCATTTTCTTGAAAATAGCTCTTTCCATTTGCCTCTAACTTCTTCCATAAAAATCCATGTTCATCGCAGTAACTTTTTGTCATTTCGTTTAAATAATTGAGAGAAAATTGAGTAAAAAGTGGCTTACCTTTTCTCCCTACTGCTATTTTTTCTTTCAAAATAAGATCAAAACGATTACCTAAAATAGCTTGATGGTCTCTGGAGATAGACGTGATACAAGCACAATCAGCATCAAAATGGTTAACTGCATCGAGCTTGCCGCCTAAGCCAACTTCCAACAGAAGATGCTTTAAGCCTCGAGCCTTATTGTTGGATAGTCTTAAAAAAACCAAGAATAAAAATTCATAAAAAGATACAATAAGACCAATATGATCTGACTTAATATATTCATGTGTCAGATAAATTTCATTACTTAATTCTTCATAAGAAACGTCTATATTATTAAATTGAAATCTTTCTCTCAAACTTAATATATGCGGAGAAGTCCATAGTGCCGTTTTAAATCCAGCGGTCCCTAAATAGTGAGCAAGCGTATAAGCTGTCTGACCTTTTCCATTAGTTCCAGCAATAATTGTGACTTTTACACCATTTGCTTTAAACGCCTTTATAAATGGAAGGTAGAGGGCTTTAGTCCTTTCAAGCCCAGGAGTGAAGACCTCTATCCCATAATTATTTTGAATAAACTCAAGTAACTCAAATTCATATTTTTCATTAAAATCAGTCATCATTTCACCATTTGGCCACTTTTATTGGCAGTTGGAAAGTCCCGTTTTTAATTTTCCCGACAATAACCCTCAGGTTTTATTTGTTATAGCCGATTAGTATATACATATTTCGAGGCAAATTGCGTTTCAGGTGGAGAATAAAGGGAATGAAATGTTATAAAATTCTTATTTTAATAATGTGCCTCGCTCACACTGCTCTTACATTTGCAGCTAACGATTGCTCGCCAACTGATATTAAAAACTTTAAAGACGAATACGTTAAATTACAAAATGCGCTTCGGTATTCAGGCAAAAATATAAGTTTAAAAAACGGAAAAGTTGTCGCAAACGATTCTGCCGCTCCACAAGATGAAAATGCTCCTGGAAAAATTGCTGAAAAAATTCTTTATAACAATTACAAGAATGCTCTCATTAAAGTTCAAAAAATTTATCAACATTTAAATAACCAAAGTGAAATTAATGGAGCAGAACAAAAATTATTGGCCGATAATCCAGAAGTATCGAAATTTTTGAAAGCACTTGATCCCCAAAATGCGGGAACTAAAGCAGACTTAGGAATTAATACAAAGAAATTATTAGATACTTTACAACAAGTTAAAATTCCTGGATTCACATTATCTAAAGAAGATACCTATCTACTTTCTAACCTAATAATCCATTCTCAAGACAGACTTTGCACCCTTTCAAAATACAATGAAAAAAGTCCCAAAACACCAGCTACACAATATTTAGAGCAATTAAAAAAATCTCCTCTAAATAAAATGATTGAATCACTTCAAAGTCTTTCAGGGACAGAGAATTTGCAACTTTCAGACGAAAATATTGCAATCGATCAAGCAGTTCAAGATTCGATTGCTAAGCTACGATCAATTATTAAAGATCATAAGGCCTGTGAAGCTAAATTAAAAATTTTGAATATCGGCGAAGTCATTCAGGAATGTAATTATGATAAATTTATTAAATCACTTTCGGTTGGAGAAAATGAATTTAACAATTTTGAATCAATTCTTCATTTTATAAATGCTAACCAAATGACAGGCAATGGTGGCAGAACTAGTCTAGACTGGATTGATTCCCAGTTTAAACTCCAAAACCCTCCGACATGTTACATAAATCCTACATCAAAAGCAGTTTATGTAAAAAATATGCCTTTTACTAAAAACTCACAATCAATCGATTCAACAAAATTTTCATGTACAACAGACGGTAAAAATTCTGCCACCTCTGCAACTTGTGTCGCTGGATTGAGTTTTGATTTTGAGGATGGATTAGGCTTTAAAATTTCTCCTAAAAAGAATAGCAATTTATCAACAGTTACAATTGCAAATGGAACTAATTGTGCCAACCTTGCTCTATCAGGAACTCCTCTTCCAACTCCTCAATTATTATCATTAGAAGATTCATGTAAGAACGATCCTACGAAAGAATGGAAAGATGGAAAATGCATTGATAGAGTTACCCCTCTAGCTGATTTAACTACATGTGATGAAAAATCTTGTACCGATTTCGCCGGAAAAACATCACAATTATCAAGCTGGAATCCTAACGAAAAAACATGTAGCGTTACTGAAGTCGGAAAATCAGTACAAAATCCTATTTGTGGAAATGCGACAGCTGAAACTTGTAAAGCAAAAAAACCATCTGCAAATTTCGATAGCAAAAAACGACTTTGTATTGTTGCAATTGAAACTGCAGAAAGCTGTATGGCAAAAATACCTTCTCAAGAATTTGATAAAGAGAAAAATAACTGTATCCCAATCGCTGAAACCGAAGCGAGCTGTAAAGCCAAAACTCCTCCTCAAGAATTTAATAAAGAGAAAAATAGCTGTATCCCAATCGCTGAAACCGAAGCGAGCTGTAAAGCCAAAACTCCTTCTCAAGAATTTAATAAAGACAATAATACCTGTATTCCAAATGTTGTAGAAACAGAAGCAACTTGTAAGGCAAAAACTCCTTCTCAAGGTTTTGATGAAGGGAAGAAAGTCTGTAAACCACTTCCTACTGCTGAAGATAAGAAGAAAGTCGATTGTGATAAAAAAATTGCTGATACCGGTGGTGACGTTACTCCAGGAACTATCTATTGGGATGAGAAAGTAAAAGAATGTCATGACAAACGAGACGATAAAAAACCTGGTGATTCATCTAAGGACGATGCTTCAGCTGATGCAAAACCAGAAATAATTTATCAAAACAAACCAGTCCCAGGTCGTTTTCAACCGGTAAACATACCGACGAGACAAGTGTATATTCTTCCAGGAATGCCTTAGAAAAGTGATTTTTTAGAATACGTAACTAGTATCACTCGATCCTAAGATTGTGATTCGTTCATCGTTAATATCTTCAATTTCACTAAAGAGTTGATGTTGAAAATTTGGTTTTAAATGTCCTAAAAATATAGGAACATTTTTTGGCATTTTTTTAATCTCTTCTTTCATTGTAGCTGGCGTATGATGCTGGCTATCTTTAGCTACTTTAGAAAGTGCATTGGGAAAACTCACTTCTGTAAATATGGCCTTTAAATTTGTTAGCTTATTAGCATATTCCCAAATTTTATCTGTGGGCCCCGTATCTTGAGTAAAGACAACTGCAACATTTTTTCTTTCAATAATAAATCCCAAAGATCCTTCTTGATGATTAACGGGAATCGGAAGAATTCTATAATCTCCTAACTCAAGCCACCGTTCAGGAGTTATGTCATGAAAGCGCAAAGTTGGATTTTCTTCACTTGGAAGTTTAGTAAAATCTGGCCAAATTATATCATTTAATAAATTCGTTTTGATGGCATTTTTTATAGGTGAGTTTGCATAAATCTCAAAAGGCTTTCCTTTCATGCCAAAACAATTATCTGCCAAGAATGCCAAGTCAGAAATATGATCGAGATGAGCGTGAGAAATGAGGATATGATCGATATGCGACTGTTCTTCAATTTGAATTCCAGAAGCAACGGAGCCTGCATCTAATAAAAGTTTTCCATCAATTAAATAAGATGTTGCTTTAAACCCCGGAGAAACTCCGCCGTGGCCACCAATGATTCGAACGAGCATAACTCTATCCTGGTATGAATAATAATTTGTCTTAAAGAGTTTTCGGGGACTTTAGAGACGAACTTAAATTAATTAAGTAATAAATTATTTATTTTCCAACTTCAATAGTTGGTCATAGACCGTTTTTGTATCCGAATTCAGAATTTTAGAAAATATTTTAGCTAATTTTTTAGTTCCGGGCTTACCTCCTAAATACTCTTTTACCAATTCGACTACTTCAGAATTATTCATTGGAGAATGTTTCTTATTTTCAACATGGAAAAGAACAACAAACTCTCCTTTATCCATCACAATTTTTTCAACTTCTTTATAATTTTCCTTTGTTAATCGATAAACCGACTCAAATACTTTTGTTAATTCACGAGTAACAATTAATTCCCCATTAGGATTAATTAAAAAGAAAGATTCAATCGATTCGAAAATTCGGTGTGGAGATTCAAAAAATATATGAGTCCCTGTCATTACACTTAAGTCTTGAAAAAAATCTTTTCGCTCTTGTTTAGACCGACTAATAAATCCCCAAAAGTGAAATGGATGTGGTGGCAATCCACTTAACTCTAATGCCGTAACTACAGATGTGACTCCAGGAACTGTCTTAATCCCTAATCCCTCCGCCATTACAGCCTTTAATAAGGGATAGGCCGGATCTGAAATCATAGGACTTCCAGCATCAGATACAAGGTAAACATCAATTCCAGAATGAAGTTTTTCTAAAATAATTTTAATCTTCCCTTCACTGTGATCATGAAAGGAATCAATTAATTTATTTGAATATTCAATCTCAAGCCCTTCCATCAGCTTTTTAAATACGCGCGTATCTTCAGCATAAAAGTGGGTACCTGACTTTAAGGTTTCGATCGCTCTTAAAGTTATATCTTTTAAATTTCCAATTGGCAGGGTGATTAAAGTTAAAGATGACAAAATTACTCTCCTAACCTCATAGGCAAAACGCGTCCCGGGTGCGAAAAATTAATGTATGGTGCTACAATCACTCTAGCACATCTAACCTTTAAAAAGGAACGATCAATATGGCGATGAAGGCTCAAATCAGAACAGACTCACAAGGTAATATTACAGTTCATATGAATGGAGGTCTAGATTTTGAAAACTCTCTTCCACTCAGACTTGAACTTCAAGAACTCTCGGCTAAAAACCCGGCCTCAACAATCACTATTGATATGCATTCATTAGATTTTGTTGGCTCATCTGGAATCGGAATTTTTGTTGAGACGTTACAAATTTTAAACAAAAATAAATCTCAAATCAAATTATCGAACGTAAAAACTGAGTTCTTAAAAGTTTTTAAACTTTATCAATTCGATGCTTTTAAACTTATTGAAGAAGAATTTGATACAGATGAAACTGAAAATTTAAATCAAAAATTTGGTAATAGAAAAAATACTTACCAAAATTAAAATTGATAGTTTAAAAAATTTATCGCAATTAAAGGATCCTTTTTTGGGTCCTTTTTATTTTCTAAACTTGCCAGCGAATATTCAGATAATTCTGGTACTATAATTGAAGTTTGATTCTCGTAGGGACTTCTACTATCAGGATAATAGTCTGGCTGTTGTTGCTCAGTTCCATAGCCGCGCTTTTTCATCTCATAGCTCATGATAACATAACCACCAAATATCAATCCTGCATAAAGGCCAAGTGAAGCACCTTTGGCAATTGATCTTCCACCAGAACCAAAAGCTAATGCTGCAGTTCCTAACAACGCACCACCCACTACTCCGTAACTCGCCATTGTTCCTAAAATTTTTAATTTAGGATCTAAAGCAAATGCTGAACTAGAAAAAAGTAGCGTAAAACTGAGACTTATTGAAATTATGATTTTCTTCATATGATAAAGGATAATTAAGGATCATCTTTTTGGCAAAACTTTACTTCAAGTTTTACACCAATCTCTAAAACCCTACTTAAATAGTCTTGTGCTCGTTTTAATCTCTGCCATTGCTTAAAATTCGGACATGATGAACTCTTCAATTCATAAAGAGATATTACCCATTCATCTTTTATTTTATAAAGCCCGGCCACATCAACTTGACCAGCATTGTAAGACCTAAGAAGCGATGAAGAGATTAGAACAGGATGATTAATTTCATGGATAAAAATTGAAAAATCTTTTTCTAGCTTATCCCCTTTCCTCATAAAATTCTTTAACTCCGCCAAAAGTTTTTCGATGAAGCTCTGTTACTCCTAAAGCCGCAATTGCCTCTCGATGCTTTTTTGTTCCGTAACCAGCGTTTGAGCTCCAATGATATCCTGGAAATTGTGAACAATATTTTTTCATCAATTCATCTCGATATTCTTTTGCAACAACTGAGGCAAGTCCAATCAATAGGGATTTTTCATCTCCACTAATAATAGGCATTAAATCAACTGTTATACTTTCATTGGAAAATTTTCTATTTCCATCAATTAGAACAAGTCCATGATTAACAAAATCACAACTAAGAGTTGCTGCCTCCTTCATGGCCAACATAGATGCATTTAAGATATTTATTACGTCGATTGTTTGTGGTGGAATTTCCTTGATTAGGATTTTGAGACTCATATTTTTTGAATAGTGATGAGTATAAATTTGATTGGCCGCTAATGGGCTTTTAATAGGTAAGTCAGAAATGATTTGCTGCCGCTTCTCTGAAGTTAGTTTTTTTGAATCGTTAATTCCAAAAATACTCCATTCTTTTAATAATAATTTAATTTCTTTTTCTTGGTACTCTTCGAAATGAAGACTCACGCAAGCTGCAACTACAGGACCTGCGAGTGGTCCGCGTCCAACCTCATCACAACCAGCAATAAAAAAATGATTCTTTTCTATTGAGTTGACTCTAGTTTTCTTGAAACTTTTTCGGAATAATTTTATATCAAACATCGTCATCAAACTATCAAAAAAAAACCCCTCTTACGAGGGGCTTTTCTATTTGATCAAAATTTTCTTTTAATAGTAAATTAAGAGTCTTTTCTATCGTAATCAATTGCGATACGAGCTGACTTACCAGATCTTTCACGAAGGTAGTAAAGTTTCGCTTTACGAGCTTTACCTTTTTGAACGATTTCTACTTTATCAACGTTTGGTGAGTGAAATGGAAAAACTCTTTCCACTCCAATTCCGTTAGAAACTTTTCTAACTCTAAAGTGACCATTGATGTCACCTTTTTGTTTGAATCCAATACATACACCTTCGAAAATCTGAATACGAGATTTTGCGCCTTCAGTAATTTTTGTGTGTACTGCAATTGTATCCCCTGATTTAAAATCTGGAAGAGCTTTTGCTTTAGGATTTAAGTGATCCTGATTTACTACGTCGATTAAGTTCATATGAACTCCTTATTCGCTTCGCTACTCCCAGAGGACCAACGTTGTGTTGTTCTTACCGAGTAGGTTTTAAAAAAAGTTAACTTCCAAATAAACGATCCAAATAAATGGCAACCGCTGATCTGACTGACAAGTGATTATACCCATCAGAATTTTTTGAAATAATCGGAGAGAGTTTAAACTCTGCCTTTTCAAGCGCTATGGGATGCAATCCCCAGCCCGTTCCAAATAATAGAAAACAAGGCATATTGCCTTCTTCTAGTTTTTTTGTCAATTGCGAAACGTCACCGTCAAAAGAATCAAAATTGGCCCCCGTTACAGCAATTAAAGGTTTCTTCCCTTCAATTTTTGAAATTTCCGCAATCGCGGTATCAATAGTATCAACGCATCTCGCAATACTCAAAGCGTCTTGGCGATCAGGGTTAAAAGCATTTGCCTTATCTTGTTCCCAATGACCTAAAATTGAATCAACCAATTCTTTCTGGGCCATGAACGGAGTAATTAAAAAATAATTTTTTACCCCAAATGTTCGACAGCTTCTTGAGATATCGTGAATATCTAAATTCGTAACAGAAGTTGTAACCAACTCCCCTAATTTATTTTTAATCGGATGATGAACTAATCCCAAATAAAGTCTCATTCATTGTCCTTTATACTTAACAAATCTGGTCTGTGAACTTTTGTAATCCTCAAACTTTCTTCCTTTTGATATTTTTCAATATTTTTATGATGCCCGGATGTTAGTATCTCAGGAACCTCAACCCCGTCAAAAACTTTAGGTCTAGTGTATTGAGGATGTTCCAAAAGATTCGCTTGAAAAGATTCCTGCATACTACTTTCTTTATTGCCCAAGACCCCGCTGAAAAAGCGTAAGCTCGAATCAATAATTGCCATTGTAGGGATTTCTCCCCCAGTAAGAATATAATCACCAACACTAATCTGTTCATCAACATAGAGATTTAAAAATCGCTCATCAATTCCTTCATAGCGCCCGCAGATAAAAACAAGATCTTTAGAACTTTCATCACTAAAACGTCTCGCAAAATCCTTGCAATAAGAATTATTCCAAGTTTTTCCACGAGGCCCAGGAAAAACGACATGAATTTTAGTTCTAAAATCCTCTCCGTAATTTCCTTCAAGAACTACACCTTTTATTAAAGCTTCTTTCAATACATCTGCTCTCATCACCATGCCCGCGCCGCCTCCATATGGAGAATCGTCGACACCTTTATAATCTTTCGGTGTAAAATTTCGAAGCTGAACAGTCTTTATTTCTATTCCATTTCCACGCTCTCCACGAAGAGCAGAGCCAGTAATTCCAAAATTGATCAGAGAATCAAAAAAATTTGGAAACAATGTAATTATCCAAATTTTTTTCATTCAATCATCACCGGAACATTCACTTCCATCCTTCCATTTTCAATATCCACTATAGGTACATATTGCTCAATGAAAAGTATCTCTAATATCTCTTTTTCTGTTTTAATTTTTAAAACGACCTGAACGCCATTTTCATAAAAATCCATAACTCGACCAATAGATTTTTTAGTTATAAAATCAAAAACTTCTAAGCCTAATAGGTCATTAAGGTAATATTCATCTTCATCAGTTTCTGGAAAATTCTCTCGATCGAAATAAATATCAAATGGGACCATAGCTTCAACAATATTTCGATCATTTACTCCATCAAGAGTAACGATTGTCTTATTACCAAAACTTATTTTTTTAATTTTAAACTCTTTCCCATCTTGTGGAACAGAACTAGAAGTTGATCTAGGCAAAAGTGAAACAATCGCTTCATTGTGCAAAACAGAATCATCTTGATTGTATAGAACAAATGAAAATTCTCCCTTGATTCCATGGGGAGTTGTACAATGTCCGATATGAATATTTTCTGATTTTTTCATGATTTTTAAAGACTCGCTAAAAATAAAAAAACCCCGAACAAAGTCGGGGTTTTTTAAAATAAAGAGGGTGCATTGACCTTTTCTCACACCAAGTTTCCCTGGCACTACCTTCGGCGCTGAAGAGCTTAACTTCCGAGTTCGGGATGGGATCGGGTGTTTCCTCTTCGCTAATAACACACCCAAACTGGTATATTTTTAACAAATTTATATAGTCGATTCGTTATATAGCCTATTACAGCTTCTATTTCAAATCTTTTCTTAAACGTTTTCTTTAAACATTCACAAAACAAGATCAGATAAAATGAGAACCCATGTAATCAAAAAAAAGCAGAACGACAAATTAGTATTGGTCAGCTCAAAGTATTACTACTCTTACACCCCCAACCTATCAAACTCCTAGTCTAGAAGTTGTCTTAATAGAAATCTTATCTTGTAATAGGCTTCCCACTTAGATGCTTTCAGCGGTTATCCCTTCCGAACTTAGCTACCCGGCGATACAACTGGCGTCATAACCGGTTCACCATAGGTTCGTCCAACCCGGTCCTCTCGTACTAAGGTCAGATTTACTCAAATTTCTTACGCCCACGGAGGATAGAGACCGAACTGTCTCACGACGTTCTGAACCCAGCTCGCGTACCGCTTTAATGGGCGAACAGCCCAACCCTTGGGACCTGCTTCAGCCCCAGGATGCGATGAGCCGACATCGAGGTGCCAAACCTTTCCGTC
>CANFHC010000018.1 GCA_947446575.1 Bacteriovoracaceae bacterium | reverse complement strand
TTCAAATCGATTTAAAAAGTTCTTAACTTTTCGGAGTCCAAAGGTCGGATTTTTAGTTTTTGTTTTGATGATAACTTCTTCAAGCTTCTCTGATATTTTTTTATGATGGCGTGCTTTGTACTTTCTAAACGTATCTTGAAAAATACTGCCTTCAAGTCCTTTAGGTCCATGCTTTTGATAGAGCGAATGCCAGCGTCCTAACGTAACTTCAGCGATGCCCCAGGTTTTAGAAAAGTTTCTCTGAGACATTCCACTTTTTATGTAAGCTTCAACCGCATTCAACCTTTCTTGAAGTTTATAAGGTCCTCCACGTTTCGTAGTGGGTTTGCTCATCGGCCTATTATCTAAAACTTCACGCTTCCACCTCGCAAGCGTTTCCATTCTAATGTCATAAATCGGTGCAAACTTTTTAGCAGTTAGGCCTGATTCAAGAAACTCTTTAACGATGGCGACTTTGTCATCAACCGTGAATGTTCTTTTCTGTTTGTTGTACTTTTTTCTGGTAAAAATGTCCGACATAATCCCTCCTCTTTTGTTATATGAAAAGAGGCATTAGAATTAAGTGATCACTATATAAAAGAGGAAAGTTTTTTGTTAAACACTACACAATTGGTCTCATACCCAAAATTTCATTTTTAAATTATTGTAGGCAGTAACTAGTTTAGAAATAAAAGCTAAAAACTCAGCCCCGTCCATATCCCCACCGAGCTTTGCACCCATTTTGGATATGCCGAATAACTTTTTTTGGAGCAGAATTTCTTAAAAGAATAAGGGCCTTTGATTCACTTGATATAGTGACGGATTCTTCATTAACTTGAACGCCCTTAACAGCAGTGAAGCCATCTCGAAGATCTTCAACTAAAATAGTTTTTCCGTTGGCCATTATAGTGTCAACATCATCAAAACGATAAACCGAAAAAGTATTTGCAAATGCAGAAGAAATTAGAGTCAATGATAAATTGGTTATTCTAGTGTTGTCGTGTTGGGAGCATGGAATAGCCGTCAAAATTCTAAGAACTTTTTTAAGAAGTTTCGGAATTAAAAAATATGCTAACTTTCATGCGCCCAAGGCCTGTTTTGCGACTCATGTTCTGGCATCTGGAGCAGAGCCCACTCAAGTGATGAAGATGGGAGGCTGGGCAGATTTTAAGACTTTTCAGATCTATATCCGTATGGCCGGAATAGACGTGAAAGGGGTTACTGATAACTTTAGAGTGATGACTAAAGTGCTAGAGAATGAAAATGCCTAAAGATACGATAATCAGAGCAAGCCTAGGGTAATTACCTAGGCTTGCCTTTGTAAAATTGTATAGTTGTACGGGTTGGTGACATCTAAGTGACATTTAAGTGGTGCTTTGGTATACTCTATATGTCACTTAACAAGGTAGAAATTTATGATGAATCTAAAAGAAACGATTAACTTTAAGAGCCTAAGAGAAAAAGGGCCTAGCGCCATTGATGTAAAGGGAGATGAAGTTGTTCAAGTTGTTTCCAAAGGCTCAGATATCAAAGTGATTATTTCACAAGAATTTTTTCTCAATCTTTTAAGCTGCAAAAATGAATTACTCAAAAGAGCTGGAAAGAAAGATGAAAAAACAGTTGATGTTGAAGAGCGTTTGAAAGCATTCGAGGACAAACTTTCAAAAGCAATGAAAGCAACTGAAGAATCAGAGGAAGGTCGTAAGTGGCAAGATGGACAGAAGACGGTTGGCAATTATTAGAAGGTATAGCTTTAAACGCATCTGTCTTTACTGGGTTCCCTAGTTCAGGGAAGAAGGTGATTGAAGATGCACTCAGAGTTTGCAAATTAATTGAGCAAAATACTGGAATTGGAAAAAACATAAAAAATATTTTTGATGAGGATCGCTATTGGCATCCTTTTCATGAAGGGAAAGTTTTAATATGGAAATTGGATGATGAAGGGCCGCTTTTTATTGGGGCTTATTATTCTTTGCCTGAAATTATAATGGTGTAAACGGCAGCTTGGTGTTTGATTATTTTAACAAGGCCATAAACTAATAAATGACCTAAAATGACTGGAGCGCCCTAGTTTGCAAATGAAATTGAATTAAGTTGTAGTTATTAAAAAATGTAGGACGAGTCCACCATTTTTCTAGATTTAAAAAATTCCCAAAATTTTTAAAAAAATTTACCTTTCAAAAGTTGAGAGGTTGAACTTATTAACTTTTTATTTAAAATGAAATCTTTAATAAAATTTAATTTCAGTAGTAAAACTCCGCGTGATAAACTTTCACATTGGCAATGAAAAAAGCTTTTTGTAAAAATCGAGGAAAGAATGCTTAAAATTTTCAGTTTGATTTCATTCATTATTATCAATTTCTATCCCAAAGTTTTGTTTGCAGAGACTTCGACTATGATCGCTAAGAAACAACCGGACAGTGAGTTAAGTGTCTTGGGGCTTGTTATTGGCAAATCAACTTTAACCGATGTCATGACAAAATTTAAGAGCAAAGAAATATATCACGAAGGTGATCAAGGAGATGTTCTCTCATTTCTTTGTTATAAGGCTTCTAATGGTATTACGCTTAGCTTCGAATCAAAGGAGAAGGGAAGTGATAAAAAAACGATTACAGCGATCGCGATTAAAGGATCTCAAAGTCCTTACCGTTTATCAAAGTTTTGTGAAAAAACTTCACTCATCAAAACAAAGTTGGCGATAAATGGTTTAAGCTTGGGAATGTCGCCAGATCTCGTTAAAAGATTAAAAGGAAAACCAAGTAAAGAATCTGGAAACAATATTATTTATCAATTTGAAGTTCAAGAAAATTCAGTGAACGGAGTAGTCACAATTGCTTCTAATTTGGAAATTGAATTTAATCAAAGTATGATTTCTGGTCTCACAGCTTCTAGAGCTGAGATTTATTAACTCATTAGTTCAAAAGGGGAGTTAACAGTGAATTTAAATTTACCCTTTACTAAAAAAAGAATGCCTATTTTCTTCTTTGGTCACGGCTCTCCTATGAACGCGATTGAAAAAAGTGATTACACTGAAATGCTCTCAATCATAGGAAAAAAAATTCCCACACCAAAGAGCATTCTTTGCATATCGGCCCACTGGATGAGCGAAGGAACTTGGATAACCCACACTAAAAATCCCCGGACTATTCATGATTTCTATGGATTTCCCAAGGAGCTATTTGATGTTCAATATCCGGCAAATGGGGATATTGCTTTGGCCGAACGTATTCAATCTGTAATTAAATCTCCCCAAATACAAGCGGACAATGAGATGTGGGGATATGATCACGGCACTTGGTCAGTGCTAAAACATATTTACCCAGAAGCAAATATTCCAGTACTGCAATTAAGTATTTATATGGAACAGCCTGGTGAATATCATTTTAGACTTGGAGAAGCTTTAAAGTTTTTGAGAGATGAAGATGTATTGATTATTGGGAGTGGTAATTTAGTACATAATTTACGTACGATAGATTGGGATAGGAACGCAAAACCTCACGATTGGGCTGTTGAGTGCGATTTGTGGATGAAAGAAAAACTTCTTGCCCGAGATTTTAAAGCACTCGTCAATGATGCAACAAAGTCGCAAGCAGGAAAATTAAGTATACCGAGTCCCGATCATTATTATCCAATCTTATATATATTAGGCGCCGCTTACGAAGATGAAAAAATGCGATTTGAATATGAAGGTATTCATAATGCTTCAATTTCTATGAGATCTATAAGTTTTGGAATGATCTAGTTCAAGAGTAAAAGTTTGGGCGCACATGTATGCACGCCCTTGTAATATCTAATGTAAAATTATTTTCTCACTACTGTTTTTACTTCCATTATTGTCTCTGATAAATATTGTTTTCTTGAAAATTACCTTTTTGAAAATGATCGAAAAATATAAGACAATTCTAAAACGATTAAAAAAACTTATAGAGAATGCTGCCAATAAATCGTAATTCATTTTGTTTTGTGACGGTGGGAGAAGAGAAAACTTCATGGCCGTAGAGCTTTGTTCCAAAAGACATAAGAAATGTCCAATTCTCTACATAGTGAGTGGTTTCCAAAAGTACTCCATAATTAAAAGTATGTTTCCCGCTATATTTTCGCATACCGCTTCCCATTTCATTGGCATTCACGCCGAAATAATAATCAACATATTTGTTATCCCAATATTGAATAAAAAATTGTGGATTTAATTTCCAATCGATTTTGACGAAATATTCTGGTACGAAACTCGTTTTTATATTGTAGCCTTTTTCTGTGAAAAAATCGTTGTAATAGAGAATTTGGAAAGAGTTGTATTTTAGAATTCCTCCAAGAAAATATCCTTTTTCTCTGTCTGTTATTCCTGTTGAACTATAGGGTTCACCTTCAAGCAGGGCTATACCTAAAATAGTCAAATCCTCATGATGGTATAATAATGAACCCAATCCATCTTTATTGAGAAAAAAAGGTCCATATCGAAATAAGAAAGCAGGTATTGGCTCTATCACTGGATTATTTTTTTCAAATTCTTCATGTGAGTTTTTTCTAATATTGCTCCGTATGCTCACTGCCGGACCTATGTTAAATTCATAAGTAGAAATTTGTCCATGAAGCGCCCACGGGTAAAGTGTTCGATTTTTGTTTTCATCATTGTTTTTTATGATTATTTTTTTTACAACTGGAGTCTGTAAAGCATTGCTGTATTCAATTTTTAATTCATCAATAGAGATTACATCGTCATCTAGATGAATTTTTTTTTCAAGTTTGCATGTTTTTGGATTGAAGGAAAATTCGAAATTAATATTATTAGATCCATTTAAAGTTAGTAAAATGAGATCATTAGAAATTTTAATTTTTTTTATTTCAAAATTCAATTTCATTTGTAAAAGATTTATTTTGTCGGTTAACTTTTTTTTACTTTTAATATTTATTTCAGGAGCAATGATTTCAGTGACGCCTGTAAATGAGCAATGCTTTTTGAGATTGGCTGAATAGGTGTAAAAAGTACCGTCATGTAAAGGAACTTTTAACAGTGGAACGATCTCTGCACTAGAGTGAACCGAATAACCTAAGAATAAATTGAATAAGATTCGTTTGAGCATCGCACTCTAATATGCAAAGAATGCTCCTACTAAATGGATAATATGCCTTTCGATCGTTTGTTGGCAGTGTTCCTAATTTTTTATGCTCTTCAATAAATTTATCTTTTTTTTTGATGGGAAGGCAATTGTATGACCTAAGTCTACGATTCCATAGCTTGGCTGGTCCGCGCTGTCAGCTGTATTGGAACTAGCTTTATGGTATTTTCTAATTTTTTGATTGGTTTAGAAGAGTGGTTTTTTTCAAAACTATCGCCTAATAAGTAAATTTACTTTAGAAAAAAGATTGCAATATCATTACATACTGCTATAGACCATAAAAAAATTATATATTATGCAATTTTTGATTTGTCGTTATAAGAAAAAAGAGTAGATTTCATAAAAATTAAAAAATCTACTTTTTAAGCAAAATATCTTGCTTTAAGTATTAACTAAAGGAGTTCCTCATGAAATCTCTTATCGTAATCGCTCTTGCTCTTACTTCAGTTGTTTCTTTTGCTAATGACAAAAAAGAAGTTAAAGCTGCTAAAGCTGTAGAAGCTAAAGCTGTAGAAACTAAAGCTGTAGAAGCTAAAACTGCTACAACTACAGAAGTTGCTCCAACTACTGACGCTGCTGCTGTTGTTCCAGCTAAAAAAGCTAAAAAACACGCAAAAGCTGCTAAAAAAGACGCTAAAGAAGTTGTAAACGCTGCAGCTACTACTGCTCCAGCTACTGAAACAGCTAAAAAATAATTATTATTTTTAGATGATATTATAAAGAAGGGCCCTTATGGGGCCCTTTTTTATTTTAAGGATTTGCTATAAATCTTTTTATCTAGTTTTTTAAGTCGAACGAATTCCAGTCATGAATTAAAGTCTCGCAAATTTTTTATCCCGAAAAATGGGGCGATAATCTTGCCGAACTTCCTTAACGAAGGTGTGCTCCTTTACCAATTCATCTTCTTTCATATTATTTGTTTTTTATAATCTAAGCATAAAAATAAAATATATAAATTTCACTTACGATTAAATCGGCAAGCCTAGTGCGCAGTAATTCAATCTGGGCAGCCTGATGTTAGCATGTATGAACATTTTTGCTGGTCAGATCTTAAAAGCAAACTTAATTGGTCCTTAATTTGCAAAATAATTATTTGATGTTGAAAATAAAAAAATTAAAGAGCAAAAAATTTTGGACGTATTTATTACTTTACCCATTTGCCTTTTTGCTCATATTTGAAGAATGGGGATGGGCGCCTTTAGCAGCGCAATTTGATAGACTAAACAAACTGGCAATATGGAAGCGACTCGAAGAAAGAATGACTCATCTGCCAGCTTGGGGAGCTTTAATAATCTTAGTCCTTCCACTTTCATTTTTAATTCCCGTAAAACTTTTTGGGCTCTATCTTTTTGAACAAGGTCATATGCTCTCAGGTTTTTTAGTTATCATTGTTTCTAAACTCTTTGGAACTGCATTTTTTGCTCGCCTCTTTGAGCTCAATCTTCCCACTTTAATGAAAATAAAGAAATTTGCTTTTTGGTATCCACGCTGGAAGTTATGGAAGGACAATTTATTAGTGAGAGTAAAAAGTTCCCACTTCTGGATATCCAGCGGTCTATTGAAAGTTAAGCTAAAACATTTGCTAATCAAACACAGAGGTGGCAACTTTTACTAATGAAAAAAATATTTAAGCAAATAGATCTGCAAGATCAAAAAATTATCTTTGCAGTAACTTCATGGCGAATTGGACCTTTGGTTTTATTGTTTAAAATTTTCACTGAATCTGCCAGAGGATATGCCTGGAGTATTTATGCAATAATTTTAAATGTTTTGATTTTAAGTTATACAGAAATATTTTTTAAACAAACTCAAATTTTATGGGCACTATTTTGTCCGCTCTTAGCTTGGTTCTTTGGTAAAATAATCAAAAAATGCGTAAGAAGAAAAAGGCCTTATCAGATAATCGCTAATTTTAAAGCACTGACACATTCACCAATCGATGACTCGTTTCCTTCTTTGCATGCAGCTTCTACAAGTGCATTTTTTTCAGGTCTTTTTATTTTGCATCATCCTTATGCTTCATTTGTTGGATGTTGGGCGCTACTCGTTATTTTCTCAAGATTGTATTTAGGCGTTCACTACTTAAGTGATCTCATTGCAGGATCAATTTTAGGTCTTCTTTGCGGAATGCTCGTTTGGGTTTTTTGAAACGAGCTCAAAGTAGAATTCCCTTTAAGAATAAACTTGCTACCGTAAAATAAATGACGAGTCCTGTAACGTCCACTAAGGTTGCTACAAAAGGCGCTGAAGAGGTGGCAGGGTCAAGGCCTAGTTTGCGCAAGACAAAAGGCAGCATGGATCCAGCAAGTGTTCCCCATAAAACAATTCCAACTAAACTTAAAGCAACAGTCAAAGCGACCAAAAGATAATGTTCACCGTAAAGAGTTTCTCTACTCGGCCACAAAATGATCCGACAAAATCCAATTGAGCCTAAAATAAGTCCTAAACTTAATCCGGATACTAATTCTCTAGAAAAAACACGCCACCAATCTTTTAGCCGAACTTCACCTAAGGCCATAGCACGGATAATAAGAGTAGTTGCTTGTGATCCCGAATTTCCTCCAGAGCTGATGACCAAAGGAATGAAGAGGGCAAGTACAACAGCTTTTGCGATGTCATGTTCATAGTGGCTCATGGCCGTAGCTGTAAACATCTCACCAATAAAGAGCGCCATTAACCAGCCAGCACGCTTTTTAATCATCGTAGGCAGCGCAATTTCTAGATATGGTTCTCCTAGAGCTTCCATACCTCCCATCTTTTGAATATCTTCAGTAGCTTCTTCTTCAATAACTTCAACGACGTCATCGACCGTAATGATCCCTTTCATAACGTTCTGTTCATCGACAACAGGAATAGCGAGAAAGTTGTGATTAGAAAAAGTTTTTGAAATACTCTCTTGGTCTTCATCTTGCAAAATAGTGACTAAGTTAGTGTTCATTATTTCTTGAATTGTTGATTCAGCATTGGCCAAGAATAATTCGCGAAGGGATACGACTCCTAATAAAACTTGCGAGCGCTCAAGCACATAGGCGTAGTAAATTGTTTCAATTTGTGATTTAGATTGAGCTCGCAAATAACGAATAGCCTCTTCCACGGTCATTTCGGGACGCAGGCGAGCAAACCTGGAATTCATCAATCCACCGGCCTCATCTTCAGCGTACGCCATCAGTGCTTTAACTTCTATAAGTGTGGGGTAGTCGAGATGTCGCATGGTTGCTTTTTGATCGTCTTCTTCCATATTTTGCAGAAGATCAGCAATATCATCGGGGGCGAGCAGTCTTATCCAACTTCTTTTTTCAGCAATCGGTAACTCTTCAAATATTTCGACTTGGTAATCACTCGAGAGATTGATGAAAAGTTCTTCCTGATCAATACGAGCTAGCATGGAAAATATTTTTTCCCGCTCATTATGAGTTAGCCCTTGCCAGTGATCAAGCAAGTTTTCTAGTGAGAGATCGTCATTTAAAAAAGTCGTTTCCATATAAGCACCAATAGATTCTGGGTGTTCTTAGGGAAAGACATAAGAGCTTTCCCGCTTATTTCAGCGGACAGGCCACCGAATGAATAGATCTAAACTTATTGGGGTCTTCGTCCATTTTATCCTCGTGGTTTGTTGTTTTTTGACTAAGTCTTAATTATTTAATCTCTCTCAATGACTATGGCAATGCCAATGAGATTATGCTTGATAAAAAAGATTATCGACTAATTATAATAAACACTTAACTTTATTTCACCAAAATATAGTTTTCACTACTTAATAAACTTCTCCAAGCTCAATCACGTCCCCGAAAACTAGGAAAGAATTAATAGTTGAGTATTAGGTAGGGCCATTACTGGAATGTCTACCTTTGTTTAGTTTAGATTTTGTATTTTATTTGAGTTTCCAACTATCCAAAGAATATCTTCTGGAAGTATTACTAAATTTGAATCAGGATTTAATATTTTTTCTCCATGGCGCTCAATACCGGCAACCATTCCATCTGTCTTTTCTCGTATGCCCGATTTTTTAATTGTTTTAAAAACAAAGGTTTTTTTATCTGTGACAAAAATTCGATGGAGTGAATAATCACTGACTTGATTATTGAGAAACGAATCTTTTTTTATTTTTAAAAAGTTAGTAAAGACTTCCAACTTATCATCACTACCAATTAAAGCAATGCGGTCATTAGGAAATAGCTTCTCGTCTCTTCCCGGTGCCGCAATAAATAATTCACCCCTTTCAATTAAAGCAATGGAAATACCAAAAGTTTCTCTAATCTTCAATTCATGCAGAGTTTTTCCAACCGCATCAGATTCAGCAGGGATGACAAAATTAGTTATGTGAGCATCCCATTGTGAAAAGGAATTAAATGCGTATTCTTTTTCAGGGTTAGAGCCTAAGTCAGACTCAGAATAATTTTTTAAAAAATGTTTTTCAAATACGTGATAAATTCTTTTCAAATAAGAAGAGAAAAAGAATATTAGTAGCAAAGTAAAAAACAAAACGAAGGAAGTTTTATATTTAGGGGAGATATAATCCGTAGCTATATATCTAAAAAGGGCCCAAACTGTTACGACTCTTAAAACTTCTAACACAACAAAGGAAATACGTTCTTCTTTGTTATTTGCAGTGATCGCTCTTTTTTTCATTAAAATGGCCCAGAAAAAAGGAGCTGAAAAAATAACTGTTAACCCAAAACAAACTAAATCACCTTTTTTGGGAAAGAGCCACGTAATGAAAAAAAAGATGGCATATATAATGACAGAATTTAGGACAATTAAGATTAGAGAAGATGAGAAATTTTCTCTCCACATTTTTTTGGGCATAATATTTGATTGTATAAGGCTCAAGTTGTGACTAGTCGAATGTGGAATAAATTTTTCCATCCAAATATAAATGGGATCAATATTTTTTATAAGGTAAGGAGTAGTGAAAGTCGTGATAACTGATACTCCAACAGCAATTGGATATAAAAAAGCACTCGTCACTTTTAAGTTTAGACCTAATGCTGCGATGATAAATGAAAATTCTCCAATTTGAGCAAGGCTTAATCCTGCTTGCACACTATGCCTAAGACTTCTTTTGGAGATGAGTCCACCCATTACAATAGTTATGAATTTACCAAATAAGGTGACAAGTGTTAAAATAGCTATGGGGCCGCTGTATTCAAATAAAATGATTGGGTCTATTAAAATGCCGACAGAAACAAAAAAAATTGCACCAAATAAATCTCGCACAGGTTTTATTAGGTGCTCTATCTTTTTAACTTCGTTTGTTTCTGCAATTATGGAACCCATCATAAATGCGCCCAAAGCAGGGGAGAATCCAGCAAGAGTTGAGAGCTTAACCATGAAAAAGCAAAGTCCCAATGCAACAATTAACATCATTTCTTCATTTAAGTGCTGGTGAATTAAATGAAACAATGAAGGAAGTATAAATATTCCTGAAACAAAACAAAAGACGACAAAAGTTAAGAGTTTTAATGCAGAAGTAACAAGCTCAGCGCCAATAAATTGATTTGTTACTGCCACAGTAGATAGTAATACTAAAAGCAAAACGGCCACTAAATCTTCAATGATTAAAATACCAAAAACAAAATCGATGAAACCACGTCCTTTCATTCCGGTTTCACCTAATGTGCGAACAATAATCGTTGTCGATGAAATCGCAAGAATTCCTCCTAGAAATAAACTATTTAAAAGAGACCAACCAAAAAAATATCCACTTAACATTCCTAATCCAATCATTCCTATGACTTCAAAGATTGCAGTAGTGGCAGCAGGCCATCCTACTTTTAATAATTTTTTGAAACTAAACTCTAATCCCAATGAGAAGAGAAGAAAGATTACACCTATATCCGCAAAGACTTGTATGTTGGGTAGATCTTGAACCGTTGGAATAAGCCAAATATGGGAGCTCACAAGAAAGCCCGCAATAATGTATCCAAGAACAACGGGCTGGCCTATTCTTCGGAAAATGACTGCCACAATTCCAGCTGTAATAAGAATGAGTGATAGGTCTTGGATAAATGTTGGAAGGTTAATCATTATAGGCCTGGATACTAATTTGTTTCATAAAATGAAGCAATGTCGTGTGCTCCCGTAGTCTCAAGTAATTTTCTTGCATGATTTATCACATCTGAATTTGCACATTTTATAGAAAGCAAAATACTTTCGCTGGTTGTATATTCATTAGCTGATGATTCAACTTGAGAATCAGGCAGGAAGTAATCAATGAGAGCTCCTCCGATTGCTCCAGCGAGAGTACCTAGCAACAACCCTGCTATTGCAGAAGTTATTGGACCGCCCATAGGAAGTTTATTGGCAGTAGATAAAGTGAAAGCACCGATACCAATCAACCAACCAAGCGTCCCCCCAATGACTGCACCTGTTGCGGCACCTGCAGACGCTCCTTCAATTGCTTTTTTTTTCAAAAGTTCTTTTTCAATCGTCCCGTGAGACTTAATTTTAGATGTACTTGAAAGAGTAATTTCTTCAGTCGTAAAGCCTTGCTCAATTAATTTATCTAGTGCCTTTTTACTGGAGTCTTTAGTGTCATATATTCCTATCACTGAAGATTTTTGTTCGGTATTTAAATTTCGCCAATCAGGAGGGGCAATCGATTGTAGGCTCATACTAGTCTCCTCATTTAAATTATTGTCTACTCACTTCTAGTTGGTTTCTAATTTTTCTATGCTCAGAAAATTTGTTGGCAATATTAATAATTCTAGTCTTTTCACCGTCAGAATTAACCAATCCTTTTAGTGTTATCTCTTTATCCAATGCAATTATTTGCACCTTTTTTCCATTTTTAGAAATGTAATTATCATTTAAAAGATTACGGCGAATATTTTGAACAAGCGCTAGGTTTTTTGGAGTGTTTTGTAAGCGATCCATTTTAACTTGCTCTGCCGTTTCTACTTTTAATTCCGCTGCAACTTTATGAGGTATAACTTTTATTTGCTTTGGTTCATATGCTCTCGTTGCATTTGATAATAATTCTAAGCAAACAACAAATGCCATAGTCCACTTTTTCATTTTGCTCTCCTTATAATCTATAATCTAATCAACAGAATTTTACTTAAGTTTGTAAGTTACTTTTAGTATTGCAATCAAACTGCCAGAGTAATCTAGTCATGAATGAGACCTTTTTTTTATGGGTTGTATAGTTTGAGTCTGCATTAAAATTAAAATTATGAAATGTAACGAGTGATTCTGCCCCATATTGAAAGAATAAAGTCCCAGAAAAATAAATTAAAATGAACAAAAAATATTTTACAACAACTGCCTTGATAAAGTGTTTTTAATTATGCCATCGTCACGTTCTTCTTGTTCCTCTTTAATCAGTGAGGCTTCTATGAACTATAATTACAATCATCTCTATTATTTCTACATCGCTGCAAAGTCTGGCGGCATTACAATTGCCGCTGATCATCTGCACATCAGTCAGCCAAGTCTTTCTAGTCAACTAAAAGTTTTGGAAGAGTCGCTAGATGTAAAGTTGTTCGAAAAAGTTGGGAGAAAAAACCAATTAACTCCAACTGGAATTGTTATTTACAGTTATTGCCGACAAATGTTTGAGCTCGCAGAAAAAATGACTGAAGTTGTTTCTAAAAGTACACCTACTGCAAAAAGGAAAATTCAAATTGGTGTATCTGAGGAAATAGAAAAAGAATTCGTAACGGAAGTTATTAGTAAGTTCTTAAGCAATTATCCGGCCGATGAAAGACCTCAGGTGCTACTTTCTACTGGAAGTTTACATCAATTATTAGATCATCTCCATTTCAAGGAAATCGACACAATTATTACTACTCAAAGTATCAGTGATAATGAGTTTATTAGTCTTGAACAAATGAAAGTTCCAATTGTTCTTTGCTGCTCTAGTAAATGGCACAACACCACTTCAAATCATTTAGATGGAATGAACAACGAGGAAGTAATAGATGAACTTTTAAGGAGTAAAGATGTCCAATGGGTGCTTCCTTCATCTCAAATTGAACTTAGATCGCAAGTTGATCGCTTTTTAGATAGTAATAAAATTAATAAGAGAATTGTTTTTGAAAGTGACAGCATTTCTGCGTTGGTTAGGTCAGTGCATAATGAATTAGGTTTTTCTTTTTTACCTCTTATGCATATTGCTAACGAGATAAAAGGAAAATATCTAAAACGTTTAGGGTCGCCTGAAGGGTTTTGGGATTATGGAATTACTTTAGGGTGTCACGTTTACAATAAAGAAGATGAAGTCATTAAAACATTTTCGAAAGCCTTTAAGGATCTTTTTGAAGATATAAAAACTCCTGCTAAGCATGTGAGTATTCCTTTAATTGAACCGGTACAAATTAATGCATAAATATTCTTAGGAGGGATTGTGTGAAGTCAGTTATTGATAAATTTTGGGAAGATACAAGTTTAGAACAAAACACCAAAAGAAAAAAAATAAAAATGCACGAACATGAACTAGAAGAATTAAGGGAGCATGTTGATCTTATCGCTTTGAATATTGGACACAATATTGGGAAGGTTTATCAACATGCCAAGGACCGTACTCGCAAAGAACTTTTCAAATCGAAGAATACGATGAGAAAAAAGTTTCATCATTCATATAATAATGAAAAATCGGGATGATGTGATGAAGAGAGCATCGGGTCTTTCTGGCTGGCCTAAGAAAGACCCGGGGTTTTTTTTATTTCTGCCAACATGTCTTTTTCTAAAAGAAAGAATATTCGCATCCATACTTTTTGCAATTCTGATTTTCCGATGGCACACACTAAAGATCCTTTTTTTATATAAACACTGTATCTTGCCACTTGAGCGTTTAAAATTTCTTGAGCGCCCCAAGTAGTATGTGGTCCATACTCTGCAATGATTTTATTTTGGTAAAAAACAACTACAGATCCACTCAATAAGCGGTATGACATATAAGGGATATGTCCAGCAGGAATTAACAGGGCATCAGTATTGTATTTATAAAGATGATGAACTTTTTCCTTTCGCTTATATAAATATAAAAAGAATTTACTAATTACGAATGAGAATCTATTCATCATCGTCTTCATACGGCTCCTCATCAGTGTCATCGTCAGGTTCTAGTACATCTATAATAAAATTTTTGTCATAAAAAATCACTTCAGTATCTTCTAAAGCTAGAGCATCATAAATAAAATAATGAATGTCCAAATTATCTTCTCCGATAATATCTCCAGACTTCTTAATTTCTTTTAAAAAGAAGCCTTCATCATTTTTCGTAATCAACTCAACTCTACCTTTGCATATTCCAAATGCACCATAAGAAGGAGTTCCATTGTGAAAGATATATTCCCCAGCATGAAAATATTCAACAATTTGATTCGGATTTGGTTCGAAGAAATTGAATGTAGACACTACAACCTCCGCTATTTGGACTTACCTTATTTTATTCTTTTGGCTTAATTACAGTCATCTTAATTTATCTATGAATTATCTGAATATTTATGAAGTGATTTATTTTTTGTAATGTAGTAATTCGATAAAAGAAGGGGCAATTAAAAATTGCCCCAGTTTCATTCTAAAAAATACTAACTTCTTTTGGTTATTTATCCCAAGAAGCTTTATCTTCATTCATTGGTTTTTCCGGTGAGAAGCTCCCTTTTTTTTGGTCTTCTTTTTGTCCGGCACCCTTATTAATTCCATTTTTATTACCTAGGCCAGATTGGTTAGTACCAGTTTGGCTTGGCTTACTGGCCCCACCACCAACATTAGATTGTGCCATATTTTGTGTCTTGTTTGTCTGTTGTTGATTGGCACCTTTATTGGGTTGTCCTGATGGTTGTGAGTCTTTTTTATCGGATTGATTTGGTTTGCTGCTTTGGTTACTGCCATTGTAGTTTGACATAATGACTCCTAATTCTAAATGAGAAAACTGTTGTAGTTTTCAATTGGTTTAATTATGTCGTAGGGATTTTTTTAAAAAAAATACTTTATTCAAATGCCTTATATAGCTCTTGAGAGAAATATTATATCTTTGCTTCATTAGTCGAAAATTTTAGGCCTGAAATATTTTCTATCTCATTGATTGTTGTTTTGTATTTTTCCCAATCTTTTTTATCTGCACTTTTTATATTTAACGGTTTACACAGATCTTGTGGATTTTGATCAGGCAAACTTCCGTCTTGCAGAATATTTGGCATAATTACAGAGATGGTAGGTGTATCAGCATTGATATCAGAAATATTTTGGCCAGCATTTAAAACATAAATAATTTTAAAATCTTTTGAAGGGACTGGAATATCTTTTTGTGGGCCGATAAACCCTAAATCATGATCATAAATCGGACCAGCAATGATATAAAGTTTTTTGCCTTGTTTTTGGACTAAGTCGCGTGAGTATTGTTCTAGATGTTCCCAAACAACTCTGTTTAAAAATGCTGTTTGTGGAATCATATTACTCATTAGAAATGTAGTTTCATTATTCGTTTGAGTATCCGTTCTATCTGCTGATGGTATTTGATGTCCGCGATCGTAGCAACTTCCTCTATATTCAGTTTCATTGACAGGAGACTTAGTGGCATTTGTTTGTTTTAAATAAATTTCTAATTCGGGATCAATCATAAAGTTGTTCGATCTACCTGAGCTACCGATTAGATTTCTTTCAAGTTTCCAAGCAACCCAATTTGGTGATCGACGATTTTTATTATAAGAAAGAACGTATTGTTCGCGAGAAAGAATTATTTCTGATACTGATGTTTCTGGAATAGAGGCTTTTAGGTTGAGATTTTGATCAAGTGGTAAGCCTAGAACAATTTCTACTTTAGCTAATGCTACTATTTGAAAAGAAATCGTGAAGAGAAAAATACTTGAGAGAAATAGTTTTTTCTGTAGCTTTTTCATTTCAATTTTCCTTCATGGAAGTTAATTGATTCTAAATCTAAACTAACACATTCGCTTTGAATAGTTATCTTAGGTTAGGATTTCATTAAAACTTGATGACATTAAATTAAAAGAACCTATTGTAAGAAAATGTAAGGCCGTTGGTCTCAGCGAGAGAAAATCTCGCGTAATAAACCTATTCCCCTGCAATTTTTTTCTCAAAATCTTCAGAACGCTCTCTAGCTAAGTCTTTTTCTCGAGATTGTCTTTTTTTAAATTCTTTATCACGCATTTCTTTTATTTTTTTTTCTTTGGATTTATCTTTTTTATTTTCTGCCATTTTTTTCTCCGATTAAAATAAACCGATTAGTACGATATAACTTGCACCAATAGAAAAAATAATAAAAATATATAATTGATATAGTTTAATAAGAATTTAGTTATGATTTTTTCTTTTCACTGTCCGTATCGCCGTTAAGCCAACGCTCAAACCCAACTTCATTTATTTTTTCGATTGAATTTCTTACTTGTTCATTATCTTTTACGTTTTGTCCCATAAAGACCATGCGGTGATAAACGCCATTGGCAGTTACCTTGTTATTAAACACTCTAAAAAATTGACTGCGATTCATTTCAGCAGTAGCAAATGCATTAGATGAAATTTCACATGCACAAAAATTACTCACAGAAAAAGGAAGATCGACCCCAGCTCCGTTCAGGGCAATTTCTTTTAATTGGCATGGAGAATGAAAACTTAATCGACTATAATTTGAATGTTTATTAAAGTAGATTTTATTTTTATCAGTTTTCAAATTATCAGGTAGTTTATTTTCAAGTTTAAAGATCATTGATTCTAAAAGAGTTAAATCAATAGGAGTAGGAGAGTGCATAGCAAATTCATAATTCTTTTTAAAATCTTCAATTTTAAAAATATCGCTATTTGAGTAAGTCACACAATAGCAAAAATTTGATTGAATAAAGTTTTTCATTGCTTCAAATTTAGCTTTATCTTTTTGAATTAAAGCGCGATTGATTAAAACGAGTTGCGGGATTTGATAGTTCAAGACTTCTTGTAGATTATCAATTGTATCATATCCTCTAGCACAGTAGCGCTTGTCAGATTTAATCATAGATTTAATTTCATCTCTGTAGTCAGAATCCGCTTCAAAGTAAACCAGTTTGATTGGTTTATGTCTTGATGTATCGCAATTATTTTCGATCCAAGCAGAAATTTTTTTGGGATCTTTGAACTGATCCTTTGAGACAATTTTACATAGTATACTATTGGCGTATTGATAGTAGCGACCAACTTTGTTTTTTTCAATGCATTCTAGCTTTGTATTTCTTATTTCTAATTCATCGAAAAGTGTATTTTTGATTTCTATGCTTTGACCGGGATTTAAATTAACATTAGTTTCGATCATACATTGAGTAGAATTAATCCAACCAATGCGACCATAGCTAGTAAATTCAGCTTCAGCTTGAAATGGAGCAGGTTTGAAATCAAAAATTTGTGGATCAGGGTCTTTATTGGTTAAGAACCATTTTATAAGACTCGCAAAAAATTTAGGGGAAGGAGAAAAACCTCTTCCACGATAAAGAATTTGTCCTGCACCAGCGATTAGTAGATCTTTCTTATAATCTACTGATGTATCAGCAGTAATTACGATAAAAAGAGTATTTCTAGCAAAGACGTGGTTGCGCATTCTGTTGATAAATACTTCTGGTTGAAGTGATTTATCATCTCCATTCATTATGACAATTGTAGGAAGATCTTGAAGAATGTTTTTTTCACCTGCAGAAATATTTTGGATATGTTTTAAGACAATATCTTCTTGAAGGAGAGCATTGCTCACAAACCAATACAACTCAGGACCCTGGTCGATAACGGTAATACTCATACAATTATTTTAACATCCAATTATGATTTGGGTCAAGCAACCGCTAGTACATGAACTTTAATGCTTATATTTGACACTATTTATGATGTTTCGGTCGAATAACGAGGACATCACATGGTGAATATTTGCAGAGGAAATCTGATAGCGAAGAAGAGAAAAATCCCTCAATACCATGTTTTCCTCGAGTGGCCACAATAACGAGATCAGCATTTACTTCATTGATATAGCTAATAATTTTTTCTTCACGTGAATGTGTGAAAAAGCATTTTAAGTGAGTCTGATCACTTCTTATTCCCAAATCAATTGCCAGTTTATCGAGATTACGAATAGTGCTTAATTCTATATCTGGGTATTGTACTTCGGTAGGAAAAATCACAGGCACAATATCTGCATTGTACATTTGGATTTCAAAAACGTGGAGCAAGTGAACCTGGCTATTTTCTAAATAAATATTTTGATTAAGTGATTTTAGTGTTTCGATACTCTTTTCGTTTATATCTGCACAAATAACAATGTTTCTCATTGGAAACCTCCATTAAAAGATCCAATAATTTATTGGATAATAAAATTGAGGTTAAGAAAACTTAAGTTATTTTTTAGAAAATTTAGTTTTTTAGTAGGGTAGTGCTAATAATCATATTCATCTGAATGATTCATTAAGTTTATAACTGGCGTTGCTAATGCTAGCTGATTCTTTTTTATTTGCTCTAAGATTTGCGTAATTACAACATCTCCAATGCGGTATCTCATTCCATAATCTTTCAAGGAATAAAAAACTTTAATGGTTATCCACGACTCAGTTACTTCAGTAATCAGTGTTCGAGGGGGAGGGTCTTGCAAAATATCAGGAATATTATTAAGTCCATCAAGCAGAGATTTACGGGCCATTGCAATAGAAGCATCAAATCGAAAACGAAACATCTGATTAAGTCTGGCTGGACGCTGTAGATGAGAAAAATTAAGCAGCTGACTCTGAGCAATCATGCGATTTGGAATAAGAATAAGTTCATCTGCAAAACCCATTAAGGTTGTAGCTCTCCAGCTCACTTCTTGAACCTGTCCATTCCATTTTTCAGAACCATTATGAATTTCAACCCAGTCTCCGATTTTAAAAGGACGATCAATTTGCAAGGCAACGCCTGAAAATAAATTTCCTAATGTGTCTTGTAAGGCCAATCCTAGAACCAATGAAAAAACAGCAGATGTCGCAAGAACTGCTGCTAGTTGAAAACCGAAAACATCCGCGGCCAGCCAACTGACAATGACCAACGAAAAACCTAAAGTGAACATATTCGCCATAAGCCTCGGAACACCCACGCTCATATTCATAAAAAATAAATAAAGGTAAACATAAATTTGAGCTAATCGAACAATTGAGATCACACCAAAAATAAGTGCAATTAAACTCAAATAACTAGAAAATTTTACTAATGTGTATTCACTTACCGAATGATAAGCATTATTGAAAATAGTCCAATGTAAAAAAGAAAGAACGGTAGTGATTAATAAAAAAGAAAAAGTTCGAATAAATCGGTGGCGCAAATTAGCGTGTCGCTTTTCAGTTATAGTCTTTAAAAATAATTTGTAGAATAAAAATGCTAATGGGAGCAATGCCCAAAAAATAGCAAACGATTCAAATTGAATGAGATATTGAATTTTTTCAACCGGAATCCATTGATCGCGCATTTAATTATCCTCATGAGAAAAAACACTTAAAGAATATTTTTTGGCAAGTTCTTGAAAAACTTTTACCGCCCGCAGCGAGTGTCCGCGCTCGTCTATTAAAGGAGAGTAAACAGCAATACCCATTTTTCCGGGAAGGGCAGCAAGAAGTCCTCCGCTCACACCACTTTTAGCTGGCAAGCCTACAGTATAGGCCCACTCACCAGTTGAGTCATACATCCCACAAGTAAACATCAGGCTCAAAATATCGCGAGCGGTATTGGAGTGAACAACTTGATTCTTTGTAAAAGGTTGAACTCCACCACCAGCGATGGTTGCTGCAATGGTTGCAAGATCAATCGTATTAACGAGGATAGAACATTGTTTAAAATAAAGATCTAATATTTCTTCAATATTATCTTCTTCAATAATTCCAAAATGTCTTAAAAGATGAGCAATCGCTCTATTTCTATGGGCCGTTTTTTTCTCAGACAAAAAAACATTTTCATCAACGACCAATGCGTGACCAACATAACTTTCAAAAGCTTTAATAATTGTAGCAATTTTATCATGAAAGCTTGTTCCTTGAATTAAACTGCTTACTGCAATGGCACCTGAATTAATCATGGGATTATAAGGGCGGTGAGATTGTTTCTCTAATTCAATGATGGAATTAAAAGCGTCTCCCGTGGGTTCAACTCCGACTTTAGAAAGCATTTTTTCTTGCCCATTTTGCTCTAGTGCTAATCCGTAAACGAATGGCTTTGATGTTGATTGCAATGTAAATGAGGCTTCGCAATTTCCAACTTTAAAAACTTCACCTTCGGTTGTCACTACGGCAATACCAAAATGATTAGTATTGGCGTGAGCAAGTTCGGGAATATAGTCGGCAGTGTGACCATCTTTAAAGGGCAAATATTTACAATGAAGTTCTTCAATTGTATTTTGGATATCTGAAAAATTGTTTTTCAAACGACGTCCTCAGGTTTTAAATGGCATTCGAAGTTTTCATCAAAAATTTCAATTTGAATGGTGGGGTGATGAATTTTAAAATGTTTTTTTAAGTGCTCATTGATCTGAACTAAATTTTTATTATCTATGATGTTATTTTTAACCGTGAGATGCACACTTAATGCTGTCTCCGTTGTGCTTAATCCCCAAATATGCAAATCATGAACATCTGTAACATATTCGAGGCTTTCAAGATATTTTTTAACTTCGAGTGGATTTATTCCTTCCGGAACAGCATCCATTGAAAGTTTAAGCGAACCAACAAGCAAGTCCCATGTTCCATAAATAATGATTAACGAAATTACAATACTGATAATTGGATCCAACCAATACCAAGAAGTATATGAAATGATCAAGGCGGAGATTACTACGCCTAATGAAATGAGGGCGTCAGCTGCCATGTGCAGGTAGGCTCCTTTAATATTCATATCATCATCTTTATCTTTAAAAAACAGCAGCGCTGTCATGGCATTTACAAGAATACCTATACCGGCAACGATCATAACTGTTTTTGATTCGATAATATTGGGAGAAAAGAGTCTATGAATTGCTTCCCAAATAATAATTCCTACGGCCATCAACAATATAATTGAATTTAAAAGTGCTGAGAAGATGGTAGATTTTCTAAGCCCAAAGGTAAATTGAGTATTAGGTTTTTTTCTCACTAGCCAGAATGCACCCCAAGCTAATAAAAGTCCCGCGACATCACTTAAGTTGTGTCCAGCATCTGCCATCAAAGCAAGTGAGTGCGAAAAAAATCCGTAGACAGCTTCAACAATAACAAAAATAAAATTGAGCGCGATACCTATAATAAAAGCATTATTATAATTTTTAGGCGCGTGATGATGATGGTGGTGATCATGGGAGTGAGATTGTGCTTGAGTTTCCTGATCATGTTTACAATTATGGTGATGGTCGTTCATGAATAGAAGTATATAGTAATGATCACTTTGCTACAAAGTGAATTTTGAAAAATCGAGGGCCAGTATAGCGCCCAGCCATAATGCTTCACGAGTATGGTCGATATAATCATTTCCTGTCAAACGGTGAATGAGAATGGAAAGTTCACCATGCTCTTTCATAAGCCATAACACTACGTCACTAAAGTGCTCCACGCCAAAATTAACTTCAAACATGGACGTTGGATGAGGACCAATTAGTTCATTGATCATCGGACCAATAAACACTTTAGGATCTACAAAGTGAGCAAGTAATTTTTCTCTTAAGAGGTGGGCAAGATTCAATTGTGTCTCATTGAAATAAATATGAGCATCAAATTCACGATTGAAGTTTTTTGGTAGGAGTTCTGAGTTTACTTTAAAATTTCTCATGGAATAAAACAATCAAAGATAACTTTATAAGCTTCTTGTCTTTCTCTCGCAGTCATAAAAGGATTAACTGTTTTCCAGATATTCAATTTGTCCTTTAAAGGCAGATGACAGACACCAACTCCGCTATTGATATAACATCCCGGATGGTAGGCGAGTGTGAATTCAGTTATATGATTACAAGTTATAATCTTTTGTTGTGAATCGTTAGAGACTTTGCAATTCCCGTTTAATAGGCATTCATCTATTAAACCTTTTTGCAAACAAACCATCACTGAATAAATCCACTCCACACCTTTGTCACTAAAATATCCTTTCTTGATATTTGATTCATAGGCGTTACATGTAGGAAAAGCCAATTGAGTAAAGTAATTCACTCCAACGTCACTGCAATGATATTCTTCTTCCATACAATGATAAAATCCACACATCGTATAAGGAAAGCATGCTGCTTTTTTCTTTGGAAAATTGGCAATAATGTAATCATCTTTAACTGAAAGACAAGATTCAGGAGTACTTCCACAATCGCCAAATTGTGTTTCCATTTTTTTTAAATAATTTGTTTTTAAATCAGTCTGTAATTGATCTTTTATTTTTTCACCGATCGATGCGGCATAACTAGGGCACAGAAAAGTGACCGATAAAACAAAAATAATTGAAATACTCAAGTGTTTTGACATTACCAAAGGATAGCTTTTTCCCAATGAGATTGTCTAATCTAAGATTACGATTATTTTCAAACAACCGTTTAATAATGAGTTGACAGCAAAGCTCAAAAGCCTATATTTAAACAAATGTTTAAAAATTAAAAACCCGCTTAAGGAAGTGACCATGATTCACCCACTAATTTACCTATTGCTTCATAGTTTAACATCGGCCCATGCTGATAATGGACTTACTTTAAATCAGGCAATGCAAGAAGGGATTGATAATAACCCATCTCTAAAAATGAGCAAAGCAGCCCTTGAGGAAGCGCGCGCTAAAAAACGCGAAACATTTGGCTCTTATCTTCCTAAAGTAGATATTTTAGCCAACCATGTTTTCAAATTGAAGTATCAAGAAATTCAAATTTCACCGACTTCAGTTTTCGAAAGTACATATCCAAAAACCTCTTTTGGCGCTCGAGCAGAAATTAATTTATTCGACGGTTTTAAAACAACTTATTCTTATTCGGGTAGTAAGTCTCTGGTTGTTGCAGCTGACTTTGAATTGGCCCACACCCTAATGAGTACAGAAAATACTATTCGCTTAAAATTTGTTCAGGCCCTTGGTGCTCAAGTTTTGGCGAGTGTCGCTGAAACCAACGTAAAAACACTCAGTGATCATTTAAAGCGAGCTCAAGAACTTTATAGACTTGGTGAATTTACAAAGGTCGATGTTTTAAAAATTCAAGTGCAATTAGAGCAAGCTATTCCAGAAAAATTAGCCGCAGCTGACAATGTTTATTTAACCCGCAAGGCACTCTCAGAAGCCATGGGAGTTGAAAATGATGAACGCCCTCTGCTTGATACTCTGCCAGTTCCTAAAGTTGAGGTTGTAAAAAATCTAGACACAAATTCTTCTGATTTAGCAAAAAATAGACTTGATTTAAAAGCTCTAGAAAAAAGAGTCGAAGCAAGTGATGACCTCTATAAAGCTAATCGTTCAATTTGGATGCCAAAAGTTAATTTGGTGGCTGATTATCAATATTACAACAATCGCAATTATTCATTTTCAGAAACAGAAAAATTTAGAAATTCATATGCTCTAGGAGTGAATTTTGTTTGGAATCTTTTTGATGGGGGAGCTAGTTTTGCTCGCCTTGAAGGAAGTTATTATCAAAAACTGCAACAAGAACAAAAAGCTCGCAAGCTTGCAATGAATTCAAGTAATGAAATAGAATTTTGGAAACGTCGTTATATCAACAGTGCGGTTTTATATTCAGCTAAACTTCGATCAGTCGATGCATCCAAGGAAAGTGTTCGAATTTATCAAAATGGACTTAAGGCCGGAACTCGCACTAACTCAGACTTATTAGATGCTGAACTCGATCTTGATAGGTCAGAAGCAGGAGTCATCAAAGCTCAAATTGATGCAGTAGAAGCATTACTCAATTTAGAATTAGCAATGGGAAGGAGAATTTAATATGCCATCAAAATTAAAAAAATTTGCAGCACCAGTTATCATCATTTTAGTCGCAATCACGGCTTATTTAAGTTACGAAAGTTATATGCACGTGAGCACTGATAACGCTCAAGTCGCAGCACATTTCTTAATGCTTTCTTCAAGAGTCAATGGAACAATTAGTAAAGTTTTTGTTGAAGATCACCAAAAAGTAAAGGCCGGTGATATCCTCGCTCAAATTGATACTTCAGATTACTCCAATGCCAAAACGGCAGCTGGCGCTCAAGTAACTTCACTTGAAGCACGCGTAATGGAAGCGAGAACAAATTTAGTACGTGCTAACGAATTATTTAAAACTCAGGCCATCAGCAAAGAACGTTTTGATAAGGCCAGCGCTGATGCTAAAGATTTGGATGCAAAATTAAAGGCTGCTAAATCTCAAGCAGAGCAAGCAGATCTAAACGAATCATACACTCGTATCATTGCACCAAGTGATGGTATTATTGCTAGAAAAGCAGTTGAGCCGGGGCAATTTGTTCCAGCAGGACAACCATTATTTGGTTTTGTTGCTGAAAATAAAAGATGGGTGCTTGCGAATTTAAAAGAAACAGAACTTAAAGATATTCACTTGGGACAAAAAGTAAAAATTGAAGTGGACGCTCTTGCCGGTGAAAAATTCGAAGGCAAAGTTGTGAGCATTGCTCCAAGCACTGGAGCTGTTTTTAGTTTATTGCCACCAGATAATGCTACTGGAAACTTTACGAAAGTTGTTCAAAGAGTGCCAGTAAAAATTGAATTCGTAAATCTTTCAGAAAAAGATATCGACGCCCTTCAATTAGGATTATCGGCAGTGGTTTCTATTCTTGTTCATTAATTAGGGTAATTATATGCGCTCAAAATTAATTGTTCTCACAGCAGTGCTTGCATCATTACTAGAGATTATTGATACATCGATTGTTAACGTGGCCATTCCCTCTATGATGGGAAACCTTGGAGCAACTCTTGATGAAATTAGCTGGGTAGTAACTGGATACATTATTGCTAACGCAATTGTGCTTCCTATTTCTAGTTGGCTTTCGGCTCAATTCGGTCGAAAACTTTATTATACAAGTTGTATCATTCTTTTTACTGCAGCTTCAGTTGCTTGTGGACTCTCTACTAGTTTAGGCATGCTGGTCTTTTTTAGAATTCTTCAAGGATTAGCAGGTGGCGCCCTTCTGCCAACTTCTCAAGCTCTCATTTTTGAATCTTTCCCTAAGGAAAAAGCGGGAATCGCCAGCGCTATTTACGGAATGAGTGTAATGGTAGGTCCTACTGTGGGGCCAGTTTTAGGTGGATACCTAACAGATCATTTTGGCTGGAGAATGATTTTTAATATCAATCTTCCCATTGGTATCGTCGTTGCTATTCTTTCCTTTTTGTTGGTGGAAGATGTGGGCTTTGATCCTGCGGCAAATCAAACGAAAGAAGAACTTAAAGCAAAAAGAAAAACACAAAAAACTCCCATTGATGTTTGGGGGTTGGTCTTTCTTATTTCCGGAATCGGCTGTTTGCAATTTGTTTTAGAGCGCGGGCAAGCTGATGATTGGTTTGATTCAAAACTTATTTTAATCACTGCGATTATTGCAGTTACTTCAATAGTAGGTCTAATCTGGTGGGAACTTAAAAAAGCTCCTCATCCAATTTTGGAACTTCGCCATTTTAAAAATAAAAGTTTCACAGGGGGAGTTCTTCTGATGAGTGGAGTGGGCGTTGTTCTCTACGGACTTATCTTTATTATTCCAGTTTTTGTTTCGACGATTCAAGGTTTAACAGCTACTCAAACAGGAGCTCTCTTTATCCCTGGAGCTTTATTGGCAGCAATGATTATGCCGATAATTGGAGCGAGTTTAAGAAAAATAGACGCACGTTTTTTAATTGCCACTGGAGTTATTACTCTTTCAATTGCGGTTTTTAAAATATCTTATTTTGATTCCTTCACTTCAGTAGATGGGATGTTTGTCCCTTTGCTATTTAGAGGAGCAGCACTGGCATTTTTATTTGTTCCGATCAACACAGTTGTTCTTTCTCAATTTTCAGGAAACGAAATCGGGCAAGCAGCAGGTTTATTAAATCTGTGCCGGCAACTCGGAGGAAGTGTTGGAATTGCATTGATCTCAACTTTTTTCCAGCGTTATCAAGTTCTGTCTTATTCAGTTCTTACAACCCATATCACTTCACTCGATCATGAGGCTTGGAGAGTGGCTCATCAAATTCAAATGAGTATGCAAGGGAAGATGGCAGATGTTGTAGGGATGGGGACGAGTGCAATGGACTCAGTTAAAATACTTACTGGTATGGCCCACAAACAAGCGTTTGTTATTGGCTATCAAAAAATTGTAAGAATAATAGCATTTGGATATTTGTTATCGCTTCTTCCATTAATTCTACTAAAGAAAAAAGAAGGCACTGCTAGCGGGCCTGCTATGGATGCGCATTAATTATTATGAGGATGATATAATTATGGCAAAAAAATTAGGGAGACCTACTGAAGTAGATAAAAACCAAATCATGAAAGTGGCCCGCACTCTATTTGCTGAACGCGGTTTTTCTGGAGCAAGTACCAGACAAATTGCCGAAGGCGTTGGTTGCAACGTTGCGATGATTGGTTATTATTTTGGAAGTAAAGAAGGACTCTTAGATACGATTCTTGATTCTTATTTTAAAGAAGCAATGCATGTCTATTCTAGTTTTGCAGCTGTTGGTGAAGATCTAGCTCTAGAATATCCAGAATTTAAGGATCCCGAGATAAGACAATTTTGTAAGGCCTTATGTGCTTTTGGAAATTACGCTTACGCTAATCGAGAAATTCATCAAATAATGATTAGAGATGCTATGTCGGGTGGAAAACTCATGTTGAATGCATTAGTAAAAAATGCCAATGGGGTTGTGCCGCTTATCCATAATAAACTTCGTCATTTTATAGCTCAAAAAAAATTGGCAGAAGATGTTGATATCAACATCGTAGGTTTAACTCTCATAAGTGCCGTCACTTGTTCATGCATTTCAAACCAAGTTGGCACAAAAATTCATGGATTTGAAAAAATCGATGAAGTATTTTTTCGTCGCCTTTATGTTCATCACGTGAGAAATTTATTTAGCTCTTATAAAAATTTATAGATTTGGGATTAACAATGAAGTTTGTACTTTTTTCTTTTTTACTTTTAGTTTCATGTGCACAATTAAAATCAAAGTCTTATTCAGAATCCACTGATCAGTATTGGAGTGAGTTAGTTGCCTCATCCTTAGCTAATAAAACTTCGTTTCTAACAACTTTGAAAAATACCAATCCTCATTTATACAATCAAATTGAAAATGATTCTAAAGATTTGAAGCTTATAAGTTTTTGGGGGCAAAGTTATAATTTCGATTCTGGTGCCAAAAAACAAATTATAGATGATAAAATTATCAATGAACTTCAAGCAAAGTTTAATATTTCAAACGATAATAAAATTGTTCACGCGGGTATCACGCACACTTACGGCTACCTCTTTAGTGTGCTCAACACTCCTTATGGTTATAAAAGAAAAAGATGGATTGACCCAACTCTAAATTTCGCATTTGCTTTTTCTGGAAACAGTCTTGGTCCGCAGACTACGGAAGGGGGAATGTTTTCAAATATCACGTATTTCGCTGGTTCTATCGCCTTTAAAGAAATAAAAGATCGAAAGGACTTGCAAGCACTTCAAAATGTTTCGAGTGAAGTGAAAAAATTTGATTACTCCAAATTAGAAATTCAAAAAGTAGAAGAGGAGATTATTCAAAATGGTGTACACGGAAATATCCTTAGAACAACGCTGGTTAAGTTTCCCTTTAAAAGCGAAAAAGAAGAAAATGATTACCTGTTGATTTACTCTATTTGGAAGCCCAAGTTGCATAAGGAAATTCTCATCACGGCTTTTCCCATTAAAAAAGATGCCTATAAAAAGTTAGTCGATGAAGAAAGTTTAGGGGCCAATAAGGGCATAAGTGTCCGATATAATGCTTATTTGGAAGGCCATATGGAACAAAACCTTACAGGGATCAAGAGACTTTATTAAGTTTTTGTTAACTCAGATAAAATACTAGACAGACTTTGGTAGTTTCGTTAGTTTTCCTAATACAACCTATTAGCGAGGCTTTATGAAATCTGTGATCGCAACTACACTTTTTGCTCTTCTTTCGTTCTCAGCATTTGCTGGATCTCTTGTAACTCTACCAAGCTGTAAAGATGTTAAAGGAAATATTCTTAACGGATCTGTTGATCAATTAAAAGTTGTTATGAGATCTCGTCTTGATCGTCCGCAAGTAATGGCCACAGGTGTGGTAACTCAAATTCTTCCTGAAGATCACGCAGGTCTTCCTCACCAAAAATATACACTTACCGTAGACGGACAAATTAAACTTCTTATCGTAAGTAATCTTGATTTCGGTCGCGTTCCTCTTCAAGTAGGTCAGACGCTTTCAGTTTGCGGAGAATATAAAAATGTTGGCCAAGGAATGATTCACTGGACTCATTTCGATCCACATGGTGGACATGCTGATGGTTTCACTATCGTAAACGGTGCTCTTTACGGTGATAAAGAAGTTCCAGGCTTTAACGTTTACTAATACAAATAAATAAAGGCCCTTTCTTTGAGGGCCTTTTTTTACTTCTCAGCGAGTTTTAATTTCACAGTCTTTTTATTGTTTAAAAGTTCTATATCGATTATCTTCACAAACTTTTCTGTATTAATTTTATAAACACCACGAGCTACGCGATCAACCTTCAGATTATTACCTTCTGATTTTACCGATGCAATCGAGCTGTCTTTAAAGTCTTTATAAGGACCATTATGTTCTGCCTTCACGTCGTAAACATAAATTATATTTTGATCTAACATCAGGCATGCATTTTCAGCTTTAAAGACTAGAGGACAATGAGCAAAAGCATTGATCGAATTCAACAATATTAACAGAGCAAAGGATTTTTTAAGCATAAGAACTCCAAAAAATTTGTATTGTTTTAGTAGGTATTATACCAGAAAATGAATTACTTGATTGGTTTTTTAAAAGGTCTAACTATGGAAATTGTTCACTCGGTTCTAGATTATTTACTGCACTTTGAAGTGCATTTAGATTTTGTGATTACTCATTATCACGCTTGGACCTATCTGATTTTATTTTTGATTATTTTTATCGAGACAGGTTTAGTCATTATGCCCTTTCTTCCAGGGGACTCGCTGCTTTTTATGATTGGTGCTTTTGCTTCTCGTGGCACTTTTGAATTTTGGACCATCAGTACAACACTCTTTATTGCCGCCGTAATAGGGGACTCTGTCAATTATACTATTGGAAAATATATTGGTCCCAAAGTTTTTTCAAAAGAAACGGGCCCACTATTTCATAAAGAACACTTAGATCGTGCTTTTCATTTTTATGAAAAATATGGGATGAAGGCCATCATTCTCGCGCGCTTTATTCCGATTGTGAGAACATTTGCTCCCTTTGTCGCTGGTATTGGGAGAATGAATTATAAAAAATTTATGACCTTTAATATTATCGGTGGCCTGCTTTGGATTTATGTTTTTATTGCGGCCGGATATTTTTTCGGTGATCTTCCTGCCGTAAAAAATAATTTTAAAATTGTCATGCTCGCAATTATTTTCATCTCCATTCTTCCTGGAGTCATTGAATACTATCGCGAGCACCAAAAGAAAAAGGTCGCTTAATAGAGATTATTTTCAAACGGCATAAAATCGCTTTTTTCCAATAACAATTTTAAAAGGTTTTTAACATTATCATTCCCGTAAGTATCAAAATCGCTCACGATATAATTAAATGCCTTTGGGCCTCCCATGTCTGTCATGATAGATCTCACCATTGCATTCTGAACTATCTTTGAACCTTCAATATCTTTGCTTTGATTAAAAATTCCATAAAAATTAAATCCACGTTTGGTACTCATGGCCCCGGCCAATGTGGAAGTATGCATAAGGGTTCCAGTTTTAGCGACAAAAGCATTTTTATAATCAGCTGGAAAAATTCGGTTGCGAAAAGTTCCTTCGTCGCTGCCAGGAACTGCTACGATGTCTTCAATTTCTCTTCCTTCTTTTTCACTGACATTTTTCAATGATTTAATTAGTTCTAGCATAGACGAGCAGGTCGCATAATTGTCTTTTCTTTCATTGTTTACGATTGCAGGGAGCCCACTGCCAGACCAAAAATGAATTGTTTCACTGGTAAGTCCGAATTGATTTAGCAGATAATCTGTAAATTTTTGTTCACCACCAAGCTCTAAGTACAGAGTATGAGCGACAAAATTATTGGATTCAACATTCATCTCTTTTAAATATTTATAAAGAGCTGGTGAAGATAATGTAAGTGATCGAGCAAGTGGATCACCTTCAAGTGGATTCTTTTCCACGAATGTAGCTGCCGCTAATTCGAACTTAACTTCTTTTCTCATACGATTTGGCAACGCAAGTTTTGCGATTCTGCTGTACTCCGATTTCATCGCAGGAGTCCATGTGGCCGTATTGAAATACGCCATAATGTTTTTTGCAATACTCTCATGAGTTAGCGTAGGATAATCATCCATATGTCCTTCGGCATTTGGGAAAACCAAAAAGTTTTTATCAAAAGTTATGTTTACAAAATTGGTGTATCCTAAATCATTTAACTGAGAGAGAAGAAAAAAGATTTTTTCATTTCCCATGAAAGGATCAAAACTCCCTGCAATATGTAGTTGATTATTTTTAATAAATAGTTTGGTGTTGTATTTGTAATTAGGTCCGTGGACATCGAGTGCCCATAAACTCGTCACGAGTTTTGAGACTGAAGCAAGCCGCACCTTGATGTCGATATTTTCGCCATAAATATTTCCAAATTCATCAGTATAACAATAGGCTTGATCGGAGTAGGGAAGTTTACTCGTAGCAATTAACATTCTCCAGTCCGCATCAGTTTGCTCAGAAGAATAGGCCCATGAGCAACATAGACTTATGAGTGCTATAACAATGGTGTTTTTAATCATTTTGGTATCCTCCAAAGTGAGATTTACAATTCCAGTTATCAAACGTCCAAGTGCAAAAAACTATGATTCAGGGCCAATCTGCACCTTTATTTCTTACTCTGTAGCTAATTTCTTACATCAAGGTCACTTTCGTTGCGAAAGCAGAATTCGTTGAGATATTCTAAATTTACTATAAATTTGATTATGAGGGGGGATACGTATGAAATTTTTAATGCCCGTTATTTTAGCTGCACTTGTATTAGTTGGTTGCGACAGACTTGAAGGACAACTAAACATCACTAAAGATTTAAAATTAGAAAACTCAAAAGGTGACACTCATCTTTTAAAAGTTGGAACTTATTCTGCTGATTTACGCCAATCTACTTTTGGAAAGAAAATCATTCTTCGTTTAAATAACGATGCTGATGAAAAATTTAATTTCACAATTCCTAAAGGAACAATTCCAAACAATGGATCTTTTAAATTATCATCTTCTCAAATTGATCAAAAAGTTGATTTAAGTGGAACTGTTTCGACTGTTTCTACTGATTCACCAATAAGAGAAGCAGTTCAATCATGTACATACACTGAGCCATACACTGTTTGTCAGCCTACTGGTCCTCAAGGACAAGTGACTTGTTCAACTTATATGAGAACAGTTTACGGATCTCAGTGGACTAGATACTACGACCGCTCTTCAACTCAAAACATCACTCTATCAATTGCTGCTGCTGGATCTTCTGAAGAATCAGCACAATTCTTAGGAAATGCTTCATGGGTTGAAAGAATTATTGTTAACCAAATGCCTTGTAGATAATCAAAAAGTTTTAAGGGGTCAGCTTCCAAGCTGGCCCTTCGAGGCTTCCGCCCAATTGCCAGTTAGTAACGATTGATTCCAAAATATCTTCATCATCTAAAAAATGCCCCAACTCTTCTAAGAGTTCATCCGCTTTTGAAGTTAGTAGAATATTGCTCCAGTAATGAGTGAGCTCAGAGACTTCCATTTGATCGTTGGTGGATTTAATTATGAGGTTAAAAGGGATCAGCATCCCTTTTTTTATCGCGATCATCGTTTGGTTAGGAAGGCGATTAAATTTATCTCCTAGAAGCACTGAGGCATCTAAGATCTCAGCCTTTTCAAGAGTAATGTGAAATTTTATGTTTTTATATTCGGTTTCAAAATTCATGATAAAATGAGTTTATCTGAAAAGGAGTAAGAGTGGAAGACATACAAGGCACACAAAATTATTGGCGCAAATGCTCAACCTGCAAAAAGGAGATTGGTTTTAATACCATCTACCAAGTCTGCAACGTCAGCACTTGTAAAAAATGGGTTTATTGCTCAGTGGATTGCTGGAATATGCACAATCCGGTTATGAATCATAAAAGTTCTTGGGCCGAAGAAAACCGCTCCCCCCGAAAAGAAAACTTTGTCCCGGAAGTTGAAGGGGGAGGCAGACGCATAATTGTCGCTAGTAAGCCAGTTCTTTCCGCATCGAATTCAACTTCATTGTTCGACGAACAAGAGATTCTTATCGTTGCTTCTAAACTCAAGCAATACATTAAAGACAAACACGATATGAATACATCGGCCAATGTGATGGAAATACTCTCTCATAAAGTCAGACGGCTAACTGATCGGGCCGTAGAAAAAGCGCGCGCAGAAGGACGGAAAACATTGATGGATCGAGATTATGAGTGATCAATTTAAAAAATGTTTAGAGGTTGCTAATTGTTTTGAATTCATGCCTGACAGCGATGGAATGCATTCACAAGCTGAACTCCCAAAACTTTTTTTAAAACATCCATTAACGGACTCAGTTACTTTTTTTGGAGGCTCATTTAATCCTTTTCATTTAGGTCATCGCAGTTGCCTTGAACTTTGCCCAGAAAAAAATATTTTGATTGTTCCAGATCGCAATCCACTAAAACCCCTTTCTGAAGAAGAAAATGTTTTCGATGAATTTGTAGCACTGGCAGAATTATTAAAAGAAACAAATTATTCACTCTATCCAGGTTTTCTCGCTAAAAAAGAAACTAATCCCACTTCAGCTTGGCTTCCAAAAGTAAAAATGACGGAGAAAAATTTTTTGATGGGGGACGACTCTTTTATGAGTTTATTGAAATGGAAAAATCCTGCTGTGATTATTTCTGCTCTTACTAAACTTTATGTGGTTCCAAGAAATTTTAGTAAAGCCGATTACCTAAAACAAGAAATTGAAATTTTAAAATTTAATCCGCGACTTGAAGTGCATTATCTTGCGGATCACCCGTATAAAAATCTTTCTTCAACTGCACTTAGAACATAAACAGCCCGCTCTGGCCCCTGCCTCTCGCGTGCATACCGTCCATCCTGGACAAAAAAAAGGCCACTCTTTCGAGTGGCCTTATATAATTTAAAAAATTATTTAACTTTCCAGTAATATTCCGTTACCAACTGTCCTTCGTATTCGAATGGGATGTCAGATGGAAGTGGCATATCAACAACTTTAGCAATCTTCCCTTCGATTGTGTAACAAGCAGGGATAGATGGTAGTCTTGGAGTTGCATGAGCTTGAGTATAGTTAAGTGAAGCAAATCCACGTTCAGATAATGAAATAGTATCGCCTTTAGCAATAGTATATCCAGCAACGTTGATTTTTTTACCATTAACTAGAACAAGACCATGAGAAACCATTTGGTTTGCTGCTGGCATTGATGGAGCCCAGTTAAGTCTGAAAACTACGTTAGCCAATCTTCGCTCAAGAGTGATTAATAGAGTTTCCATCCATGCACGTGACTTATCTTTTTTAGCTTTCTTTACGTAGTTAACTAATTGACCTTCACGAATACCATAGTGATATCTAAGTTTTTGCTTTTCTTTCATACGAACAGCAAAGTCAGAAATTTTCTTTCTTTTGTTACCGTGTTGACCTGGACCGTATGGTCTTCTTTCTAAAGCGCCAGCTTTTCCTAGACCTGGAATTTCAATTCCTAGTGATCTTTGGATTTTAAAACGGCTTCTTCCTGTAGTACTTCGTGCCATGCAAACATTCCCCTAATATAATTAACTATTAACAATCTTAGCTTTTTGGAGCTGTAATTTAAAAAAATACGTCCGTTAGTAATACTTGCAGCTAGAAGCGATGTCAATTTGAAATCGCTTGCATACTTTAAATTTCTTTAGGGTGACCAACGCTAACGTACTCCAAATAGGTAGACAGAAGTTCCATGGTGAGTTTTCCTGGCATTGCGCCTCCGATGGGATGTCCTTCAATTTTGGTAACTGGAACAATGTTTCGAGTGGTGCTGGTTATAAAGCACTCGTCTGCTGTAAGAAAATCTTGGGGAGTCAGAGTAGCTTCTTTGATATTTAGGTTTTTGTGCGACGCCATCTCGAAAATTGTTTTTCGCGTAAGGCCTTCTAGCACTCCATCTTTTAGAGCTGGAGTATAAATGACGCCGTCTTTAACCATCCAAATATTACTAGTGGAGCTCTCGGTAACGTGGCCATCTGCATTGACCATAATGGCATCGTAGGCTCCGCGAGCGAGGGCCTCTTTATTGGCGAGAATATTCTCCTGATAATTGCCTGACTTTGGAAGTGAACCTTTTTGTGAGCTCTTTTTTTTATAAAAGACCATTGAAAGGCCAGTCGTGAGCCACCAAGCTGGATTGGGTAAAATGGCCTTGGTAATAATGATTAAATTATTAGCAGAAGATAATTCTGGATCCAGGCCAATATCGCTATTGGTTCCGCGGGTCAGGATAATTCGCAAACTAATATTTTCGTGAAGAGAAGCGGCAATCGTTTGAGTAATGGACGTTAAAATTTCAGCTCGGCTAAGGGTGGGAGAGAGAGCAATTTTTTCAGCGGAATCAAAAAGGCGCTCAAGATGTTGATGAATGCGAAAGGGAATTCGATTAAATGTTCGGGTAGCCTCGTAAACAGAATCTCCATAGAGAAAACCGCGATCAAAGACGGAAATTTTTCCGGTCGTTTCATCAAAAAGTTCACCGTTAATGTTGATCAAGAATTTTCCCATAGGATTAAAATAGTGAATTTGAATGCATAAATCAATGGCTTAATTATTTGACGAGGCCTCTGCATTAAAGCGATAATTTTTAGATGAAAGTTCTTATTTCTTTATTCATCATTTTTGCATCTTCATGTGTATTTGCCGATGATACAGTCCGCATCACGGCGCTCACTGATCTGGTGGTATCCGGCTTTTCGGGAGCAACATATAATTTAAATGTTGATAAGCCCAGCGGAGATGCTACGGCCGAAAGTGCTCCAGCGCGCGTTTATGTTCCACTGACCAATAATACACCTGCAGACCATGATAAATATTTTTCACAATACAAATCAGGAGTGACTGCACTTTTTAATTCAACTGACGTATCTCACGTTATCAAGTTTCCACTTACAACAGCTGTTACGGGAACGAAATATTTATATGTCGCTGCTAAACTATCAACTGGAACAACTTATAAACTCATTAAAAAATATACTGATTCAACACTAAGTGGCACCCAAGAAATTGCCTATTTTAACGTGTCACCAAGTTCAATTTGCGCGCAATATACAACAGACTGTGTATCCATTAGTCCGACTATCGGTACGAATACATCTAAAACAACTTTCACTCTTTATTTCTTTATTTCTCCCACTGTTAATATTGCGTTGGGAGATACTGTTGTTCCGTCTACTTCTACAGGCGGAGTTTTTTTTGAAGTTGTTTTAAGTAATCGCATTTATCTGGATACAGATTTAAAAGTTTTTATAACGAATCCTCGCAAAGGGGATAAAAGAATTCTGATGGATTATACTTCTGATAATTCAATGTTGGATTTTAAAAAGATCGTGGTCTTTAATCATTCTTCAGCACCCGGAGTTACCAATAAACCAATAGGGGACGCAGGCTATGCTGGTGCTCTTATTAGTCATGACTATTCCACTTCGCAATCAGGCTCTATCGTTGTGAATGATTTAACCAATGGAACTCCAGTTACCCTCTCCGTTGCTTTTATGGACAAATTTGGCTTTCTCACTACTTTGTCGGACGATATTACTGAGCAACCAACAGAGATTCAGGAACTGTTAAAAAAACAGGCTTGCTTTATATTGACTGCTGGCTTCGGAGAAGAACACTACGTAACTAACTTTTTCAGAAGCTACCGTGATCGCGTGCTGGCAAATTCATGGATAGGTAGAAAGTTTATTAAGATTTACTACAGTTCAGCTCCGCATTATGCCGTGATTATATACAATCACCCATTAGTTAGGTTGGGTATTAGAGCTTTTGCTTACACTCTGTATTTTTTATTTAACTTTGGATGGACGGTTCTCGTATTCATTTTAACTTTTTACTACCTTAATATTTTAAGGAAAAATAAAATTTTAATGGAAAAATAATCATTTATAATAAAGAGCTAACTAATGAATTTAGGAATTTAAAATGCTTGATAAGAAAAACTTAACAGTACTAATCGTGGATGATGAGCCCGATATTCTTGAATTGATGGAAGAAGAGTTTAAGTACTGCGGTTATAATACGATTACTGCTATCTGTGGTAATGACGCTATAAAAATTCTCGATACAGAAAAAATTGATATTGTTGTTTCAGATTACAAAATGCCAAACGGAAACGGCATGGCCGTTCTAGGGCACGTTAATAAAATGTCTGTGCATCCTATTTTCTTTTTTGTTTCAGGACAAGCAGATGTGAGTGTGGAAGATGCGCTAAGAGCAGGGGCAAAAAAGTTTTTCTCGAAGCCTTTTGATTTGGATGAACTCATAAAAGAAATTGAAAGCGATATTAAATTAGCATAAAAAAAGCCCTCAATTGAGGGCTTTTTTTATCAAATTACATTTTTAAAACTTCTTGTAACTCACCGTTGTTCATCATTTCAGTGATGATGTCGTTTCCACCAACTAATTGTCCTTTAACATACAATTGTGGATACGTTGGCCACTTGGAAAATTCTTTTAAACCTTCTCTAATGTCCATGTCAGAAAGAATGTTGAAAGTGTTGTAAGTTACGCCTACGTGGTTGAGAATCTTGCAAACATTAGCTGAGAAACCGCACTGAGGCATATCAGGAGTCCCTTTCATGAAAAGCATGATTGGAGCAGAGTTTACTAAGTTCGTTAGACGAGTTGCGAGGTCTAGACTCTTATTTTGTTCTAATTCAGAAATAGCGTTTCCGCCTACTACTTGGAATGGATTGCTCATAATATTTCTCCTTCTTTACTTATTTATTTGTTTTGATTCCGCGCTTTTCGGCATCAGCAAAACTCATAGTCTTTAATTGAACTGCGTGAATTTCGGCTTTTAAACTATCGCTTAATAAGTTCATGACGAGTTGGTGTTGTTGAATCAACCTAATTCCTGCGAACTGATCACTCACAATTAATAGGTCCAGGTGATCTCTTGTCCCAGTCATGTCTTGGACTTCAACATAGGCGTCTGTTAAGCCTGCTTTAATAATATTTTTTACGTTTTCAAATTCCATAGATGATCCTATTTGGGAACAACAGCATAAAAGCTGGTGATCAAAGTTAGAGTACGCAGAGCAAAAGCACTCCAGCCAAAAAGTCGGTGGCGCATGCGGTATTCATTTTGTCCGTTGAGTAATTTTCTCCCTGTGAAGATAAGAAGAAAATAGAAAATTACACATGAAATTGCAAAAGAGACATGTACATTTAATATCCAGGGATTAGCTAGAGCCTTTGAAGCTTTTTCAACTGCCGATCGCCCTAGTTCAATTTGTAAAATAAGAATAATATCCCACACGAGTACGGTAATCATCGTTGGCACATGAATTTTTCTCTTTTTTCGTTTAGTGATTCCAAAGACCATTAGGGCATAAACGCAAAAAGATTGAATTTGGAAAACAACGGCACTCGTCATAATTTTCACCTTTAAAATAAAAACTAACAATAAAGGAAAAAACGAGCTTCATCAATATTCTAATAGCTCCCAATGTGATAAAAAGTCCTAATAATCTATAAAAGGAAATGAAATGAGTCACCGTCTTGGAATTTGGGCCGTTATCGACGTTGAGACTTCGGGAACTGACGCTAGTTTTGATCAAGTTATTGATATTGGTTTTCTTTTGTACGACGGAATTACTCTCGTCAAAAAATTCTCTTCTTTAGTTCAATACCAAGGGGAGCTTTCTAGTTTCATCCAAAAACTTACTGGGATTACTACAAAAATGTTGGTACATGCTCCGACTTGGCGCGAAGTCGAAGGTGATGTCCAAGAATTATTTGGGGTAAAACTGGTTGCTCACAATGCTGATTTTGAAGAAAGTTTTTTAAAGCGCTCATTTGATAAAATTGATGATGGAAGTACGCGAGAAGAGTATTGTGACACACTTTTGTTTTTAGGTTTATTATTTCCAGAATATGCATCATTAAAATTAGAGCATTTCATTCAAGACTGGGGCATCGCTGAAACCGAAATGCACCGAGGCTATGAAGACGCGCGCGATTTATTGAAAGTAGTGTTGGTGGCAAGCGTTCTGACAAGACTTGATAAGGCCTATTACCAATTTATAAAATTGCAATTATTAGAAAAGAAGTTAGATAACTTTTGGCTCGCCAATTTTTTGCATCTGGAAGATAGTGAGCTGCAAGCGCTGGCAACATCAATTGATTTCGATCTTGCTACATCCGTACTTCTAGCTAAAGAGAAAATTTGGGCCAAACGTTTTCCTGAAATTCAACCACCAAAGAAATTGACGAAAAATTTTGACATGGAGTTTTCAGGTCAGAATATAAAAAATATTTTCAGTGACGAAGAAAAAATTAAAACTCTGTTTCCAAGTTACAGAAAAAGACAGTCGCAAATTGACTTGGCTGTAAAATCGGGACAGTCATTTAAAAATAGTATACACAGCTTAATTCAAGCTCCTACCGGTACAGGGAAGACTTTTGGTTACCTGATCCCCTCAGTACTCTTTGCTCTTCAAGAAAAAAAGCCCGTGCTTATAGCAACGGGAACCAAAACGCTACAACATCAAGCTTTCAACAAAGACGTTCCTCAAGTCAGAGAGTTTTTGGGATTAAATGAAGACGAAATTAAAATCAAGCTTTTAGTCGGCTCTAATAACCATTTATGTGAATCACTATTTCGTCAGGAAGAAAGTGAAAATACCCTCATGGGATTTTCAGAAGATTTCCACGAACTTTTTACTTCAATGTATTTAGAATCGATTTTCTTTTTTAATGCTCGCTTAAAAAGTAATGATAAAATTTTGCGCGATGACCTTCCGTACGTTTTAAAGAAAAAAATTGAACCACTTCACAGAAGAGAAAAAGAAGTGGCCGTGGATTTTAGATCTTGTTCAGGATCGAATTGTCCTTTTAAAGGGAACTGCAGTTATATAACGGGGTTGCGAGAGGCTAAAGAAGCTCATATTATCATTGGAAATCACTCCCTGATGTTCTCATGGCCTAAGGGCATGCCTCGTCCTTTAAATATCGTCGTCGACGAGGCCCATAAAATTGAAGATGAAGCGACAAAGGCTTTTTCTCTTGAAATTGATCAAGTGGGATTTGAAGCTTTCACCAATAGCCTACAGCACTTACAAGGAGTGGGTTCTTTATTTTATTTATTGGCACAAAATGAAATGGTGGAAGGTGAATCAAGTGAAGTGATTAGAAAACTTCGAGAGGAAACACTTAAGGCCTATCAGATGATTACAGATCATTTAAAGCCCATGCGCGATCATATTGAAATGTATTTTAAGCGAATGCCAAAATACACGGAAATTTTTTGGAATGAGTTGCCGATGCTCAATCGCATTACGAATACCGAAAGTAATGCACAGGCGATTTTAAATCATTTGGAGAGTGTGCATTTTATATTGCAGACCTATTTAAATTATTTTATTCCTTATGCGGGAAGGTTTGAGGCAAAAAATTTAAAATCAGAAAATGAAATTATTGCTTTTACTCGTTTTGAATCGTTTTTTTCGCAGCTTACAGATTATGTAACTTGTTTTGATAAACTGATTGTACCGACTGAAAATTATTGTCGATCTATGAAGTTTATTGAAAGCTTTGGCTATTTATTTTCTTCGTCTCCTATAGATGTGGGGAGAATTGTGAAAGAGCAATTACTTGCAACATCAGCGTCAGTTATTTTTACTTCGGCCACTCTTGCCAATGGAACGGGAGATACGGGAGCAAAAGGAATTGAATGGGCGACAGGATATGCTTATTTAGAGCCAGAAAAAAGATTCAAGACTGGAACATACCTGCCATTTACTTATGACTATAAAGCTATGACAAAAATTTTTCTTTGTGATGATGGGCCTTCTTTATATCAATCAAATTTTGTGGAACATAATTTAGCAAAAATCAAACCGCTGATCAGAAAACTCAATGGTAAGACATTGCTTTTATTTTCAGCTAAAGCACGTTTTGAAATAGCTCGAGAAATATTGTTGAAAGAATTTGAAGGGCAGATCCCATTATTCATTCAAGGAATGGGAACAAACGTCGTTGAGGACTACAAACGATCATCTTCGGGAATTCTTTTAGGAATGGAATCTTTTGGAGAAGGGATTGATATTCCAGGAGACGCTCTTCAATTTATTTTTATTGATAAAATTCCAGATTTAAGAATGGATTTGGTTGTGAATGAAAGAAGAGATTTTTTTGAAGCTAATTTAGGAAATGAATTTACCGATTATTACCTGGCTCACAGAACGCGCTCGCTTCATCAAAAATTAGGAAGACTACTGCGCACTGAAAGTGATTTCGGTGGAGTCATTATTGTCGATAATCGGGTGAAGAGTTGGAAAGGAAAAACCATGGAAAAAATGGTTAAACTAATGGAGCCATACTCACTTTTAAGAGCGCCTATCGAAGAAGCTTGCCTGGAGATTGAAGAATTTATTTTAAGTAGGGCCAGTCCCGTTTCTACTCTTTCTCAGTGAGATCATTGAGATACTTGATTTGAATTTTTGTTCCGTCGTCGGTGCGAATCATATAAGGAACCGCACCGTGCTGGCTTAAAAATATTTTAATGTGTTGAGGGTCTTTTGCTGCTTTAAAATCAGTTTCATCATCAAACATTTTATACTGAGTGGCCTGGACGTTTTGACCGTCGATATTCATTTTTTCTGCCGTTAAATTCGCACGTTCCATAATGACATTTTTAAATTTTGGAACTTCTTTGTAATCCCATTGATTACTGGCCACTAGAATATTAAATGAGTTTTTTCCACTGGCATCAAATTTTTTAGAGCGCAAAAAAAGCATAGAGCTTGCAGCCGTTGGAGTTGTAATATGGTATTTGGGAGCAGTTGCGATTTCATCAATATGTTCTTCACCTTTAGAGTTGGTGAATTTATAAGTGAGGTGATTTTTTCGCACACTATATTCATAAACCTCGCGGGTAGCTTCTTTACCCATCAGTTTTTCAACAATAACTAATTGAGGAATATAATCTTTATTGACCACATATTCGACATGCAGATTGAGAACTTCACCGGTCGTCACTTTTACGACAGCCTCTGAAACATAATGATAACTTTGCTCTTTTTTATCGCGGTAGACGTCAAAGATTTCTTCAGCATAAGAATTTTCATTCCTAAAATAATTAAAGGCGCCTCGAAATATTTTATCGTCTTTTCTGTAAGTTTTTGAAGTCCATGTTTGCATAGGCTTTATTTTAAATGGTATTTTGTTAACTTGAAAGCTTAAGATATTGGACTATAATGGTTGCTTATACTATTAGCGAGGGTTTTCATGATCAGTTACGAAACTTATAAGTTCTTGCATCTTTTTTTCATCATTACTTTTTTTGCAAGCCTGGGACTAGCGGCCAGTGCTTCACCTCTAATTGCCAATAAAACAGGAAAAATAATTACTGGAGTGATTAGTTTTTTAATTTTTGTGGCCGGAATGGGCTTGATTGCGCGCCTAGGTTTTAAGCATAACCAAGGGTTTCCCCTGTGGATCTATTTAAAAATGCTTAATTGGTTGGTGATTAATATTTTATTTGTTTTTCTATTTAAATTAGAAAACCTTAAGCATAAGGCCATCATATCGCTATTAATTCTCTTGATTGGAGCAACTACTACTTGGGTAGTAATCAATAAACCAATATGAGTAAAAAAATCACACATGGGGCCCAGGGCTTTGAAGATGAGTACTGGACCATCAATTACGCTGAACCAGAAGAGATGGACAATATCATGAATGCCCGCGAGCATGCAGCCTATATGAAGGGGATTTTTGATCTCGAGCGCGTCGATATCAGCAGTGTGATCGATTTAGGATTTGGCTTAGGTGTCTTGTTTGAACAAGTCTTGCAAACGTTTATGCCTTATCGAGCACATGGAATAGAGCCTTCTGATTATGCTTTTAAACATGTAAGCAAGAGGGGAATTGCTCCTGTTGAAAGTACAAAATTAGTTTTGGAAAATACTGATTTATTATCATGGTGCCAAAAAGAAATGAAGCGCGAGCGTATTTTTGATTTAGGCATTTGCACATCCGTTTTGCAGTACTTGAGCGATGAAGAATTAAAAATTGTGATGCCGGTTTTAGCGCGCAGAATTCGTTATCTTTATTTATCAGTGCCGACTGACTTGGAATTAAAAAGACAGATCGAAGATGTCGAGTTTCACGATAAGTATGCAATTCATAGAAGCAGAGAGAAATATCTCAAATTTATTCATCCCCATTTCACTATAATTTCGAGTAGACTCTTAGAAAGTAAAATTCACTTCGATGAAGATACGACCAGTTTTACTGATTTATTATTTCGTTTTTAATTAATTTAAGGAGAGAGATATGAGTTTATGTCCGTGCGCTAGTGAGAAATCTTATAGTGATTGTTGTGAGCCTTTTATCCTAGGTAAAAAGAAAGCTCCTACGGCAGTCGCGTTAATGCGCTCGCGTTACTCAGCTTTTGCTGTGGGTAATATGGATTATATTTATAACACTCACCATGAATCTACGAGAGGCGAACTTGATATGGACTCCGTAAAGTCATGGGCCCTAAATTCTGAATGGCTTGGTTTAGAGATTCGCGAAACTCAAAAAGGGACTGAAAAAGATACAGAAGGGCAGGTTGAGTTCGTTTGTAAGTTCAACTTCAACGATAAAGTTCAATCTCACCATGAACTAAGTACATTTGTGAAAGAAAAAGACCAATGGTTCTTCGTTGACGGCGCACTAAGAAACAATACAGTTCGCAGAAGCGAGCCTAAAGTCGGGCGCAATGATCCATGTCCGTGTGGGTCTGGCAAAAAAGCAAAAAAATGCTGCCATCAATAATAGTTTGAAAGAAGACTAAGACATTTCTTCCTTATTAGAAAAAAGACTTAAATTTTTGATATCTTAGATTTATATTAGGGTATCTTTTTTTATGACCGAGTAAAACGCTCGCGAACCCGTTTTTATCTATAGGAAGCTTATGGCGAAGAATATCGACTTCTCTCATCTCTCTAGTTCAGACATCACTTTTATTGATTCTCTTTATGAAACTTATCGAACTGAGGCCACGGCCGTCGATGAATCGTGGCAAAGATTTTTTCAGGGCTTTGAATTTTCTTCAACTAGCTTTGGAACTTCATCTGGCACTGGTGCTGGAGTCACTGATGAAAAATTGCGAAAAGAATTTAGTGTCTTTCGCTTAATTCAATCTTTCAGAACAAGAGGACATCTTCTAGCTGATACCAATCCCATTCGTCCGAGAAAAGATCGCAAGGCCCATTTAAGTTTAGAAGAATATGGTCTATCAGACGCAGATCGTGCGAGCATGTTTCAGTGTGGAGAGTTTTTAGGATTAGGTCCTGTCTCTCTTGATGTGATTTTAGATCACATGAAAAAAATCTACTGTGGAAAAATTGGATTTCAATACATGCACTCAAACAACACTGAAATCCGTCGTTGGATGAGAGAAAAAGTTGAATCAGGTGCAAAAAATATTGAAATTAGCATTGATAAGAAAAAAAGAATTCTGCAAAAATTAAATGAAGCAAACGTATTTGAAAATTTTCTTCAGACAAAATATGTGGGCCAAAAAAGATTTTCACTAGAAGGTGGAGAAACAACCATTGCCGCTCTTGATGCCATTATCAATAAAGGTGCAGACCTTGGTGCTCATGAATTTGTTATCGGTATGGCCCACAGAGGTCGCTTAAATGTTTTAGCAAACACTGTTGGAAAAAGTTACGAATACATCTTCACTGAATTTGAAGGTGGCTCTGAAGCTGAACTTCAAGGGCACAGCGGAGACGTAAAATACCATATGGGATTTACGACTGTGCAAAAGACTATGGACGATCAAGAAGTTTACGTAAAGCTTCTTCCGAACCCATCGCACTTAGAGACAGTGGCCCCTGTTGCTATCGGATACTGCCGCGCAATTCAAGACATGCAATACGCGGGAGACATGTCGAAAATAATTCCAATCATTATTCATGGCGACGCTTCAGTAGCGGGCCAAGGAGTAGTGTATGAAACTCTTCAGATGAGTAAACTAAAAGGTTACGCTGTTGGTGGATCAATCCATTTTGTTATCAATAACCAAATTGGATTCACGACAGACTTTGAAGACGGAAGATCAAGTCACTACTGTGATTCAGTTGCTAAAACTGTTGAAGCGCCAATCATTCAAGTCAACGGAGATGATCCGGAAGCAGTCGTTTACGCAGTAGAATTGGCCGTAGAATTTAGACAAAAATTTAAAGAAGATATTTTTATCGATATGGTTTGTTATAGAAAATATGGTCACAACGAAGGGGATGAACCTCGTTATACTCAACCAATTCTTTATGACATGATCACAAAACATAAAAACCCAAGAGAGATGTATCTTGATCAATTGTTAGCTTCAGGAAAAATCGAAGCGGCATTAGCAAACGAGATGATCGATTCTTATAAACAACTTCTTTCTGATCGATTCAACAATGTTCGTCAAAAAGATATTCCAACTAAAAAGAAAGGCCCACATAAAGATTGGGATGATATCACTTATGCGAAAGCGGATTCTTTTTTAGAGTCGCCAGCCACAGGAGTGAAAAAGGAAGTATTAGATAAGGTTGTAGCGGCCATCAATACTATTCCTGCTGAAATTCAAGTAATCAAAAAAACCCAAAAAGTTTTAGATGATAGAATGGAAGCTTATAAGTCTGATAAACTAGACTGGGCAAGTGCTGAACTTTTAGCTTACGGAAGTTTATTGTACGAAGGAAATCCTCTGCGATTCACTGGCCAAGATGTTATCCGCGGAACATTTTCTCACCGTCACGCTAAAGTTTTTGATGAAAGGACAAACGCAGCTTATTGTGGATTAGAATTCATATCAACGAACCAAGGGAAAGTGAGTTTATACAATTCACTTTTATCTGAATATGCTGTTTTAGGATTTGAGTTTGGTTATTCATGGGCCACTCCCAAAGCACTTACTATTTGGGAAGCACAATTTGGAGATTTCTCTAACGGTGCTCAAATCGTAATCGATCAATACATTTCTTCTTCTGAAGTTAAATGGCAGAGAATGAGCGGTCTTGTGATGCTTCTTCCACACGGACATGAAGGAGCGGGACCTGAGCATTCAAGTGCTCGCCCTGAGAGATACCTGCAATTAGCGGCAGACAATAATATGGTCATTGCAAATTGTACGACTCCTGGAAATATGTTTCACCTTTTGAGAAGGCAAATTAAATGGGATTTTAGAAAACCCGCGATTGTCATGACTCCTAAGTCACTTCTCAGAGATCCACGATGTACGTCTACGAAAGATGAATTCATCAATGGCAAATTCCAAGAATTAATTGATGACCCGAATACTGGAAAAAACGTTACACGCATTCTTTTTTGCTCCGGAAAAATTTATTACGATCTTTATGAAAAAAAGATTGCCGATATTCGCGATGATGTAGCGATTGTTCGCTTAGAACAACTTCATCCATTGCCAGCTAATCAAATTGATATTGTTCTTAAAAAATATAAAGGCGCTGAATGCATGTGGGTTCAAGAAGAACCGGCCAATATGGGATATTGGACATACCTTTTAAGATACCTAGATATTTTCGGAACATTTAAACTTGTCAGCAGAAAAGCTTCGGCTGCTCCAGCGACAGGATTTTCAAATGTTCATAAAAAAGAGCAAGCAGATATTATAACTAAAGCTTTTACAAAATAAGGAATCTATTATGAGCGTTGAATTAAAAATTCCGGTAATCGGAGAGTCAGTGACGGAAGTCACACTTTCATCTTGGCTTAAAAAAGATGGAGAATATGTTGCTGAAGGTGAAGCGGTTTGTGAGATTGAATCTGACAAAGCGTCGATGGAACTTCCAGCTCCGAGTGCAGGAGTTTTAAAAATTTTAGCAGAGGCCGGAGCTGAATTAAAAATTGGTGCTAAAATTGGTGAGCTTGATACGTCAGCGGCAAAACCCGCAAGTGCACCAGCAGCAACAAAACTTGAAGCACCTAAAGCAGCAGCAGCGCCTGCAGCGGCAGTAGCGACAACAAGTTCAAAGGAAGTAAATGTTCCTAGTCCAGCTGCCAGAAAAATTCTGGATGAAAAAGGAGTGGACGCAACTGCAGTTAGTGGATCAGGAAAAGATGGTCGCATCACTAAAGAAGATGCAATGAATGCGAATGCAAAACCTGCTGCCGCTCCAATAACAGCCAAAGCATCGCCCCCAATGGTTCCGGGCGCAAGAACTGCTCGTCCGGAGAAGATGACTCGTTTAAGAAAAACGATTGCTTCAAAACTTGTCGAAGCCAAAAATACAACGGCAATGCTCACCACTTTTAACGAAGTTGATATGTATGAACTAATGAATCTAAGAAAAAAATATAAAGAAGCTTTCACAAAAAAACATGGTGTGGGGTTAGGATTCATGTCGCTGTTTACAAAAGCAGTAACTGTTGCTCTTAAAGACTGGCCAGCAGTGAACGCGCAAATTAATGGTGATGAAATTATTTATCATGATTACGCTGATATCGGAATTGCCGTTTCAACTCCTAAAGGACTTGTTGTTCCAGTAGTAAGAAACGCTGAGAGCATGAGTTTAGCTCAAATTGAAAAAGAAATTCTGGCGTTAGCTACTAAAGCTCGCGATGGAAAAATTACAATTGAAGAAATGCAAGGTGGAACTTTTTCAATCACTAACGGTGGTGTGTTTGGATCTATGCTTTCAACTCCAATACTCAATCTTCCACAATCTGCAATTTTAGGAATGCATAATATTATTGAGAGACCAGTGGCGATCAATGGTCAGGTTGTCATTAGACCGATGATGTACTTAGCACTTTCTTACGATCACAGAATTATTGATGGTCGCGAATCAGTGAGTTTCTTGAAACAAGTAAAGGAGCTCTTAGAAGATCCTTCTCGTTTGTTACTTGATGTTTAAACGAATAAAGGCCGGTAACCCCGGCCTTTATTCATATTAGGAGGCAAAAGTATGAGCTCAAAAGAAAAGTCTGACTTTCCTTATCTACATGGTTTTTCTCCCGTGGAGCAAGAGCGTCTTCGCAGACAAGCACGTTTTGCTGAACACACGATCTATCAAAACGTAAATTTTTCCGCGACAAAAAATGTTTTGGAAGTGGGCTGTGGTGTTGGTGCTCAATCGGAAATTCTTCTTAGAAGGTTTCCTGATTTAAATTTAACGGGTATCGATCTTTCTGATATTCAGTTAAATGCAGCTCGCGAGAGTTTATCAAAATTAGAATTGGCCAAAGGTCGCTTTCAATTGCAACAAATGAGTGCTGAAGATTTAAAATTTGATGCTGAAACTTTTGATGGTGCCTTTTTGTGTTTTGTCCTTGAACACGTGCCAGATCCAAGGCGAGTGCTCTCGGAAGTTAGACGCGTTTTAAGTCCAGGCGGAATCATTTATATAACAGAAGTGCTAAATTCTTCTTTTTTCCTAGATCCTTATTCTCCTAATGTTTTAAAGTATTGGATGGCCTTTAATGATTATCAATATGATCAAAAAGGTGACCCCTTCATGGGAGCAAAACTTGGAAATTTGCTGCTTCAAAATGGATACCGCAATATTGAAACTGAAGTAAAAACTTGGTTTTTAGATAATCGTCACCCGCAAAAAAGAAAAGAGATGATCGAATTTTGGAGTGAGCTGCTGCTTTCTGCCAGCGACCAATTAGTAAATGCAAAATACGTCGATCAAAAGACGGTGGATGGAATGAAGACTGAGATGAGTGTGGTTGCTAACGATCCCAATGCAGTTTTCTTTTTTTCTTTTATACAAGCGAAAGCAAGAAACGGAATGTTTTAATTAAATAGGTAATAGGAGAGCTCTTTATCATGAAAGAATATGATGTAGTTATTATTGGATCTGGACCTGGTGGATATGTATGCGCCGTGAGATGTGCTCAACTCGGCATGAAAGTTGCCATAGTCGAAAAATATAAAACCCTCGGAGGAACTTGTTTAAACGTGGGATGTATTCCTTCAAAAGCATGGCTTGATTCGAGTGAAAAATATCATGAGTTGACTCATACATTTAAAGACCATGGAATAACTTCAACGGGAGTCTCTCTTGATTTTGCTAAAATGAGTGAACGAGTAAAAAAAGTAGTAAGTGATGTTTGTGGTGGTGTTTCTTTTTTAATGAAAAAAAATAAGATTGATGTTTATGTAGGCTTTGGCTCTTTTAAAGATGCTAACGTCGTATCAATTAAAGGCGATAAAGAAGTTGCAGAAATTAGGGGAGCAAAAATTGTTATCGCTACTGGATCAAAACCAGCAACTCTTCCAGGTGTCACAATTGATAAAGAGAGAATCATTACTTCTACTGAAGCACTTGTTTTAAAAGAACTTCCCAAAAAACTTATTGTAATTGGTGGTGGTGTAATTGGATTAGAGTTAACTTCTGTCTTTAGAAGATTGGGAACAGAGGTGACAGTGGTGGAATTTGCGGATTCTATCATTGGAACTATGGATGCTGAACTAGGAAAGTCTCTTCTTAAAATTTTAAAGAAAGATGGAGTGGAGTTTTACTTAGGTCATGGAGTGACCGAAGCAAAATCAAATGGAAAAAAGGTTACTGTTAAAGCAAAAGATAAAAAATCGGATGCAATTATTACTTTAGAAGGTGATTACTGCTTAATGGCCGTGGGTCGCAAGGCTTATACTGATGGATTAAATCTAGCAGCCGCAGGAGTAAAAATGGATGACCGCGGTCGCGTTGATACTAATGCTCATCTGCAAACGAATATTCAACATATCTATGCCATTGGAGATGTTGTTAAAGGGGCAATGCTTGCTCATAAAGCGGAAGAAGAAGGTGTTTTAGTAGCTGAATACATGATGGGCCAAAAACCACATATTGATTATAATTTAATTCCTGGTGTTGTTTACACATGGCCGGAAGTCGCCAGCGTTGGTCTTACAGAAGAACAATTAAAACAAGCAGGGCGTGAATATAAAATAGGATCATTTCCATTTAAGGCGAGTGGACGTGCGCGCGCTTCAAATGAATCAGATGGATTTGTAAAAGTTTTAGCTGATAAAAAAACGGATGAAGTTTTAGGCGTACACATGATTGGGCCTCGAGTTGCAGACGTTATAGGCGAAGCAGTTCTAGCAATGGAGTACAGAGCTTCAGCGGAAGATATTGGTCGCACAAGTCACGCGCATCCAACTTACTCTGAGTCTCTAAAGGAAGCGGCTTTAGCTGCTACAGATAATCGCTCATTAAATATGTAAAAAAAATCATTGGCAAAGTCTCTGTGTTTCAGAGGCTTTGTCTATTTCAAAAAATCAGCTAAATATAATAGTATTTTTATAATCTTTAAGGAGGACTACTTTATGAAAAAATTTATCTCAACACTGTTTCTAGTAGGATTAATGTCAATGAATGCACAAGCGAAAGTAACACTTACAAAAGTTGAATACACAGAAGGGGATAAAAAATTTGAAGGTGTCGTAGCTCGCGATTCTTCAATTAAAGGCAATAGACCAGGTGTAATCGTTTTCCACAATTGGATGGGAATCACTGATGAAACTGAAGCAAAAATTACTGAACTTGCTAAATTGGGTTACGTCGCGATGGCCGCAGACGTTTACGGAAAAGGAATTAGACCAAAAGATGCTAAAGAAGCGGGTGAGCTCGCTGGGATGTATAAAAATGACCGCAAACTTTTAAGATCAAGAGTAAATACTGCCCTTGGTGTTTTAGAAAAACAAAAAAATGTAGATGATAAAAAACTTTTTGCGACAGGATATTGTTTTGGTGGAACAGCTGCCCTTGAACTTGCTCGCTCTGGCGCCCCACTTTTAGGAACTGTAAGTTTCCATGGAGGACTATCTAACCCTACACCAACAGATGCTAAAAATATCAAAGGACAGGTAGAGGTTTATCATGGTGCTATCGATCCATTCGTTCCAGCAGCCGAAGTAGAAGCATTTAAAAAAGAAATGGATGAGGCTAAAGTAACTTATCAGTTCACAGCTTTTTCTGGAGCGGTTCACAGCTTCACTGATACAAAAGCGGGAAGTGATGTGACTAAAGGGCAAGCTTATAATGCACTTGCGGATAAGAGATCTTGGGAAGGGATGAAATTATTTTTAGCAGAATTATCTAAATAGAATTCAAAAAAAAGACCACCCTTTTAGGGTGGTCTTTTAAAAAAATTACCTTTTTATTTATCGCCTTCAATCGTTCGAACCAACGACTGAACAAGCGCATTAAGCTGAGAGGCCTGACTAGATAAATTTCCAGCTGCACTTGAACTTTGAGAAGCTGTAGATGTATTTTGATGAGTTACTTGATCAAGTTGAGCAACTGCCTTCGTAATTTCTCTGATCCCTTGTGACTGTTCCTGACTTGCACTTGAAATTTCTGAAACCATTCTTGATACATTCGAAATATTTGAAAGAATGTCGTTAAAAACTTCTTCACATTCATGAGCAATTTTTGTTCCAGAATCAACTTTATCCTTTCCTTCTATAATAAGCTTGCCAACACTATCCTTAGATCTCTTTACAATTTCTTCAACTGATCTAATACTGCTTTCAAGCATTGAAGTAATTTCTTGAGCCGCGGCTCCACTCATAGCAGCTAGATTTCCAACTTCTTCGGCAACAACCGCAAACCCTTTACCTTGTTCACCGGCACGAGCTGCCTCAACTGAAGCATTGAAAGAGAGCAATTTAGTTTGGAATACAATATCATTAATGACTTTTGTCTTATCTCCAATTTCATTGATAATTTTTACAATATTTTCAATTTCTTTATTGGTTGTACTTATTTGATCAGCAATACCTGCGTTGCTTATATTGATATCTCCAATGGCCTTGATCATATGATCAACAACTTCTTTTCCTCTTTGAGTTGATCCTAAACTCTTTTCTGAAATCAGTGATGCTTCTTGGGCATTACTAGTGTTATTACTTACCATTGAACTTATCTCTTCAATAGAAGCAGAAGTTTCTTGTAGTGAGGCAGCCTGCTGTGTAGTGGCTTGTGAAAGTTCTTCAGCTGAAGTTGCAATTTGAGTGGCTGCAGAACTAACTTGCGTACCCGAAGTATTTAGATCATTAGTAATAGCACTTAAGCCCTGAATAGGTTTTTTAATCATTAAGGTGGCCATGATTAAAGCAATAACAGCTCCTAAAATTATACCTAATATTAAAATTCCTTCTGGTGGAATAAAGTCATGATTTGAAGATGCTAGTTTAAGTTTATTAAAATCAGTTTTAATGGCAAATACGCCATGAAGTTTTCCTTCTTCCCAGTTTTCCATTTTATATCCAAGAATATCTTTTCCATTGTTCCAAGGACTTGTTTGAGGATCACCATGACATTTAAAACAGCCCTTTTCTTTTTCTAAACGAACTGGACGGAAAACGGTGAGCGTTTCACCATTATTTACAACTAAATCTTTTAAAGCTGAGTCGGCTTTAAATTTCATAAAAATTTCTAATTCTTCTTTTGTAGCAGAATTATCTTTATTTCTAGGCTCATCAGAAAAAATTCTAAATTCATAATTATCTTTATCTGCATCTTTAGAACCAATTTTCATTGCAGCTACAATAGGAACTTGTTTTAAAACTATTTCCTTATCCTCTTTAGTCATCTCCTCCGGTGATTTATATTTAGCTTTCATCCTATCGATGACTGGGCCAAGACCATCTTGAGTAGCAACGTAATGAGCGGCAGCATCAAGCCTTAAGTGAATCGCTCGGGATTTCTCAGTAATCCCTCGATAAAATTCTTGTTTGTTAAAATAAAGAAATCCAGAGATTGCGATAAATGAGCAAATACTAATTGAAAAAAAGACTATTACTAACAAGCGAGCTTTTAAGCTTAATCGATTCATCCATTCCATTTTTTTAAATTCCTTCTATAAAATTATGATTAAAATTTTCTTGTATTACACGTGATCGTCATAATTGAAATTATATGTATAAGGAATTGAAAAATTAAGATTATCTTATTTGGGGTATCCATACAAAAAGGCTACAATAGTATATTAGTCAACTTTATCTCTAACTTTTCATGCAAATTGCACTACAAGCTCGTGATTGATCAGGATCTAGATTTAGGCTTATGGCCTTTGCTCTACAAGCTCTAAATTTATTGTCGTAATCTCTATGAGGATTTCCCGTACGAGGAATTGTTACTCTACATTGAGACATATCACTTTGAGTAATATTTGCAGTGTTATCTAGAAATGCAATAGGTAAATTTCTTTTGATACAGTTAAGTATTTGTTTGTTTCCATTGATATCGGTTAATACAGCATGAGTTTTTGCAATTGGGCTTGCATAAACTCCTGGAGCTAATGTTATTTCTCCAAAAAAATCAGCACCATTAAATGTGGAACCATTTGTGCTTTCGATTGCAGCTGTTTGGCCATTTAATTCTGTTAATGTACCTTTAAGGTGGCTTTGATCAATATCCAGAACAAGAACATTTCGCGGGTTTATCACCACACATTTAACTAAAGTGGAGCTGAACGCATTGAAAGAAGTAAAAGTTAGCATAGCGATTAATAAAGATTTTTTCATATTGCCCTCCTGATTGTTAAATTATTTTTAACATGCTCGAAGTGCAGGTGCTATTTAGATTTGCAAAATTATAATGAAGTTAATTTAGTAATACTAAAATAATTATTTGGGAGGGCTTATAGTTGTAGAGATATAGATTTGATTGCCTCTACTCTTTCATCTAATTGAATTGTTTAAAAATTTCAGAATAGCTCAGAGCCTTCTAGTATGATCTAGGGTTGCAGACCCATCTTGGAGTAGAAAATGAGGGAGCGGGTATTAGGTATTTAGTAGGGGCCAGGAAAGAAGGTGTGTGCCAGAAAATGGTGACAAAGAATTGAGTTCTATAAATTAAAAAAGGCCCAGAAACTATTATAGTTTGCTAGGGCCTTTTTTATATTCGTAAATGTCTGTCGTAAAGCTATTAGTGGCAATTTCGCTAGTTTAATTTTTTTAACTTTAATAAAAGTTTCTAGGTACTGTTTATAAACTAATAGCTTTTTTCCCGTTTTCTATTTTAGGCCGTAACGCCTTTCTTCGAGTTCAGAAACTTTAATTCCATCGTGCATGTTCTTTCTAAATGTCATTGGTTTGACTCCTTTAGCGTTGGCTCTCTAGAGAATATGTTCACCGGTAAAAACAATATACATCAAAACTCAATGGCCAGGAGAAATGTTTAAAATATTTGTTGAGTTCACCCAAACCTTTTGAAATTTCGTAAGATTTTATCAAATTAAAGGAATAAAACTTTATTCGTCATTATGAAAAAGTGCCGAGAAATATTGCCTTTAACCTCTAAATACAAGTTAATACTTTTATATTGTGCCAGCTTTTATTTATTCGATATCTATAATAGTGGGATTAAGAAAAACGAGCCTTGCTCTTTAGCCGATTTTTTGATCATCAATCCGTAACCTGGAAATTAATCTTCTGATTTTTCAAGTGAGGAAACATCAATTTTTCTTGATTCCGCAACGATATTGTTCATCACGTATTCCGGTATAACTCCCGATTCTGAAAAAATGATAGTACCTTCTTTCAAAATCACAAGAGTGGGGATCGAGCGGATATTAAAATCTGAGCCTAAGAGATGCTCAACTTCGGTGTTTACTTTACCAAAAAAGAGATCGGGATGAGTCTTTGAGACGCGCTCATAAATAGGAGCAAAAACTTTGCAAGGCTCACACCAGCTGGCCCAAAAATCTAAAAAGATAATTTGGTTTTTTTCTAAGACTTCTTCGATATTTTTTTCAGTGACGATTTTTACAGTCATACATTTATTTTACTCGCAAAAAATTCCTTGAGCAATATGTGATCTGTGAGAGAATTTCTTTAACTTTTTTTGAAGGAGTTTTTATGATCAACATGAAACTTGGTAGCATGCATCGTCAGGTGACGGGTTTATCCGGTAATGAAATTTTTTGTCTTAATAAATTAGGTTACAGACCTGGTCAACTTTGTGTTGGAAATAGCGTTGTCGCTCTTGGAGTAACCAGAGGGATTGGAGCTGGACTATCTAACTTAGGTGGTGGAGAAGTTGAAGAGATTACTCAATTGGTTCATGATGGAAGACAAAAAGCAATCGAGAGATTAATAAATGAAGCAAAAGCCGCAGGAGGACTAGGTCTATCTGGAGTTTCATTCGAACTGATAAATCATGGTGGAAATCTAGAATTTTTAGCCATCGGATCGGCCGTGAGAAGCATTGATCATAGTGAAGAAGTAAAAGAACCCTTAAAATTTTCTACAGCTGCTAACGTTCAGCAACTCTATTGCCAAATTGATTCAGGATTTACACCATTGAGTTTTGTGTTTGGAAACGTTGCTTATTCTATTGGGGTGGGAGGAAATATCGCAGGAGCATTTAAAAGTTTAAAGCGTGGGGAAGTCAAAGAGTTCACAGAAATTTTTGATAAGACTCGCCACTTGGCCTTGACCAGACTTAAAAATGAAGCAAAAAAGCAAGGGGCCAATGCTGTCATTGGTATTGAAACGACGCTAGCTCCTCTTATGGGTGCGCAGGAAATGCTTATGATTGGAACTGCTTCTCATCATCCGTTACTAGACGAATTTAAAAATAATCCAGTGACGAGTGATATGACCAATGAAGAAATGTGGAACATGGTAAATATCGGTTATCTTCCTATTCAATTAGTCATGGGGGTCTCTGTGTACTCTCTAGGTTTAGCAGGTGGAATAATGTCGGCCTTGCAATCTCTTGGTGGTGGGGAAGTCGATGGTCTAACTGAAATTTTATATGAGGCCCGTGAAAAAGCTCTGGCCCGTATTCAACAAGACGCCATTAATTGTGGAGCAGATGAAGTGGTTGGTGTAAAAACTCGCGTCTACGATCTTGGAGGCGGAATGGTGGAATTTATGGCCATCGGGACTGCTGTAAAAAAAGTGAGAGAAGTAACGACAATTAATCCTAATCTTCCTCCTCAGGCCATTATTCAAGATAGAGAAACTTTTATTGAAAGTTTTGGTGGTGGGACGTTGGATTTAGTTAAAGGTGGAGCTAGTTCAGCTCGAAGAATGCAACAAGGACCAATGGCGATTATTTTTGCCATTTTTATTGTGCTTTTTTATATCTTTAAATTTGTCATGATGAGATAGATTTGAATAATTTTGGGAAAATGATAGGACTTACTTGGCTTTTGCTGGCAATCATTATTGCCAGTTCTTTGGCCTTTGGCTTTGGTACCATCGTAAAACTTATTCCTTGGAGTATAGAAAAAAAATTAGCGCAAGTTTACGGTGTGCCTAGCAGTTGGGGAGTTTGCAAAGGAAGTATAGCTGCTCAAAAATCCTTAGATAAATTAGTCAAAAGAATTTATCCCGTAAAGGTTGGGGATGAAAAATTTCCTCTTAGTGTTGAAGTCATCAATCGCAGTGAAGTAAACGCCTTTGCAACTCTGGGTGGGAAAATTTATGTTAATCGTGGACTCTTGGAGCGTGCAACAAGCGCGGAAGAGTTGACGGGAGTTCTGGCTCATGAAATTGAACATGTGAGAAACCGCCATATCATGGAGGGTATGTTAGTGCATATGATGACGATAGAAGGATTACGAATAATTGCGAGTGGATCTGTTTCTGAAATAAGTGGAAATTTTTTACACATGCACTTTACGAGATCAGAGGAAGAATTGGCTGACATTGAAGGTCTTAGTCGATTGCAAAAAGCAAAGGTGAGTCCCAAAGGAATTTATAATTTTTTTAAACGGATGGAATCGGATTCGACTTTGGCGATTCTTTTTTCAGATCACCCGAGTGATCAAAGAAGAATTGATAGGTTAAAACCATTTTTAGAAATGAAAAGTGTGAATGTTTTAGAAGATCGAGATTGGGAAGACTTAAAAAGTATTTGTTCTTTATAAATTGTTTATCCAAGTTTTTAACGTATCTAATTCAGTGCTAGTTAGTGGAGAAGTCGGATCGGGCGGCATTGTTCCTCCACTATAATTTTTTAAATTCACTTTTAATTTTGAAATATTATAGTTACCAGCAGTCACAAGACCAGCAGTTACCCATTGAGCTGAAGTTTTATAATTTTGCCATTCTGAACTGTGACAAGAAAAACATTTGTTTTGCAGGATTACGTACGGGGTATAGAGGGGATCCCCTGGAGGAATTCCAATGTCAGCATAAGTCCCACGGTCATTATAATTAGAATTATAATCCTGTCCGCAGGAGCTTAACAATATGGCAAAAAATATTATGAATAACTTTTTTTTCATCATTAATTATCTATATTTTATTTTACATCCATATCAACAACAATTTCGACTTCATCATCAACCCCAATTTCAAGGTATTTTGCTTCTTTTAATTTAAATGCACTGGGCTTTACTTTCATTGAGGCCAAAAGTTTTTTATCAGAAACAGATTTGTAGGTAAAATTGACTTTATTAGAAACACCATTCACGGTAAGTGTTCCACTTCCTTTACCCGCTATTGCTTCGATATTACTAAAAGTAATTTTTGGAGATTTGTCAAAATTTAAATGTTTGTGAAAATGCTCATCTCTTAAATCAATTCCAGTTTTAAGTTCTTCTGTTTTTACCCAAAGTGACTCTGCAGTAAATTTTTCACCGGCCTTAACCACTTCGCCATGAACTTTAGTTGTTTTTGCTTCGAATGAGCCAGCTGGAGAAAGTGTCATTTTAACTGTTACTTCACTGGCAAATGTTTGTGCGCAAAAAAAAGTTACCAGAGTCATAAGAATTTTAGAAATCATAAACTGCTCCTATAGACCAATGGCTAGCCGGATTCGGAAAAATTTTTCCTAAGCGTGAAACCACGGCAATGTTTCCGATATAAAATTTTACTTGAAAGAAATACCCAGCACCTAATTGTATGTCGTTTTCAAATTCATAAGTTCCAGCAGGAAGAGTCCAATTACCTTTTCTGTAAGAGAAAGGAAGTTGAACACCGACAAAAACTTTTTCTGAGAAAACTTTGTAATACATTCCTGGGCCGACGATAATTGAGCTCACAGGAACAGAGGATTGAATGTAATTCACAGCAGGATCTTCAGAATTAATGGTAGAAGTAGCGTAGGAATACATTCCTTCCATATTAAATTCGTATTTAGAATTGCTCCACTTTCGACCTAGACCAATGCTTGATCCAATGGCCGTACTTAGAAGATTTGTTTTAGAGCCAGTAGCTTTATTTTTTAAATAGACCCTATCTTGCCAGCTGATAATATCCATAAGTGCATACCAATTTCCTTTGTAGGCCAATTGATCTTCAGTTTTTATTTTTTCATCTATTTGATCTTCGATGAGTTTTATCTCACCGGCATCAGCATTCACTTTTTTTAATAACCCAATATATCCTTCGGCATTTTCTTTGTATTTAATGCGTTCTGGGGCCGGCATGTATTTATTGGAAGAGACAAAGAGTTGAGCATTTAAAAAAGCTAACTTGTAATAATAATAAGGAAGTTTATTTGTTGTGTATAAATTTTCTGCTACAAGAGGCTTAGGATTTTGAACTATTGCTTTATTGGCATCCTGATTAAATGTTACGATGAGTTTGCGGTACACATCAATGGCCTTTTCAAATTTATTTCTGCGCTCAAAACTTAGAGCAAGGCGCTCTAAGGCCATCCAGTTTTTTCCTAAGGCTGAATCGTTATTGTCAAAAATTTCTTCAACATTCTCGGGATTATTTTTATCCAATGAAAGTTGCATTTTTTTAAGATCAGTTTCGACATCACTAGTCGCATAGGCTTGTGAAATCGATAGAAGTAGAATGAGAGTGTTTATTTTTTTCATTAAAACCACGCATGAACTTGCATCAATAGATCCCAACGATCTTTTGATGTAGCTTCCTGGTTAAAATTGCGAGTGTTATAAACATCAGTTCTAAGTTCTAACTTTGAAAAAGGGAAATACTGCAGACCTGGACCAAAACGAACGCGGTAATTTTTATCTAAATTATTTTTGTAATATTCAACAGAGTTTAAAAAATAAAGTCCACGGTTAGTTCTTATATGGTTTTGTAGAAGAGCATAGTATTCACTTCGTTTAGGGCTTGCTCCTTCGGGCGTTTTATCAACTTTTCCCAATTCAAAAAGGACACTTGTTCCATGAGTAATTTGTGAGCGAGAATGAATCGCCGTTGATAACATTTTTAGATAAGTGTTTTTTTGAGTCATGAAGCTCGCACCAATTCTATTTTTTTCAAAAACAGTTTGTTCAAAAGTAGCACTCATGCCTTTCATTCTAATATCTTCTTTATTTAAAAGATTTCCAACAAAAGCATCAAGGCCTGCTTCAAATGTTGGATTAGAGTAATGGAGAATCATTCCATGAGCCTGATCATCCATTGTTAATTGCGGAGTAATTCGCGAGAATGAATTGTGTTCAACAACTCTAATGCCGAATGGTTTATCCATTAATCCAAAATAAATTCCAAAATTTGGTTTTGGGCGGTATCCGATATAATGTTCGCGAGTGCGGTACTCTTTCATTGCATCGCCGGCCGCAGTATTTTGAAGTGCGCGTGGAATTGGAGCGTATCCAAATGTCCCGCTCATGATCCATTGATCTTTTTCACCAAATTTTGCAACTAAATTAGCGTCGAGTTGCATATTGATAAAATCAGTTTTACTTCCTTCTTGTCCTAAATTGGCCTTATAAAGGAGTCCTCTAAAACCTATGAAGGGGCGAAAATGTTTACTAGTGGACTCTTTAAAGAAAAAAGCTGTTTCACTAGCAATTAAATCTTCAGGCTTATGTTCATCGTAAAATTCTCTGCCTGAAACAGCCGTTCCTGAAACTGCGCGACCATAATCATTAATTGGACCGTTTCCGAAAGGATTATAGTGACATGTAATACATGAGTTATATCCATGGGAAATAAAATGAGGGTATGAGTAAGCCTTACTTGAAAAAAGATATGAGCATAGTAGAATAGTTAAAAGAGAGGCGGCTTTATTCATAGTTTAATCAGTTATTTTGACTCTTAATTTTAAACATAAATCCTCATAATGACAGTAAATATTAACCGAGTGTTTTATTTTGTTCGTTTAGATGACCCAATCATTTACAAATTTAAGACTAAAATAACTTGTCAAAACTTTAGACAATTTCCCTTCTAGGTCGATCTTTTTTACAAAATAGCTCAGTGGATTGTTTGATTTGTTAAAATGATCAAATGAAAACATCGCACTTTAGTGATATTACTCATTTTAAATTAGAAAAAGAATTAAAAGTTCCTCACCAAAATACTTTTGAGAGTAGTAATCCTAAATTTCGCGAGATGAATAATAAAATATTAAAAGTCGTCACTAGGAGTAATCTGTGAAAACTAATTTTTTAATTTTATTTTTTTCATTCTTGTTTGTGTGTACTTCAATACATGCCGAAGACTGTATAGAATTAACTAATAAGATTTTAAGAGGGTCAGTCCTTAAAAATAGTCCTGATGATAAAGCTGTTTTTCATATTAATTCAAATACGGCCGATGAAACTTTTCAAAATGCGAAAATAAATTTCTTAAAAATAATTGAAAAGACAAATGAGGATGGGAATCGTTTAGTTGATATTTTAGAAGATTTAAAGAAAAAAGATAACATCAAAGAACTAAAGCATTCTAAAAAAGATAAGGAAGAGCTTTTAGAAGAATTAAAGGGTATAAGAAAGCAGGCCATTATTTTACGCAGTGTCTTTGAAATTTATTCCACAACTCACATGAGCCCAGAACAATTCGAAAAGTTCACTAAAAAATTAGGAAAGCTGAATGACTTTCTTGATTTTGATGCATGGAAAGCGATTCCCGATGGAGCCAAGTCAACTGCAAAGGCCTTTGATTTAGAGACAATTAAAAAG
>CANFHC010000017.1 GCA_947446575.1 Bacteriovoracaceae bacterium | reverse complement strand
GAACTCGTTGCTAATCACGAAGAAGTCTTAAGTGGTAGTGGGCCTCAAAGAAAGAAAAAGCTCACCAAACTAGAAGAAATTTTATCTCTGGTTAATTGTTACGATAAACGATTAATCACTAATAAAACGACACCATTGCAGACCCTAAAAGACATGATGATTGATGAAATTGGAAATTACAGTTTAGAGATGTTAAATGAACTTAAAAAAGTCCTCCAAACAGAAGGACTTCTTCAATAATCTCTTTAATTAAAAAATCACTCTGATCGAATCAAGAATTACATCAGCATTGTTATAACTTTTTCCTAGCATTAGCATTTGAATTGTAAGTGCATCGATCTCTTCAGTTCTTACGACTGGATTGACTTCTTTTAGTTTAACCAATCGCTCTTTTTCATTCTTAAGCTTAGAAAGCATGGCCGATTTGTAACTTTCTTTTATTACCTCTGCTTTTGCTAGAGCATGAGCATGAGCAAGCTTTAATACTTTTTGAACAGCGTGTTTAGGTAATGCTCGGGCCTTCTTAACAGTATCTGGATCGGCCATAGAAGATTTTTCATCAATATCATCTTTGCTCCATTTATCAGAAAAATCCTCCCCAGAACTATCAACTAAAATTCTTATTGTTGTAGGAGGGAAATAGCGCTCTGGAGAAAGATTTTTAGGTGCAATAGCATAGAGCTTAAAATAAGCTTCGATAAATGTTTTTGTCGAAACAGATTTTTTTCTCATCATGACAGTAACGTTTCCAAAAGTATTAGAAACAATTAACTCCATAACTCCGACGACCATAGGGTGATCCCAAGTAAGGAACTCTACGTCTTCTCTTCTTCTGGCCGTTGCTCTGTCAAAAGTAATTCTCACGCCTTCACTGTCGAGTCCCGGAAAATGTGGAACGTACATATTATCACTAGGCTTAATATAAAAAATATTATCTTCGAGATCTTCGATGTCTACACCAAGCTCTTGAAAAACTTCACTCATATATGAAAAAAGATTCGACTCTTGATCAAATTTTTTAATTTCATTTAAAAATATTTTAGATTTCTCTTCATTAAAAGAATTTAACTCTACAAGTATATCTCTACCCTCTTCCATTTTTTTAATGACTTCTGCATATTCATTTTTTGTTGTTGTTAAAAACTGCTCTAGGATTTCGGGTTTCTCCAAACAGATTTCAGGTTTATTTAGATACTCTTCTAGCAGCGTTTGCAATTGCTGATGAACCAACGTTGCCCCTTTAGCCGATTGAATAAAAGCATTAAGTCCTTCATGATACCATTTAAAAAGCACTTCCTCGTACGAAGATTTAACATAAGGCACGTGAATATTGATATCACTTGTCTGCCCAATGCGATCGAGCCTTCCAATTCTCTGTTCTAATAAATCTGGGTAAAGAGGAAAATCAAACAAAACCAAATGATGAGCAAATTCAAAATTGCGCCCTTCACTTCCTATTTCCGTACACAATAAAATTTGAGCTCCCTCTGGATCGGAAAAATAAGCGGCTTGACGATCGCGGGCAACAAACGAGAGTCCTGAATGAAATAGAGCAATGTTAAGCCCTGCAATTCGCTCTTTTAATAATTTCTCCAATGCTAAAACTTTCGTTTTAGATTTAGTGATTAATAAAATTTTGTCGTTTCTATTTTTGGATAAAAATTCGGCGAGCCATTCAAACTTCAAATCAAATGTTGGTCCTATTGCTTCTTCATCTTCTAGGCTTAAATTTTTTGTTTTTTTACTCTCTAACAAATACGGATGTACTACGCGCTTGGGAAAAAAAGAAAAATGTGCCCCCATGCGTGCTCTGGTATTTCTAAAAAAGATTCGGCCTGTCCCATGGAGATCTTGTAATTTTTCAATCTCACTATCTGCTTCTGGAGTTTTTTTAGCAATGAGAACTCGAGCTTTTTTGGCGATCTCATCGTAGTGGAGTGATTCTTCTAAAAATTTATGATAATCAAAAAATCGAGCAGGATCTAATAGCTTTAAGCGAGCAAAGTGTCCTTCTAATCCTAACTGCTCGGGCGTGGCAGTTAAAAGCAGCAGCCCCTTACTTTTTTTAGCTATCCGCTCTACAATTTTATATTCTATTGATGGAGTTTCGTGAGACCACTTTAGTTGATGGGCCTCATCGACAATCATGATATCCCAAGTAGCCTGATCCATCATTGATCGGGCCATATCGGCACCTTTTAATAAACCAATATTCACGATGACAAAATCATTATCTAAGAATGGATTTGTCTCTGGCTCAAGATGTGTTTCTTGATTGAGTGTCGTAAAAGAAAGATTAAACTTTCTCAACATTTCAACGAACCATTGATAAACCAAAGAGTCAGGAACGACGATTAAAGCACGCTTAACTCTCTCGCTTAAAATAAGATGATGAAGAGCAAGGCCTGCTTCAATAGTTTTTCCAAGCCCAACTTCATCCGCTAAAAGCACTCGTGGAATTGGACGATCCGCAATCTGGTGGGCCACATAAAATTGATGTGGAAGTAAATCCATTCGCCCACCCACAAAACCGCGCACTGGACTTTGAGTAATTTTTTGTTTGTAGTAATGAGTTTTAAAACGCAAATCAAAAAGAGTAGTAGTATCAATATTTCCATTGAATAAACGCTCTTCGGGTTTGTTAAAACTTATTGAATCAGAGAGTTCTCGCTCATCAAATTGAAGTTCACCATTTATGACATAGGTAATAAGACCTTCAAAATCAATGGTGGATTCAACAGTGTATTTATCTCCACCACGCATAGTGATTTCATCACCGGCCAAAAAGATAACTCGTTTTACCGGAGCCCCTTTGGAGCCATAAGTTCTTTCAGATTTACTGGCGGGAAAAGAAATTTTAATCGTTTTTGATTCGACCTGTGAAATAATTCCCAGTCCTAATTCGGGCTCAGTCTCGCTCATAAAGCGCTGGCCAATTTTAAGTATGCTCACTAAATGTCCTTATGAAGTTTATCTAGAAAATATCTAGTAATTAGTTCATGTAATAGAGGCCAAGGCATAGTCCTATCACAATGAGACCAATCAGAATATAAATATGGTTCTTACCCATTTTTCTTTCTTCGGCCGTTAGATGGCTTTTTGCTACTTTTTGCTTTTTTAGTTTAGACACGTTTAGACTCCTAGATAGGAGCCTATTAGAAGACTCCGAATATATCTTTAAAAAAATCACTAAATCCATTACTAGATTTTATTTTATAAAGATCAAAAGCATAAGAGTCTTCGTAAGAAAAATTTTGAGCTTGAAGAAAAGTATCCTCCTCTTCTGCTTGGATATTGGAATCTTCTTTCAATTTAACGATCATTTCGTTGTTTTCTTTTACAATACGACGCGCACGCTCTACTGCAAGTCTGGCAGTTTCGTGTTTTGGGACAAATTCGGAGCTTTTATCTATATCTGTTTTAATTCTCACAGGCCGTAACCCCTTGAGTCATACGATTAATCTTCTTATTATATTTAGATTTAACCGACTAAATACCATATCGTCCACCCTAGATTTTTTCCAAATGCAGTAAGCTCCCAAAAATCCGCTCGAAAAAGCCCTGACATTTTCTCTCATTCGTTCTAAAAGATGATATATAAAATTGGGACTAACTTCGCTGTTTAAGGAATGTATTATGATTATTTGCCAAAATATTGGTCTTCGCTATGGTGCTCGTAAACTTTTTGATGAAGTAGACATTAAGTTTTCTCCGGGAAATTGTTACGGATTAATTGGAGCAAACGGAGCTGGAAAATCTACGTTCCTAAAAATCTTATCAGGCGAAATTCCTAGCACGACAGGAAATATTTTTATCACTCCCGGCCAACGCCTTTCGATCTTAAAACAGGATCACTTTTTATTCGATGAGATTGAAGTTCTAAAAGTTGTTATCATGGGAAACAAAAAACTTTTAGAAATCATGGAAGAAAAAGACGCTCTTTATGCAAAAGAAGATTTCTCAGACGCAGACGGCCTTCGTGCTGCTGATCTTGAAGCTCAATTTGGTGAGATGAATGGATGGGAGGCAGAATCTGAGGCTGCGACACTCCTTTCAGGTTTAGGAATTAAAGAAGAATTATTAACAAGACAAATGAACGAGCTCAACGGTGGAGAAAAAGTAAAAGTTCTACTCGCTCAAGCGCTTTTTGGTAAACCAGATATTCTCTTACTAGACGAACCTACCAACCACTTGGACATGAAGGCGATTCACTGGCTAGAAAACTTCTTAGCTGGTTTTGAAAACACTGTTATCGTTGTATCCCATGACCGACACTTTTTAAATAAAGTCTGTACACATATGGCAGATATTGATTTTGGAAAAATAAAAATTTATCCAGGAAACTACGACTTCTGGTACCAGTCATCTCAACTTGCAATGACTCTAAAATCAAATCAAAATAAAAAGACTGAAGAAAAAATGCAAGAGTTGCGTGACTTTATAGCTCGATTTTCAGCTAACGCTTCGAAGTCAAAGCAAGCAACTTCACGTCAGAAAACGTTGGATAAAATCACTCTGGAGGATATTCAACCTTCAACTAGAAAATACCCATTCGTGCATTTCAAAGCGAAAAAAGAAATTGGTAAAGACGTGCTTAACGTGGAAAAAATTTCTAAATCTATTGATGGAAAAGTTCTCTTTAAAAATCTATCTTTCCAACTTAGAAAATCAGATAAAATCGTTCTCCTTGGAACTGACCAAGCTTGCGGTGCTCTAATGGATGTACTCGCGGGAGTTTCAAAACCAGATTCTGGACAAATCAATTGGGGTGTAACAGCTCAAAGATCTTACTTCCCTGCTGATAACGCTCCATTTTTTGCGGAAGGAAAATATAATTTAGTAGATTGGCTAAGAGATTTTTCTGAAGATAAAGACGAATCTTTTGTCCGTGGATTTTTAGGACGCATGCTTTTTTCAGGTGAAGAAGCCTTGAAAAAAACCAACGTTCTCTCTGGGGGAGAAAAGGTTCGCATGATGCTCTCAAAGATGATGTTGGAAGCTCCCAATATTTTAATTATGGATGGTCCAACTAATCACCTTGACCTAGAAAGTATTACCTCGGTAAACGAAGGCTTAAAAAAATATGACTCTGCCGTCATCTTTGCTTGTCACGATCATGAATTTGTTCAGACTGTGGCCAACAGAATTATCGATATTCAACCTGATGGAAGTGTCATTGATGTTGAAAAATCTTTTGACGAGTACTTAGGGTTAAACTAAAAAATGGCGACCAACAAACCATTATCGAAAATTATTAAAAGAAACTCTCCTGAAGGAAGACATCGCGACCTTTACCATAATCTTTTAAAGATTAGTTGGACGAGATTGTTTTTGGTTTACGTACTTTTTTTTGTCACCATAAATTTCGTTTTCGCAGGTCTCTACGCTATGGTACCCGAAAGCATAACGGCAAAAGCGCAGGATTTTAAAAGTGCTTTCTTTTTTTCTGTCCAAACTTTTTCTACAGTTGGGTACGGAACGATTGCCCCTCAAAACTTATACGGTAATCTCATCGTCGTTTTAGAAATTATGACAGGTGTAGTTTCTATGGCAGTTACAACTGGATTAGTTTTTGCTAAATTTTCCAGGGCATCAGCAAAAATACTTTATTCAAAAAATTTATTGCTTTCAACGTTTGATGGCGAAAATGTTTTAATGTTTCGCATGGCAAATGCTAGATCAAATCAAATTATTTCTGCCAACGTCGAACTCCATCATATCTACAACGTGACAACTCCTGAAGGGAGAAGCATGGTGCGCTTTTCTCCGTTAAAACTGCAAAAAAACTATTCTCCAATTTTTGCATTAAGTTGGACGGTTTTTCATACAATCGATGCCGATAGTCCATTTTTTGGAAAAACGATTGAGGAAATTTACGCTGCTAAATATGAATTTTATATTATCATAAGTGGAAATGATGGGACTTTTTCTCAAAAAATTTACGATACTCACAGCTACCGCAGTGAAGATATTATTCCCAATCATTATTTCGTCGATATTTTAGAGCGAGCTAGTGATGGAACAAGAATTATCGATTATAAAAAATTTCACCTGATAACAGCTAATGCCTAATACTTTAGATCAATTTGATATTCGCCCAATAGAACCAAATGACAAAGAAGGTCTCCAAGAAGGGTTGACTCTTTTATCAAATGAATCGCGCCGCCAAAGATTTTTTTCATCGCGAAAAGAATTTACTGAAAACGAATTAAAATTTTTCACAGAAGTTGATCAAGTCAATCACATCGCCTTGGTGGCAGTTAATAAAAGTCCCGGACCTAGCCCTGCTGGTTCCGTCAGGTGTATTCGCGATACACATCCTGGCCGAGAACATTTTGCAGAATTGGCCATTACAATTATCGATTCATTTCAAGGTATGGGTTTAGGATTTGTCCTTATGGATCTTTTGGCACAAGCCGCTTTAAAGCAAAATATTACTCACTTTTATGGTGATTTCCATACGAGCAATAGAAAAATGCTCAAACTTCTTGAGAAATATTGTGTCAAATATCATATCCCGCCCCAATCATTTCTTTTAAATCGCAAAAGTGATGGCTTTCTGTATTTTGAAATGCCCCTTTCCTAGTCAAATTCATGAAAAAATGTTAAATTATATTTCGTTAAAAATTAAACTTTTGAAAGGACAATTACATGGGACGTAAGTGGAATAACATTAAAGAAAAAAAAGGCGATCAAGATAAGATTCGTTCTTTAATGTACACAAAATGCCTTCGCGAAGTCACGAAAGCAGCTAAAAGTGGTGGTGAAGATATTGAAAGCAATTTCATGCTTAGAATCTCACTTGAAAAATGCAGAAAATACAACGTTCCTAAAGATAATATTGATCGTGCGATCAAAAAAGGTTTAGGAAACGAAGACGAAGGATACTCTGATATTGCTTATGAAGGATACGGGCCAAACGGTGTTGCTATTTTCGTTGAAGCCTCTACTAATAACGGAACCCGTACAGTTGCTAATGTAAGAAACTTCTTTAATAAGTGTGGAGGGTCACTTGGAACAACTGGATGTCTACAATTTGTTTTTGAACGTAAAGCAGTTTTTGAAATTCCCGCAGGAAATTTAGTTGAAGATGACTTCACACTAGATATGATTGATGCTGGAGCTGATGACGTAGTTGTTGAAGATGGATTCTACACTGTAACAGGACCTATGGAAGCATTCGGCCCCATTCAAACGAAACTAGATCAATTAAAAGTAACGGCAGATGAAGCGGGCCTTGAGCGCGTTCCTCTTACATTTAAAGAAATCGACAAAGAAACATTTAAAACTGTGACAAAGTTAGTTGATCTTTTAGAAGGCGATGATGATGTAACAAAAGTGTATCATAATGTTAAATACGACGATTCATTTGCCGATCTATAATCTATAACTATTTATTTAGTACTAGGCTCTTATATTAGGGCCTAGTAATTCAAATTCTCATCAAAATCTTGATTGACTGTTAGCCTCAAAGCGTGAGACTCCAATGCCAATTCACAAATGCAATATGAGAGATTTTCATGAGAAACTTCCTAATTATAAGTACTTTTTTTCTACTAACCTTAAACACTGCTTTTGCCTATAAAGGTGAATATCGTTTAGGTCTTTTCAAAGATTCAACTTACGATGCGACAAAAATTACTCACGTTATTGTCGTAGGGTCTGCTGCTAAAGAAGATTCAGATCAATTTTTTCAAGCGGGTGTTGCCCGCGCTTACCGTTACAAAGAACTAAATCCATTCGATCAAGTTGTTATAATGAGTTCTCCGGAAGTCAGAAAAACTGACGATGCAGAAGTTTTTAACGAATTTAATATCGCAGTTTACAAGACAGTAGCAGAAACTTTTACTGGCAATAAACTAATGAAAGAGATCCTTGAACTTGAGCGTATAGCGAGTATTGATTTTTACGGACACTCTTCACCTTGGGGATTAAAGCTCGGTAAATCAGACGCGGCTTTTGATCCAACAGAATTCACACAATCACTGACAAAATTAAAAACTAAAATGCTTCCTAATTCTTATATGACTATTAATAGTTGTAATAGTGGATTTTACGTTGCTCCTGAAATAAGTCGTATATTAGAAATACCAGTATCTGGTTCATTAACCAGCTCAATGTTTGAAAGAATTGAATCAGATGGACTTTGGTATAAAGAAGATGATTGGACGAAAGGAAATTACGTAGAAATAAATAACAATAGCTTCAATGAAGATGTTTCATGTGCGCTTGGACTTTGCTGGAGAATGAAGCCGTCTCGTTTAAACTACTCTTCGTATTGGGGACAGTTTAAAGAAGGTGGATTAAGTTTTTATAAATTCTTTTGTAACTTTGATAAGACTGATGGTCGTTGTGAAAAAGGCATGGCCAATTCCCTACTATCTTTCCCTTCGGTTCATCCGCTTACACTAAAATCAACTTCCGATGATTTTAAAGCAGTGGCCTTTGATTGGATTTGTTCAACAGCTAACGACAAAAACTATTTTAAAAAATGTGTGGATGGAGTAAACGCTGCGATCACTCTTGGAAATCTTCAATTCCAAACTCATCCAGGTAACGAATTAAATTGTGACTTCAAATCATGTCATGCAACTGTCGTTTGCAAAAATAAAATTTTTGGAAGTGGGCCTCGTCCCGGATCATGTCATCTTCAAACTGAAGTTAATGATAAACCAACAACAGCAGCTATTGAGTTGTTGACTCTCTTAAAAGGGTTTGCTGCACTAAAAAAATAAATCAACCCTAATAATTGAATTCAACTTAGACAAATCCCCTCCGGAGCCTTTTTTTATTTTGTGATCTTGTTAATTAAATTTACCATTTCAATAATGGCGACAGCTGATTCGTAACCTTTATTACCTGCTTTACTTCCTGCACGCTCAAAAGCTTGTTCTAAATTTTCGGTAGTGATAACTCCAAATGCGCAAGGCACTCCTGTTGTTAATGATACATGGGAGATGCCTTTAGCAGCTTCATTGCAAACATAATCATAATGAGATGTCGCTCCTCTGATAACTGCCCCTACGCAAATGATACCATCATATTTTTTTGTTTGAGCAAGAGTAAGTGCGGCAAGTGGAATCTCAAAAGCGCCTGGCACATAAACTGTATCAACATCATTTACATTTGCTCCATGGCGAATAAGTGCATCGAGAGCGCCTGCTGTTAGTTTTTCCACGATTAAATCGTTGAAGCGACTCGCAACTATGGCGAATTTCTTCCCTTCTGCATTTAAATTTCCTTCTATCTTCATATAAACCTCTTATTTAAATAAATGACCCATTTTTTCTATTTTTGTTTTTTGATAAGAATGATTGAACTTATTTGAGTCAACCACAATTGAGCTGCGAGAAACTTGAAATCCCATTTCATCGAGTGCGTAAAGCTTTTGAGGATTATTTGTTAGTAATTCAACTCCACTTACTCCGAAATAATTTAAGATGAGTCCAGCAAAATCATAATTGCGAGAGTCTGCAGGATGTCCAAGCTCTAAATTAGCTTCTACTGTATCTAAACCTTTTTCTTGAAGAGCGTAGGCGCGAAGTTTTTCAGACAAACCGATTCCTCGGCCTTCTTGTTTTAAATAAATAAGAATTCCATGTCCCTTTTTAGCAATTTTTTTCAAAGCTATATCTAACTGCTCTCCACAGTCACAGCGAAATGAACCAAAAACATCGCCTGTAAAACATTCGGAATGTACACGCACTAGAGTATTTTGAGTGTTTTTGAAATCTCCCATATGAATAGCCAAATGCTCTTCACCTGGAAAATCTGCTGATTTAAAAAGTGATAATTTAAAGTCACCGTATTTATTGGGAAAATTAACACACGAGACTTCTTCAATGGCGATACTTTGCTTTTTCTTCATTTGATTTAAAAAAAGAGCAAGGTCATGAATAGTTCCGATTTTTAAATTATGAAGTCGTGCTAATTCAAAAAGCTCAGGTGCGCGGGCCATTTCTCCATCAGGTTTTAAAATTTCACAAATCACTCCTGCCGAATTAAATCCGGCCAGCTCAGCGATATCCACAGCAGCTTCCGTGTGACCTCGGCGAACAAGTACCCCACCATCTTTAGCAACCAACGGAAAAATATGTCCAGGCTTTGAAAAATCTTCAGGAGTTGTTTTTTCGTTCGTCATTAATTTTAAAGTAAGAGCGCGATCCCTTGCTGAAATCCCTGTTGATATTCCAACTTTAGCATCTATTGAAACTGTAAAAGCTTCATGAGTTGCTGTGTTTGCACTTACCATAGGATCAAGATTTAATTTGTCCGCAAGCTTTTGACTTAGAGGAGCACAAATAAGTCCTCGCCCATAGAGCGCCATAAAATTTATCGTTTCAGCAGTGGCCATGTCTGCGGCCATGATAAAATCACCTTCATTTTCGCGATCATCATCATCAAGGATGATTACCATTTTACCTAATTTAATATCGGCAATAATTTCAGGAATTGTGTTGAATACATCTTTCATTTTATTTTCTCTGCTTCATATAATTTTCAAACATGCTGTCTAAATATTTTGCCATCATCTCCGCATTGGAATCAACTTCAACGTTTACTCGTGATCCAAGCTTTTGATGATGGATTTGGGTTTCGTTCCACGTGTGAGGAATAATCGTCACCATAACTAAATTATCTTTTATGTCCGCAACTGTTAGGCTTATTCCATCGAGAGCGATAGATCCTTCTTTGAAAATGAATTTCATTAACTCAGTTGGAATTTCATACCAGAGATTATAATTTTCTCCACGATTGCTGATTTCTTTTAGAGTGGCAGTGGCATTCACATGACCTTGCACTAAATGACCACCGAGACGATCAGAGTATTTAAGAGCGAGCTCAAGGTTGACAATCGAGTCCGCCTGCAAGTCTCCTAAATTAGTTTTTTCCAAAGTTATATGAACCGCTTGCATGGTAAAAGTTTTTTCATTAACTGCCGTTGCCGTAAGACATACTCCATTGACCGCAACCGAATCATCGATAGCAATATCTGGAATTAGAGAAGTTTCAATCTCAAAAATTTTTCCTTCGAGATTATCAACAACATTTTTTACCCTGCCCATATCCTTAATTAAGCCTGTGAACATAAATATCCTTCGACTAAAATATCGTTTCCTAAAATTTCTGTTTTTTGATTTTTTAAATCTAGTTTATTACTCAACATTGAAATGCCTAAATCGTTTAATGAATTAATTCCATTCCCTAATAATGTTGGAGCAATAAAAAAACTTACTTTATCAATGAGACCTGCTTTTAAAAACTCACTCGCAAGAGTAGGCCCTCCTTCTATTAAAATAGAAGTCATCTTTAGCGAAGCGAGACTTTTAAGCATCGCTGTTAAATCAATTTTACCTTCTGGGGTTGATTTAACAGATAAAAGAGCAACTCCTTGAGCTTCAAGAAAACGCACGATAAGCGGATTATTTCTCACTTCTTCATCTGTAGCGACAATCATCGTATTGCGTTTAAATTCATCGGTTAAAATTTTCCAATCATGATTTAATCCTCTCAAGGATCCAATAACTAATCTTAACGGATGAGATAGAGTTTCATATTCATCTGATCTTGTTGTGAGACTTGGATTATCCATCTCAATAGTTTTTCTACCAACCATTATGCAATCATATTTTTGGCGAAGAGAATGAACGCGAGATAAAGAAGCTGGTCCTGTAATATATTTTGATTCGCCAGTTAATGTCGCGACTTTGCCATCAAGAGTTTGTGCCATCTTTAGATGAATAAAAGGAATTTTCTTTGTGATGAACTTGAAAAATACTTCGTTTAAAATTTTTCCTTCGTTTTCTAAAATTCCTGTTATGACTTCAATTCCATTTTGGCGAAGGAGATCTACTCCACTCCCACTAACGCTTGGATTAGGATCAATATTGGAAATGACGACACAAGAAATTTTTTCAAGCGCAATCATTGGCGCACACGGTGGAGTTTGTTTATTTGTGTGTGAGCAGGGCTCTAAGTTGCAATAAAGAATTGCCCCTTCTATAGATTCACCACGAGCACGAGCATCAACGATCGCATTCACTTCAGCGTGAGCACTTCCATATTTTTGATGAAAACCAGACCCAATGATTTTATTGTCGCGAACAAGCACAGCACCTACAAGAGGATTAGGACTAGTTTGCCCCAATCCCTTGAGTGCTAAATCGAAGGCTTTTTGCATGTAAAATTCATGATTCATGGCCTGAAATTTAACATTAAAAGAAGTGCTTTAAAAACGATTTTTCTTAATTGAGATAGACATCCATTTCACTAAAGAGCGATGGTCCTAAGTTACTTTTCTGGAACCCATCACTAGCTATTTCTAGTAAACGTGATCCAAACATCTCTTCGGTTGATGTCTTCACGGTTAGTTGCGGAAGGCGTCCGATGATTTCTCCCTTTTTAACAAGGAAAGACAGATGTAATGGTGTCGAAAAATCACCTTTATCCGTGAAGTCGCCTCCATGCCCCATAAATACTACGACGCATACATCTAGAGAATTGAGGATCTCCTGAGTACTTCTTTTTCCTGCTCCAATGACTAAACTATTAAAGCTGGTTCCTACTGCCGAATCTGTTCCTCTTTGGCCATTTCCAGTGGCTTCAACTCCATATTTTTTTGCCGTTCTTAGATCAGCAATAATATTTTTCATCACACCTTTTTCAATGAGTGGTAAGTGAGAGAGTTCTCTAATTGTTCCTTCACCATCAAATTTTCTATAGAGGCCATGATCTGGTGAGTGATTTACGTCGTATAAAGAAAAATCGGAAGAAAAAAGTTTTTGATTTAATTTTCCGCTGTAAAGAGCTGAGCCTTCACAATACTTTTCAGCAATGAGAGATTCAGCTAATTTTCCCATTAGCTGCCCATTTTCAATAAAAATGACAGGATATTTTCCAGCGGTAAATTTTATTTCATTCTTATAGGCTTCTAAATACGGAATGCATTTATCTAACACATCTTTAATGTTTAATTTTTTTCCACTTTCTTCAAAATACCCATCGAATAAATTTGGAGAGCCAACTTGTTTAAAAAGATAGTGCCATTCATTATGAGCAAATTTCCTCTCTAATAGCATTCCTTCACTATTAATCATTTTTCTAGAGTGAATACTGCGCTGAAATTTTCCATTGAAGACAAAATCATTAAAATATTTCGATAATCGCTCTTGAGTTAATTCAATGGCCTCGTTAATCGACGAAAGCGGGGCTTTCATACTTTCTGTATCTTCAATTTTCAGTTGAGGATTTAAAGGTATTGAGTAATCAAATGGAATCCCTACTCCAACTTTTTCTTTTGCTTCAGTTCCTTTTTTTAATAATTCAAGGTCAGCAATTTCACCTACAAAAGAATTCGAATATATTTTTCCATTGTCAAAAATCCGAGCACCCTTTTTTGTAATATTTTTAAATCGACTGGAGTTTATTTTTCCAGCGATAACTTCAATCGAAAGTGACTCTTCATTAGTTGTTAAAATATCGTGTTTCATAAAATCCCCTCTTAGCTAATTTGCATTTCGTTTACAAGAATTGAAGGACCACCATCAGCAACTGGAAGTGGAGCTTGCTCCATTTTTCCACATCCCCCAAAAGCTGAACTCTCCAAGTGAAAATCATCGCCACAGGCTTCAATTTTTTTTAATGTTTCAAAAACTGTTCCTGACATAACTGAGACGCGAACGGGTTCGGCCAATTTTCCATCTTTAATTCTGTAGGCTCGAACCGGAGCAATTGTAAAAGTACTTCCTCCTGAGCCGTGCTTAAAATTATAAAAATACAATCCACCTTCAGCACGCTTTAATAGTTCATTAAAAGGTGTTTTTCCACCTTCAATATAAGTTGAAGTCATACGCACGATAGGTTCATATTCAAAATTAAGCGCGCGAGCATTTCCTGTAGATTTTTCTTCTAAAACATTTGCGGTGTGAGTTGAATGTAAGCGTCCTGTTAGCACGCCATCTTTAATAAGATAATTTTTTTGAGCCAGAGTTCCTTCGTCGTCTATCGGACACCAACCGGAAGTGTTGTCATGGTTTCCATAGTCGACGATAGAAAGACAGCTGGATCCAATCATACTTCCAAGCTTCCATTCTTTTGTGGCCTCAGGATCCCCCATCATAAAATCTGCTTCAGACTTATGACCAAAAGATTCATGAGTGAAGACTCCGGTAATTTCTGGAGAGAGAACGACTTTATACTTACCAGGTTCAACATTTTTTGCCGTTAAAAACTTCTGCGCTTCTTCAAAATATGCCAATATTTCAGATTCCATATTGCTTAGATCAGAGAATTTTGAAACGTACTTTTTAAAGCCATCACTAAAGAGTTCTTCACCACTTTTTAATGTACAACCAAATCTGAATCCTGCTTGATTGAAATCATAAGAAAATTCAGTTCCTACTGATGATTTATAAAATTTTTCTTTATAAACATCGGTATAAGCGATGCGAGAATCTTTGACATTAATTATTTTTTTTAAAAGTGGTAGGTAGTGCTCGCCTAATTTTACTTTTTGATCCAACGGAATTTTTGAAAAATCATTCTCACTTTTATTGATTAAGTGATGAACACCATTGTTTGGTGGAAGTGTATATGTATTAGGCTTAGGTATGTGAGACGTTTCTGAAATTAATTTGGTAATTTCTTTTTCCAACTCTGTGACGGCCGTCGTAGACGAATAATACCAAAGGCTATTTTGATAAAGCCTTATGAATGCACCTAAAACTGGCTTCTCTCCTGTCCCTGTAAGCTCGCCATTTTGAAACATAAAATGACTTGATTGAGTTCGCTCAATTCGCACATCGAGAAAATGACAAGGAAACTTTTTTAGATCTAATTGATCTAAAATGTTTTTAATATTCATGGTCGCCTCCTGGGCTTTTTACTATGAGATTAGATTCAATGAAAAGATTTGATCATTATCGTACCAAATTTCCGCAAAATTTTCGATAAGAAGAATACTCTCGCCTAATTTTAATTCTACAAAAAGATCATCATGATAATTTTCTTTTGTATTCTCACCATTTAAAAAAAATTTAAACTCTTTGAAGATTATTTTAGCCGTCATATCAAATGGAGATTTGATTAACTCATACTGGATAAAAGGATTTCGTTCAACTTCAACTTGAGGAGTAAAAGAGAAATCAATTTGATTTTGATATCTATACTTATGATTTTTTTTCAGTTCGTTAGTAATAAGTTCAACGTCTCTTAAGTGAAAACGTTTTTTTATTTTATGTTCATAATGTCCTTTTAGTTTTTTTAAAAGTAAATCATTCGCTGAAAAGGGATCAAAATTGTACAACAGGGCCTTTGTCACTAACTCAATCGTTACTGAGAGAGCTGGATTATAGGCCCTAGGTTTTAAACTCACGCCAAAGATATAAAAATCAGAAATAGTTTTGAGAGATAAATTTTCTGCTGCTTTTTTAAGTGCCGCAGAAAGCCTACCATCTAAGGCTTCATCTCCTGTTCCCCATTCTTCATTTTTTGGAAAAAGAGAAAGATTCATTTATTTTAAAAGATTTTTTAAAACAATCGCCATATTTTTATTTCCCAATTCACTCGAGGGAAATTTAGGATCTATTCCTTCAATCGCTCCCGACTTACTAATTGCATCTCCATTTGGTGAATAGCGAGCAATCACATGTACTGGACCTTCAAAAGGGGTTCCTGGAACCATGACATTTTTTGGTGTGATAACAAAGGCCTGAGGAAATTTCGGGTTTTCAATGCGTACAACTGCCAACGGAGGTGTATGGTCATTTAGCCCTGAGTCTGGACCTGCTTTCTTAGCAATGACATAGAGCACGCCATTAGTCGTTAGATTTTTTTCCATCCCACGGGCAAGAGTAATTACTCCACCTACTTTTGGGTCACTAAAAGCGTAAGAATTAAAAGCTATAAGAGATAGAAGCAAAATAAACATTTTTTTCATGGTGGATCCTTTCTATAAGTGTCGTCAATGAGAGTAAAGTTGGTTTATTATACGATCATATGAAGAAAGAGCAAATTACATTAATTGGTATTGGTTGGCTTGGTGGACCTCTTTGTGAAAAATTAAGCGCATTAGGTCACAAAGTAATTGGGACAACTAAATCTAATGAAAATATCGTTGATGGAAATAACATCTTCTCATTTGATGTCACCCAAGAACAACCATCTGAACTGCTCACTTCTTCACCTGTATTAATCTACACCATTCCCCCAATGGGGTTAAATGAAGTTGAAACTTTTTTTAACTTTATTGATAGTAATACAAAAATAATTTTTATTAGTTCAACGGCTGTCTACGGAAAACTCCAGGGCATCGTTGATGAAAATTCTTCGTTCGATCCCAATTCTCCGAACGCACAAGTTCTACGAGAGTCAGAATCTTATTTGAAAAAAAGATTTAAACATATTTCTATCGTAAGACCTGGTGGACTCTTTGCTGGTACTCGCCATCCAGTTTATTTCCTCGCAGGAAGAACTGGTATTTCAACTGGAGACGAATTTTTACATCTAGTGCATCGAGATGACTGCGTAGAAGCTATCTCAAAAATAGTAGAATTAAATCTTTTCGGTGAAGATTTTAATTTAGTAAATGATTTGAGAATTTTAAAAAAAGATTATTACACTGAACTTGCCAAAAAATTAAATCTTGCTCCTCCTCAATTTACCAGCGTCTCAAAACAAGAAACATATCTTCCAACTAAAATTAGTAATGATAAATCAAAAAGACTTTTAGGAATAACCTACAAAACGGAGGCGTTATGAAATTCACAATCACTCTATTCGCTCTACTCATGGCTTTAGTTTCTTTTAGTGCTTTGGCCGAAGACAATCGTGACGACAAAGCCAATATTTATCTTAGTTATTGCTCAAACTACGGAGCCGGAGTTAATTTCTCTTTTCAAAGTTGTGTGAATAATAATTTTTCAAGTGTGGGTCGTGAAATTGGTGGCTACTTTTCCTATTGCGCGAACTATGGTGATGAAGTCAGCTTTTCATTCACAAGCTGTGTGAATTCTGGCTTTAGAGAAGCTGCACGCATTTTAGACAACAATATCTATCTTCAAAATTGTTATAATTTTGATCAAAAGAATTTAGACTTCTCTTTTATTAGCTGTGTGAATTCTAATTACTCAGAAATCAGCAGAGCTATTAGTCAACGTCCATAAAAAAATTTAAAGCTTAAGCCTTACCAATCACCGTTTTTCCATCAAGGTAAGGCTGAAGTTTTTTAGGAATTTTAATTCTTCCATCTGCCAATTGATGATTTTCTAAAAAAGGAACTAGAATTCTTGGTGTCGCTATTGCTGTATTATTTAGAGTGTGAACGTATTGAACTTTGTTATCACCATCTCTATAGCGAGTTTGAGTTCTTCTTGCTTGCCAATCATGTAATGACGAACACGAGTGAGTTTCCCTGTATTTTTGTTCTGAGGGAACCCATGCTTCAACATCGTACATACGAACTTTTCCTGTCCCCATGTCCCCAGTACAGCACTCTACTATTCTATAGGGAAGTTCTAAGTCTTGAACGATTTCTTCAGAGGTCTCAAGTAATTTTTGATGCCATTTTTCAGATTCACCAGCATCATTTTTACAGATGACAAATTGTTCTACTTTCATAAATTGGTGAACGCGAATAAGGCCTCGAACATCTCGTCCGTAAGATCCCGCCTCACTTCTAAAGCATGGTGAGTATCCAGCGTATAAAATGGGCAAATCACTTTCTTTTAAAATCTCTCCAGCGTGAAGTGAATTGATTTGAACTTCAGCAGTTCCTGCTAAGTAAAGATTATGTTCTGGAACATAGTAAGCTTGATCTCTTCCATTTGGAAAATGTCCCGTACCATAAAGGGCCTCTTCACGAGCAAAGGCCGGCACTGAAACAAGATTAAAACCTTTTGCCATTAATTTATCCATGGCCATTCTGTGCATCGCCATTTCAACTAAAACCATTTCATTTCGAAGTGAATATGAACGAGAACCTGACACTTTTGCGATTCGTTCAAAGTCGGCCCAATTTTGTTTTTCTAAAAGTTGAACGTGATCAAGAGGTGTGAAATCAAATTTAGGAAGAGTTCCAAATTTTTTGATTTCTATGTTATCACTATCGTCTTTACCTAATGGTGCCTTCGGAGAAGGTATTTGAGGAACGAGATACATAATCGATTTTAGCTTTTCGTCTAGCTCATCTGTGCGAGGTTTAAGGTTTTTTGCTGCTTCATCCAATCCTTTTGACTCAGCAATAAGAGTTGGTCTCTCTTGTGCAGATGCCTTAGGAATCTTCGCGGTTATTGCGTTCTTCTGAGTTAAAAGGTTTTGTTCTTCAGTCTTCAAAGTCGACAATTCTTTATCAATGGCCAAAAGTGAATCAATATCGAGAGTAATATTTTTAACCTGGCAGGCTTTTTTAACAATGTCAGAATTTTCTCTGATGAATTTAATATCTAGCATGGTAATCCCTTGTTATAATCGACAGACCTATTTTGCCCTAAGAAGCAGAATTTTGTATAGAAAAAAGGATCAATATGGCCCGCTGTAAATTTTGTAGCAAAGAGATTACTTGGATGAAAGAAGCCGGACGCAATAAGCCTATCAACGGGGACGGTGGAATTCACGCTTGCGATGAAATGAAAAATTCTATGAAGTCGATCAAGTCTATTCCAGCTACTGAAATTGATTCTGATATCTTGAAGCAGTATGAAGCTGCTATTAATATAAAAGCTCAAAAAAAATAATTTATTGTTTGTAATCCATTGGAGCAGTGATCTCATCAAACGTGAGTACTTCTCTCTTTTTAAACTCAGCTTGCCTGATAGGACAATTTAATAGTTCACACGACTCACAAAAAGCTCTACGGCATGGATCATGGTGAATGTGAAACTCTCCATCAACTGGATAATCTTGAATAATACTTTTTTCAAATCGCTCACTAAAATCGTGGGCTTCTACGACTGTCCAAAATTCTGGAATGACCATATGGCAATCAATATGATGGTAGCTTCCACTTCTAATAACACGAGTGAAGTGAATTTGAATAACTCCGGGACGGTAATGTTTTTCAAAAAGTTTTGCAATGAGTTTGATTGTGTCGACGTCGTGAGCATCAACTAAAATATATCCAGAACGAATAAGAATTTTTCCACCAGCAAACGCCAGCATTGCACCAAAGATTGCAGCAATGACAGGATCGATCCAGCTTAATCCAGTGTATTTTACTAAGAGTAAACCGGCCACAACGCCAATACTTGTAAGTGTGTCTGTCATCAAGTGAATCCCACTTGATTTTAATGCTTCTGAATAAAGTTTTTTTCCGCGGTTAAATAAAAAGAAACCAAGGATCCCATTAATTATCCCTGCTCCGAGAACAATGATTAATCCAGAATCTAATTCTTTTATTTCTACTCCATGAGCAAAAACTTGAACAGCCTGGATAATTATCAAAATACCTGCAAGTAAAATTGCACCACCTTCAAAAGTAGAAGCAATACTTTCTATTTTCCCATGACCATACGGGTGATCTTTATCGGCAGGTTTAGCAGCAATAACAATAACTATAACGGTAATTAAGCCAGCAACAACATTAACGATACTTTCAAGGGCATCAGAAAAAATCGATTGAGAATTAGTAATATGGTAGGCATAAAATTTAAAAATAAGAAGTACTGCCCCAAGAGCTAGGGAGAGAATCGCCGCCCACTTTCTTTCGCGATTGGCTTTCATTAAAGTGGCTTGGTATTGTAAGTGATCTGTTGGCATACGCTATTATAATGATTTTTTAAGTCGAAGTGAACTTAAAACCACAGATAGACTCGATAAACCCATGGCCAGACTTGCCCACATTGGCGTGAGAGAGATGTTCAACCAAGGAGTAAAAACTCCAGCCGCCAATGGAATACAGAGAAAATTGTAAATGAAAGATAAAAAAAGATTTTCTTTAATGACTCGCATAGTTTGATGGGAAATTGAAAAAAATTCGCCAACACTTTCAATTCTTCCTTCTAGTATACTGACGTCAGCAGCTTCTATGGCCACATCAGATCCACTGGACATAGCAATCCCAAGATCAGCACTTGTTAGGGCCGGTGCATCGTTTATTCCATCTCCTACCATGGCCACAACTTTTCCAGATTTTTTTAAATCCATTATAAAATTTGCCTTATCTACCGGCAACACATTTGCCTTGAAATTTTTAATACCCAATTCACTCGCTATCTTATCGGCCACTAAAAAGTTATCGCCAGTCAGCATCCAAATTTCATGTCCCTTCTCTAATAATTGAGCAATCGTTTCTTTAGCCATTTTTTTAATCGGATCATTGATAACAAAAACGCCACTAAATTTTTGATCAATAGCGATATAAACATAACTGCCAATTAACTTTGTTTCTTCAACTTGAATTCCATTTTCGATTAATAATTCTTTTTTCCCAATTAAAAGTTTTTTTCCAAATACAGTACTCTCCATTCCCATTCCTGGAATATTTTTAAACGTATCGGGATCTACCAATTTAATATTTTTTTTTGCAATATATTTACTAATTGCTCCCGAAAGGGGGTGATTCGAATAAGCAACAACACTTCCAACTATTTTTAAAAAATCAGCATCTGAATTTTCAGTAATGACTGAACTCACGACAGGAAGGCCTGTTGTTAAGGTTCCAGTCTTATCAAAAATAATCGCATTAACTGAATTAGCTTTTTCAATAACATCTCCCCCACTAATCAACAGTCCTGATTTAGAGGCTTCCGTTGTTCCCAACATAACCGCCATAGGAACCGCTAACCCAAGAGCGCAAGGACAAGCGATCAGGAGAACAGCAATCATATGTGAGAACGCCATATAACTTTTTTGTTCAGAATTTAAAAACCACCATATGGAAAATGTAAGTAGAGCAATTGCAATAATTGCCGGAACAAAGAAACTCACGATTTTATCGGCATACTTTTGAATGGGTGCCTTCTTTAGCTGAGCTTTCTCCACAAAACTTACAATATTGGCAATATAAGTTTGATGCAATTCCTCTTGAACTAACAAAAGAACACTTCCTTCTAAATTTAAACTTCCTGCGAATGCTTTATCGCCTTTATTTTTAGCCAGAGGAATTGACTCTCCCGTAATCATAGATTCATCAGTATGAGTTGAACCTTGAATGATTTCTCCATCCAATGGAATTTTATCTCCCGGCTTTAAGCGGATAATATCTCCGGCACGCAACTCAATAACGGGCGTATTCACTTCAGCGCCGTCGACGATTTTTAAAGCAAATTTAATCTGCATTTTATAGAGCGAACTAAGACTCGCTCGCGCTTTGGTTTTAGCTTTCTCATCTAAAAAATGTCCAAATAACGTAAAGCCGATGATAAAAGGAATAGTCTCAAAATAAACATGACCATGGCTCGAATCAAACATTAAAAAGACGCTGTATAAATAAGAGGCTCCAACACCTAAACCGATAAGGGTATTCATGTTGGAGTGAGCAGTTTTTATTAAAGTGATGATCGCCATTAAGTATGGTTTTCCAAATATTAGCAAAACCCCGGTTGATAAAATAAACTGAATCCAGTTGTTAGTGGCGTGAGAGAAAATAGAACTTAGCGGTCCCATTGAAAGTGCCATTGACACTCCCCCAATTAAAACTGAAATCAATGAGTGATAAAATATTTTATTAAAAAAATGTTTTTCAAATCCATTTAATTTTATCTCATCAGGTGATACCGCACGATAACCTAAACGATTAAGAAGTTCGTCAAAAGAATTTTTATCAAAATTTTCGTGGAATGAAAGTTCTGCTTTTTCTGTGGCAAAATTGACTTGAATATTTTCCACACCAGGCAGATTTTTTACATTACCCTCTATTATTTGAGCACAACTAGCACAGGTCATTCCTTCAATTTTAAAAATTTTATTCAAGCGAAATACCTTCTACTTGAAAACCAACTGCTGTAATTTTAGATTTAATATCGCTAACTCCAGCTTGTGCACTGTCAAACTTTACGACCACTTCCCCGCCAGAGACATCGACATCTGTCGTTTGCTCTATTCCTAACTCATCGATACTTTTTTTTATCTTGTTGGCGCATCCACCACAATGCATACCATTTACTTTTAATGTTAATTTTTTATCTAAGGCCATATGAACTCCTGTTAAATATGTCTGCCGATTATTTCTACCAGCTCGTGAATTTTTGAATTTATATCTTTTTTATCTTTAGAATGAATCGCATCATGAGCACAATGTTCGAGATGGGTTTTTAAAATAGAATGCTCAACTGATTGCAAGGCCGACTTAGCAGCTCTTATTTGAATAAGAATATCTGGACAATATCTATTATCTTCAATCATTCCCAAGATTCCTTCAATTTGGCCTCTGGCTCGCTTTAACTTGATTAATTCCTTTTTATGATCAGGATACTCATGATTATAAGTCATATTACTTTTTGCTTTTTTAATTAATTTGCTCACGCAGCCTTCCTTGTTCCTCATACCCCACCGGGGTAATTTAAAACATACCCCGAATGGGTGTCAATATTTTTTGCTAGGAGGCAATTGTGAATAAAAAAAATCTCATTTTATCATGTTTATTAATTTCAATTAGCTTACCTCTTCAAGCACGTTCCTTAGTTCCAGCTTCGGGAGAGATTGTCAGCACTATAGATACTCAAACATTTCACGCTCAATATAAAGGTAAAGATTTACGAGTTGGAGATCGCGTTCGAATTGTTGAATACGATTTCAACAGAGGTCAAAAAAATAGACCTAGCCGGATGTTACCTATGGCACAAAGGAGAAGAATAGTTGGAACGGCGACTGTTTCTTCATTATTAAAAGATAATTATTACGAATTAAAATCAGACACGCCTCAACATGTGCCAGCGGGTGCTTTTATAGAAAAATATTAAAGTAAAAAACGCTCATCAGATTTCAAATTGGGTATAAGAATGCACATTATTTTTTTTCTATGTGTTGCTATTTGATCATAACAAAAATCTCGAACGAAACGAGGGATTAAGTAAAAGAGAAGAAAAAATATATGCCATCCACCAAGGAGACGACAGAGGTATAAGACAGCAGAGCTTTTTTCAAAAGTTTGTTCATTGGAATAAACTTTCAAGGAAGTTAACGGAGAAGGAATTTCACCATATACGCTTTTATAAGTTTTACCATTAAGGGGAGCAAAAAGAAGTTTTCTTTTTTTATCTGCCTTCGCTAGATAGGCAATTGATCGTTGGCAAAGACCACAAACACCATCATAAAATACTATTGTCTTCATTAATAAATTTTGGCCTCGAAAGTGCAGATTGACTAGTGATACCTATTAAGAAAATGCATTTCAAGAGACTTAGACTGTATAGTGCTTTTACGCTTGTCAGGTTTATGGTCGAAAACTTTAAGGAGCACTTATGAAGTTATTTGTTAAATCACTTTTGATCTTTATTTGGTGCTTTTGTCTAAGCTCAACCTCCCAACTTTTGGCCAATTCACCTGCAAATCTTCCGGATGAAAAAGAAGTATCTTCTCAAAAAGCAAAAGAGGTTGGAAATCAACTTTTAAACCTAAGTAAGAGTGTTGATGAGAAGCAAGCTATGGCCATTCGTTTAATTAACGAAGTTGGCTCGTACTCTAACGAGCGATTTTCCCATGAATTTGATAAAGAGGACGCAGAGTTTGCCTATAGTGGCTTCATTGCGCGCTTTCAAGTTATCAAAGAAGACCGAGAGTCACTTGAGCGAAAAGAAATTATGGCAGACAGTAGAACGCTTCTAAATTACTCCCAGCGTTTAGACCAATTGATTTTTGATCTTCAAAATTTCATCAACAAATAATTCAAGCATATAGTTGGAGGGTCCCCCCCTCCAGTGCTTAATTCTAACTATTCAATAGCTGACTTTTCTGTCATAATCTTATCTATCAAAGTTCTCATAATCCAAAGGGCCCCTAAATGAATTTTTACCAAGAACTTGTTGCTCGTGGTCTTATTGAAGCTACTTCAAGCGAAGACTTACCAGATCTTTTAAATAATAAAAAAATCTCCTTCTATATAGGTTATGACCCAACTGCAAAATCTATGCAGATTGGAAATCTCTTCTGCATTATCACAATGAAGCGATTTCAAATGGCCGGACATACTCCCTACATTGTTCTTGGGGGTGCTACTGGCATGATTGGGGATCCTTCTGGCAAAAGTACAGAGCGAGTTTTGCTTACCGAAGATATTATTCATACAAATATTGAAGCTTTCAAAAAACAATTTCAAAAAATTCTAGATTTTAACTGCGGTCAAAGTAGTGCTGTGATGGTAAATAATTACGATTGGATGGGAAAATTTTCATTCATCGAATTTCTTCGTGATGTTGGAAAACGTTTTCGCGTAACAGAAATGCTGGCTAAAGAGTCAGTTAAAAATAGAATCAATTCTGAAGTAGGAATCAGTTTTACTGAATTTACTTACCAAATGCTTCAAGCCTACGATTTTAGATTTCTTGCAAATGAACACGATGTAATCTTGCAATTAGGTGGTGGAGACCAATGGGGAAATATCACGGCAGGAATTGATCTTGCTCGTAAGATGGATGGTAAACAAGTCTACGGAATTGTCATTCCATTAGTCACAGATGCTAACGGAAATAAATTTGGAAAATCTGAAGGAGGAACAACTATCTATTTAGATCCTGAAATGACCTCACCTTACCAAATGTACCAATACCTATTAAACTCGGAAGACTCTTCAGTTGTAAAATATTTAAAATATTTTACTTTTTTAAATTTAAGCGAAATTAATGAACTTGAAGAAAAAACTAAAACAGAACCACATTTAAGACAGGCGCAAAAGATTTTGGCTGCTGAAGTTGTAAAACTCGTCCACGGACAAGCAGGCCTTGATTCAGCTCTTAAAGCGACAAAAATTTTCTTTGGCGAGAAAATTGAAAACTTAAAAGACAGAGACTTAAATGCTATTTTCAGTGATGTTCCTTCCGTAGAAATGAAACGTGATGTACTCATTGCAGGAATTCCTTTACTTGATCTACTCGCTCTTACTCCCCTCTTTGGAAGTAAAGGAGAAGCTAAAAGATCAGTAGAACAAAAAGGTGTTTATCTCAATAACTGCAACATTCCTGACATGGCCGTAGTGTTAAATGAAACTCATCTTGCCAGCGAAACATGTATGGTCTTTAGGAAAGGAAAAAAGAATTATTGTGTCGTTAAATTTTCTTAATTTTAGGAATTTTAATACTAATTTTATCTTTTAGAGTAAGAACTTCTGCTTGGGCTTCATTAAGGCCTGGCTCGATTGAAAACTCTCTTTCACTTTGAGCATTTTTTGTGTTTTCAGAAATACTAACCATTCCATCTTTCACACTGACTTTTAATTCTCGATTTAATTCACGAGCATTCAGTGGAATTTCATAATAGACGTATTTATCATCTTCGCGTCTATTAACTCCTGCAATCACAGGACCTGCCTCTTTCATCATATCTTGTTGAAGCCTATTCATAGCATCTAACATTTTATCGTGATCAAAATCATCTGGGTTTACGGCAAAACGATCGCGGGGATTTGTCGCAGTGATTTCCGAATGCCTAACTTGAAGGTTCGCTAATATTTGATTCGCTAAAAAACCAAGACAAAAAAATACTAGTCCAATAAAAAGTTTCGATCTTAGAAAATTGCTCATGAAATCTTCTCCTTTTTAATTTTAAAATAAAAAGATGTTCCTTTGTCTTGATTATTCTGGGCCCAAAGTTTGGCGTCTATCGTATCAGCAACAATTTTACAGATAGCAAGGCCTAGTCCACTGCCCATTACCTGTTTAGAACTTCCTTCTATTCTAAAAAACCTATCGAAAATTTTTCCTATTTTATCTTCTTCAATTCCCGCGCCTTCATCAGAAACGATAACTAAAAGTGAGTCATCCTCATTAATTCCTGAAATACGAATCGTTGATTCATAAGGTGAATATTTAATCGCATTTTCAATTAAATTATAAAAGAGCACTCCAAGAAGATCCGGATCACAGGAAATTGATAAAACATCTTCACTTACGTTTTCAAAAGAATCAAAATTTAATTGTAATGATATCTTTTTTTGTGAAGCAAGCTTTGAAAGCCTAGATGTTTGTGTCAAAACAATTTCATCTAAACGATTTCTTGTAAATAAAAGTGAATCCGCTCCACTATCAACTCGCGCTAAGATAAGAAGATCATTTGTTAATTTAACTAAAAAATTTATTTCCTGAGACATACTTTCGAAAAATTGTCCCATTTCCTTTTCAGTTCTTTTTTCTGATCGAAATAACTCCAACTCTCCTTTGATAATAGCTAAAGGAGTTTTAAGCTGATGAGAAGCATCTTGAATAAATCGCTCTTGAGAAGCAAACGTTCCTTGTAGGCGCGATAATAGATGGTTGATGGTATCTGCTAACTGCCAAATTTCGTCTTTAGCGTGTGGAAATGGAACTCTATCTTCAAGATTGGAAACTTCTATTTTTTTAGTTTTATTTATGATTTCCAACATTGGTAATAATGCTCTACCAACGAAAAAATATCCGATTATAGCTGAAAGAAACATCATTATCGGAACACTCGTTAGAAAAAATTGTACAAGATTTCTTTTAGTATTTTCGAACGAAGTCATAGGAACTGAAATTTGCAAAATTAATGGCGAATCAATTTTTAAAACGGGCAATAGATAATGGATAACTCTATGAGGAATACCTTTAAACTTTAATATATCGTAACTTGCCCCTTTTTTTAAAACGCGACCGAGTTTATATTCTGTAATAGGCATGATGTGAGCAAAAGTTGAGTTGCTTGATTTAGCGATAACTTTGCCATTGATATCTAAAACAGAAATATAACTTGTCCCCAGAGCAAAGGGTAAAATCTTTTCATTAACTTTTATGATCCCTGGATCAAATTCAACTTCACCGTATTTATCGATATCGAGAGACTCCGCTACGTCAATAGCATAATTATAAAGAGTGGTATCAAATTCTTCTGATTGAAGCTTGGAGAATTCCTGATATAAAATATAACTAAACCCAACAAGCATTCCGGTAAAAATTAACCCAAAGAGTAAAGTAAGTTTTAATTTTAGACTGATTTTTTGTAGTAGTTTCATTTGTTAAAACTAACTTTCTTTTAAGATGTATCCAAAACCAATCATGGTATGGATAAGTTTTGTGGGAAAAGGTGAATCTATTTTTTTTCTCAACATATTAATGTAAACATCAATGACATTGGTATTTGTATCAAAATTAACATCCCAAACATGTTCGCTAATTTCGACTCTAGTCAAAGGACGGTTAGGGTGGCGAAGAAAATATTCTAATAAAGAAAATTCTCTTGTAGTTAAATTCACCTCTACGTTGGCGCGAACAACTTTTCTTAAAACTAAATCTAATTCAATATCAGCAAAACGAAGCTTAGATGTCTCTCCCCCGGTATTTCGTCTCAACAAAGCACGAATGCGCGCAAGAAGTTCATCAAAATCAAAAGGCTTGGTTAAGTAATCATCGGCCCCAGCGTCGAGACCATGAATTTTATCTTTAGTGGAACTAAGTGCCGTGAGCATAAGAATGGGCCCTTTAAAACCATCGTTTCTTATATGTCGAGCCGTATCCATTCCGTTTTGATCTGGGAGATTTACATCGAGAACTATTAAGTCATAAGCATTTTCTGCTACGAGGCTTTCGGCACCTGTTCCCGTTTCAGAAACATCTATTAAGTAGCCTTGAGCAATGAGGCCTTTTTTTATGAAACTTGCCATTTTTGGCTGATCTTCGACGACTAAGATTCTCATAGGCTGAAGTATAGAAAGGAAATTGCACAAAAAAAAGGGGGATTCTTCGAATCCCCCCTTTCTTTTTAATATATTACTAAAAGGTAATAATTATTTTGCAGCTGGAGCTGGAGCAGCAGCTGGAGCTTCAGTTTTTGCTTCTGCAGCTGGAGCAGCTTTAGCTAAACAAGCTTTGTAAGCTTCTTTCTTTTCAGCGCCTTTCATTCCTTTAACTTCTGCTTTACAAGCTTTTACAGTTTCTTTAGAAGCTTTAGTTCCTGCGAATGAAGCTACTGATACTAGTGCTAGAGCGATTACGATTGCGTTTTTCATGTGATTCTCCGTCGTGTTAATTAAAGCAAATTATTTTGCTTTTTATCAAAGTAAGTAATTAATTATTTGTTTTTAGAAACGATGCATTCTTTAAGGTCTTTACCTTTAAGATCTTTGTTTTCTTTTAAACAAGTTTCTTTAGCTGCTTTGTAAGCTGCTTTCTTGTCTTCTTTTTTCTCTGGAGCTACCATTGCTTTTTCTTCTTTTTTAGCTTCCATTTTGTGATCTTCTTTTTTAGCTTCTTCAGCAAATGCAACTGATGTTAAAAGAGCTAGTGCAAGTAGAAATTTCATAAATTCTCCCAGGTGTGTGTTGAGTTTCTTCAAACCCTAAATTATTTCCTACCCATACTATCGTCCACGGACATTAAAACGACATTTAACTTAGATTAAAAAAATTTAATGTCCCCTAATAATGGGCACTTAAACAAATACTATCAACATCTTAACCCACTATTTTTACGAAAAAATTTAGTAAATTACTCATAATTTGAAGATTATTGCCGATAGGGTTTATTATGTAAGAAACCCTACCAGGAAATTTTTTATGAGTAAGTCCATTAGTTTTAAAGGCACTATTCTCTTTGTTGGTGCTAAGACGTCTCGTAAAAATGCATTCCTTGAATATGAAACTCCATCTTTTAGAGAAGGTTTTGAAGAAAACATCACAGATACAATGATGTCTAGCTTTGATAACTTAAATTTAACCGCTGAAGAGAAAAAAAATCTTTCTCGCACTCACCGCAAAATTTTAAACTACTACCGCCATCTTTCTCCTTTTTCACTCAATCTTGATGCAAAAAAATTAATTGCTGAAATCAATCAATCAAAAAAGACTAATATCGTTATTGAGGCCAATCATTATGGTGCTTATGTTTGCTTAGCCGCTTTGTATTCCGGAAAACTATCTAGTGATAAAAAAGTTGAATTTATTCTAGAGAAAGCTCCGTTAGCATTGTTTCCAAAAACATTCATCAAGACTGAACCAAAAATCAATCAACATAAAGTTACCTTTCGTCTAAGCGAAAATTGCTGGTTAAGTCCGTTTAGCTCGCTGTATAATAACCAGAGGATTAAGTACTCGCTAAAAAAAGCTGCTGCTTAAAAAATTACCATTTATGAAAATCATTATTAAGACCCGTATTGAAAAAAACTTTCAACTTGTTTTTTCTAAGTTTAATATAGAGCTCTTTCGTGCTCTAAAGCCTCCCTTTGTTAAACTTGAAGTAGAGCGTTTTGATGGCTGTAAAAAAGGTGACGAAGTTCATTTGAACATGGTTACCTTTGGAAAAAAACAGCGTTGGGTCAGTCATATTACTGGTGACTTTCAGGGCGATTACGAAATTTACTTTGTTGATGTTGGAGTAGTTCTTCCTCCTCCACTAAAAAAATGGACTCACATTCATCGCGTACAAAAAATAAATGAGCTGGCCTCTTACATCGTTGATGATATTGAGTACACCAGCGGAAACGTTGCGCTCGATTTGCTCTTATATCCAGCGCTCTATGCAATGTTTTTCTATCGCGTCCCAATTTATAAAAGTGAATTTGCTTGAAAAAAAGACACGTCTACCAGTCTATTGCGCTCGATGAATTTGGTATTGCCCATTATACAAAAGAAGAAAATCAAACGTGGTCCTACCTTTTGCATCGTCAAAAAGGATTAATACAAGAACGTGCTTCAAGAGAATTTATAAAAGGTGTAGAGCTTTTAAATTTTTCTGATCGAATTCCTCAGGATGGAGAGATCACTGAAATTTTGAATCAACATACAGGATGGGGAGTTGCTCCAGTAGCGGCCTTAATTCAACCAGATGAGTTTTTTACATTATTATCAAAGAAAAAATTTCCAGCTGCAAATTTTATTCGAATTCCAGAGGAAATTGACTATATCGAAGAACCAGATGTTTTTCATGAACTCTTTGGCCATTGCCCACTTTTAACAAATGCTCCCTATGCAGAGTTTATGCATCAATATGGAAAACTTGCTCTTTTAGCAGATAAAAAAACTCAGATGCGCATGTTTCGATTATTCTGGTTTACGATTGAATTTGGTTTAATTAAAGAAGACAATCAATATAAAGCTTATGGGGGAGGGATTTTATCTTCAAAATCTGAAATTATATATTCTGTAGAAAGCTCAATTCCAGAGCGTCTGCCGCTAGATCCACTCACGGCACTAAGAACTCCTTTTCGCATAGACATTTTGCAACCAGTTTATTTTTTCATAGAAAGTTTTGAAGACCTCTTTAAGCTCATAGACATTAAACCTGTAGAGCTGGCCCAACTTTCAATGTCGCTGGCTGATTTTCCCGCCAAATTTGAACGGAAGAAAAAGAAAGGTAAAAACTATGAATAAAAGTGAAATTGAGAATGAATTAAAAAAAATCTGCAACTGGTCTTATAATGAAGAGAAAAAATCTCTCGAAAAAGAATTCAGCTTTAAATCGTATTTAAAAACTATTTCGTTTGTTAACGCTCTAGCTTGGCTTGCTAATAAAGAAAATCATCATCCTGACTTAATGGTGAGCTTTGGTAAATGCATTGTTTATTTAACAACTCACGACGAAGATGGAGTTGGTGAAAAAGACTTCAGCCTTGCAAAAAAAATCGACTTACTCTAAAAATAAAAAGGCCCGAAATTCTTCGGGCCTTTAATTGCTTTCTTAATTGTATAAAAAGCGAAGATAAAAACTAATACTTTGAAACTCTTGTAAATTTCATTGCTGTCTTCTTTCTTCTTTTTTCTGCTGCTTCAACTTTTTCTTTGTGTTTAACAGAAGGTTTTTTGTACTCTTGACGTTTTCTGTACTCGCGTACTACGCCGAAAGATTCACACATTCTTTTGAATTTCTTCAAAGAACGTTCTACGCCAGATCTTTCATCGATCATAACGGTAATTGCTGATTGTGGATCTTGAGCCATTTTAAGTCACCTCCTCTTTATTAACATTAGAGAGCTACAAGAATATTGTAGGAAAAAACTAGTGAAAAAAGTTTTACCACTGTAAGATAAGCCCGATTTTCAGTCAACCAAGAAATACGCTAAAATATGCAAAAAACGCAAAAAGGACTCTTTGACACAACTCTAAATGAGGAAGGTAATGCTTCCAAGGGGAAAATATTGCCTCCATTGGCCCATCTGTCTCGTCCAGAGGTGTTCGAGGAGTTTATCGGTCATACTCAAATTTTTAAAAGTTATCCCTATTTAAAAGAAAAAAATTTCCCAAGCATTATCCTCTTCGGACCATCTGGCACGGGAAAAACAACACTCGCACGCCTCCTGGCCAAGCGATCTGGGAAAGAATTCTATACTTTTAATGCTGTCCTAGGCGGAGTGGCCGATTTAAAGAAGCTCATCGCTGGGGCCCAAGAGATGCGCGAGCGCCAAAGTCTTGAAGCTATTATTTTTATCGATGAAATTCACCGCTTCAATAAGGCCCAACAAGATGCCTTGCTTCCGTATATAGAAGAAGGCGCTTTTACATTAATTGGGGCCACCACTGAGAATCCCCGCGTATCGGTTAACAAAGCGCTTTTGTCACGAACCCATATCGTGCAGTTAAAAGAATTAAGCTCAGAAGATATTTATAAAATTCTTTTGCAGACTAAACCTAAATTTAAAATTGATTTAGCTGATGAGCTTTTAAAAGTAATTGCAGACTTTGCTGGTGGAGATGCTCGCGTTGCGCTCAATTCGCTTGAAGCTGCTAGTAAACTTTCTAATCCTTCTAAAGAAGATGTGAAAACTCTCATTATAGAAAATGCCCGCGCTTTTGATAAAGGCGGCAATCGTCACTACGATGTGGTGTCAGCATTTATTAAATCAATGCGTGGGAGTGATCCACAAGCAGCGATTCATTGGCTTGCAGTTATGATCGACGGTGGAGAAGATCCAGTTTTTATCGCACGAAGGTTAGTTATTTTTGCTAGCGAAGATGTGGGCAATGCCGATCCAACCGCGGTGACTCTTGCAATGACGGCCCTTACAGCTGTTTCACAAATTGGAATGCCTGAAGCGAGAATTATTCTCGCTCAAGCAACGACTTATTTAGCTTCTACTTATAAAAGTAATGCTGCTTACCTAGCAATTGATCACGCTCTGGAATTTGTGAAATCACAAGCAACAATAAATGTGCCCGATCATCTTAAAAATTTTCCTCCACCAAACGCACAAAAATATTTGTATCCGCATTCTTATGAAAATCATTTCATTAAACAAAATTACACAAATGATCCCATTCCCAAATTCTACGAACCAACTTCTGAAGGCAAAGAAGATGGTTTAAAGAAACGTTTAGAAAAAATTTGGGGCCATTAAGTTCCCAAAATAATTCCTTAATCAAAAAAAAACTTTCACCTAATAAAATAAATTAGCCAAACTAATATCCATTCTTTATCGTTTTCATAAATTGAAAGCCAAAAAAAGGAATGTTCATGAAAAAAATGATTTTGCTTTTCACTCTCCTGCTCCCAATTCTCTCGCAAGCAAATAGTGTTTATTACCCAAGTGATTTACAAAATCAAATCTCTCATCATGAATTAAAAGACCAAGATTTAAAAGATGCACTTTTCACTCTTTTAAGTTCTGCTCATACTCGCCTTGCGAGTGGTAACGACCTACTTGGTTGTGATGCTAAAAAAGGAAAATGTATATCACACACACCTGTGGGCTATGGATTAGCTCGAAAATATCTTTATACACAATTGCATGTGACGACAGATAGTCGTGGATCATTTTTAAAAGAAGTTTATTGTAACCGTGAAGTGCAAGTTCCAATTAATGAAACTCAAATTAATTGCGAACACACATGGCCTCAAAGTAAATTCAGCCACGCTTTTAATAACGAACTTCAAAAATCAGACATGCATCATTTGTTCCCTACTGACTCAAAAGCGAATTCGACTCGCGGAAATTTTGATTTTGCTGAAGTGGAAACAAATTTAAATTTAAAAAATTGTGATGCTAGTAAATCGGGAGCATCAGTTATTTCAGGTGGACACACTTTCTTTGAACCACCAGCTGAACACAGAGGAAATGTTGCACGCGCACTTTTTTATTTTGCAGTTCGCTACAAAATGATTATGAGCAATGAGCAACAAACATTTTTAAGAAAATGGAATGATCAGGATCCTGTTGATGATGCTGAAATGGCTAGAAATGATGCGATTGAAAAACTTCAAGGTGACCGCAATCCATTTATCGATTATCCAAATTTAGCGCAAGACATCTCGAAATTTTAATTTTTCTTACAGAAAAAAGTAAGTATTTTATTAGATAAAACTAATGCTATCTATTGGCCAAACCTAATTGACTATTCTATCTTCCCTGAGGCTTAAAGAAATTTTTACCAAAGGGAAGACATTGAAAACCACAATCGCTTTATTTTTGTTCTTTATTTTCACGAGTGCCTTTGCTGATTTAAAATATTATCCAGCAGACCTAACTTCTAAAATTTCTACCCATGCTCTTAAAAATGACGAGCTAAAATCTGCTCTTAATCTTCTGACTTCTGCTAATCAAATTGTTCTTGGTTACGATGGAGCGAGAAAAATTCTTTTCGGAAAAATGTTTTTAAAAACGGATAGCAGTGGAAGTTACATCACTGATGTTTACTGCCAAAAAAGATTTGGTGCATCTGCTGGAGTTGCTCCAGGAAGAATCCCAGATGGTACAAAAATCAATTGTGAACACACTTGGCCACAAAGTAAGTTCACTGGTGGATACCCAACTGAAATGCAAAAATCTGACCTTCACCACCTTTTCCCAAGTGACTCAAAAGCTAACAGCATCCGTGGGAATGATAACTTCACTGACGTCTCACACGACTCAGGTGATTTAGCTAAAGATGAATGCTCAACTTCAAAATATGGATCTCCAGTAGTTGGGGGAAATGATGGCTTTGAACCACCACTAACTCATAAAGGTAATGTTGCTCGCGCGCTTTTCTACTTCTCAGTTAGATACAAAATCGCCATTCCTAAAAACGAACAAGAAGTTCTTCGTAGATGGAACGATCTAGATCCAGTAGATCTTGAAGAAATCAGCAGAAACGACGCTATTGAATCGGTTCAAGGAAACAGAAATCCTTTTATCGATTTCCCAGGTCTTGCTAACGACATCAGTAAGTTCTAATATAAAAGGCTCCCAAGGGAGCCTTTACTATGCAAAAAAGTATTCTCATCGATTTTGAAAAAATTAAAGATCCCTATTCTGGACTTGGACAGTTTTGTGCTCACTTAAAAAAATATTTTGATAAAAGCGATCTTCATCCCAGGTATTGGATACCTGGAAAATTTCAAAAGCTCGCTAAAAAAATTCCTTTTATTCTCCCTAAAAGTGAAGTGTTTCACGCTGTTCATCAAGACTCGCCTTATATTCCAAGGTCGGCTATAACAAAATACATACTTACCATTCATGATTTAAATGCACTTAATGAGCAAACTCAATTTGGTTCGGGTGAAATTTATAAAAAAAATTTGCAGAAAAAAATTGATCGCGCGGATATCATTACTTTTATTTCACAGTATACTCAAAGTGAAGTTGCTAAAAACTTTGATCTTAAAAATAAAAAGCTACAGGTTATCTATAACGGCATAACTCTTGGTGATGAGAGCATGGCCCCATCTAAACTTCCACAAAAGCCATTTCTGTTTTCAGTGGGAACAGTTCTTCCTAAAAAAAATTTCCATGTCTTAATAGATTTCATGAAAATTCTTCCTGAATACAATTTGATAATTGCGGGAACGACATTTCACTCCTACGCAAAAGAAATGCAGCAGGAAATTTTAGATTGTGGATTAAGTGATCGGATTCATCTTGTTGGAACGATTGATGAAAAAGAAAAACTTTGGTACTACCAAAATGCATCTGCATTTATTTTTCCTTCTTTGCTTGAAGGTTTCGGTCTTCCGGTTGCAGAAGCTATGAGCCTAGGTTTGCCTTTATTTTTATCAGATAAAACATCTCTACCAGAAATTGGAGGAGTTGATGCTTTTTATTTTTCAAACTTTGAAGCACTTCATATGAAAGAGGTTTTTCAAAAAGGAATGCAAACTTTTTCAATAGAGCAAAAAGCTCGCTTAATCGCGCGATCAAAAAATTTCAATTGGGAAAAAGCAGCGAAGCAGTACTTGGATATTTACCGATCTGTTTAATTATTTCCGGTGTGAATTTTTTTATTCAATACTTTATAAATTGATCTTTTAATATCCCAACGTAGAAATCTAAACTTTGCGTGTAAATAATCTGGCAAAAATTTATTTATTTCACTTTTCGGAGCAAACCAATAATTTATGCGATCGCGTGCGATGACTTCGTAGCCCTTAGAGTGCAGTAAGTTACGCACTGATTTATCGGCATCTTTGAAATTATCTTCTGTTACAATAAGCATGGGGTGAAATTTATCAAAATCAAAACTTTTTAAAACTTCAAGTTCATGGCCTTCAACATCGATTTTTAAAAAATCAATCTTATCAAGATTACTCATTTCACTAATAATATTAGATATTTTTTTTACATGGACGATTATTTTAATAACTTTTCCGCCGCTATTGTTCACATGCGTTTCAAATTCTTTTGTATAATTAAAACGAGAAAGCCCGTGTAGATTGTCAGGTCCTTCAACAATATAAAAAGGTAACTCTCCTTCAGTAGATGAAATGGCAAATTGAAGCACCGGAGAAGTTCGAACTTGCTTTAATCGCTCAACCAAAACGGGATTGGGCTCGATTAAAATACCTTTCCAGCCATTATTTTCTAAACCGTAAGTCATACTGCCGATGATTCCATCATTGGCCCCAACGTCGACAAATTTGCCGTTCTTAATATCTAATTTGTGAATAAAATACTCTAGTGGATATTCGTAATCTGCTTTCATTAAATCTTCCTATAATTTTTGTATTCACCAATTCTGTAGCCGGTATATTTTTCGATCGTATCACTAATGATTAATCCGTAGATATTGCTTCCCCAACTCAGCGGGAGAGACATTAAATCAATATCGTTACGATTTTTTTCGATCCAATTACTCATGACTTTTGGATGTGTCTGATTAAATTTCGTCAGCCCCCAATTGCGTTCATACTTAAAACTTAAGGCGCGTTCCCGGAGAGCGTCTCCATGATAGAAAGTATCAAAAACCTGAACTTTCTTTTTCATCACTTGTTCGGCCCTCGCCCATCCGTAATGAAAAATGCGGGCCGGTATAAGACGAGCTTTAATCTTTGTATCATCCGCATTTCTAAAACCTTGAGCATCAAGCCACGATTTTATGCCTTTATGATTTCTTATTAAACGAACTTCTCTGCGGTAGAGATTACGGGTATATTTATAAGTGTCTACGTTGCCATAAAAATGCATGTAATTAAAAATAAGACCATCAATCTGCTTATTTTCTTCCATCATCTCTACGCCATCTAAAATAACTTTTAAATCATCTTCGTGAACGCATTCGTCACCTTGAATATATTGGCAATAATCTCCAGTACAAGCGGCGAGAGCGATATTTGTTTGTTGAGATAAAATAAGACCATTTTTAGTAATACTTGGGTCCCACCATGAGGTTATGAATTTAAATTTATCACCTTTTAAATTTTCTTTTAAATAGGCATATGTTCCGTCATCAACTAAAAGATTTTTATCGTCAAAGCCAACATTAATAATAACTTCATCACAAATTGATTCGATAGATTGTACACTCTCGAGTATTGGATACCCGAGAGTGAGACCATTTTTTATAAAAGTGAAACCTGATATTTTTTTGGACAAGAATTACTCGCAGTTAAAAAAGTGCTGCAGGATCCATTGTTTGAAGTGTGTTAATTACATGGCGAAGGAATTTAGATCCAATTTCTCCATCGATTACGCGGTGATCATAAGTATGAGTTGCATACATCATCTGACGAATAGCAATAGCATCATCTTTTGTCACAACTGGACGTTTTTGAATTGTTCCTACACAGAAAATTCCCAACTGAGGTTGAAGGATAACTGGAGTCGCAATTAAAATTCCGAATGATCCGTTATTTGTGAAAGTATAAGTTCCACCTGTTAGGTCATCCATAGTTAATTTTTTAGTTTTTGCTTTTTTAACAAGTACGTCAAGTGCTCGAGCAAGGCCTCTGATATTTAAATTGTCAGCTCCCTTAATAACTGGAACCACTAAACCATTTCCGGGAACAGCTACCGCACAACCTAGGTTGATATCTTTTTTCATAACGATATTATCGCCATCGATTGAAGCATTTACGATTGGGAATTCTTTAAGCGCTTGAACAATTGCGTATAAAATAAAGTGAGTATAAGTCAAAGACATACCTTCTTCTTTTTCGAATTGTTTTTTGAAGCTCTCTCTAAACTTCACAAGATTTGTCATATCAACTTCATCAATTGAGTTAACGTGTGGTGAAGTTAATTTTGAAGCTTGCATATTGCGAGCAATCGTTTTTCTCATGTTATCCATTGGGATAATTTCAACCCGATCACTAGATGAGAAAACTGGCCCTGAATAAGCAGGTGCACTTGGTGCTTTTGCTGCTGCTGGAGTTGCTCCACTTTTTCTGGTTGCTACGTAAGTCTCGAAGTCTGCTTTATTCACTCTACCAGCAGCTCCAGTTCCTTTTACGCTCGCAAGTTCTGACATTGGAATTCCTGCGTCTTTTGCCATTGCTTTAACAAGTGGAGTGTAAAATCTATCATCTTCAGCTGCTGCAGCTGCTGGTGCCGTGACAGCAGGTGCAGAAGCTTTTGGTGCTTCAGTTTTAGCTACAGATGCAGGAGCAGATGCCGCTGCCGGAGCTCCGCCTGCGCCTTTGAAAGGTACAGAAAGATCATCTTCGATAACCGCAATCAACTTACTGACGTCAACGGTGTCACCTTCTTTAAAAAGAAGTTCTTCTATACGACCTTCAATTGGACTTGGTATTTCTGATTCTACTTTATCAGTAGAAATTTCAAGTAGGATTTCATCTAGAGCAATTTTATCACCCGGAACTTTATGCCATTTAGTAATAGTACCAGTAGTGATCGACTCTCCCATTTGGGGCATTACGATTTCGTGTCTCATATTAATATCTCCTAAAAAACTTAATTAAAAATTCAATGCTCTATTTTTTGATGCAAGTACTGCTTCACCTAACCACTCACCAAGAGTTGGATGCGGGTGAATTGTAGCAAATATTTCTTCGTCAATTCCTTCCATTGTTTTGAAAAGAACGTACTCATGAATAAGTTCTGTTGCTTGAACTCCTACGATATGAGCTCCCAGCATTTCGCCGTGTTTACCCATAAGAGTTTTTACAAATCCTTCTTTTTCATTCGAAGCTACGGCTTTACCGTTTGCCGTGAATGGAAGCTTTCCAACTTTGTACTCGATTCCTTTTGCTTTTAATTCTCTTTCTGTGTAACCAACACTCGCTACTTGTGGCTGACAATAAGTACATCCTGCGATGTTCATTTTATCAATTGCGTGCGGATGAGCACCAGCAAGATGTTCAGCTGCCACTACACCTTCATGTGAAGCGGCGTGAGCCAATAATGGAGGTCCTGAAACGTCTCCGATCGCATAAATATTGGGAACGTTTGTTTGGTACATTGGGTTTACAGAAATAAATCCGCGATCAGTTTTAATTCCAACGACCTCAAGACCGATATTGTCGATGTTTCCAGTCATACCAACAGCAATGAGACCCATTTCGAATTTATGCTCAACTTCTTTGCCTTCAATTTTCGCAAATACAGAAACATCATTTCCGTTATTGACGGCGCGAACACCTTCAATTCCAAGAGACATTTTAATTCCGTATTTTCTATAAGCTTTTTCTACTTCGATAGAACTGTCATCGTCTTCGATTGGCAGTAAATGTTTTTGAAGTTCAAAAATATGCACTTCAACACCGAAAGCATTCCAAAAATAAGCAAACTCCACACCAATTGCTCCGGCACCAATGATCCCAATCGATTTTGGAAGAGTTTCCATTTTTACAGCTTCCCAAGCACCAATTAATCTTTTCCCATCGTGTTCTAGACCTGGAAAAGTTTTATAGTGAGCACCTGAGGCCACAATTAAATTTGTGAATGTTAAAGTCTCAACAACAGTAGCTGTCTTTACTTCCAGAGTTGTTTTTGATTTTATTTTTCCAAAACCAGTAATAACTTCGATATTGTTTTTCTTCATCAGAAAAGCAACCCCTTTAGACATACGCTCTGAAATTCCAGTGGCGCGTTTTACGGCAATACCTGCGTCTAATCCTTTAAGATCGACATTAATTCCAAGTTCTTTCATGTCGGCAATTTCATGCACAGAATGCGCTGATTTTAAAACAGCTTTTGTTGGGATACATCCACGGTTAAGGCATACGCCTCCAAGTTTATCCATTTCTACGATCGCAACTTTTTTCCCTAACTGACTTGCTCTAATAGCAGCAACATAACCACCCGGACCAGAGCCCAAGACAACAACATCAAAAGTTTTCATTCATTGAATCCTTAAATCTAATAGTATAAAGTACGCTAAAGTTTTAAGGTCGAAGGCCCATGTTGTCAATGAAAGGGAAGTCAAAATATCGTGTTTAAGAATCGTGAAAATTTAAATCCGGTGAGTATTAGAATCTCCAATGATACTAATGGTATGGATCTTACTAACTCTGAGCGACAAACGCTCTTAGAATTCTTTCCAGAAGGGCTGATCGCTATCGATCTTGAGACTACTGGTCTCTCCCCGCTTGTGGACCGAATTATTGAAATCGCAGCTTATAAAATCACCAGCACCGAAACAACTCTTTTTACGACGCTAATTAACCCTGAAATTCCTATTCCTCCACACACAACGGCCATACATAATATCACTGACGATATGGTGAAAGATTCGCCAAAGCTTATTCAAGTTCTGGAAGAATTTAAAAGTTTTTTAGGAGAGCTTCCGATTGTGGCCCATAACGCCAAGTTTGACTTAGGTTTTATTGTCATGGGTCTGCAAAGAGAGAAAATCAAACTCTCAAGCGCTTTAATTTACTGTTCTTGTAAATTGGCACGAATCACACATAAAGAAGTTGTTAATCATAAATTGGGAACACTTGTTTTAGAATTAGGAATTCCGCTCTTAAATCACCATCGAGCGCTCGATGATGCTTATGCCTCACTTAAAATTTTTATCAAAGGATTAGAGCGCCTTGCTCCCGAAAAAAAACAACAAGAATTAAAAGCTCATGGTTATTTATTTTCACTTGGCCAATTTGACGAATTAAAAAATGGTGAACTTCCAGCACACTTGGATGAATTAAATAAATTAGTCAAAGAAGCAGCAGTTATTGAAATTCAATACACTGGTGGAAATCATAAGAACAAGTTTCGCCCAGTTAAACTCACGAGTTTACTCAATACTCCAGATGGAAATATCCTGTATGCGCGCTGTCTGTGGAGTGATATGTATAAGTCGTTTAAGCTAAATAAAATAACGGCCCTTCGCCATCCTGAAGCTAGCAAAATTCAAGAATGGTTACTGAAGGAACAAACGAAAAAAACTCAATCATGAAAAATTTTATTGTTAAATATAATCTTTGGTACCGAGCTCAGCAGTTGATTATTCTCGTGCTTCATCTCATATTATTAAAATGGATGTACTATGTTTTATCTAACTCTGGAGCCTTTACTATTTCAGAAGTTTTTTATCACTTCATTGGCATGTCTATTATGGGTGCCGTCCTTATTCGTGGCTGTGCTTTTTGGGCGCGCTACCATTATTTGAAAGAAATTAATTCAAATAAACAACAGTCCGAAGGCGCTGAAACGTAATGTGGCAGGAAGAATTTAAAAACGCACTTAAGACTCATGAAGATTTAGAACAATTCTTTGAGCACTCTTTTGCTAGAACCAATTATCCACTATTCATTCCAAGAGTATTTGCCCAAAAAATTAAAGACAAAGGACTTAACTCTTCTCTTGCTCTGCAGTTTTTACCAGCAGTTGCAGAAAATTCAAAAGTGGGAAGATACGATCCCATTGGAGATAAAACTTACTCAAAAGGCAATCAGCTCATTCATCGCTATCACAATAGAGCACTCTTTACTCCGACGACAGTTTGTCCCGTGATGTGCAGATATTGTTTTAGAAAAAACGAATTGGCAGATAAAGATGAGCTCTTTAATCAAAATTTTAAAGAGGCCCTAAATTACCTAAAAGAAAATCCCCAGATTAATGAAATTATTTTTACTGGTGGAGATCCACTTATATTAAGCAATGAAAAACTCGCGGGCTTTATTCAAGATTTTGCTGAAATAGAAAGTCTTAAATATATCCGTTTTCATTCGCGCACTCCTGTCATACTTCCCTCGCGAATTGACGACGGATTTATTGAAATAATGACCAGTGCCCGTTTTCTTTTTAAACGAGCAATGCTCATGATTCATGTTAATCATGTTGATGAAATTGATTATGAGTTTGAAGCTGGTATTGAGCGATTAGTAGAGGCAGGCATAGAAGTCTATTCACAAACAGTATTGCTTAAAAATGTAAATGATAAGACATCTACCTTGGCTTCACTCTTTACAAAATTAAGTGATTTAAAAATTAAACCCTATTATCTTCATCATCCCGATGAGGTTTTAGGTGGAATGCATTTTTATCTTCCGCTTGAAACGGGCAGAAGAATTGTTCAACCATTACACGACCTCCTTCCAGGTTGGTCTCTTCCTCAATACGTCATCGATATTCCAGGTGGCGAAGGTAAGATTTCGGCCTTAAATCCTGAGCAATTTGAATTTTCCGGCACTCTTTTGAACCGCCATGGTGAAAAAATTACTCTATCTCATCATATCCCATCATTTGTTTAAGTAGGCTTACTAGTCTTATGCTATGAATGCTAAAACTTAATAGTTATTTAGGACATAAAAATGAAAAAACTTACTATCACACTTGCTCTTCTTGTGAGCACGCAAAGCTTTGCCACTTCATCATTTAATGAAGTTAAAAATGTAGTCTTTGGAGCTCCTCCAAGTTCGAGTGATGTAAACGTAAAAGTTGAAATAAAAGCGTACGAACAAGGCAGACTTCCCCACTATGAAGTCACTGCAGCTAATTTTATCACAGGTGGAGTTAATCACCTACTCGATCGCGCGACTCGCACTCTTGTTGATACAGATGATTTTTATCCACGCTTAGAAAAGTTAGTGCACGCTAATGGAGCTTGCTTTAGTGGTGTATGGACTATTACTGAAGCCAATCCTTATAGTGGATATTTTAAAGCAGGATCAAAAGGATTATTTATTGGGCGCGCTTCAACGGCCCTTACTGAAACTGAACGTGGAGACCCAAGAGGAATGGCGTTTGCTGGAAAAATTTTTCCAACTCTTGATGCAAATTCAAGTGTTAAAACCGCAAACTTTTTTCTCGTCGATGTTTTGATGGGAACGCAGCGCGATCGCTACCTAGATGTGAAGATGACAAATAATCCGAGCCTTGGATTTAGAGCAAGTGTACTTTCGATGGCCCTAAAAATTATGAAAGTTTTTAAAGGTGTTGACTCAGATCCCATTTACCGACCTTTATACCCGATATCAGAATTAGGATTAGCACCTGGAGAAAAGACTATTACTCCAAAGTTTATGATGCTTGAAACGGATAAGAGTGTTGCGAGAAACGATGACACAGATTTCCGTGATGAAGTGAATATTAAGAAGAATCACCGAAATGGAATTAAATTCAATATTCTAGTAAATGATGTTTCAAAAGATCAAAATGCAAGCGAGTGGAAAAAAGTCGGGAATATCCAAGTCGATGAGAGTGTAACTTCTTATGGATGCGACAGAAGACTGCACTTTGCCCATCCGAAAATGAAATAAACGCGGTGCCAACAGAGAGAAATCCCATTGACTTATAACTTTGGGATCTCTATTATCTCGTTTACACAAATGGTTCTTTAAAATATCTAATGCGGATTTAGCTCAGTGGTAGAGCGTCTCGTTGCCATCGAGAAGGTCGCAAGTTCAATCCTTGTAATCCGCTCCATTTTATCAAATTTTAAATTTACTTTCTTTTTAAAAAATCATTTCGGTCAAAGATAGTCAGCGACCTATTAATTAATCATTAACTCTTTCTTATGCGTGATTATATTATTTTAAAATTCAAGTAACTTATTATTAAGTTTCATCAAGATAAAAAAATTTGCAAAAGGCTGCCTTGCGTTCGCTGAAAAATTGCTCCATATAACGTCTAATACGGGTGTTTCCACCAATTAGGTATACAGCCCTCTAGCTTAAAACTTAAATAATGAAAATCAGGAATTAAATCCTTTGATCGATCAACAACTGTTCCCGGAGTAATAACAAAAGCGCTAAAGTACTTTTTACCACAGGAAGTCTCAAAGGTGCCTTGAGAGCCTGAGACCTGATTGTTTGCGATTGAAAAATTTTTAACTTTATCCACTGCAAATCCTTGCTGGGCTCCAACCACGGTATTGTCATGAACATTTCCACCATAGGTATTAGCTTCATACCAAGCACTTTGCCCAACATAAAGACCAATGCCACATCGCTGTCCAACGGAGCAATTGACATTATTATTTGAAATATCTGCCCCAGTATAATTCCCAGTTGTTCCTCCACTAGGAATATTGGGCCAAGCTTGAATCATGATTGCTGCGAATGATGAAGATGTGAAAGAATTCGAATGAGTTATAAGATTGGATTGAATTGTACAATTAGGACAAGCACCAAGAATTAAATCTACGTCGGTATTATCAGAAAAAAGATTATTAATTATTTTTGAATTTAAAATCTCTAGGGCAGTGAGACCATCAGACCAAAAATTTTCTTGATCGTGAATACCATTTGAAGTTACTGTATTATTTGTAATATTAAATCCTGATCCTGAAATTAAGTAAAGACCAGTTCCACAAAGGGCATTTTTAAAAACACTATTTGTAATCGTAATATTATCACCTACAAATTGATCATTCATTCCATACGTGTTATCTGGACCAATTTTACACTTTTCAGCTGCGGGAGATTTATAGCGCTCTTGCCGATTTCCATTTATTACAATGTGATCAATCGTTACGTCTTTTGAAAGAACTTTAAAAAAACCAATTTTTGTAAATGTTTCCGGACCTGCCTTTAATTCCACACATCCATGATCTTCATCAGGGGAACATTTATTGCTGGATGCATCTAAAGTTGTGAGCTTCATGGGATGTTTAATGATCACTTCATTGATTATTGTATATTTACCTTTTGGAAGAAATAAGGTTTCGCCATTTGGTGTTTTATCAAAACAACTCTGTAGCGTTTTTGAGCTGTCTACTCCTGTTGAATTAAAAGCTTTCAATTCATCACATTTTATAGATGAATTGTTTGCGACTAGCTGCTCTGGCATAGCTGTCGGTGCACTTACTGCTGGGTGTATGTACATTGGGTTTGGCACAGATGGCGCTGTTGCATTCTTAATAAATGAAGGGCAGTCAACATTCTTAAATTTATTATCATCAAAAAAGCCGCATGCTTTTTTTTCTACATTCCAATATGCAACATGTGTTGAAGTAACACCTCCATTAGTACAAGTTAAGCTGAATGCTTGACCACCTAATGAGTTATCAACCGGGTCTCCATTTGTACATATTCCTAGAGAAGAATCTGTTTTACCTCTCCATGAAGATTGGGGGGCAGGTGAATTTTTCTCTAAAGCATTTGAGTTGGGATCAGAAATGGCCGAACGTCTTGTCGCAGAGGTAGTTGGGGAGTTGCTTGAAGTTGCGGAAACATTTTTATAATAATCGATCATTTTATTAACTTGCTTTGCTATTTTTTGGTATTGCTCTTTTGTGATCTTTCCACTTTTATATTTTATTGAAGCCTTATTGAGCATATCGATATAGCTATCTTTAGCCTTTTTTATATAATCTGAATTATTTATATCTGAAGACTCTTGAGATATGTTAGAAGTAGGCGTTTTACTAGGCACTCCGGCCATTGCTTTGGATATTTCATTAAAAAAAATAAAAAAAAGTAGAATTAGTTGAAAATTTTTATTCATAAATATTCTCCAAGGCTTTCTTAATATTCCTACTGAGTACCTAATCCAAGATGATTAAATAACTAAGTTTATTTAATTATAGTTAGATTTTTTATACTATCAAGTAATTTACTGGTCCATGCCTTAAGCGGCAGACAGCAGACAAGGCATTGCGAGATTATAGTATTCTAAAAAATTCGAGCAGATGCCGTAAACTTTTCAAATGTGACACTGTTCTTTTGATCAATTTCATCTATTAAGAAATAATAAATGATATATGGTAAACTAATAAAATAAATTTTGAAAAAGATCGCCAAGATTAAGTGGAAGGAAATCATTGTCCATAATGAAACCATTTTAGTTTTCTTAAATAATATCCCCACTGAAAACAACTCAATTGCAATAGCCGAGAGGCTAAGTAATCTTACAGACACTGGTGTGTATTGAAAAACTAATGCGAATAATCCAGTCCCAGGCTCATTTCTAATTAAATGTTCTAGTGAAACACCATTTTGCCAAAAAGGATTTATGATTTTTTGATATGCAATAATCACATACTGGAACACGACAAGCATTTTCAACGAATAATTAATTAAAAATTTTTCTTTCTCTGAAATGGAATCAACACTGTTTATAAAAATATAACAGAGTGAGATTGTAGTAATTGAATATGAGATATAAACAACATATGGGTTTAACTTATATAGGGAGCCCCAGAAAATTAAATTAAGAAACAGGAGATAAGTATTTTTTTTAAAAATTGAAATAAAGCAACATCCTAATGCAATAATTAGGTAAGACTTGACCAGAAAATTCCCTTGAGTGAATACGATAAATCTAGAATAATAAAGATGCGTAAAATAATAATAAATTATATAAGCATATAATATAAGCTCGCACCTGATTTTTATTTTCATAAGCAAGAGTATCTCTTAACTTTAATGCCAGTTGTACTCTCAATTTTAACTAGCAAAGCTGTAGGTGATATGTTGAGTTTTTCATCGGAGTAGCGACACATTGCCTTAGCTATATCATTTTCTAATTTTGGATACCGAAAGTAAAAATACTTAAAACTTCCTCTTATGTAAAAAGGAAAGTATTCCGGATAAAAGTCTTTAAAACTGAGTAAATATTCTGAGTTGTCTTTTAAAATAAAAACATAAGAAGTCGTAAAAAATACCATTGGATTGTAAGGATTCATCTTTTCAGTTATCCCTCCAAAGCGAACATTAAAGGGATTGAAAAAAAGTTGACTAAAAAGACAATAAGAAACGACAACAAGAAAAATAACGAAATATTTATACGATCTTATTAAACTTATTTTTAAATTAACTGTCATGACCTAATCCCAGACACCAATAAAGTGATCGTTTTAAATTTAATGCTATCTTAGGTAATTAAAATCCACCATGTTTTTGTGAGAAAGTATTGTGACAAAGAAGAATGATTTATTACTCCCACTTTCAAATTTTAGCTTAAAATAAAAGAATTAAACTCTCCATCAAGGTGCTATCAATAATCAATTGGTGTTTGATTTAACGAGACAAAAAGCAACTCAAAACTTTAACTGATCCTGCTCAAAGTGCATTGAAGAAAAAATCAATTAAAATAAAATCTTCTAAACTCTTTAGTTGTGCATTCTCCTACTGATCGTTTACTCAATCCTAGTTAACTAAATCAAGCTTCATTGACTCAATATAAAGATTGCGGTCTTCTTTGGTTTTTGCATTGAATGCATCATTGGTAAATTTAATCGTAATTTTATTTTCACTTGTTTCTAAATTTAGATTAAATGTTTTATCAGAAAATTCAGAGGAATCCACTCCTGATTCTCCAACTTTTTTGCCATTAACAAGTAAATCGAATTTGGGCCACCCCTTTTCAACAGTAGATCCCTTTGCTCGAATAGTTAGTTTATAATTTCCAGGTTTAGAAAGCTTTGAATCAACTGAAAGTTCAGAGTTAGAAAACATATTGATATATTTCCCTTGATTCATTACATTCTTTTTATCAAAAGAAAAATCAGTCAATTTAAAATTTTGAGAATCAACGGTAGTTGATGTTTTTGAGCAACCTGAAATAATTGCGATAAATGTTACAAAAGAAAAAATAATTATTTTCATAAACAGCCTAATTCTTTGAATTTTTCTACCTTTATAGCTTTACTTAAACATAACTAAAGATCAATAAAATTAGAAGCCAGAGCGGCGCAATATGGGTAAATCGTTATTATGATCTTTTTAAAAAAATTCAACATCTAAAAGCATCATGTTTTGGGGAAATTGAAAATTAATTTCTTGTTTCGTTAGTTAGATGATTTCGAGAATAACATACGAGCAAAGAATAATTAGCGAGAATGTAAAAGCACTTTGCTCTGCACCACAACTCTAATTCAATTTAGGTGTCACAAATAAGTTCAAAAGCCTTATTAGAATAATAAATCTTTTACTAAAATTGGGGTAAAACAAGAAAGTTCAAGTATATACATTGTTAATAGGTCTTTGATATGTTTGACATAAATGAAAATATATATTCATCACCTACTCTTTCTTTTCTTTTTTGTGAAGCCATTCCAAACTCTAGCATCTTTTAGTGATAATACTCACCACGCTATTGTGATGAAATCATCCAAGTATATTTCAGGCAATCTAATAGAAGAAGAATGGAAACACTCTTATTCTCGAGAATTAAATAGAAAAGAATTTCTTAAGCTTCAAGAATTCATGGGTGCTATCTCCCCCCCCTTTGCTTCTATAGATCACCAGAAAAAAATCAATTCCAAACTTTTTTATAAAGTTCATTATAATACAAGTGATTATGGATTCAGATATTTTCAGAAAAAAAGCAATGCAAGTCGACATGTTATTGTTGCAGGAGATTCAAATGTTTTCGCGGAAGGAGTCGATGATTCACTTACCATGACTGAAATTCTCAATAAAAGCATCCCCGATGTTCAAATATATAATTTCGGGCAGCGTGGAGCAGCCCCTAACAACACCCTATCCTTTCTCGAGCATTTTCCTTTTGAAAATTTAATAAAGGAGCCATCAGGAGTTTTCCTATATAACTTTTTTCCAGGACACATGTTTGAAAGAGTCATTGGCTCAAAAAACGTTAGTTGCTGGGACTCGGGAAGAAGCCCAGAATACAAATTAAACGATCAAGGCATCGCTGAATTTCGTGGAAGATTTTTAGATAGAACTTTTATACAATTTTTTTATAAAGTTATTTGCACATCCGATTTTCTAAATACTCTTATTAAAGATCTGCCTCAAGTTACTGAATCAGATTCTCAACTCATTGCTCAAATTTTTTTAAAGATGAAGACCTTTTACTTAGAAAAATTTCCTCAAAGTCAGTTCTACGTTATAATTAATCGTGCTTACTTTGAGGAAGATTCAGCAGCAACGAAATCCCTCTTAACTGAATTATCGCGCTTAAAAGTAAATTTTTTAAGCATGCCTAATATTTTTGATAAGTCTAAATGTTTTTTCCCTTTGGATTCTCATTTAAACATTGAGGGTCAGAAGTTTGAAGCTGTCTATATGGAAAAATTAATTTTAGATATATTTTCTAAAAACAACAAAATTTCCAACTCAAAAAATCCAGTTGGAGTAGTAAAATAAAATTAAAAAATGAACAGATATTATTTCCACTATTGATATTTTTCACAGTTGTCATTTTTCAAATCACTTATAATCACCCCGTAAGAGAAAATGTTTCATTATTTTATAGTTCAAAGAAATTACAAAAAACAATACTCTCTAAAATCAAATTTGAGGATGTCACAGAAAAATGGAATATCGTTTACGACCATGCTAAAAATACAGAGGGAAGCAACAAGCTAAAGAATTTTCTATTTCCATCGATCACTGTTTATGACTTTGATGATAATGGTTTCCTTGATATTTTTTATTCTGGTGGGAATAGAAATTTCCTCTTTTTGAATTTGGGAAATGGCCAATTCCAAGAGTCTGCTAAAACTTTTGGCATTGATTGTGAAAATGATACCTCTGACTTAAATTCACAGGCTATTTTGGCTGATCTGAATGGCGATGGCACAGATGATTTATATTTGGCAACGACCGGGAAACACCGGCTATTTATCCGTGAAAAAAATACTAATCATTTCAAAGAAGAAACTCAATTGCTTGGTGGCTACGCCTCTTTTTCACACGGAATAAACTTTCTCGATTTCAATCAGGATGGTCGGCTAGATATTGTTGTTGCCAATTTTTATGAGCTAGGAACTGAATATAGGAAAATGGAATATGTCTTGAAGCCAGGGACTGAATCTAACTATGGGACAATCAACAACTTGCTCCTTCAAGATAGTAATGGTGCCTTCAAAAGCAACAAAGTTATTTTGAATACAAAAAAATCTATGTCAAATTCAGTTGGCGTTTCAGATATAAATAACGATGGTTTTCCTGATATCTTTTTTGCTAATGATTATGGTCCTGATCAATTATTGTTAAATCAAACTGGAAAATCTACTAGTGATGTAACTAGTAATTTTCTACCTAAGAAACTTTATCTCAATGGCGGAAAAAATGCAGAATTTGTTGATTTTGACCAAGATGGGTTAATCGATCTATTTGTTACAAATGCCTATATACCTCCCTATCAGTTAGGTTTTAATATGCTTTGGAAAAAAAAATCTTCCAAGGGTGATTTTGAACTTGTTTCCTTGAATAAAAACATTGGCAAAAGTGGGTTGTCCTGGGGGGCTAAATTTGCTGATTTTAATCTAGATGGAAAGTTAGATGTTTTTGTAGCAAATGGATTAGAAAGAGATGAGCGTTCAAATTCAATAAATGACGAAAAATCTTTATGGTATGGAAGATCTGAATTTTCACTCATGCCTTTACTTTTTAGAGGAAAGGATATGAACTTTCTGCGTAATCCAAACATGTTATATCATCGATTTGCTTTTGAGAGAGATTCACTTTTTATTCAATATAATAATGACTTTTATGATGTTGCAGTCGATGTAGGGCTTAATGATGATCGAGAAGGCAGAGGTGTAGCGATTGCTGACTTAAATAATGACGGATTAATGGATATCATTGTTACAAATTATAAAGGACCCTCTAAAGTCTATTTAAATAAATCAACGCCGAGTACATCGTGGATCGGTTTTACAATGCATGACTCAAAGGGGAGCAAGATTCCGATAGGTGCTAAGGTAAAGCTTAAGCAATCTAGTGGACCTGATTTAGTAAAAGAATATTACCCTGCTAATGGGTTTCACTCACAAAGTGATCATCGACTCTTATTCAGTTTGAATCAAAACAGTCATTTTCTGTCTCTAGAAATTCTCTGGCCATCAAAAATTAAAAAGACCTATAAAGGATTGACCGAAAAAAAATATAATGATGTTTATGAAAAATAAAAAAAAATTCAAACGACTACAGTTTTACCAAGAAAACAGCTCACTAAATATGCTTTTTTACTTTTTAATTTTTTCATTGATCTCCAATATACTTTTCCAAACTCAACGCTCATGGATTCAAATATTATTCGCTTATGCTTTCACTTTCTCTTGCGAATTTATAAAGTTGTTGTTTTTAAAAAAGACTGAGCGTAGAAGAAAATTAGTCTGCTACATTAATGCTGCAACTACTGTTACAGGTGTTCTCTTACTGGTCCATAACATATTTCCATTATTTTATGGTTTTGTTAGCTCAGCTGCATTGTTAATAAACTCCCTTGTTACTAAAAAGCAAAAAAACAAAGAATTTAATTCGATTAATTTAGCAATTATTTTAGGGCTATGCTTTTATCCATTATCGAGCTTTTTAGTTATAAATTTAAAAATCATCTTGAAGACTGTCCCATTTTTCATCTTATTTGCGATGGGATGTTTTCAAATCTGGCTTAAAAAAGTTTGGCAAATTCCACTCGTTTATATCCTTTCAATTTTGTCCTACGCCATTTTATCTTCATTTTACGCTGGAGAAAATATTCAATACTGGCTTGGACCAGAGCTGGGAACCACTGGCATGATGTTTTTATTTATTATTTTGTCCTCAAATAAATTGGTTTCAAAAAACAAAATTGAAATTACACTTTTTGCTTTCCTACTGGCTTTTTTTAAAATTATTTTGAAAACTAATGAGTTTTTTTATTCAAGTCAGATATCTTTATTTATTGTTTCTTCGTTATGGTTAATTTTTAACGAGTTAAAAATGGCCCAATCATCTTTTTGGTGTATTGATCCCTCATTCGGTACAAAACCCTCTCAGCCCAAAAATGAGTGAGGTCAACGGCCCACAATAATGAGAAAAATAATCGAATATCACCAATCGCAAATTTTCTTAATCCCAATTCTCGAGGGATACACCAAATTATCCACACAATTACTGCAAAACTAGAAACCTGAATAAATAATTTTTTATGCTCATTTTTAGAATTATTTAGTATTTTATTTACAATAAAAAAATTCTCCATACCGTGATTAGCTAACCTTGCTCCAAAAGCAATAGGAGAAAAAAACTGCAATGGGCAAAAAAAATGTCTTAGCAAAAATTGAAATTTCAAAAATCTCATTTTTTTAGGATATGACAATGCTATAAAAAGAAAGGCAAAACAAGGAACTAGCAAAATTAAAAATCCTATAAAAATTGGATCCTTTTTTGAACCAGGCTCAAGAATAAGCAAATAAACCGTAAAAAGTGAAATAAACCAGATTAAGAAAAAACTCACATGTCCTTCCCACTTGCGCAAGCGTTCAAACAATTTGGCATCATAATCTTGATTCTCTTGAATATACTTCTGATTTATTAATACAGAAACTCCTGTGGCCTGACCAATATTGTGATAAAAGCGCATTAAATTTCTAAAAAAATAAGCAATGATGAAAAATAAATATGAATAACTCTGATCCTGAATGAGCCCCCCCCCAAGATAAAGAATCGAGGCACTAAGTATATATACAATTAAACAATTTATCCAAAAGCTGAAAGGCCCAGAATTTTTTGTGTGCTTTGCCCAAAGTTTGAATTCTGGGATTGTGAAAAATAAAACAAAAGTTAATGGAACATGAAAAGCACTAAAAAATATACATTCAACAACAAAGAGTTGAACTGGAGAAAACTGATACACAGGGGACTTTTGAGTCATGACGAACATTACTTGAATTATAGAAATTATCAAGAAAAATACTGGTAATTGAATTAGCAATCTATCAATATTTAATCCGAATAATTTCATTTTTTTCCAACGATAAAATTTAATAGAATTATAACATTGATTAAATAAGTTAATAGACAAATGAACTTGCACTATAAATTAGTTATATACTTGGATAATTTACTCCAATTATTAAAAACTGACTGTTTTAAATTAAAAAAATGAGGGAAAAGAACTCTTTCATTGCTCTATAATTTGATTGTGACTACAATTTTTGTATATATTACTTTGGGAGAAATAAATGAAATTTGCAATTTTTGCACTGTGTCTTTTACTAAGTACTCAAGGGTTCGCAAAGAATACTATAAAAAATAAAACAAAACCTTGCGCCCCTGATTACAAAAAATTCTGCTCTTTCCTAGAGCTCGGTGATAGTCGAATTAAAGATTGTTTAAAAGAACATGAAAAAGAACTTACTCCTGCGTGCCGAGCCTTTGGCTTACGTCTTTCTCAAGAAAATGAAAAGCGTATAACATTAATCGCGAACACTTGTCATGAGGACGCAAAGAAATTATGTGCTGAAAATCCCAAAATGAAAATTAAATGCCTAATTGAGAAAAAAGAGTTAACAAGTCAAAAGTGTCAAGCAGTTCTAAAAACTCCTCGACGAGAATAAGTAATCTTAGAATTCATTTGGAATTTTATACTTGTCTAATGTGTATAAGATTAATTTATATTAGACAATTTTTTACAAATAATCTTGATATCGGTGGTATTCCTTTTTTATTTTCATCTAATGCCCTGAGAGCTGAATCGAAGAAATAGAAGTCACTGGGTACGGTGTAAATGTGCAGCCCAGTGTTTGATGAGAAAACAAATACACAAATTTAAAAAAGTGAAATAAACCAAATTGCTCATTCTTTATGATTCATTTAGAACTATTCACAAGTAATCTCCTGCTGATCTAATGATCTTATCGAGATTACTCGTTGAATGATTTAGCTTTAAAGCGCTTGAACTTGCTTAATGATAGCAGGAACTTGATCAAGGTTCATTTTCGCCTGAAGAATTAACTTAACAGCGTCCGCTTGCAAGAGTTTACCATCTAACATTTTTTGGCAAATAAGTGGCTCTAGGGGATCTGTAATTGCGTATACACTTTTGTGTTGAGGCCATAGGTTTTCTTCACTATTTGCGCCACCAGCACAAAGAGGAATAAGGTGATCGATTTTAAAATCTCCACGATTCATAGTTCTTATTTCATATCCAAATAATCGGTCATATTTTTGAATAATTGCGTTCTTTAAGTATGAGTCGACGTTTCTTTCACAATAGCGGATTTTTTCTGGGTATCTGATAGTTGTTGGACTAGTGCAAAGCTGGCCTGGAGTTTCTGTGAGATTGGGATTTTTCGGGAAGCGGATGCGCTCTCCACCAAAGGCCATGAAGCTTATAAGTGAAAAAGTAACGAAGAAGATTTTTAGCATGTTATTCACAGTCAATCCTAATGTTAGTAATTAGCTTAACCTCATACCAATCCACTCAAATGATGTCAAAACAAACTAAATTATTTTGATTTCTGACGCACCCAACTCTCGCCATTGCCCTTTGGGTAGATCCCCCATTTTCAACGAACCAAGCTGGATGCGAATTAACCTTAATACTTCAATATTTTCACTTTCTAGCATTTTTCTAATCTGGCGGTTTCTTCCTTCTTTTAAATGGACTTCAATCCAACCCGTTTTTTCACCAGAGCGAATAAGTTCAAATCGAGCTGGTAGAGTTTTTTTTCCTTCCAGAAGAATCCCGCGCGATAATTTTTCTAAAATTTCCAGATTTGGAATGGGTGAAGCCTGCACGAGATAAATTTTTTCGACGTGAGTTTTGGGATCCATTAATTTATCGGCCCAGACATGATCATTGGTAAAAAGTAAAAGTCCTTCACTTGCCTGATCCAGTCGCCCAACAGCTTGCACTAGAGGGCCGCTCCAATCTTTTAAACACTCATAAACTGTGGTGCGATTTTTTTCATCGGAGCGAGTTACAATTAAGCCTTTGGGTTTATTTAAAAGTAAATAATGCTTTTTTTGATCTTGGATTTTTTGCCCGGCAATTTCAATCACACAGCGGTGATCAACATAGGTCAACGGAACTTTACAAATCTGACCGTTAACACTTACTTGACCATCGATAATGGCGAGTGCTGCATTTTTTCTGCTTAGCAAACCGCGTTTGGAAATTAGTCTTTCAAGTTCTATTTTAGCCATGATCATAATTATAGCAGTAAAGATTCATAAAAAAAATCTAACTGAGATAATATTATTATGCAAAATTTCTAGCGAATTTCTAATCTCATCAGTGACTCAAGGATTTCTTTAGGAAAATTACGATGGGAAGATCAGTGCATTCTGCTAGGATAGGTTAATTAGAAAGATTTGAGGACAAAAATATGGATTCTGATGAGTATGTTTTATTAGTAGAAGATGATGCAGACATCAGCGAAGCTGTTGAAGCAATTTTGCGAGAAGAGAATTTCAATATAAAATGCGTCTCCAATGGAAAAGAAGCTTTAGATTTTTTACAGTCAACAGAAAAAAATCCTTCTTTAATTTTGCTAGATATTATGATGCCTATTATGAATGGATACGAATTTAGAGAATTGCAGCTTCAAGATGCAAAAATTTCCAATATACCCACTATCATTCTTTCAGCGGCTGGAAGACAAAATGATATTGATAAATTAAATTTTCAAGAATGCTTAAAAAAACCTCTAGACCTTGAAACATTGATTGAAGTTGTGAAAAAAAATAGTAAATAAAAAAGGCCCGTCAAGCGGGCCCTCGTCATTAGCCAATAAAAATATTTTTAGAAATTTGGATTTTTCCCATACAACATTCCTCCCCCAAAATATGAGTAGAAGATTTTTGTCGTATCTGCCGGGTCAACCGAAACACCGCGAGCATTGCTTTGCATAGTAGGAGTGATGTTTTTAAACCAAGTTCCTCCTCCATCTTTTGTATAGAGTTGTCCCCCCTCTCCCCACTGACCATCTAGTTGGTAGTAAGAAGCTACGTAAAGCTTGTTACTATCAAGTGGATCAATTTTAATATCCGTTGGATGAGTTACTTGTTTAATGCGATTCCAGTTAGCTCCGCCATTAGCCGTTTTCCACACACCAGTCATTAACCAGTTTCCATGATTTTCATAATCGATCATATAAATCGTATTCACATCATTGAAGTCGATTGCAAAAGCTGTTGGGTAGTACCACATTTGCGCAGCTGTGGAGTTTGCTGTCGGAGTTACTGTTCCTCTTAGAAGTTTCCATGCAGTCGCTCCATTTTGCACATCGAGGAAGTACACACCTGTAGTTAAGTTATTAGAGTAAGTTGGCGCATCTCCAGTTAATAGGGCGTACACGTTACCATTGCTTGGATCAACTTCAATTTGTGGAATAATTTTAGCTCCAGCTGGCATACCTGCGGTTAAAAAACTCCACGTTTTTCCACCGTCGATTGATCTAGCTACACCGGCCTCTTGAGTCCCGCCGTAGACATAGTCGTGAATTGAATCATAACCAACAGATAAGAACTGACGATTGTAATCAATATCAGTCGGAGTTAAACGCGACCAAGTCTTCCCTCTATTGAAAGATTTGTAGATACCACCGTTGGCAGTGTAAACGTTTGCATGCCACTCATTTGGAAAGTCATGCAAACTTCCTTCTGCTGCATAAACAATTGTGTCGTCGTCTTGATCGAAAGCATAATCGTAAACACTATTATATTCCGATTTTACAAGTCTAAAACTAGCACCGTGATCCTCTGAAGCTATTCCACCAACATCTGCCATTGCGGCATAAACAAGATTGGGATTTCTTGGATGGAATTTAGTTTTATAAACGGAAGTGACTTCTAATCCTCTCGATTTCCAGTATGATCCTGGTGTCGGTGTTCCGAGCCCTGTGTACTGAGTAATTGGAGATAACCAATTTTCTCCGGCATTCATAGTTGAATGTAGGAAGAAGTAACCAGATCCAGCGGCCATATTAGAATTTCTTTGATTGATCGCGAAACTTTCGTAGCCTGTATCCCACCATCCGATATCTAAACCGACTGCTGAGTACTCCAATTTAGTCGAAGGCCATGGTGCATACGGAATAACATCAAAATTTAATTGATGAAATTTAAGTCCGAAACTTGCTCCTTTATCATGGCTGACAAATACTTTAGTTCCGTAACCACGCAACCAGCTTTTTGACCCAGCAGCATAGATAGTAGAAGCATCGTTTTCTGCCATTTTTAAATGGTCACCAATTGTTTGAGAATTTTTAACAAATGCTCCACCATTTGCACTCACCCAAAGATATCCACAGTTATTAGTTGTGTTATCCACTGAAGATTGTCCCCAGTCATTGAGATAAGTGTAGGCCCACGCACAAGCATTAACTCCGTCGTTGTCTCCGAAAGCTAAAGTCACTCCACTCACATTTGATCCACCGGCAAACTGTCTAACAGCAAGACCTACTGGTGTGTAATAAACAGAGAATGTTGCTCCTCCATTATCAGAATAGAGAATTTTTGTTTTTGTAGCGTGATATATTCTTTTTGTTGTTGAAGCTTGATCGATAAATGTACCTATCGCTTCTTCATTTGTACTAGCAAGTCTTGTCCAAGTCGTTCCATTATCAATTGTTTTTAACAGACCTAGATTTGTACCAGCATAAAGAATATTGGCATTAGAACTATCAGGCACCCAATACTTAATGCTCTCTCCAGCTGCTAATCCCATTGAGATATTTGAAAAAGTCAGACCAGAATCCGAACTTCTTCTTGGATTAATTCCCGCACTTGCATGAAAGACAGTCACTCCATCACTAGAGAAACCTACGCTAACAGCTTTTGAAAGATCACTAGCAAATGTTGCTTGGAAATGATTTACAGCTCCCCAGCTTTGCCCTAAGTCTGTACTTCTAAAAAGGGATCCCATATCAGTTCCAACAAACCATAAACTTGCATACGGACTAATTGAGACACCACTCATTGCTCCTCCACCTCCAATTCCCATTGGTGTGTACAATGCTGTTGGTGTTGGTGTTGGCGTTGGTGTTGGCGTTGGCGTTGGCGTTGGTGTTGGCGTTGGCGTTGGCGTTGGTGTTGGCGTTGGCGTTGGCGTCATATCGATGACTGAAAAATCGTCAACGTATACATACGAAAGCGCTCCCTTTTCTTTCGATAGAGCGATCACTGCTGATTTTGCATTAACAGGAACTTTAAAAGTAAGTGAATACTTTTTAAAAGATGAAGTTAAAACCGGAATGTAATTTTCTTGTAAGAGAGCGCCGGCGGCGTTCTTAAATTTTAAACTAATCATAGCTGAAACTGACAAGGCATTCAGCCTTGCAGTCACTGATAGTGTATAAGTGTTACCGATAACCAACCGAGACATAATGTCTTGGCTAATACCACCAGCACCTGTTCCACTTCTGGCTGAATAAATACCACTAGCAGGAGTTCTAACTGCAGATGTGCTGCCGTTATTAATCCAACTAGTAAGTCCAGACTCAAAGCCTGGATTCAGTACGAGGTTTGTGGTTCCTGCGGCCATTGCTTTATCTATTGAAAAAGTAATTAGCGCGCAACTAAGGAGTGTCAAAATTTTTATTTTTTCCATTCATCTATTATGAATGTTTATGGAATAAAAGATTTTCGCGGTAATTTCTTCCTTGGAATTACTAAGAAACTTGGTAAGAAAAAACATTAAGTTAATGAAAACTTAGGATCAAATTATAATATCTGAGTAAATTGTTTTACTTTTTTTCCAATGAATCTTTGATTTTTCGAATAACAAAACCAACGACAGGTACATGCTCATAAACCATTGTCCCAACATCAAAATAATCACGGTGAAAAACAACTTTTCCTAAATCATCAAATTTTAAATGAGAGGTTCCAGGAACCTTTATTGGCGCTCCCCCATTGAGAATATTAGCTGAGTAAGTCATAGTCCAAAAAGCAACAACATTCTGGTCTTGAATGATGAAATCATGGAATTCAAAAGAAATTGATTTAACGTTTTTATACATCTCACGATAATAGTCTTTTAGATTCTTTAAACCGTTTATTGAACCGATTGGATCATGAAACTCCACAGTTTCAGCATAAAAATTTTCAAGCTGATCCAAAGTGTTTACGTTTAAATCATTATAGGCTTTGCTAATTTTTGCTTTCGTTTCTTCGTTATTCATAGTTTTACTCCAGGCCTTTGGTGCTAAAGTTATTATGGATATAAAAACTAAAATTGTTACTCCAATCTTTACCTATAATAAAATTATTTTAAGTCATTTCAAAGAACAGTACTCCTATCTATTGGCTAGACAGATTTTTATAAAAAAGACATACTACTCGTCTATGGCAAAAAAACAATTACAGTCGGGCTTAACCTTAAACGGAATCGCTCCAAACATCTTATTAAAGCATGTTGAAAACACTGCTCCATTTCTCTTTAAAGGAGAATTGGACACTACTGGACCAACTCGCGCCTTTATGGCGAAATTAGTTTTCTATAAAAAAAATCTAAATAGTTTAAAAACTATTGACCTCACTGAATATTTTCATATCTGTATGGCCGCTCACTGGAGCACTGCTGGAACTTTTGTTCCAACAGATGTGGATAATCAAATCAGAGAAGGACTTTGGCGCCACGGAGAAGTGGGAAGTCATATTGAAAAAATGGCCAAGATTACGATTGATTCATGGACTTGGGATTACACACAAGTGACTAATAGAAAATCTTATAATCTTTCTCGCAATGAAGTTATGAGTACTCATGAAGGAACTTGGCTATCTGTGGCGATTGGAGCCTATTGCGCTTTGAAAAAAAATAAACGCGATGATACTGCTGATCTAGTCGCAGAAGTTATATTGGCGGAAATTGAAAAAGAAGAAAAACTTTTATTAGATTTGCAGGAAAAAAGAGATCATATCAATTTTTTGCGAACAACGGCACTCATGGCCCATAATTTTGGGGACCTCGATCGTGTTATCGATCAGTGGCAAATGAGTGATGATGATTTGTTTAAAAAACGAATTTATAAATTAGGCCATAAATTAAATGAGAGCTACTCTCCAATTCTTGTTTATTCTGGATTAGTGAATAAAGAATTTCTTTCAGTAGAAAACCATAGGCATATGTCTTTAAGACAACCAAAATGCCTGCGCATTTCAAATCGTTTCCTCGTTCCCGTTGGACCTTTTATGGACGAATGGGGTGCTATTCTTGGAACCTCTAAAGATTTAACTTTAGCCGACAAAGCAGAAATAATCTGTGCTTTTTTTGAAGGGCATGGCAGACAAGATAAGGCATTTGGTTATGTACGCGCCTTTAGAGGATTAATTAATTCGCTTCCCGATGGATTATTAACCCTAGAAGAACATTTGGCTTTTGATTCAATGGCTGAAATAAAAAAATCGCAATTTTTTGAATCAGCAAAAATTGAAAAAGAAGATTTTGAAGCTGATCTTAAAGAGCGACTAGAAGATTTTAGAAATCCTCTAGTCGATTATCAATTTTAAACTATCTGCAAACTCCATCATAATCAGAGATGCGATCTGTCTGTGAATCTGTTCCATGGAAACTAGCTAGAACTTCTGGCTTATCCTGTTTTAAAAAATCAATCGCTAGATCACGATGAATTGTTCTGTAGTGGTATGAAACTTCATGGCGTCCGTGAAGTGTTACTTGTTCATCAGCGCACTCGATCTTACATGCATCTGGTTTATCACAGATTTTTTTGCAATGATTTTCAGTCACTGTCCAAGTGCACTCTTCAACTGCATCAATTCGATCAGTGTTACTCACATCTGTTGCAATATTTCCGTCAATATTAAATGGCTGATTAATATCGTTATGAGAAATTGATACGCGTCCATTAGAAGGAATACTCAAGGCTTTATCACTCTTTAATGGAATGAGAATTTGTTCGTGTCCAGTTAGTTTTAATGTATAACTTCTATCACTGTTAACTTTTAATTCAGCTTGATAGAGATCTGGCTGAATTTGAATTTCTTTTGTTTTTAAATTTAAAAAACCTGATTTCTTTTTTGCCGACATCATTTGTTTGACATCAAGTTGGCCTTCGAGTCTTAAGCACGATGTAGAAATTAGAGACACAACAATTAAACCCATTAAGCTCGATAGACCTTTCATAACTTTTCCCCTCTCATTGTTCTATTTTGATTTGTTAACTCTCAGTCAACGAGATGGGGTATAGCAAGGCCTGTGCCAAGTGAAAAAAATTTAATTTCAGCTACAAGACGCAAGGCGCTCAAATACATTATTGGCCCCAGTGCCATAGTGATCGGGGCCAAAATTTTTAAATTATCTAATAACTGATTTTAGATCGCTCCAAGAATGATCTGCTTTTAAAAAAAGAGTAAACGTTTTATTTCCATACTTCGCATACCACACTCCATAGTCTATCCAGTTAAGACGACCAGCTCCCATGCGAGCTTGCAAAGTTGCAGTAGCTGCTCCAAGAGCGACAAAATAGTGCAGCTGTAAAAAAATACAGATACAATATATGGATTATGAATGAGAAAAAAAATGCCCGCGATCAATACTTAAATTTTTATGAAGAACTCTATTTAGAGTATTCACGAATTGATGATACCCAAGTCATGACGAAGGAGAAAAAAGCTTTTTGGATCCAAGGGAAACCTGAAATAAATAAAGCACTTTTTTTAGCACATGGATATATGGGTACTCCTGGTGAAATGCTCACGATCGCTGCTCCTTTTATCGAACAAGGCTGGAGTGTTATAGGTTTTCTCATTCCTGGACATGGCTCAACTGCCAAGGTTGCCAACTCTTATCGCCATGAATACTGGCAAAAAATAATGGCCCTAAAATTAACTTTAGTTTGTTCTTGTTTTGAAGAAGTTCATACGGCGGGATTTTCAACAGGAGGTCTTTTATTGCATGACTTTCTTTTACACAATCAAACCCCACTAGCACTCAAGAGCCAGCATTTAGTATCGCCTTTTTTTGTTCAGAGGCTAAAAACATTTTTTGATAGATTAATAGAAATACTTTTTAATGGTCTTTCAATAAACATTGCCTATTTTTTTACACGCTTTCGCGATTTAAAAGTTATGACTATTGACCGCCAGTTTTACAATCAGACTTTGCCAATAACGACAGCCCGGCAAATTAAAAAATTAGGTCTTTTGGTTTATAATGAGCACCGTGAGGGAAAAACAATAACTATTCCCTTGCACTTGTTTTTAACTGAAGGCGATTTAACGGTTAAAACAACTGCGTCTCAAGAAGTCATTGAAAGAGACGCAGTAAATGTCACGCATGTTTGGTATGCGGGAAGTGAGCCTCACCATTTAATGGCACCCTCTGTAAGCAAAGTGGCACTCGATCTTCAACAAAGAATTTTTAAAGTCATTTTCAATAAATGATTTCCTTGTGACTCTTGGCGCATAACTTGATTTAAAAGCATTTATTTTTTACACATCTTAACGTATATATTGAGAATGAAAAATAAATTCTTAAACACTCCGAAACTAAAGTTTCTTTATTCGTTATTGCTTTTTCAGATGGCAACTTTCACTTTTTTCCGTCTGATTTTTTTAGCCTTTTTCCACCGCGAAATCTCAGCCTCAAATACTGCTTATATTGGTCATGCTCTTTATTTGGGTTTTAAATTTGATTTACGCTTGGCCATGATTTTATTAGTTCCGGCTATAGTATTTATCAATCTTCCAATGAAAACTTTTTCAAAAATTCGAATAAACAATATTTTTTATACTATCCTATTTGGACTTATTTCATTTTTATACGTCACTGATGCTGGATATTTTGGTTATTTAAAATCTCGGCTAAATGCTACTGTTATACAATTTTTAAAGAACCCGGCCATCTCTTTTGAAATGGTAAGAGAAACTTATCCTTGGCCACTTTTATTACTAATCATTGTTGGATTTACAGTTCTTGCTTATTTCATTATGAGTAGATTCGTCACTCCATTGCTAGAGACGTGGCACGCTGGAACTAAAAAAGATAAAGTTATAAGCATCACTAGTTTTTTCTTAATTTTTGCATTAGGAATTTACGGAAGTTCAAAGTGGTATCCACTGCGTTGGTCTGAAGCTTTTGCTTCGCCAGATCCCTTTACCTCTAATCTTGCGCTTAATCCCGTTCTCTATGTTGCCGATACATACAATTTTAGAGTAAGTGATTATGACGAAGAAAAAGTACATCAGGCGTATCCTGTCGTTGCAACTTTTTTAGGCATTGATAAAAACTCACCTAACTATGATGAAAAACATTTAAATTTTATTCGTGAATATCCGGGAAATCCCGAAAGACAAAAACAGCATCCTAATGTTGTAGTCATCATCATGGAGTCTATGGGCTATTATAAAACTGGCTTAGGAGGATCAAAAGTTAATCCTACTCCCAACCTAGATAAGCTAGCTTCAGAATCATTGCTCTTTACAAAATACTACACACCGACAGTTGCCACAGCTCGTTCACTTTTTGCTGCGGTCACCTCTCTGCCAGATATTTCTAAAGTTCAAACTGGATCTAGAAACCCATTCGTTGTGAATCAGCATTCTTCTATCGGTGAATTGAAGGGATATGAAAAATATTATTTTTTAGGAGGAAGTGCTAATTGGGGAAATATCCGAGGAGTGCTTAGTTATAATATTCCGGGGCTTCATATTTACGAAGAAGGCTCTTATAAAAGTAAACGTGTTGATGTTTGGGGAATTTCAGATCTCAATTTATTTAAAGAATCGATGGGAGTATTTAACGAGCGCGATTTATCGAAACCATTTTTTGCCTTAATTCAAAGTTCAGGATTTCATCGTCCGTATACCATTCCAACTGACAATGACTCTTTTAAAGCTTTAACAACAAAAGATATTTCGGAAAAAGAAATTCGTGATTACGGCTTTGATTCCATGGCCGAATTCAATGCGATGAGACTGCAGGATTATGCACTAGGAAAGTTTTTTGAAATGGCACGCAAATCAAGCTGGTATGAAAACACTATTTTCTTCGTTTTCGGTGATCACAGTCTACCAAATAATGGTGCCCAAAATTTACAAGATTGGGAACGCAATATCTCAAATGGATACCATGTTCCTTTGGTTATTCACTCTCCTAAATATATAAAGGCAGGGGTTGAAACTAAAATCGCTTCTGAGATGGACGTAATGCCTACGGCTGCAGCCTTAGCTGGTGTTCCATATAAGACTAGAAGCTTTGGTCGAGATCTTTTTAATCCAGCACTAGATCAATACCGTGCCGCATTTTCATATAACTGGAGCGCTCCATTTCACTTATCACTTCTAGATAATGAATTTTATTTCGAATACATTCCTTATAATGGTCAGGGAAAGCTTATTCATCACACTGCACCTAATCCAAACGAAGATGTCAAAACTCAATTTCCAGATAAATACCGAGAGATGGAAACCCTATCTAAAGGTCTATACGAATCGGCCAAGTATTTGCTCCACCATAATCCTCATTTATACTAGATTAAATCATCATTACAGGGTGAAAAAGCCCTGTAATCAATTCCCTACCTCTCTGGCGTTCCAGAATATATTTAAGTAAGATGTGCCTAAGTCTAACAGCATAGGTAGGTTGTATTTATGAGAACTTTAATTATTGAAGACGATTCAAAAATTTTAGAGGTACTTGAACTTGGGTTAAAAGCAGAAGGATTTATTATTGATTCTGCAGTAGAAGGACATGCCGCCTGGACAAAATTAAAGAATAATATTTACGACATCATTATACTTGATGTTATGTTACCTGGTATTGACGGGCTTACTCTTTTATCAAAAATGCGTGAAGAAAACATTTCCACACCTGTACTCATTTTAAGTGCAAAAAAATCTTTAGAAGAAAGAGTTCAAGGCCTGCAAGCTGGAGGTGATGATTACTTAGTAAAACCTTTTGCATTCGCCGAACTGCTAGCGAGAGTCCAAGCACTCCTTAGAAGAGCTGTAACAACAATTCATTCACCAATTGAAGAAAAGAAATTAACTTATGGTGATCTAACTATGGACTTGGAAAAAAGAGAAGTTTTTCGCCAAGGTAAAAAAATCTCCCTACAAGTTAAAGAATTTTCATTACTAGATTACTTTTTAAGAAACCCAGAAAAAGTTATAACAAAGGCCCTTATTCTTGAAAAAGTTTGGGGATATGATTTTGATCCACAAACTAATGTTGTCGATGTTCTTGTATGTCGTCTTCGCAATAAAGTTGATAAAGACTTCAGCGAAAAAATCATTCAGACCCATCGAGGCGTAGGTTATGTTCTTAAGCAAGATTAAACATCTCGCTCGCCAACCTGGCGTAAAAATGACTTTGTGGCATTTGCTTATTTTAATTTTAAGTTTATGTTTCCTGTTTTTCGTTTTTTTTATTCTTTACTCTCGATCCCTAAAAGATAAAGACCATGAAATCCTTGAAGCAAAATACAATGAATACAATGCTATTTACCGTCTAGGTGGAATCGGTGCTCTAAACACTTATATGCATTCTCCAGATATAGCATTTCCCGAAAATTCAGAATTTTTTGTGCGTATTGAAGGAGCTGATCACAATACAATTTTTTTTCAAACCGAAGGAAAACTTCCCATTTTTAATTTAAAAGAAATTGAACATGGCCTATATGAAATGAACGATAAAACGCGCTGGTTCTATATTAAAACCAAACGTCACGAAGACGATTTAGAAGTTATTTCATTAAAATCAAAAACTGGTGAATATTTACAAGTTGGTAAAACGGTAGATGACCGCGATGAAATACTCGATCGTTTCGAAGAAATATTTGCAGAAGTTTTAGCAGTGGCCTTAATCATTGGTGGAATTGGTGGAGTGCTTTTTTCCAATAGAGTTTTGCACCCAATTCGAGAACTTATTCAAACTTTAAATAGTATCAGTAAAGGTGACGAGGAAGCCCGCGTTCCTATATCTGGCAACAAAGACGAACTTGATGACCTCTCATTACTCTTTAACCAAATGCTCGATCGGATTAAAGTGTCGAATCAAGGGATGCGCCAAACTCTTGATACAATCGCACACGAGCTGCGCACGCCTCTGACCAGCATTAGAGCAATGGCCGAAGTTCATTTGAAGAAAAAAGTCATTACTGATCTCGAGGCAAGACAAGTTTTTGAAGATTGCATTGAAGGAATTGATGAAATTTTGTCTGAATTTAAAATGATGACTGATATCACTGAAGTTGAATCTGGATTGCAAAATTTAAAGAAAGAAGAAGTTGATCTCGGATCTATTTGCCAAGATATTATTGATCTTTATGAGATTGTAGCTGAGCAAAAAGAAATTTCAATCGTCATTGATGAGGCATCAACAAAATCTAAATTAGACATATATGTAGATAGAAAAAAAATACGGCAAGCATTGGCCAACCTAATTGATAATGCCATTAAATACTCGCCCGAGCATAGCGAGATTATCGTATCTTTTTATAAGCACAACCAACAAGCTATTATTAAAATAACTGATCAAGGTATTGGTATAAATCCTCAGGAGCTCCCTCATATCTGGAAGCGACTCTATCGGGGAGAAAACAGTAGAGCGGAAAAAGGTATTGGATTAGGCTTGAGCCTTGTGAAATCTATCGTAGAGGCCCATAACGGATCTGTAGACGTAGAAATAAACACAACAAAGGGAAGTACTTTTATTATTCGCCTTCCAGTTTAAAATTTTTACTTTAAAGACTTTAATTCTTTAACGACAGAAGTACTTAATTCTTTAAGAGCTGTAATAGCTGAACAGCTTTTAAGAACTTTTAAATAAGAATTACGATCACTTTCAATTCCCGATTTGGCACTCCATCCAGGGCCCCAGATGCCAGATCTCTCTTGATTTTTTTTATTGGCAATAGTTTCCTTAAATTCAATTGAAAAACCTTTAAGCCTTGCACCAACAGTTTCGACAAATGCTGGATCAAATTGAGAAGAAGTAATTTCAACGCAGTTTAATTTCTCGCCGTTACTCGCCCTTCCATCACGAATTACGAAATCTTCTGCTCCAAACGTTAAGACATTTGGTATTTCGGCCATAATAGGAAAAGGGCTTTTTCCAATTAAAAGTATTGCATCAAAATTTAGAACATCTTCCGTTGAAGTTGGACTCTGAATTGAAAGTTCACCACAAGAATAAAATTTTTGAGTATCTACGACAAATAAGTCGCGATCGTATGTTGATTTTTTAAGATATACGATTCTGAGGGTATCATTAATTTCAGCAATCATTGCATGACCATCTTCACGAAGTGAATTAAGACAAGTTTGATAACTAGTTGCCGGGGCCGCAAAAGATTGAGCGCACCAAAGGGATAAAGCTGATAAAAGTAATAGTTTTTTTCTCATAGGATAAAGGTATGTCTGAAGGCGATAATACTCAATGAGTCCTGTAGAATTTACTCTCTTCATTTTTAAGCAAAAGCTTGTCTAACCTTAAAGAATTGCTCAAAATAGAAATGAAAGAGTTCCCTTAAGGAGATCTATGAGCGAATTATTTACTTATACATGTTGTCCCCAATGCCATGCCGTGAACAAAATCGCCATCTCAAGGCTTGCGGCCAATAGTGCCGTCTGTGGAAAATGCCAAACGACTTTAAAATTCCATAAGCTCGTAAGTGAAATTGACCATACAGGACTTTTGAAAGTCGTTTCGAAATCTGAACTTCCTGTGGTTGTGGATTTTTGGGCGCCTTGGTGTGGTCCATGTAAGAGCTTTGCCCCTACTTTTGAAACAGCTTCACAAATGTCTCAAGGAAAATTAGTTTTTTTAAAACTTAATACTGAAAAATTTCCTCAGACTTCTCAACAATTTAATATTCGAGGAATACCTTCTCTACTCGTATTTAAAAATGGAAAAGAAATTTCTCGCCAGTCAGGAGCATTTCCATTAGATCAATTTCAAAAATGGGTTAGCCAATTTTATTAAAAAAATAATTACTCAATTTCGTAATCAGCGCCCACACTTGCCTGAACTTTGACTTCTCCGGTTGCGACAGTTGTAGCTTCATGACTAACTGACATTGATTTAGTCATCATGGCGTCTCGTGCATAAAAAGGAACTGGACTGACAGTTGACTGAGGCGATAAATGATAGAGGCTTTTGATTTTTACTTTGGCAGCGCCTGCGAGCATAGCTGCTTGCGTTTCTGCACTTTTAACGGCTTCAACTAATAAGCCTCTTTCAATTTCATCGCGCTTTTCTAAATCCCATGACACTGACTGAACATTAGTCCCGGCCTTCATGTTTTTTGCATCGATACTAATTTCATCTAATAATTTACCAACAAGAGAAACTTTTTTTAAAGTGACTCGCAAGCTTTGTGTTGTTGTGTAACCTACAATTTTATTAATATTTGTTTTATTATCATAAATATAATCTGGATTTAATTCATAACCAGTTGTTTGAATATCAGCAGACTTTATTTGAAAGGCCTCTAATCCTTTTTTGACGTTTTCCATTTGAGTATTAGAGAGTCCTTGAGCTGATTTGGCGCTCTCCGCTTTTCCCCATACACTCAACTGAATTCTGGCCAAATCGGGCTCAAAACTCTTCTCAGCCGTGCCTGAGACGGAAATTATTCGAATATGATCAGCGAAAGCCGATTGAGTTAATACTAAGAAAAGGAAAATAAAGTTTTTCATGGCCGTGACCTATCTTTTATTTTGTGATATGTTCGGCTTAATTTTGAAACATTTACCCCTTAAAAGTAAACTTATATTAAGTAAAAGGTGAAAATTTATGACTAAAAAAAGCACTCGCACAATTATTGATCCTAACGCAAAAGCGACATCAAAAGATGGAATTTACGGCCTTCCTTTTAAAGAAAGTGAAGCACGCGTTGTGTTTATTCCTGTGCCTTGGGATGTCACAACATCGTATCAGGCAGGAACATCAAAAGGTCCTGGTGCTATCCTCGCGGCCAGCGAACAAATTGATTTTTTTGACTTAGATTTTATCGATGCTTATCAAGCTGGCCTTTTTATGAAAAAAGAAAGTGCCAAAATAATAAAACTCAATTCCGAAGGAAGGCTACTTGCTAAAAAAATTATCGATGCTGATGATGCGACGATGGCAAAAAATAAAGTACTGCAAAAAAACTTAGTGAAAGTTAATCAGATCTGTAATGACTTAAACAATGAAGTTTATAACGAAACAAAAAAACTGTTAAGCAACGATCAAATTGCCGTTGTCGTTGGTGGTGATCATGCAACTCCTTTTGGGGCCATAAAAGCTTACGCTGAAAAATACCCTAAATTGGGAATCCTGCACTTTGATGCTCACTCTGACACTCGCAATGCTTATATGGGATTTGAAAACTCTCACGCCTCAATCATGCATAATGTGATGGAGAAAATTTCGGGCATCAGTAAACTTGTTCAAGTGGGAATTCGCGACTTCTGTGAGCAAGAATACCTCTACACAAAAGAAAATAAAAAAGTGGAAGTGTATTTCGATCAAACGTTAGCGCGCAGAAAAATGAGTGGCGAAAATTTTCAAAAGATTGCCAAAGAAATAATCTCGAAACTACCAGAGCATGTTTATATATCATTTGATATCGACGGCCTTGATCCACGTTTTTGTCCAAACACAGGAACACCGGTGCCAGGCGGATTAGATTACCAAGAAGTCATGTTGATCATTAATGAGTTAGTTGCCAGTGGAAAAAAACTTGTGGGCTTTGACTTGGTGGAAGTTGCTCCAAATCCAAAAGATAAGAGCAATGAATGGGACGCAAACGTTGGCATGAGGTTATTATATAAGATGACGTCAGCGAGTTTAGCGACAATGGGACATATTAAGAAGCGATAGTTAAAAATAATAAAGGGCCCTCCACTAGGCCCTTTATTATATCTTCATTGATTAAATTTGATCTTTCTTCATAACTTGTGACGTGAGCAGGCGCGCACGAACTTAAGCCCGGGGGAGCCATCTGAGGCATAAACTCCAACCGTCGCAATCATAATGGATACGGTTATTCCATATTCAACTTTATGCTGCATTAGAGACTCACGAATGAGACCTCCTGTTATTACATCTGCAATCGCAAATACTGAAACAAGTGCGAGACAGTAACTCCAAAATGAATACTGATTTGGTGTCTCAATGTTAGCATTGTTTTTTGTCGGCATATGCATAGTCTGTACTCCTATCGGCTTCGTCTCGGATGGTTTGGTTGAGAGGAAAGCGATGTCTCGATTATAGGTGTAATCCAGTATTTCACCAAAGATTGAACTAGCGTGTTTAATAATCAAGTAATTGGAGTCTTAAATAGCAAATTTATACTAGGTTAGAGTGCCAACTTTTAGGGGGTTTTCCCTTATTTAGATACACACCTGCTCCTCATTTTTACTAGCTGGATTCTCGTTGCCAGTGCAACTCCCGGCGATTTAGAAAAAGGATATCATTGTCCTCTAAATCGTCCAACTGAAACAGTGGAGTTGTGCTTTGAAAAACTACAAAAGAGTTACTTATCAAGTTAGATGTCAGATTGATGCCTTAT
>CANFHC010000016.1 GCA_947446575.1 Bacteriovoracaceae bacterium | reverse complement strand
GAATAATCTTAAAATGTTTTGAGGCACATCATAGTGATGAGCATAAAGAAGAGAAGAAGAGTTCCAAGAGTTGCCTGCATTTCTTCTGGCATCATAATTATTGTCCTAAGTTAATTTTTAAAAAGTTCCCCTTTATGGCAAATTTTTTTAAACTGAGCAACTCGTTTATGATTAACACATGAAGTTACAGTTACTTCACTCGAAATAAATCCACGCAGATGGAATAAACCTCTTCAGTTCCCGATTCATGAATCATTTTGTGAGTGTCTTCAATGGCGCGATTGCAAACTTCTAAAATATCTTTATAAATTTTTTTATCGATAGTGAAGACAGATGAGAAGTGGAGGTCTTTACTTCCTTTTGCTTGAATCGATTTTATCACCTGAGTGCGAAGACTTACTTGATAAGGTTCATTCATGGCCGAAGCCTTTGGTAAATGAATAGACTCGCCAGAAAATTTCCACTTCGCTCCTACTCTTTTGACTAAGTTGAATTTTTCTAAAAAAGCTAAATTCTCCTCCACTACCACTGCGACCAAATGAAAGCGTTCAGCTAATTGTTCAACAGTTTGCAAATTAGCCGAGCTAGTTGCGATATGCAGAGTTGAAGGAATCCAGCTGGCAAAATACTTCGCAATAAACGCTTCTGAATCGCGCGCTCCTTTTGCGCGCACAATGTTTTGAAGTTCATCTTCATGAGCAATCAACTCCGATCTCTTGGCCTCTAAATAGGCCCGCAGCTCCGGTGTTGCCGCTCTTGAATGCCTAAGGAGCAAGATGAAATAATCGGCCTCCAATGGGTTTAATTTTAAAAATTGAGACAGCTTTAGACCGTGATCTTCAGTAAGCTCAACATTTCCTCGCAAAACTTGGGATAAATAAGCGGCCTGGCAATTCATGGCCTTGGCCATCAGGGATTGAAATCCTCGTTCTCGCCCTGGAGCTGCGACTAACTTTTTCAAATATTCCTTGTAGTTAGAGTATTTTAAGGGCGAAATCATGAGGGCTCACTTGTTTATAACATATTAACAAAATAGTGCATTGTTATATATTAAATATATATCATACTGCTCTAGATTTTTGTATAAGGGGGTAAGAAAAAATAATCAAACGGAGTTTTATATGAAATCACTTTTAATCACTTTGAGCTTTCTCGTTATGGGTTCTGCTGTTGCTGGTCCATCTGTTTCGGGCGGAGTTACTTTTTATGAACAATACGAAGTGTGTTCAAACAAAAAAGAAAAAGTAGGTCTAGTCGTTGCAGCGAGCCTCTCTCCTTCTCGCATTATGGGAAATTTAAGCGAAGGGAAAAATAATCAAGTCGCACTTAAATGTGTTGAAGGAAAAAATGCAAAAAGTTCAGTAACTGGAGAGGAAACAGTTTGGACTTGTTCAGAGCTAAGAGCTGGCGAAGGCCAATTGCAAGTTCACATTAATAGAAACAATGCGGGATTAAAATACGGAGTTGTTTATAGATTTGATATCATCGGAAGATTATCAGAAATGTACAAATTAAAATGTGATCAGCAAATTAGTAATAAATAATTAAAAAAATCAGGCCCTCATTGCGAGGGCCTTTTTTTAGTTTTTTGGATTAAACACAGCTTCCGCTAAATTTTTATCAACAACCGAAATATTTTTCAATTTCGCTGAAGCCACTCCTACATTTAATAAAAAATCTTGAAGCATTCCAAGTCTAGCGACTGTCATAGTATAAGTTTCATTAACTCTTAAAAATTTTGCATGCTCATTAAAGCGGTCTTTTAAAACGCGCATTCCATTGATCGCAATAATTTCATCCCCAGCGTTTAAGCCGCCTTTATAGGCCGGGCCATCAAGAGTTACTGCGCGAGCTAGAACGCGATCGCCTTGAAATTCAGCATCGAAACCTAGCCAAGGAGACTCTGATTTATCCCACTCAAATTTAAGACCTGCTTTATTACAAATGGTTTCAAGATCAATGTCTTCAGTTGTTGAAGTCATGATTTCAAATTTAGATCTGATTTCGCTTCCTCCTACTGTTTCAACCATTTGATAAACTTGCTCTGGCACCAATCCTCTTTCCGGATTTTTCTTATAATCATCCCAAAGAAGTTTTAGTAAATCGTTGATGCTTTTATTTTTTTCATGCAATAAAATATTGAGTGCGAAAAAGACGATTCCACCCTTTAGGTAATAACTCACACTAGAGTTATTAGAGTTTTCATCCGGACGATAAAGTTTTATCCATGCATTAAAAGATGAGTCATCTAATGAATGGAATTTTTTTCCTGGAATAGAATAATAACGATTCAAATTATCTTTTTGCATCTCTAAGTATTCTTCCATAGAGACAAGTCCCATACGGTAAATAAAAAGTTCATCCATTAGGGAAGTTAATCCTTCAGCTAGCCACAATAATTTTGAAGTCGCTTCTTTAAGATAATTAAATGGACCTAATTCCAGTGGGCGAATGCGTTTAACGTTCCATGTGTGGAAGTATTCATGGCAGACTAGGGCCAGGTAATTGACGTAACCTTTTCTATTGGTGATTTGAGTTGGACAAAATTGTAGGGCCGTTGAATTGGTGTGTTCTAATCCCCCGTAGAGTCCGGGAGAAAAATGCGTAATAAAAGAGTATTTTTCATAAGGCAAGGCCCCAAAAAATCCTGCTACATGTTCAACGATTTTTTTGGTATCAGCTTTTAAATTTTCTTTATGAGGAAGTTGATTTCCGTAGAAAGCCACATGGTGATCGATTCCCATGACTTGAAAGCCATCTGTTTCATGACAGCCAATTTCGATTGGTGAATCGATAAGATCATCATAGTTTTTAGCTTCATATAAAAAGACTTCGCGTTTTAGAGAAATATCTTTTAATCCTGTAGTGACGTGTGACCATGCTGGTGGGAAAACAATTTCAATACTAGGATTTTTTACTTCATGATTACTTACTCCCATTAAAAGAGTCGGGAGGTGTAAAAACGCGTGACTTGTGTCGACATGCGAAGTTCTGACCGTTAACTCATGACAGTAAACAGAATAAGAAAGAGTGAACTCGTTTCCTTCCTTATTTTTTAAATCACTTTTATCCCAATTTATTTTAAAAACTGAAGTATCAGTTTGATCAAGTTGCAAGCGCTCACCATTTTTGGTTTCTGCGACAATATTAGATAAGTGGCGTGAATATTCACGGATTAAGTAAGAACCGGGACTCCATCTTGGAAGAAAAAAGTCTAGTTCTTTTTCGTTTGTTTCTTTTTTTCCTTCGATTTGAACACGTACTTGGTGCGTCGAAGGGGCCTCAATGATAAGTTTATAGCGAAGTTGCATAAAAAAATCCTTTTTTGACTTGTAAATTCTTTTTTGGTTGGATAGTAATCGAGTGCACAATTACAATAACACTTTCGCACTATTAACCCAATGGGATTTTCACATGGGATTTAAACAAAACACTGTAAATAAGGATCTGGTTACACCACCGGTAATCATGTTCACTGAAAGAGCACTGTCACAATTAAAACTGATTATTGAAAATGATTTCACCTTGGCAGGGAAATATTTTCGAATCGTGGTATCTGGAAAAGGATGCGAAGGTTTTACATATGCCGCAGGGTTTACTGATTTGAACGATGATGATTTCCAAATTCGCATCGCAAATACTGGCGAAGAAATTTATGTCATCGTCGATTCTTTTGCAGGATTTTATCTGCAAGAAGCTTCCGTCGATTTTATTCAAGACTTTGATCTTGATGCCGAAGGCTTCGTGATCGTCAATCACGCCCAAGGTGAGTACAAAGGTAAATTCTGGAGAGCAAATCCAGAAAAAACACCACCTATCAAAACTGAGGTTAGTGATGCTTGATTTTCGCTATCTTAAGGCGTTCATGCTGACAGCGAAATATTCAAGTTTCTCCAAGGCCGCTGAAGAATTAAATATTGCTCAATCTGCCGTAAGTAGACAAATAAAACTTTTAGAAGACTCGTTATCTGAAGAGCTAATTATTCGCTCTAGTAAAAAAGTGATTCTTTCTGAAAAAGGAAAAGAGCTTTATCAAGCTTCTTTAAGTTTTGAAAAAACATCACTGCAAATTTTTGAGCGCGAAGACCAACTTCCTCTTTCAATTGGAATTTTAGAAGGTCTACTTAAAACTTGGTTTACACCCAAATTAATCGAATACTCAAAAGTACAAACGCGCGATATCAGTGTGCGAGTGGCCGACATTCCGGAACTACGTTCTGGAATTGAAGAAGGTCGTTACGATTTAATTTTTGGTACAGAAAATATTCAGTCTGAGCTGGTGACTTCTCTGAAAATTTTTGAAGAAAAACTCATCTTAATTGGTAAGGGTGACGTTAATAGAAAAAAACTGCATGAGCACCGCTGGATTGTTTTCAGCAATAATGATCATCTATTTAAAATCTCAAAAAATAAAAGTGAATCAATCGTTATGGTGGATTCTTTTGATACCATTATCTCTCTGGTTAAAAATGACATGGGGATAGCCATTGTGCCTGATCATTTAATTAAAAAAGATGATAATTTAAAGATTCAAGAAATAGCGGGGCTTCCCTCTTCGCAAATTTATCTCTCAACTCTCAATTACAAAAAGATGCCAGAGCGAATTGCTGCCTTGGTTGATATTATTAAGAAAAAGTAATTTTTTAATTTAATAGCAGGTTTTAGTATTAGGTAGAATTCTTCCATCTTCACAAAGATTGAGTTCATGATGAGTGCCTTTTAACAAAAGTCGCGAAAGATCGTATTTTTTTATTTCTGGAGCAAAACGTCCTAAGCGATCAGTTTTCGCAAAACTCCATCTCACTTCTACATTTTTTGGAACCTCTTTTCCGAAAGCAAAATAGGCTCCTTCTTCATTTTGTGATGGCAGCGACCCACTATTATATTCAACATTAAAGTAGCGAGTATGTTTATTAGTACTGAACCAGACACTTGAAGAAATGCCATGATAATTACTCTTTTTTCCCTGCAAGTGAAAACGAACTGAACCTCGCCCTTGACGCTTGGTTTGATTTTCAAAAACGTAGACACGATTTTCAATATCACCAGCGCGCGTTTTACTCTGGCCCGTAATAAAACTCATAATTCCATTTTGTTTTAAATCAATGGTCACAGTTCCAGATGGATTCATCACATTAACTCCCAACTCTTTAGATTTGTCGTCGTAGGAGTGATCTTCTTCTTGCTTGAAAAAAACAAGCCGGGAATCTGGTGGAAATCCAGAGTTATCAATGATGAGATCATTAAGGCCGTCGAGGTTGTAATCAATCCACACACCTCTTCTATTTCCTTCAGACCATTTTGCTTTTTGATTTTCGTGTAAAAATTCGGAACGAATAAATTTAGGAGGAAAACTTTTTGATGTTCCTGAAAGAATGCTCGATTTATCGCGAGATTCTTCATCTGAATCTTTCGAAAGTGTTCCAGAAACAATATCTATAAGACCATCTATATTATAATCGCCACAAAGACTAAAAAAAGAATTTCCACCACCGTGAGTTCGCTCACTTCCATCATCATCCGCAGCATAGCCTGATTCGTTAGCATAATTGACGAAATTTTTTCCATCTAAATTAAGCCACATTTTATTGTAGTAGCCATTAGATGTTGAAGTCAGAATATCGGGAAATCCATTTTTATCAATATCACAAATCATTGCCCCAAAAGTTGGCGTGGCATTGGTGTAAACTTTATCGGTTTTATTATAATCGTATTCGGCCTTTAAATTATTTGAGACATCGCTAAACTCAAAACCAGAACCTTTTAATAAGAGATCAGGAACCGGCTTAGGATTTTGATCTTTGTAAGAAAACCAATTGGCTAAAAATAAATCTAACTCTCCGTCTAAATCAAAATCAATGACAGAAATACTCGCGGTGGGCGTAAGACCAACTGGAAGTGGAGATTTTTCTTTGTAGTGAATTTTTCCTTTAATGAGTTCACCTTTAAAAAGTCTTGGCGGATATTGGGTCATTTCTGTTTTTTGATTAAGAGTGCCTACTATCAAATCGTAAAAACCATCGTGATCGAGATCCACAAAATTTAAATATGATCCACGAACAATTCCATCGAAGGGACTTTCAGTGAGTTCAAATTTTTTAGTTTTTCCATTAAAAAGGTAAAATTTAGGAGTAGAATAAAAATCTTCAAGAGCTACTAAATCAGTAAAGCCATCGCGGTTTATATCAACGGCATACAAATGCACGGCCTTCACATTTTTGAGACCATATTCTTCCGTTTTATCAATGAAAATTTGAGAAGGTAATTCTGGACCCATTAAATAGTGACGGGCCTCTTCTCTTGGAAGTACTGGTAGAATTACTGGGGCCAGAAATTTTTCATGGGAGCAGCTAGCAAGTAAACTCGCTAGTGCTACCACTAAAAAAGTATTTCTTTTAAAAGTCGATAATATCAAGACCATATCCTCCGTATTTCACTACGGACTCTGAAATTTTGATTACAGTTTTGTCGCTGTTTTTAGACATGCTTTTCGCGTTTCTTAAAAATCTTCTGCGCGAATCTTTACATATTTGTTTTGTCAATCGAAGTACGTAATCTTTTTGATCCTGATCGGCTTTAGAGCTATTTAAAATAGCAGTCGTTCTTGAAATAACTGCACACATAACATAAAGATCAATAACCATATCTGCTAAGCGACCTTGAGGAAGTTCATTGTCTATAATTTTTTTGCCGTATTTAATAAGTGAGTCTTCCACTGCAATGGCAAATTTTCCTAAACAAGATGAGAATTTTTCTGCTTGCTCTTTTAATTCAGGATGAGCTTTTGTTAACTGCTTTGATCCCATCATATTTGATAATCTTTTGCGGGCAAATTTTGTGAAAACACCCAATGATTTAATTGGGTCATGAAGTGCTGAACCCACATCAGAAATTTTTCCTAATTCTTTCATATCTTCTGATGGTCCACGCACTCCAGAGAGAGCAAGAAGACAGCGAAGGATTTCATTTGTTCCTTCAAAAATTAATTGAATGCGAGAGTCACGCATAATGCGTTCATATGGATACTCTTTCATGTATCCGTTACCTGCAGCAATCTGCATTCCCATATCTACTGTACTCCAAAGACATTCTGATCCAAATACTTTACAGACAGCAGTCTCCATATAGTAATCGTTCATCCCTTTTGTCATATTTCCAGTTGATAAATAAACAATACTTTCTACGGCATAAGTCATCTCTGCCATTTTTGCCAATTTTTGTTGAATTAATCCAAACTCCGCAATTGGGCGGTCAAATTGTTTTCTATTGGTAGCGTGTTCAGTAGCAAGAGCTAAAACCGATTTCATTCCGGCCACACATCCAGCACCTAAAGATAAACGTCCTGAGTTCAAAACGTTCATCGCGATTTTGAATCCTTTTCCTAATTCTCCTAAAATATTTTCTTTAGGAACAACGACTTTATCAAAATAAACGGCACGAGTCTCACTTCCTCTAATCCCCATTTTATTTTCTTTTTCACCAAATGAAATTCCTGCCATTGTTTTTTCAACGATAAAACAGGAAATTTTTTCCACTGTCTTACCGTCAACTTCATGATCAGTTTTACAATAAACAGAATAAAATCCAGCAAGGCCTCCGTTGGTGATCCAAAGTTTTTGACCAGTAATGGTAAAGGTTCCATCCTTATTATCAACTGCTTTTGTTTTAATTGAATAAGCGTCTGATCCAGAACCAGGTTCTGTTAAACAGAACGCGGCGATAACTTCACCGCTAGCTAATTTAGGAAGCCACTTTTTCTTTTGCGCCTCACTCCCTTCATTAATCAAAGCGCGGTAACCAATCGACTGGTGAGCTCCAACCATTGTCGCGACAGATGCATCGTGACTAGCGACTTGGGCGAATACGCGACAGTAAAGAGTGTAATCGAGCCCTAAACCACCCAAATCTTCCGGGACTGCTAAGCCTAAAAGACCCAATTGTCCCAAGCCTGCAATAACTTCATCAGGAATATGTGAATCATGATCAAATTTCTCACCATTTATATTATCTTTAGCAAAAGCATCGATTGCGGAGGTCATTTCTTTGGCCATCTCAACTTGTGAGTCCGAAAAATGCGGAAAAGGAAAAATAAGATTTTCGCTTACTTCACCAAAAAAGAATCCACCAACTACTGATTGAAAATTACCCGACTCGTTACTTGACATTTTTTATCACCTTATTTTAGAGAATAACTTTTAAACAGTAATAGAATACTCAATCTTTTTTAAAAGAAAAGAAAAAGCCATAAATCTACCGAAACGCTCGGATAATTTAGAAGTGTATTAATTCAACTTAATATAATTTACTTGCTGTGTATCGCCTAACTTCTTAGAATAGAAGAATAAGAATAAAAAAGCTCCACCATGGAAGGTGACTTTGGATTTGATGAAATTCAAAATTAACATGAAGTTAAAAAATGAAAAAGTTTAAATTTAATTTTAGCTTTCTTGATCGTTTCAAGAAGACAAAATCCGATGATGCATCAAATATAATTGAAGATGCTGAAGAAATCATTGACTCAAATGATACTGCTGATAGCGATGAATCACTCTATTCTAGAACAGCAGAGCAATCTGAATATGATTCAGAGGAAAGTCCAGAAGATTTCGCTGAAAAAACCTTGGGTGGATTCAAGATAAATAAATACCAAAAACAATTGCAAGAAGCTGCACTTGAGCAAGCGGCCCGCGAAAGTGATCCAAACTTCTCGAGTGATTCTGAGAAAGATCCTACACAAAATAGCTTTTCATTCCAAGAAATGGAATTGCCAGCACCGCCATCAATGGCTAAAAAATTTAAGTTTAAATTTCCTACTTTTAGTCGCGAAAACGCCAAGAATAAAATAAAGTCCTCTCTTTCTGGCAAATCGCCAATGAATAGTTTGGATAAATTTAATTGGAATGATTTTGTTCTCCGTCTTTTTTCTCCCTATACCAGAGGAAAAATTCATTCTGTCTTTATTATTTTATTAGTTGTCACTGTCACTTACATGTTAGGTAAAAACCTGGCCCTCTTTTTTAATAAAACACCTCCAGTTACAAAAATCGTCAGAAGCATGCAAATTCCAATGGAGCGCGCAGATACAACTGTTCAAGACATTAATAAAATTGCTTCAACTAACCTCTTCAATGTAAAAGAAAGTGACAAATCCACTGATACTTCATCGAAAAAAGATATCGCAAGTATTATTTGTTTGGATGCTGAAAAACCAACAACTCTGAACATTAAATTATTAGACACTATTGTTTTGCAAGATTCAGTAAAATCAGTGGCCTCAGTTCAATTCCGTGGAAATGCAGAACTTATGAACGTAAGAGAAGGTGAACGCCTTGATGAAATGGCAGAAGTTTCAAAAATTGACCGCATGAAAGTTATTTTAAAAAATCTGCAAACTGGCGATTGTGAATATGCAGTGACGGAAGCAGAAGCTGAGCCGACCATGCCAAAACTTAAGATCTTATCTCCTAAAGCTGGAAAATCTTTGTTTAAAAGTATGAATCCAAACATTAAAAACGCTGGAAATAGTTTTAAAATTAAAAGAAAATTCCGCGATTCAATGATTAATAATATGAGTGAAGTTCTCACTCAAGCTAAGGCAGTTCAGATAACAAATCCAGATGGATCACTTTGTTTTAAAATGACGGAAGTTGTGGCAGGAAGTCTCTACTCTCAATTAAACATTCAAGAAAACGATATCATTTGTAATATCAATGGCAAAAAGATTGAAAATTTAAATGAGTTGATGGGTCTATTAGGAAGAATCAAAGAAATTGATCAATTCCAAATCGGACTTAAGCGCAATGGTATGTCAGAAAATATGGATTATGGTTTTGAATAAATAGATTAGACAATTATTAGGAAGATCTAATGACTAAAAAAAATGTATGGCTTACTCCACTACTATCGGTTTCGGTGCTATTAACTGCGGGACTCTCTCCAGCTGTTTTTGCTCAGTTTGATAAGTATAAAAGTAAAACAAAATTCAACAAAGCAAGTGCTGTAAAAAAATCTCCTGTTCAAGATGAGATTGCTATTCCTGATACAGGAAAATCTGCAAAATCACTTTTACAAGACACAACTAACTTTGTCCCAGGGGACGAAGAAGGTGGAGATGAAGCTTCAGCTGATAATGGCGGTGGCGACGATAGTGGCAGCGACAGCAGTTCATCTGGTGACAGTGATACTTTTGGAAGAGCAAATACAAAAGGAGTTAAGCCAAATAAAGTTGATAAAAAATATGTCAATTTAAATCCAGAAACTGCTTTTGGTCCTGAAGTTGTTACAAGTTTTGATTTTCCCAATGTTTCAATTCTTGATTTAACAAAACACATGCAAAAGCTTACGGGATTAAATTTAATTCTCGATAAGGATATCAAAGGGAAAATTTCAATTTCGTCACCTACTCCTATTACGATTGGGGATGCATGGAAAGCTTATCTTCAAGCACTTTCGATTAACGGTTACTCGCTGGTTAAATCTGGCGCATACTACACAATCGTAAACAATCGCGATATTCGCTACTCTCCAACGACGATGTATACAGGAACATACACTCCGAATACAGAAAACTACGTCATGCAGATCATTCCACTTAAATATGTTAACTCTAGAGAAGTTGCTAACTCATTTCGTCCTTTCATGTCTCGATACGGACGTATTATTGAAATCAAACAAACCAATACTGTTATCGTGCAAGAAACGGGAACACATATTAATCGTTTGATGAAACTCATTAAGTTTATCGATATTCCAGGTCACGAAGAATCGCTGCAAATTATCAAAGTTAAAAATACTTCTTCTCAAGAAATTGCGACTCTTTTAGATAAAATTTTAAAAGGAAATGCTGCTGACTCTAAATTTAAAACATCTGCAGCTACAGGCCAGACTACTCAAGTTAATATTTCAAGAATTATTGCAGAACCACGAACCAATTCAATTATTGCAATGGCGAACTCTGATGGAGCTCGCGAGCTGCGCGATCTTATTTTAAAACTCGATGTTAAAATTGTGGCAGCGGGTTCAGGTCAAATCCACGTTTATTATTTAAACTATGGCGATGCTGAAGCACTTTCAAAAACACTCTCTTCATTAGTTGGAAATGCTCCTAAGGCCGGAGGTCTTGGTGGATTAACTCGTTTTACAGCTCCAAACTCTAGTGGAACAGCAACGACTGAAAATCTTTTTAACAGTGAAGTCAAAATTACTGCTGATAAAGATAACAATGCTCTGGTTGTTACAGCTTCACCTACTGACTACGATACTGTGAAAACGGTTATTGCAAAATTAGATATTCCTCGCGATCAGGTTTACGTAGAAGGTCTGATGATGGAGACGAATGTCGATAAGACAAATGCTTTCGGAATTACACTTCTAGGAGCAACGGGATCAGGAAATTTACAAAGAGCTGGAACAGGTAAACAAAGTGATCTAACAAATCTTCTTTCAAATAATATTACCAATCTTTCTGGCCTTTTCTTCGGGGGTGGTATCGGTCACTCGTATGCCATACCTGGACCTAATAATACAACTATAAATGTTAACTCCGTTAACGGTCTTATTAGTGCAGTGGCCACACAAAACGGAACAAACGTTTTAGCGACTCCTCAGATTTTAACCCTAGATAACGTTGAAGGTTTATTTGAAAGTGGTGAGCAAGTTCCAACAACTGAAACAACAAATGCCAGTAATGGTTCAACTCAAACAGCTACCAAGCTGCAAAAAGTAGCTTTAACTTTAAAAATCACTCCACAAATTAATAAGGCTACGCGCTTTATTAAATTAAAAATTGATCAAAAAATTGAAGACTTCTCTAACCGCGCAGTCGCTAATACTGGTGGTGGTGCTGCTACTGTTATTAGAAATATTGTGACAACTGTAGTTGTCCGCGATAAAGACACCATTGCAATGGGTGGTCTAATGAGAGATAAAGAAACAAATAACATCAGCAAAGTCCCTCTTCTTGGAGATATTCCAGTATTGGGTTGGTTATTTAAAAACTCTGTTAAAAGTGTAGAAAAAGTCAATTTACTTTTTTTCATGACACCAAAAATTTTAGCTCCATACGGCAAAGCCAATTCTGAAAATGTGCGTGACCTACTTAACAGAAGACAAGCTCATTTAAAAAAGACTGTGGGCGATGATGATGCTTTTGCAACAACTGCCAAAGGATTATACGACAAAGCTAAAAAACAAGATGCAGGTCCACTCTATGACGTTGCTGAAACAGAAAAATATATTGAGCGCAACAATAACCAAGACTCCGGGTCAATTGAAGCAGCTCCTAATAGAAACTCTGAAAATGCAGCTCCAACTGATGTAGATGTTCCGGATTATCAACAGATAATTCAGAAAGCGACTCAGGAAAAAACACCAGCGAGCACAGTACAGTAAGCATGGAGAATAAAGGTTGAAAATAACAGATCATATGCTGGAAAAAGTTGAAGGCCAAAAAGAGCGCATCGGGCAGTTGCTTTTAAAGCATACAAGTTTAACTGATAATCAACTCGAAGAAGCATTAGAGATTCAACAGGAATCTGGAATGCTCTTGGGTGAAATTCTTTTAAAGAAAAACTATATTCACCCCCACGACATTATTAAAGTAATATGTCATCAAGTGGATATCCCCTACATCAACGAATTAAAGCTCGATGAAATTGACCCCAACCTTACTCTCAATATAAATATCAACTATGCTAAACAGCACGAAGTTCTACCCATTTTAGAAACAGATTATACTGTGACGATTGTGATCACAGATCCGTTTAACTTTGATGCCATTAACGATATTCAAGAAATTTTTAAAAAAGAGGTCAAACTCGTTGTTGCCTCTCCCTTAAAAGTTCAAGATGCCATTAACCGTGTCTATGAACGTGCTAATCGCAATGTTGTCGATTCTATAGAAGGCGAATTTGATGAGAACTTAGATCTCGAAGGACCTATTGATATCTTGGAAGCTGGAGCTGATGAAGCGCCGGTTATCAGATTTGTAAACTCGATTATTTTTCGAGCGATTAAAGATCGCGCTTCAGATATACATATTGAGCCCTATGAAAAAGATGTTGTGTATCGTTTTCGTATCAACCGAGTTATGCGCGAGATTTTGCGTCAACCAATTAAAACTCAAGCATCAGTCACATCTCGATTGAAAGTTATGACGAAGTCTATGGACATCGCCGAAAAACGTCTGCCGCAAGATGGTCGTATTAAAATTAAAATGGCCGGAAAAGATATTGATATAAGGGTGTCTATTGTACCCATTCAAAATGGTGAGCGAATTGTAATGAGGATTCTAGAAAAATCCAATAATACTATGACGCTGGAAAATTTGGGATTTCATGGTCAGAATTTAAAAACACTTGATGAGATCTCTAAAAGAAAACATGGCGTGGTATATGTTTCCGGGCCAACTGGACATGGAAAAACAACGACTCTCTTTGCCATGCTCGATCGTATAAATACACCCGATAAAATGATTATTACTGTAGAAGATCCTGTCGAAATTGAACTCGCTGGTATTTCTCAAATTCAAGTTAATCATAAAATCAATTTAACTTTTGCGATAGCACTTAGATCAATCTTGCGCCAAAACCCCGATGTAATAATGGTGGGAGAAACGCGCGATTTAGAAACTGCAGAAATGGCCATTCAAGCTTCACTTACTGGTCACTTTGTTCTTTCTACTATTCACACGAATGATGCCGCTTCCGCTCCCAATAGGCTTATTGATATGGGTGTTCAGCCCTTTCTAATTGCTTCATCTCTCGCTGCTGTTTTAGCACAAAGATTAATTCGTACATTATGTAATGAATGCAAAGAATCATACACGCCAACTGACTATGATATGCAGTTGCTCGATATTCAATCAATTCCCAAAGATCTTATTCTTTATAAAGCTAAAGGATGTCCGAAGTGTAATTACCATGGGTATTCTGGTGTAACTGTTGTTGCAGAACTCTTAATTATCACTGATGATATCCGTCCGCTCATTTTAAGAAAAGCAGATGCGGCCTCAGTAAAAAAAGAAGCAATGAAAAATGGAATGAAAACTTTGCGCCAAGATGCTTTGGAGAAAGTTTTTAAAGGAATCACTTCAGTAGATGAAATGGTTCGCGCAATTAACGAAGAAGACGAAGAGCAACACTAAAAGAACAATATAAAGAAAAAAATTAATGGCAATATACAACTACAAAGGTCTCGAGAAAACAGGTAAAGAAGTCAAAGGTACTATAAGCGCTGAAGGACTCTCTCCTGCTAAAATGAAAGCGAAAGCCATGGGAATTATGCTCATTGAAATCCATGAGCAAACTTCTAGTACGGTGAAAAAAAGTGCTGGAATATCATTTGGAAGTACCGTCTCTATTGCCGATCTCTCTTTGATGACCAGACAGCTCGCGACCCTACTTCGCGCTAAAATTCAAATCGTCGAAGCTTTTTCCGCTCTCGTTGACCAAACCGAAAACCCAAGATTGAAAATTGCTCTTTCTGAGATCCGTCAAAAGGTTAACGAAGGATCTTCTCTAGCTAAAGCACTTTCTGATTACCCTAAAATTTTTGATAACGTTTACGTTAACATGGTTGATGCGGGAGAAACTTCCGGAACGCTTGAAGTCGTTTTATTAAGACTTGCTGACTTTACAGAAAGTCAGCTACAACTTCGAAATAAAATTAAAGGTGCGATGACTTATCCAGTAATCATGATGCTTGCTGGTGGATTGATGATTTCGATTATTTTCATGGTCGTTATTCCTAAAATTACCAAAATATTTATAACCCAAAAACGAGAACTCCCACTCCAGACCAAAATATGCGTATGGATTTCTAATACCCTCCTAAACTACTGGTGGGTCATATTACTTGCTGGATTTTTCATTTTTACTAGTATCAAGCGTTATACTAAAACAGAAAAGGGTCGCTCTAATTGGGACAACCTCGTTTTAAAATTGCCAATCGTTGCTGAAATTATCACTATGATCAATGTCAGTCGCTTTTGCTCAACACTTGCCACACTACTTCAGTCAGGTGTTCCCATTTTAGCTTCAATGAAAATTGTTTCGAATCTTGTCTCAAACGTTCATATGAAAAAAGCTATCGAAGAAGCTCGTACAAGTATATCCGAAGGGGCTTCAATTACTGGACCACTTATAAAGTCTGAGCTTTTTCCTCCCATGGTAACTCATATGATTAAACTCGGAGAAAAATCCGGTGAATTAGAACCCATGCTAAAAATAGTTTCAGAAAACTATGAAGATCAGGTCAATACAAAACTTAGTGGACTTACATCCGTATTAGAACCTATAATGATGATAGGAATGGGGATTGTTGTAGCGTTCATTCTCTTCTCAGTTGTCGTTCCTTTAATGGACTTGAATACTTTAAAACACTGATACTTTTTTACATAATTTTAGACACTAGAATTTCGGAGAAAAAATGGAAACTGGCTTTTTTCAAAAAACACTAATTCAAAATCAAAAAGGGTTCTCCCTCATTGAAATTTTGATCGCACTTACTCTACTTGCTCTTGCAGGTACGTTTGTCGGTGGAAAATTTCTTGATAGCTATCATGAAGGACAAGTAAACTCGACTAAAATTCAAATGAGTTCTCTAGAAGGTCGCTTAAAAGAATTTAGAAGAAAATGTTCATTCTATCCAACTACTGAGCAAGGTCTTGAAGCTCTTGTGACAAAACCAAGTGGTGGTCGCGAGTGTAAAGATTATCCGCAAAATGGCTTCATTGACGGAGACGCAGTTCCTAAAGACCCATGGGATCATGACTTCGTGTATGAGTCAGATGGAAAAACTTTCAATATCTACTCTTACGGACCAGACGGAGAAGCAGGTGGAGAAGGAACTGATGCAGATATTTACCTAAAAGGTGCAGCAAAAGGTGCAGCCTCTCCAGCAGCTAAAGATGCTGGCGGTGGCAACACAGAAGCCCCAGCAACAAATGGTGGCCAAGGTAATAATGAGGCCGCTCCTCAATAAGCCAATTAAAAATCATCTCAATAACAACCAGGGCTTCACTTTACTTGAAATTTTAGTGGCCCTGGTTTTAGTTTCTGTCGTTCTCGGCATAACGATTACTGGATCTTTTTCATCGCGTGGAAATCTTGAAAAAGATGTCGGAAACATCGAACGCGCCATTCGGTTCATGACTGACGAAGCTGCCCTAAAAAATGCTGTCGTAAGACTGCACTTCATTCTCGACAAAGACCCTCAAGAATATTCCGTTGAGTATGGCCCCTCCGATTCATTTATTCTTCCCCCAAAACCAGAATTTGAAACAAAAACTGAATCCAAAGAAGAAGAAGACAAAAGAAAAAAAGATACAAAAAATCTCAATATGAAATTTGCAAAAGTTTCTGAGTTTCAAGAAAAAAATAATGAACTTGGAACCGATATAAAAATCGTAGGAATTGCCACAACCCAATCGGACAAACTACAAGAAAAAGGTGAAGTCTCACTCTACGCTTTTCCTACTGGTGAGAAAGATGAGGCCTTAGTGCTTATTGCCAGCGATGAGGATATAATTAGCTTAAAAGTAAGTGCGTTTTCAATGAAAATTGAACGCGAGTCACACGCACTTGGAAAAGGCACTGGAGCAGAAAAAGATTTGGCAGAATTACAAAAAAAGGTCGCCAAAGAAATTTTTGAAAAATGGGCAAAGGAAAAATGAGCAAAGTGTGTTTAAAAAATAATTTAAACAACCAAAGTGGATTCACGCTTATAGAAGTGATGATCGCTATTGCCATCTTTACCATTTTTGCGACTTACTTTATGACTAGCCAAGGCTATAACCTACTCGACTCATCCAAACTGAAAGAAGAAATGATTTTAAAAGACCTCGCTGAAAATCAAATAAACGATATTATCGTTAATCCTCCCGAGCTACGTGAAGCTTTAACTCTGACCAAAGACACAAAAGATGTCGAATCAAACCCTGACTATCAATACACTGTTGAGTATAAAAAATTCTTTATTCCTGACGTCAATAAAATTACCGGCGAAGATGATGGTCAAAAAGATAAAGAACAATCAGCTCAAGACCAAATGGAAAAAAGAATTTTTAAAGTCTTCAAAGATAATATGGAAAAAATTATCTGGCAGGTCGAAGTCACAGTAAAAAATAAAACGACTGGTTCGCAATTTAGATTATCAACCTGGCTCTTAAATCAAAATGCGGAAGTACAGATTGGACAATTCTAAATCGTGCTTCAAATATACTAATAATGATGGCTTCACCTTAATAGAAGTTTTAATCGCTATTTTACTCATGGCCTTCATTTCTCTTTATACATTTAAGATGGTCGATAACAGTACCGACACCAAAGATCGCGTTTTAAGAGAAGATCAACTTAAGCTACAAAGCTTAACGGCAATCAACCGCATCGATAGTGATTTTTCTCAAATGTTTAGTCCCCTCTTTTTTAGTGGTCGTGCCAATGCAGCCACTGACCCAAATGCTGTTTATCAAGACAATGCTTCTTCTAAGGGATCTTTTGACGGTAAAGCAAAAAACGGAATGATTGTTCCACAATTTCAATCAGAAGATAAATCAACATTAGTCTTTTTTACTGCGGCCAATAGAAGAAAAATGGCTGAAACAAAAGAGTCTAGATTTTCTTGGGTCAAATACAGTCTTCGCCGCTCAGAAAAACCTGACGACGTTGATGAAAAAAATTTAAATACGAAAGGTGAATATGAACTTATCCGCCAAAGTATAAGCAATAATATTTACAACGGGGATTTAAACTGGGGAGATGTCAAATCCCAAATCCTTCTCACTCAAGTTAAAAGTATTGAATTTTCATTTTGGGATGAACGTACAAAAAAGTTTGTTGGCTCACTTCAAGACTTAAATGAAAATAAAAATTCTCCTCGCTCGATCAAAATGGCTTTAGTTTGGGTGGATGAAAATAATAATGAACAAAAAATAATTAAAACTTATAGAGTTTTATCCCCTTACTATAATCTAAAAATGGATGATATCAATGGCGCTGGTGGAGCTTATGGAGATAGTGCTGCTCCTCCCGGAATTCCAAATCCAGACGATGCAAACGGACAAAGCGGATCTCAAGGCTCAACAGGAGGCAACGGTGTCCACCTCTAAATCATTCTTAAAAAAGACAATACATAATCAAGACGGTATGGCCTTATTAATGGTTATGGGAGTTATTGTTATTTTAACTTTTCTCTTGGCTGACTTTACCTTTGAAACTCAACTCAACAAAATTAAAATTTATAACACTCAAGATAAAATTCAAGCACGCCTTAACGCAGAGGCTGGATTAAACTTTGCGCTGGGAAAACTACGCATGTACCAAGAGGGGCGAAATAAAATTGAAAAAGATGAAAGCTTAAAAAGTGCATTTCCAAGCTCAGACCTAGAAGCCATTATTATTCAACCTTTTATTTATCCTCCTCCTGTTAGTGCCAAGGCTAACGTTATCCAAAGAACTGCAGTAAATGATTTTTTAAAAAAAATCATTTTCAATGGTGAAGTCGGTGTGACTTTTAATAAAGTTTCAGGATTTTTAAATCCCAATGGACTGCGGGCTAAGCCTCAAGCATCCACCCCCGACACAAATCCAGATAATGATGCAGCCGCCGCTGCTGCTGCAGCTGCAGCTGGAACTGGTATCACTCCACCACCAACAAGTCCTGGAAAAGAACCTCCGGTTCCCGCTGCAATAGTCATAGAAAAAAAATTAATAGAAACTCTTCAGCGATTGATGAAAGATAAAAATGATAGTGATGAAGAGTTTCACCAACACTATGCTAACGTCGATGCGAATTATTTAGTGCAAGAGCTGAAGTATTACGTTAACGACAAAGGTGCCTATCAAGGAAATGACCGCCAAGAAATTGAAGCTAAATTTAGTCAAAAAAATCTAACTCCTAAATTTGCTCCAATGAGCTCTATAGACGAACTTTATCTTCTCCCTTCTTGGGATGATGCTTTAGTCGACCTCGTCAAAGACCGAATGAGTGTCCATGAAGTAAGCGTGATAGCTATCAACGAACTTACACTTGAAGATTTAAAAGTTCTCTTTCCCAGCATCAACAATATTCAAATTGAAGAATTTTTTAAATACCGTGATGGTGATGTTGATAAAAGGATCAAAGGTAAAAAATTTAAAGACGCAGAAGATTTCAAAAGAGTTGTCACAACTGAACTTAGCATTGTCACTGACTCTGAATACCAGGAACGTATCACTTCATTAAAAAATGCAGGACTCACAATAGATACAGCAGGAAAACTTTATAAAGTGACTTCTCGTGGGACCATGAATAATGCTGTTTATAACTTAGTAGCTTTTGTTGATCTGCCAATCAAGCCTCAACCAAAAAAACCTCCAACTCCTGCTGGAACTACTCCTCCACCAGTTAATCCTGATGACCAAGATCCGACTGGAGCTGGAGCTGCACCTCCACCACCAGGAACACAACCTGAGAAACCAAAACCCACTGAACTAATGCGGCCGCGTGTTGTAGAAATCAGACTTGAATAGTCAAGTTTCTCATATCGCACCTGCAAATCTTTTCTCTATCTACGATTAGACTTTTTAGGTAAACTAAACCTATGAACATATTGGCAATTGATGTTGGTTCTTACTCTATCAAATTCGTTGAAGTAAGACCTGAACGAAAGAATTTAATACTTGTTGATAAAAACGAGATCATTTTAGATGAGGCACGCACTCATTATCCTCAAGCTTCAACATTAAGTGAATTGCAAAAAGAAGTTGTTGCAGCATTCATTCAAAAAAAACCAAATGATATTAAAATAATTTTTCAAGTTCCCAATGAAATGTTAACAACTAGGTATTTAGAAATACCTGGGACTTCGAAAAGGAAAACAGAACAAATTATTCCCTTTCAATTAGATGAAAATCTTCCCTACTCACTTAGTCTGGCGCATTTTAGCTCGAGATTAATCAAACGCTCAGGTGGATATTCAGTTCTATCCAACATTACTCAACTCAATGTCTTCAAAGATTTTTTTGGTTTCTTTGAAAATAAAGATGCTCAGCCCTCAGTACTAACTTCTGAAATTTCAACCATGCAAGCTTATATTGATCATATAAGAATGAATGATACCTGCTGCATTTTAGATTTTGGCCATAAAACGACCAAAGCCTATTTCGTAGAAAGTCGCCAAATAGTTTCTAACCACACTTCATTTGTAGCTGGAAGCGCCATCAATGAAGTCATCTCAAAAACTTATCAAATTTCGCATGAAGATGCGGTTATTTATAAACATGAAAATGCTTTTTTATTAACTGATGAACAGCTAGAAGAAGTCTCACCTGATCAAAAAGAATTTGCTCTTTTAATGAAACAAATTTTTAGTCCACTCATCTTAGATTTAAAGAGATGGGAAATTGGTCATAGAGTAAAATTTGGGACCAGTATTGATAAGATTTATATTCTAGGTGGAAGTTCTCAAATAAATAGTTTAGAAAATTTTCTCAATTCTCATACAGGATTAGCAATAGAATCTCTACCTCCGCTACTTGATTTTAAAAATGATTATTCAATTCATGATAAATCATTTTACCTCGTAAAAATGATGGCTATCTCGCAAAAAGTTCCGAGCAATTTAATTAATTTTCTTACGGGAAAATTTCAAACGGCATCAAATGCATTCATCTCACTTCACTCTGCTGTGTTTTTATGGGTGCGATCGTCTTTCATTGCTATCTTGCTTGTTTTAGGGCTTTCCTCTGAACGTTTCTTTTTTCTAGCAAAACAAGAAAAAGCTTTGGACTCAAAAATAACTGGACTTTTAAAGACTCCGTCCCTTGAAATTGCACCAAAAGATCGCAAAATTTATACGAGTAAACCAGAGAATGTTCTTACGGCTCTAAAGAAAAAAAATAAAATCATAAAAGATGAAGTAAGTTCAATTCTTTCTTCAAGTAGCATCAATGCTCTAAGACCACTTGCCGTTTTAAGTAAAACAATGAACTCTAATCCAAAAGTGAACTTAGAGAGATTTAGCAGCGATGGTCATAACGTGACAGCGACCTTCACTTCTATTGAACCAAATGAACTAGAGGCCATGAACACCCATTTAAAAGGCTCAGGACTTAGTGACTTGAAAGTGATTTACACTACGGGAAAAAATATATTAACCGTAGAATTTACGGATAGAGAATAAGATGGAAAAAACAAAAAATATATTTATCAAAATAGATGAATTTATTTTTCAAAAAATTGATCTTTTTAAAACAGACGGAAGCTTTCATAAAATAAATGAATTGCTTATAGGACTAGAAGAAGACCAACAAAAAATCTTTGCCCAAGTCCTCACCTTCACTTTGCTTATTATTCCATTTTTGTTTGTGATGACACTTTGGTGGGGAAATCATAAAACGAAGGCCAATTTAGAAGTTAAAAATCAAATATTAGATCAAATTGCATTTTTAAATGGTAATAAGGGTACGCTAACGAGTGTGAGTGCTAATTATATTTCGCCAGTACCTATTTTGGGACAAGAAGACCTAGACAATAAAATCAGAAACATTATGTCGGCCAGCAGTATTGATCAAAGCAAGGTTCGTATTTTAAATTTTAACCAACTCTCTACTTCAAATAGCATCGCAAAAATTGAGGCTTCATTAAGTTTTCAAAACTTTGGAACACAAGATTTTTCAAATTTTATGCGCGCCTTAGTTGAACAAGAAAAATTTAAAGTGATGCGTATAAATTTAACTAAAAATAAAACTTCCAACCTTCTGCAAGGTGAAGTTTCACTTATGCATTTAGGGAAAAGCTCATCCTTTTAAAAAATAAAAAATGAAAAGAAAAAGAATTCAATATAATGAACTAAGTGAGGAAATCTATGGGCCAAAATATTGGACCAAACCAAGATTAATCATCACAGGAATTATCCTCTTAATTTTTGGATTTCTTTTTAATTTCTCACTTGAAGAAAAATTAAATAAATGGCTGCAAGTAAGCCTAGGCGCCAACGAAGCATGCCCGATTGTCTTTGACAAAGCTGAACTGTCCTATTTTTTACCACAGGTAAATATTAAAAAACCGATCATCTTAGGTGCCTGCTTTGGTCAAATGAATAACAAACTTCCTCTAAATGAATTTAAAATCTCATTCGCAGGACCTAGCTTTTCTCCTCCAGGAATTAAACTGCATGTAACTATTTCTGAGGGAAAAACTAGAATCAATCTCTACCCTAGCCTTTCACCTTTTTCACAATACCTAGATATAAAAGAATCAAAATTTGACTCTAAAATTTTCGGAGCAATGACTGAAACTAATAAATCTCCTGTTGAAGGACTACTTAATATTGAAGGATGGCTAAAATTTTCTTCCGGAACAATTGAAGATGGAAGTTTGACAATTAATTCTCGCGATTTTCGTTTGCCTGCTCAAAATATTAAAGGTTTTGAAATGGCACAAATTGAACTTAATCGATTGATTTTGAATGCTCATTTTACCAATAAAACTACGATGCAAATTGATAAAATAGAGATTGGACAAGTTAATATGCCGATTGAATTAAAACTTAAAGGAAATTTATTAATAAACCCTCAAAGTTTTATCAGCTCACAATTACAACTTTCCGGCACTCTTCATCTGACCAATTATATTTTAACAAATTTCTCTTTCATTAAACTATTCTTGCCTGAAGCAAACTCCAGTGGTACCTATCAAATGAAGATAATGGGACCACTCGGAAACCTTGGTCCTCCACAGTTTAAATAAAAAATAAAAAGCCCATGACCCCAACAGAAATTGAAAACACATTGCACTTTCACCTAACGATGCTTTTGCCTCATCACGCCATTCGCGCTGTTTATGAATACGCCGTACTTCCTGGTGGAAAACTTTTTAGACCAAATCTCGTTTGGTCCGTCCTTGCCGATTTAAACCCAAATCTTTGCGAAAAATCAAAAAAAGAAAAAACTTCTCCACATGCCCTTTTAGCAAGCAGCGTGGAATTTCATCATAGCTATACTCTTATCCATGACGACCTCCCTTGCATGGACGATGATTCCATGAGAAGAGGAAAGCCGTGCACTCATATCGCTTTCGGGCAATGGCAAGCCCTTTTAGCTGGAGATGGACTTTTAAATCTTTCTTATCAGCTCTTAGCAAAAAGCAACAATCCAAGAACTCTTGAACTAATAAAATTTTTCTCTTGGGCACTTGGACCTAAGGGTCTCATCCAAGGACAAGTTCTAGATTTATCTCACGAGATGACAAAAAGTTTTGAAAACACTCTTCGAACGCACGAACTCAAAACTGCAAGACTCATTCAAGTGGCCATCTTAGGAAGTGCAATATTGGCCGAAGATAAAAACAGACAAAAAGAAAAAAAGTTATGGAGATTCTCAAGACTTCTGGGAATAAATTTTCAACTGATAGACGATCTTAGTGAATTGGCTGAAGGCGATTTAAGTTCACATGAACAAGATGTTAATCCTTGGCTTCATCATCCAGAAAAAACGCTTACAGAGACGCTAACGGCCCTTAAATCTTTTAATAAACTTAGTTCTGAACTAAGACTGACCAATACAAATAAAATTATTTCTGAATATTATCAAAAAATGCTTACAATCCTGACTGATAATCAGAAAACGATTGAAGGTCATTTAAATAATTTGGATATACTACCAGTTATTCTTTTGATGAATAGCTTCAGTTAAAGCTAAAACTTCAGTCAACTTTACTTTCGCCATAACTAATTTTTGAAAATCAGACTCAATTAATACGCGCTTAGATTGAGAATATTGAGTAGGTGCAGACTTTGGAGTAGATAGTTCGTCTAAAAAAACAGAAGACATTTCATCTTCATCATAATCAGAAAACTCAGCCTCCACTAAACGTTCACGAGGCATAAGAATTTTCATCTCACTACGCGCTCGTTCAATGGAAAGCTTATCATCAAATAATAATTTTTTAATTAGCAGGATAGCTTCGATATCTTTATGCTCATATAACTTCATGCCTGCCGAGGACATTAAGGGAGCAATCTCAGTGAATTCCGATTCCCAAAACCGCAAAACATAGGATTTTACTCCAGTGAGCGCACAAACTTCATTTATTTTAAAAGAAGATTTGTTTGGAATTTCTATCGGTTCATTTATCACTTAAAAATCCTGCCTTAATTAATCGTTATCGTCCTCATGTGGATCGAAATCGATATCTTCGTCACCTTCATCAGTATTCGACATAAATGAGCTAAGTGCTCTAGCCGTTCCTTCTTTTGGTGGAAGTGATTTATTCTCATTACCCTTTTCATCCAGGCGATGGGAGTATCTCATTGTAACGTCTTCTTTTAAAACTTGTGACGGTTTAAAAGTAAGTACGCGTCTTGCTGAAATATCCATTGCTTCACCTGTTTGAGGATTTCTCCCAACACGTGTTGCTTTATCTCGGATTGAAAAATTTCCAAATCCAGAAATTTTTACCTTCTCCCCTTTTGAGAGTGTATCTTTGATAACTTTAAATACCAAATCAACTAAATCTGCAGCTTCCTTCTTTGAGAAACCTGCTTCTTTGTAAACTCGTTCAACTATATCGGCCTTAGTTAGACTCATCATCTTCCTCCATGAAAATCTGGTCGTATGCAATTCCCTAGTATTAACAGGTTAACAAGGAAGATCATTTTTATCTACACAAAAATTAAGTATTTGGACGTTGCCCGACTATCTTCGTCTGACATTTACCCCAAATTGAGTTATTTCTTCTTCAATTTAACTTTTTTGCTCGTCTCTTTTTCGATTTTTTTCTGCAAATTAATTTTTTCTGAATCTTTTTGCTTCATCCATGCAGTCAAACGATCATCCACTTCACGAAGTTCTTCGATGAGTTTCTTTTCGATCATAGATTTCGATTTTGCGATTCGATCAAATTCTTTTAGGGCAGCAGTATCGTCCTTAACCATCAGTGCTCGTTTTTCAACTTCTTCTTTGGTCATTCTATAAATTGGCATATCCGCCAGGTAGTCAGCGAAGGTGAATTTCTTTTTATCTAGATACTCGACGTAAGTTTTTCTGTTAGAAGACTTTGTCGCAACTTCGTATTCTTTATCTTTAATGAAGCGGATAATTTCGTTATTTTGACGAATTTTCTTTTCGTAATCTTCGCAAAGTAATTCATAACGACGCTTAACAACTTCTAATCTTTTTGCTCCAAAAATCTCGATGATTTCTTCTGGAGTATTAAAAATGCGCACACCGCGCTCTGAAATCAATGTGTAGTTTGGAACTAAAGTTGTTGAAACAGAAAGCTTCTGAATAACCTCAGCTACCTTTGGTTGCTGACCTTTTTTAAAAATAAGCTCAATCTTGATATCGTTGTTTACCGAAGAGTCGATAAAGTCTTTAATATAATCTTCTTCGATATATTTTGTAAGGTAGCGATAAATTTTAGTTGCATCGTATCCGCGTGGAAGTTCAGTTATATAAATACTTCCATTGATCTCTTCGATATTCATGCTGAATACGAAACGACCTTTTTCATCCATGTGAATTTTATTTTTATAATTATGAACGTAGCTTCTTAATTTTTTTGCTTTTCCAGTTTCAACAAATTGAATGATTGATTGAATTAAATCTGAATGATGAAAACTAGGAATAACAGAAGAGAATCCCGTTCCAATTCCTTCAGCTCCGTTAAGTAACATAATTGGAAGTTTTGGAAGCAAACAAACCGGCTCCATCACTTTTTCATCATAATTGGGAACCATGGCAACTTGGTTCATATCATCAAAAAGTAAGAACTCGGCCACTTTCCCCAGCTTGCATTCGATATAACGAGAAGCCGCTGGAGCTGTCTCCATTCTCTCTCCGAAATATCCTTTTTTGTCTATAAGTGGGTAGTTATTAGAAAAAGTATAATCTTGGGCCATGTTAACGATCGCCGATTCTACAGAAGCGGGTCCATGCGGGTGCAAAGTTAAAACTAATCCGGTCGCAGAAGATACTTTCATCAACCCTTTTGATTGATTTTTCCACAACGTAAAAAGAATTCTTCTTTGTCCGGGCTTTAATCCATCCTGCAGATAAGGAATCGCGCGATCCATCAGCGTATAGATTTGGTATAAACGGTATTCTTCTTTTACTACTTCAGTAAGTGAAACTGAATCAAGGGCGTGAAGGTATCTCTCTTCCATTTACTTTTTTCCTTTTACTTTTTTTGTCGCTTTAGCCACTGGTGCTTTTTTCGTAGCCTTGGGTGCAGCTTTCGCAGTTTTTGTAGCTTTAGTAGCTTTCGCAGCAGCCGCTGCCTTTGCTGCTTTTTTAGCTGCAGTTGGTTCTTCTAAATCACTAGGCAAAACTCCAGTCGATTCAGTATCTAATAAAAGTTCTTTTCTTAAATTTGTGTCTTTTCCAAAACAAATATCCAGAGTGTGCTTGGCTGAACTCATATCGTCCACAGTGATTTTACAAAATTCAGCGCGCGATAAAGTATGCTTAAAAGCTTCCGGCGACATCTCTCCCAGTCCCTTGTTTCTTTGGATCTCACGAATTTTTACATTCGATTTTTTGAGACGATCTAATTGCTCATCACTTTCAACAAAAAGAGTTTCTTTGTCTGTGATAACCTCAAAAAGTGGCGCTTTCGCAAATTGAATTGCACCTTGCTCGAACATTTCGGGCCAGAATGTAAAAAAGAAATTCACTAAAAGTGTGTTGATATGTCCACCGTCGACATCTGAGTCAGCCAGGAAAACAATTTTAGAATAACGAAGATCTTTCACATCTGCTTTTTGTCCAATCGTCAGACCTATAGAGGCCATAATATCTAAAAATTCTTGGTTATTGATAACGTCGTTGATAGACGCTTGCATTACGTTCATCGGTTTCCCTTTAAGCGCAATACCACCTTGGAATAACTTATTACGAGCAGAACGAAGGCCACCAATGGCCGAGTCTCCTTCACAGATAAAAAGTGTACACAGGTGTCGGTCTTTTCTTTCGTTAGCATCGAGAAGTTTTTCTACTCTTTGCTTTTTTGCTTTTTTACCTTTAAGTGAAGCGTCTTTTAATTCTTGGAAACGGTGACGAGATTTAGCTCGCTCAACTACTTGCTCTAAAAATTCCTTATTTTTACGTAAGAATTTTTCTATGTTTTCGTTCATAAAATGCTCAATTCCTTTTTCAAGGTTTAAGTCACGAACGAGTTTACGTTTTGTTTGAGATTCAAAGCGAGGATTAGGCATTGTAATGCCCATAATGAAATAAATTCCCGTTAAAACATCGTTGTCGATAACAGTAATTTTTTCTTTTCTTGCCGTTCTTTCTATTTTTTCTTTAATCGCATTGATGAAAATTCTCTTTACGCGATCGTGGTGGAATCCACCGTCAAATGTAGGTGTTGAGTTGACGAAAGAAATGAATTTTTCGCGATCATCAGAACGTTTATCAAAACAAATTGAAAGGTGAAAATCGATTTTTCCTTTAACTTTTTTTCCTTTTGCACTTTCAGCTTCATAGATAAAAGCTTCTTCTCCAAAATTTTGTGCCGTTTCCGGGTCAATTCTTTGAGCAAGTTCAAATAAACCTTTCTTAAATTGGTAACGTTCTCCATTAAAGAAAAAGATTAATCCTGGGTTGTTGTAAGCTAAATCGATGATTCTTTTTCTAAGTAAATCTTCATTGATTAAATTGTCTTTATAAACTTCTTTTGAAAGCACCAATGTAACACTTACACCACTAGCACCTTTAAAAGGTTTTGGCTTCGTTTTGTTGGTTTTCAGAGCACCATTTAAAAATTCGTATGTTTGCTCTTTTTTTGAATTGTAGTGCTTAACAGTCGCGATAAAAACGTCAGAAGTTAGGCATGTTGCTGCAGCTCCTAATCCGTTTTGCCCAAGAGTTCTAAAAAGAAATCCCTTTTCATCTGTTTCTTCATCTTTAAATTTAGAACCTGTTCTAAACTCTGTATAAACTTGAGGGACTTTATCAATGGGAAAACCAATTCCATTATCAGAAATGGTTACAGTCTTTTTGTCATCAGAGAGTTTTGTGTGAATTTCCGTTACGTGACCACGGTAATATTCATCAATAGAGTTATCGATAATTTCTTCGATCGCCTTCGACTTAGCTTGGTGAAACTTTACTGCCTTAAATTCAACACCATTTGGCTTATAAATATAAGTTTCTAACTCCTCGACGTCGTTACTACCAAACGTAAGAGTTATACGATTGCGTACGTGCCATCGTTGATCTTTACTTTCAATCACCGCGTCTTTGGTACTACCTTTTCTAACAACAGGTCCTACACTACTCATTATGTATCCTTTTCAATCTCTAAATATTGGGAATATAATCAAACTTTGATGTAAGGTTAAAGACCCGACCATGTAATAGAAAAGGTACAATGCGTTGTAAAATTATTTTTTTTGCCCTTATTTTTTTCACCAAAACACTGTGCTCTCAAGAGCTAAACTTCGAAAACTCGCCCTTTAAAAAAAATATTAAAGAAAATATTTTAAATGGCCAAATATTCTCCGAATCAAGAGTAAAAAATCTGGGTATTGACCAAAACCTGAGTTTTTCGATCGCAGGGCTCCATCCAAAATCTTGCAAATATGCACTTAAAACGCTTTCCAATTATGAAGAATTTTCTCGATTTTTAAGTTTTGTGAAAGAATCACGTTATGACGAGAAAAAAAAAGAAATCAACTTCCTCATCTCCCACATGCTTATGCCATACGATATGCGCCTCATTTTCACTCTTCCACGCATAACTGCTCCAGGTAACTATCCCTTCATCTTTGAGATAGGAATTTTAAAAAATTTGCGTGGAAATATTATTGTTTCAAATTTCAAAGACCGATGCTTTTTTTACACTACTGCAAATTGGCGCGGGCCGACGACAGGTTTTAACCCCACTATGTTTGAGCTTTTCTCTCAAGCACTGTCAAAATTATCAATGGAGATATTGTTTAGAATTTCTTCGAGCCTTTCGCATTAAAACATTTTCATGACAAACACCCGAAAGCATATTATAAAATTCCAATGAGAGTTTTAAGAATTAGCGCACAAGATACCTATCCTATCCGCCAACAAGTATTGGTACCTTCACATGAATTGAAAAAAGCGAAGTTTGAAAATGACGACGACGAAGATGTCTCTTTTCATCTAGGTGCCTTTCAGAATTCTCAACTAGTCAGTGTTGCTTCATTTTTTTATGAACGTAATCCAATCTTCGAAGATCTACATCAATACCAATTGCGTGGTATGGCCACTCTTCCAGAAAATCAAGGCCAAGGCCTAAGCTCTGAACTTCTAACGACTGCATTTCCTATTATCAAACAAAACTTTTGCACATTACTTTGGTGTAACGCCCGCACATCGGCGATTGGTTATTACGAAAAAGTTGGTTTTAAGAAATTTAATGATGAAGTTTTTGAAATTGATGAAATCGGTCCGCATGTTCTCATGTACAAAAATATCTAATCAAAAGAACAGGATTACTTTATTTGGGATAACAAAAGCGCTTAAGAGCGTTTATATCCACGACTTTGTAATTTTCATGTACACAGGCCGTTTTATCCGTATATTTTTTTAAAGGTGCACAAGGAAGGCTTGGTAGCTTCTGAGCGAGTGCAAATGCTCGCTCTTCAACACAGTTTTCTTGACTGCTTCTATCGATACAAGCGAAATGTTTTCTTTCGCAGTCATAAATTAAATATTCACCGGCGCTATATTTCCAATCCATTTTATAATCAGTCTTTATCGATTCAGCGTAAATTTCAGCTTCAGTCTTTTTGACTTCCAGTTTAATACTCTCTTCTGCGTTAATCACAAAAGCATTTAGGAAAAAGAAAAAAATGAAAGCCATGAATCTCATTTTTGCGTTTTGATTTGTTTTTGAGCAGCTAATAAAAGCTCTTTGCAATCTTTTAGATCAAATTCAAAAAACATATGACTCGCTGATAGACTTGGAAGGGATTTTCCGAATTTTAGTTCTTCATTAAATGAACGAATGCGATTGTTAAGATTATTTCTAATTGTACGCATTTGTTTTGGCGTTTTTTCTTGAAAACTTTCTTTTAAATGATTTAAGCGTGCTTCAACTGATAAATTCTTGTTGTCCATTATTGTTTCCAAAGTAATAGGTAATATCGTCCTTGGAGCTTATACCCTTCAACTCCTAGGGTGAAAATCAAAAAAAACAAGGCAAGGCTTAAATACTTTAAGCGCTCGCGATCCAAACGAAATTGCATACCTACTGCACACAACATTCCTGCAACTAATCCAGCTCCATGAGCGGTGTTGGCAATTGGCCCCAAAACACCGGTTAAACACATAAAATACCAACCAATCATCATTCCAATATCAAATTTAGGGATGGCGTATTCGAAATCGACGTGGAGCTTTTTATAAACCCAGATAAAGCCCAACATGGCATAGAGGACACCGGACATTCCGCCAAATTGTGGCCCACTGACTAGGTATTGGCAGATATTAGAAAAAAGACCTGTTAATAAAACAAAAAGAAGGAGGAAGTTTTTTTTGAAATTAAATTCGATTAAATAACCTAAGTCTTTAAACCACAACATATTAAAAAGAATATGCAGGAAACTCATATGCAAAAAGATAGGAGTGATGAGTCTCCAAAATTGACCTCTCCCAACTTCATAAAAAAGACTACTATCGGTTTTTCCCAAAAAAAGTGTATCGTATAAGGGTACCCCCATATTAGAAAAACTTAAGAGGTATATTCCGATGCAGGTAACGAGCATGGCAAAAGTCATCTCGCCTCTTGGAAGCGTTTTTATTTTTACCCATTGCTGATCGACTTCAATCGGTTTTTTGAAACCAAGCTTTACCCGGAAAAAATCTTGCGCAAGACCAAGATGCTCAGCATTGTCTACGGTGATGATATAAATATCCCCCTCACTGACATAATGAGAATTCGCCGTGATACCTATTTGACTTAAACCCGCAATGATCTCCACTACCATTCGCTTATCTCTTAATTCGCCTACAATTTGCATAATTTATTTATTGTGTGATGTGATCTTTTTTAAGCGCTTTAAAATTCTCTTTAAGCACTTTGTAACGAGCACTCTCCAAACATCCTTTTTCTATTTTCAAGATTTTACCTTTTTTAAGAATATGCTTGAATGCTCCGCTTGTACAATTTTCTAATGATTTTAGATCCGAAAAAGTTGCAATATTTTTAATATTTTCTGACTGAGTAATAACCTCAGTGGCACTTAGTTTTTCATTATTAACAATAACACTTCCATCATTAATTATGACAAACTCTTTTTTCAATTCTTTGCCTAAAATCGTTTGAGATTCAAGCAGAATAACAGTCTCAGATGCCATAAGAGCTGTTGAAAAAAATATTGAAAGCAATAAGAGCTTATTCACAGTATTTCAGTCCTTTTTCAATTGGACAATTGAGGGCTTTTCTTATTATTGGATGACTCATTAAATTTCTCTCAATACGCAAAGCTGAATTTGGATGTGGATCAAATTCTGGATCACTTATAGAAATACCATTTAATATTTTTTCTTCATTTGTTTTATTTTCATAAAAATTCTTGCACCCATTCTTTGCTGCAAATTCACGAATTTTAGCATTACTTTGCCCTTCATTTGAACAAATATTATTATATCCTAGAGAAATTTCTAACATAGATTTTTCAGCATCAACTTTTGAAGCTGACTGTAGTTTTCTTGCAACAATTTCTGTGGCCATCTTATCCGCAAATGCCTCTTGCAACTGACTTCTTAAAACACTGCTTGACTCGATATTATTACAGCCCTGAAAATAATCAAAATAATCTTTTTGATTAGTGATTAAATAATTAACATAACGGGCCTTTGAATTTTCAGGAGTATTTTGACCTAACTTGATAAGGGCCTCGAGACTTGCTTTTGCTTTTTTTGTAATGTCTGCTGGATCTATCGCTTTAGCACCAACAGAAGCAGGATCTTGCAAGCAGCTGAGTGTTTTAGCAAAAGGATGATCAGCGTATTTAATTTTTTCTTGAATCTTATCTTTTAATTTCAAATCTGTTGGATCATCGTCGAAAGTATTTCTATAATTTCCATTAATAGGTTCAGTCTTAATTTCAACTTCAAAAGGAGCTTCTTCGATTATAAGTGGACCTTTTTTTTGATACATTTTTCCAGAAAAATTACATGAATCATAACTGTGAGCAATTTCGTGAGCGATAGTTTCCATCAATGCCATTTTGGGAAAATTAAGCATCTGTGGACAAATTGTGAATGAATGAGTTTTTGCAGAATAAAAGGCGTTAGGACTTTCGCAAACTGTGGTCAATGTATTAGTCAGCCTAGGTGGATTAAATCTAATCGTTTTGACTCGTGAGATGATCCGGTCCATATTATCAACATTAGATTCATTTTTTTTACTTTCTAAATAACTAACCATTTCTTTTTGTGTCTCTTGAAAAAGAGCATATGCTTCTTGGGATTTTTCAGTCAACTTAGCTCTATTAAAAGCTAATCGAGCTGGCCCCCCCGCTACTTTTTCATCTTTAAGTAATGACCAATCATAAAAGGGATCATTAATTTTTGTTTGGGGAATAATGGCATCTTCAAAACGCGCTACTTCTTCAGGATAAGTCGCATTAAATTTCAAATAGTGAATTTCAATTAATGTTTTTTTAACTTCCGAATTTAAACTTATTTTTGTTCTTTTTTCTGCCTGAGCTATTACTTTCGCCAACTCATCATGACTTCCTTTATCTTTTTGCCACTCAGACTCTTCATTTCTCATTGCAGACTCAAGAGAAATAGTGAGAATTTCCGCACTAATTTTTTGGATTTTTGTCCCTTGATTATATTTATCTGATAATTTAATTAACAATTTATTAGCATCAATAATTTTTTGAAGATGTATTGTCCTAAGCTTAGCTGCTAATTCGTCTCTTCTTTCTTTTATTACATCAGCGTATTTTTCTTTGAGACAAGTTCTCACTCCATCCCTTATAAAATAATAGTTCTCATTGATAATCTTTTCTCCTTTTTCGTTTATATAAAGGATTGGATCGTCAACTCGAACTTCCCTCTTGGTACACATGTCTTTAATAGAGCAATAATTTTTTAAAGATGTCGAAATTGTCCCTGGAAGACAATCGGGCGATTTAATTTTTAAAAGACCATCAAGTTCACTTTGCAGTTTTGCATAGTCTTTAATCGTTTCTGCCAAAATACGCCCCTGATCCTGAGCAAAACATTGCCCTACCAAAACTAGTAAAAATAGTATTAAGAGATGGACGCGCATAGAACAAAGGACTCCTTAGTAACCAACTTATGTTGAATTTATCGGCAAAATCGGCAAAAACCATAATTTTTAGTCAACTTTATAGCTAGACACAAAAGAAATAGGTTTATTTTTAACCTATTTTGAGCTAATTTAGGCCAATAAGACAACTAAGGAACTGATACTATTAACGCTTATGCTTTTAAAAGCCGGTGTTTTAGTCAATATAACGATAAGGCGCTCACATGCTTAAGATTAATAAAAAAGTAGAATACGCTTTAATGGCCCTAAAGTTTATGGCCGATAAAAAAGACAGCTCGCTGACTTCTGCGCGTGAAATATGTGACGAATTCAAAACACCTTTCGATACAACTGCCAAAGTCATGCAGTTGATGAATAACCAAGAAATTTTAAAATCCACTAAAGGCATCAAGGGTGGATACTCTTTGAATAAAGCATTAACAGAAATAACTTATATGGAACTAGTGCGCTTAATTGAAGGTAAAGAAGATATTGGTCGCGTGTGTGTAAGCAACAAAGGCACATGTGAACTTTTTGGAAAATGCAATATCGCCACTCCGGTTGAACAACTCAATCGCAAACTCAATATTTTTTTAGAAACGTTAACTCTTGGCGATCTTTTGCAAGGAGCGGAGTTCAATCACGCTCACCTTTCATTGCCGCATCCCCATATTACAAATCCAACAGTCGAGAAAAGTTTATGAGCACAGATATTTTAAACAGCGATTACAAATACGGCTTCTTTACCGATATCGAAACCGAAGAGTTTCCTAAAGGACTTAACGAAGAAATCGTGCGTATGATTTCGGCAAAAAAAGCTGAACCTCAATGGTTACTTGATTACCGCATAAAAGCTTTTCACCATTTCGAAAAAATGATTTTGCCTAAATGGGCAAAATTAAAAATTCCCGATATCGATTTGCAAAATCTTTACTACTACTCTGCCCCAAAGAAAAAAGATGTTCACGCTAGTCTCGATGAAATCGATCCAGAACTACTGGCCACTTTTGAAAAATTAGGAATTCCGCTCAACGAACAAAAACGCATCAGCGGTGTTGCGGTCGATGCGGTATTTGATTCTGTATCTGTAGCGACTACTCACAGAGTTGAATTAGAAAAAGTGGGAGTCATCTTTTGCTCTATTTCAGAAGCAGTTAAAGACTATCCTGATCTTGTTAAAAAATACTTGGGAACAGTAGTTCCCTACTCTGATAATTATTATGCTGCTCTCAATGCAGCCGTTTTTTCTGATGGTTCATTTGTCTACATTCCTAAAGGAGTGAAGTGTCCGTTAGATCTTTCAACTTACTTTAGAATAAATGCTAAGGAGACGGGCCAGTTTGAGCGCACACTCATCATAGCCGATGAAGGCTCTTTTGTTAACTACCTCGAAGGTTGTACTGCCCCTCAGCGCGATGAAAACCAACTACACGCTGCGATTGTTGAATTAGTTGCTCTCGACAATGCAGAAATAAAATATTCGACCGTTCAAAACTGGTACGCCGGCGATAAAAAAGGTTTGGGTGGAATTTATAACTTCGTCACTAAACGCGGAAACTGCGTTGGTGTCAATTCAAAAATCTCGTGGACACAAGTTGAAGCTGGTTCAGCGATCACTTGGAAATACCCATCATGTAACTTAATTGGTGATAATTCGGAAGGAGCTTTCTACTCAGTAGCTCTTACCAATAATTTTATGCAAGCAGATACCGGAACGAAAATGGTTCACATTGGGAAAAATACCAAGTCGACTATTATTTCTAAAGGGATATCGGCCGAACAATCAGAAAATAATTATCGTGGATTAGTTAAAATCATGCCGAGTGCAACTGGCGCTCGCAATTATTCTCAATGTGATTCAATGCTTATTGGCGATAAAGCCCAGGCCAATACATTTCCCTATATAGACGTGAAAAATAATTCAGCTGTCGTTGAACACGAAGCTTCGACTTCTAAAATTTCTGAAGAACAACTTTTTTATCTTCAGTCTAGAGGCCTCTCAGAAGAAAAATGTATCTCCATGATCGTAAATGGATTTTGTAAAGATGTCTTCAAAGAACTTCCACTGGAATTCTCTGTTGAGGCCGTCAAATTAATAGAAATGAAATTAGAAAATAGTATCGGATAATTAAAAATTGCAGGAATAATTATGATTGAAGTTAAAAATTTACACGCAAGCATCGAAGCCAACGGTGAGATCAAAGAAATCCTTAAAGGGATTAATCTCACAGTAAAAGCTGGTGAAGTTCATGCCATCATGGGTCCAAACGGTTCTGGAAAAAGTACTTTGTCAAAAGTGATCGCCGGCCACCCATCATTCAACGTAACTGAAGGATCAATTACTTTTAAGATCAATGCCAAAGATAGAAACCTGCTAGAACTTGAAGCTGACGAAAGAGCAAAAAGCGGAATCTTTCTGGGCTTTCAATACCCAGTAGAAATTCCAGGTGTATCTAATTTTACATTTTTACATGAAGCTTTCAATGAAACTTGTAAGCATAATGGAGCCTCTGAAATGTCGGAAGAAGATTTCAGAATCTTTTTAAAACCTAAATTAGAACTATTAGAAATGAATGAGGCTTTCCTGAATCGTCCAGTGAATACGGGATTTTCTGGCGGAGAAAAAAAGAAAAATGAAATTCTACAAATGGCCGTTTTAAATCCTCGCCTTGCACTTTTGGACGAAACTGATTCTGGTCTTGATATCGATGCACTAAAGATTGTCGCAAAAGGTGTAAACGCTCTTAAGAGCCGCTTCAATGCAACAGTTTTAGTCACACACTACCAACGTCTTCTTGATTATATTATTCCTGATCATGTGCATGTCCTATACCAAGGCAAAATTATTAGATCAGGCGGAAAAGAGCTGGCGCATGAACTAGAAGAAAAAGGCTACGATTGGGTTATTAAAGAATTCGAAGAAAATGAACAAGCTCAAAAGCACTAAGAGATAAAAAATGGAAAAAGTAATATTCAACGAACTTGTAAAAAATTCTAAAGCAGTTCTTCTTAAGGGCCAGGATTTAAGTCCTAGTTACCAAGAGGCCATGAAAAGTGCTTTAGGCGTTTTTGAAAAGAGTGGCATTCCAACTAAGAAAAATGAAGATTGGAAATACACTAATATTGGAGCTCACCTCTCTCCTCGTTTTTATCAAATGAATGAGTCTATCATTTCTGATGTTCCAAAATCCGTTTTGGATAAACAAGGAATGATTATTTTTAACAATGGAATCTTCAACAAATTCCTTTCAGTTTTGCCCGCTGGAATTGAACTTGATTCGTTGTCTCCTGAAGAGAAATTCTTCGATACTTTCGATTCACTAAATTTTGGTGTAGCGATCTCTCCACTGGCGATTAAAATTAAAAAAAATTCAGTAATCAAGTTTCCTATTTCAATTATTCATTTAGTTGACGATGTGGGAGTCAATAAAATGATTTCTCCACGTCTTAGCATTTCAGTCGAAGAAAATTCAAAAGCTAGCTTTGTGGAAATTTTTGAATCGACTAACAATGATCTGTTTCAATATACGACCAATGCAGTGACAAAATTTAATCTTTTGCCAAACTCTTATATTGAACACGTTAAAATTCAAACTGAAGCGGCAAATTCTGTCCACATTGGTTTAACCAATGCAAACGTCGCGGCCAATGCCACTTTTAGATCCGTGACTGTCGATTTAGGGATGCTTACCGCCAGACACAATATCAATGTAGCTCTTAATGCTCCGGCAGCTGAAACAAGTGTTCATGGACTTTTTGCTATAAAAAAATCAGAACACACTGATGTCTTTTCGACAATTACACACTTTGCACCTCACACTAATTCTGATCAATTGTTTAAAGGAATTTTAGGCGGAGAATCACACGGAATTTTCACTGGAAAAATAATCGTAAAACAAGACGCTCAACAAAGTAATTCTTCTCAGCTAAATAAAAACTTAGTGCTATCAAAAAAAGCGCATATAGATACTCGCCCACAACTTCTGGTTCATGCCGATGATGTAAAATGCTCGCATGGAGCGACGATTGGTCAACTTTCTTTTGATGAAGAATTTTATCTTGAATCACGCGGTATTGCCAAGGAGCGTGCTAAACGCATGCTTTGTTATGGGTTTGCTGCCGATGCACTTTATAAAATTGAAAATGATGAAATACGAAATTTCGCCATTAATTTAGTCACTGAAAACTTTGAAAAAACAGCACTTATAGATTAAGTCGATTAGGTATTTATGAATTTAGAACAAAATATAAAAAAAATTAGAGCGGATTTTCCCCAACTAGGAATTTCTATCAATAATCATCCTCTGGTTTATTTAGATAATGCGGCAACAACGCTTAAGCCTAAAGTGGTGATCGACGCCATTACTCATTATTATTCATTTGAAGTTGCCAACGTTCATAGAGGAATTCACACTCTTTCTGAAGTAGGTACACGACACTTTGAAGAGACGAGAGTCGCTGTTCAACATTTACTCAATGCTCGAGAAGCATATGAAGTTATCTACACCAAAGGAACAACGGACTCTGTTAATTTACTAGCGCAATGTTTTGGTAAAAAATTTTTAAAGCCTGGAGATGAAATTCTTCTCTCTTTAATGGAACATCACTCCAACATTGTCCCATGGCAGATGATTGCTGAAGTCACGGGTGCTAAAGTTGTTGTTATTCCCATTAATGCTGCTGGTGAAATCGATTTAGTTGAATATAAAAAATTATTAAATTCCAAAACAAAAATGGTTTCTATCACTCATGTCTCAAACACACTGGGCACTGTTAATCCTGTTAATGAAATGATCACACTGGCCCATAGCGTGGGTGCAAAAGTTTGCATCGATGCTGCTCAAAGCATTGCTCATATGAAAATTGATGTTCAAGCAATGGATTGTGACTTCCTTATTTTTTCAGCACATAAAATGTACGGACCAGATGGTTTAGGATTTTTATATGGAAAAGAAGATTTATTAAACGAGATGCCACCTTTTGAAGGTGGAGGATCGATGATTTCAGAAGTGACGTTTGAAAAAACGACTTATAACGTTCTCCCTAATAAATTTGAAGCTGGAACCCCTGCAATTTCGGGGATCATCGCGTTTAAAAAAGCTATCGAATATGTTTTGGAATTAGGTCTTGATAATATAAAAACTCGTGAACTCGAGCTATTAGATTATGCCACTAGCGAAATAAAAAAAATTAGCGGCATTAGAATTATTGGAGAAGCCAAAGAAAAATCCGGCGTACTCTCTTTTGTTCTCGAAGGCGCTCATCCGCATGACCTTGGAACCCTTTTAGACAAGCAAGGTATCGCCATTAGAACGGGACATCACTGCACTCAACCACTGCTTAAACATTACCAGTGTTCAGCAGCGGCCAGAGCTTCATTTGCTTTTTATAATACTAAAGAAGAAATCGATATATTTATTGCGGGACTAAAAAAAGCTCGCGATTTTTTACTCTAAGAGGACAATATGAATACAGCTAATAATGAATTTAATCTCGATATTGATATTCAACCAACACCGAACCCGAATGCGCTTAAATTTATATTAAACGTACCGGTAAAAAATATTGGGAACTCAACTTATAAATCTCCAACAGAATGTGGTGATAATCATCTTGCGATGGAGCTTTTTAAAGTAAGAGGAATTGATCAACTGCACTTTTTTGAAAATGTTATAGCTATAACAAAATTTTCCTATGAAGATTGGGAATCCGTAGAAAAAAATGTTGTAAAGCTTTTAGAAGCTGAAATGCCAAAACATAATCCAGATTATAATGATCCTAATCCAGAAGAAGATAGACGTAAAAATCTATCCCCAGAGCTGCAGCAAATTGAGGCCATCTTAGATAAAACAATTAGGCCTGGACTTCAAGGTGATGGTGGAGATATCCAAGCACTCACTTACCAAGACAATATTTTAATGGTTAAGTACCAAGGTGCTTGTGGAACATGTCCAAGTTCTACTACTGGAACACTCGAAGCAATTAAGGCCATTTTGAGAGACGAATTGAATCCAGAAATTGAAGTTTATATTGCTCCAGATTTTTAGATTTTAACAAAGATTTACTCTTTAAATTACATATCTTCAATGCTAACAGGAAAATCTATGGTCAATCAAAATGCCACTTTTTTTGTTAGTATTAATCTCAAAAATAGTGTCAACAGTACCCGACCAAGCAACTCAACATCCAATCCTAAGCGATGAAGAAATCATGGAAAGCACTAAAAATTAAATTGAGAGCGGAAAATAAGTTCTAAATTTATTCAAACGGTTTCCGAAATAACTTAAAAATGTTTTAACAGGCCAACTTAAAGGAGAACTTTTTTATGTTAATAAAATGGAAAACGTATTTAGTCGCGACTATTGCTTTTTGTACACTAGGATTCGCTACTTCATGTGGTAACAACAGTACTTCTAATATCCAAATTGCCGGTATTCAAGGTCCGACTGTTTCGCTACTTCAAGACAATCTTCAAATCTCTATGGTTTTTGAAAATGTTCAAATGGATGGTGGTCTTCGTTATAACATTCCAAAGTACAAGTACTCATTTCTTGAAGTCTCTCCAGATTTACAATCAAATGGAACTTTAATGACAATTTCTGTTTCATTAAAAGATATCGTTGATGGTGGTCTTGATAAACTTGATCCACAAAAACTTCCTGGTGGAAGAAACCTACCAGGTGTTTCAACTGGTGCACTTCCAGCAGTTGCTTTCTCAATTGAAAAATTCCACAACATGTCTTTTTACTTGGGAAAAGATGTTTTTGGTATCTTCGTTCCAGCGGCAGTTGGTGTTGATGGAGCTATCGCTAGCTTTAGATATTATATGAATACTAAAGCAGCTGGCACAATTTCACTTGTTGGTAACGATGCTTCAGGAGAAAATGCTGGTGTTCTACTTATGATTAATCTTACAGGTTCAACAAAAGCAAAAATGATGAATATCTACAAAAAATTTAACTAAGATTTTTTAACTGACTACTCCGAAGATTTTTTTGGAGTAGTCACTTCTCTTCCAAGCACTGGCACTAAAATCACCGACAACATAATCAACAACGCACCAACCATATTCATAGGGCTTAGCAGCTCTTTAAAAACAAAATAACCAAACACTGCTGCAAATGGTGACTCCATTAAAAAGATAAGACCTGCGATATGTGATGGTATTTTTTTTTGTGCTACAACTTGGATGGTAAAAGAAATCATACTCGAGATAATTCCCAAAAAAAGCAAACCATTGACTGCTAGAGAATGAATATCTTTTAGTGGCGAAAGATCTACCGGCCCAATGGCGATGAAAGCTATAAAAATAGAAAAAATTGCTACAAAAAAATTCTGCAAAAAATTAAATTCAACTGGTGACTCAATAGAATTTGCTACTTTGCCAATGTACAAAATATGCAACGCCGCTGAAATTGAACAAAGTAACGTAAGGAAATCTCCTCCATTTAAATCTTTGACTTCAAGGTTACACATTAAGGCCATACCTATTAATGCCATGAAAACTAAAAGCCAAAATGTTAAACGATAACGTTTGCCAGAAAAAAGCATTAAAATAATTGGTACAAAAAGCGAATACAAAGTCGTGATAAAACCACTTTTAGCGACCGTTGTGGAATTTAATCCCAAGGTTTGAAACAACAGTGTACCCAAAAGAAACACTGAGCTAATAGCAGCTTTTTTTAAAATATTATTTTTTCGCCAAAATGATTTTTTATAAATCAAAAATGGAATACTTAATGTTGCTGCCAGTGCAAATCGCAAAGCATTTGCCCAGAAAGGATCAAAAGCTGTCAATGACCATCTGGTAGCAATAAAACCAAATCCCCAGATGGCACTCGAGAGTGAGAGCAGTAATATATTGCTGATCATTTATTTATTGTCTTAGATTCAGCAAAATAATAATTCATCATTTCTTCATGAGGTGAACCAGCAATAGGCTTATACTTATAAGAAAATTTTGCTCTCGCAGGTAGAGAAATTAAAATCGAATCTGTTCGCCCGTTCGTTTTTAAACCAAACATAGTTCCTCTGTCATGCAATAAGTTAAACTCTACGTAACGTCCACGGCGGTGCAGTTGGAAATCCACATCTTCGAGAGTATAGGCTTCATCTTTTCTTTTTTCTACAATTGGAAAATACGATTCAAGAAAATGATTAGAAAGATCTACAACCATTTTAAAATCGTTTTCTAAATTTCCTGTGTTCATATGATCAAAAAAGATTCCACTCACTCCGCGCATTTCTTCTCCACGAGCGTCTTTTCGATGCGTATTGACGAAATATTTATCACAAGTCGCTTTCATTGATTCATAAGAATTATAGGGTGAGCATGCTCTCTTCCAAGTTTCGTGAAAATAATTAAAGTCTTCTGGATGTGGATAAAATGGTGTGAGATCAGCTCCACCACCAAACCAAAATTTTTCTCCGGCCACAATCATTCTAAAATTAGCATGCACAGTGGGAACGCGAGGATTTCTTGGATGAATAATTAATGAAATTCCACAGGCCCACATTGCAGATCCTGTACCACCAAGGTTTTTTGCAAATTCTGGGTCGATGGCCCCAAAAACTTTTGAAGTATTTACTCCGGCATTTTCAATGATATCGCCGGTGAAAGCGCGAGTAATTCCTCCACCTCCTGGAGCACCTAAATAATCCATCCGCTCCCAAGGATCTTCTTCAAGATTTATAGATATATCAACATTTTGAATTGCTCTGGTGATTTGATTTTGCAGATTCAATACATGATTGTGAAACTCGGTTTTTTTTAATTCTAATTCGTTCAAGCTCATAAATAGTCCCGTTAAAATTAATGCTTAATCAGTACCACAAGGGGGATTGCTCTGTCTTAACTTCCTGGTAAATATTTTATTGATATCAAGTTATTAAGCTTTAATTGGCCAGAATTTTTGTCACTTCCTTTACTAAAAATTGCCCTTACCAAAGAAAAATCATAGGTTAATTATCTTCTAAAGAACTCTCTTATAATTAACGAAGAGATGTTTAGCCTTATCTGTCTCAAATTAGGGAATTTTATGAAACTATTACAAACACTTTCAGTCCTTTCTTTTTCGCTTATTTTAGCGGGGAATTTGTACGCTGACGATGTCGCCAAAGTTGTCATATTAAAAGGCCATGTAAAAGGAAAGCTTGCAAATGGAACTGTTCTGGATGTTCAAGCAGATCAATCCATTCCAGAGGGAACTGTTTTACAAACAGCTGAAAAAAGTTTCGTAAAACTTATCTTTATTGATAAATCACAAATGAACTTAGGCCCTAACTCTCAAATGGTAATAAATGCTTTTCCAAAAAAAGAAGCTGGAATCATAACTTTGGTTAAGGGACAAATCAGATCACAAGTAACCAAAGACTATATGGAAATGGACGACAAGAGTAAGTCTAAGCTTTATATTAAAACGAAAACTGCGGCCATGGGTATTCGTGGAACGGATTTTCAAGTTAACTACAACGCCGATAATAACAATACATCTTTAATTACTTTTGAAGGCAAAGTGGCCATGGCACATATTGAAAAAGATATGCGCGAAGAAAAATTTGATCAAGTTCGATTAGAAAAAGTTGTCTCTAGTGAAAAAGCCGTTATGGTTGAACATGGACAAATTTCTGCAGTTAATTTAAATGTGGCAGACAGAGCAATGACTCCTACTCTGCTAGGAACAAAACAAATCGACGCTCTTAAAGAAAACGAAACAGGTATAAAAGAGTCAACTGAAGGTGATAAAAAACAATTTCGCAATCCTCTTCCTCCCGGGGCAGATAGTGCAAGTTTTTCTAATGCTCCCAAGGAAACAATATCAGCAGCAGGAAATGATCAAAAAAAACTTAGTGACCCCAATGGATTTTTTAATACTAAAACTGGTGAATATAAACTTCCTGCAGGATCAATCATTGATTTAAATACAGTTAATATTATTCCTCCTCCAGCTAATGCTGTCTTTGATCCAAACTCAAAAACATATGTTGTTCCAGAAACATTCGGGAAAATCGATAAATCAACTGGTGAATATAAATCTCCAGAAGGATTAAAACTTGGAGTAGATGGAAAATTTATTTTAGTTGACCCTGAAGCCTATTCAAAATCTCAGTCAATAAACAAAGAAGAAAAGAAAGACGACAAGGATAAAAAAGATGACAAAAAAGATGACAAAAAAGATGACAAAAAAGCCAACGATGCAAAAACTGCCGAAGTAGCTTCAAGCAAAGAGGGATCGAGAGTTCCTGCCAGCGATGGCGCGCCTCCCGCAGGTTCACCTCCTCCACCTGGGGCAGTAGGTCCAGCACCTGCCTCGCTTAATATTCCTCAGCCACTTGCGAACTCTCCAGCAATGGTAGCGTTCGTTAATAACTTCTCTCCCACTGCACCTGCGCCACCGCCAAAACCTTTAATTGATGCTAGAGCGGTACTGGACTCGAACGCTCAACAAAAAGATACAGCAACAAGCCTTGGATCACCGGCTTCAACGTCAAAAGTGCATGTAATTTTCAATGCACCATAATTGAATATCAATTATAATAATTGAGAAACCACATTTAAATAATATGGAGCGCACCCTTAGTGGTGCGCTCTTTTTTTCTACGGAAGGAAAAATGAAGAAACAATGTTTCTTAAAATGTTTACCAATATACACTTTGATTAGTTTTAATCTTTATGCTCAATCTGGAGCGTTGAATGATTTTAATCAATTTTTTAAAAATGGTCAGTATACTAAAGCCATTTCTTCACTCGAAAAAATATCTACCCAAGAAGGTCTAGCTGGTGAAAAGTTTTATTTAGCGGGGTTAACTTACTCTAAGTTGCAAGAATACGACAAGGCCTATAAAAATTTTGAATTAGCAATAAACGAAAATAACACGCACATAGACATTTATTACGAGTATGGACAGGCTCTTTATGCTTCCAACGAATTGAAAGCTGCCAGAAGAGCTTTTAGTGAATCAGTCAAAAGAAAATACAATGCACCAGCTTCTCTCTACTACGTTGCTCATATCTCTCAAATTTTAGAAGAATATCCAAAAGCAACAGACAGCTATACAGAGCTTATAAAAAGCCAAGATGCAGACAATAAAATAAAACAAATTGCTCGTTTTCAATTAGCAGAAACAATGCTGCTGATGATGAGGGAAAAAAATACTGAAAAAGAAAAACTAGAATCGAGTGTAGAAAAATATATCGTTCCGATGATGAAGCAGGCCCTTAACACCGACAAGAGTACTGGTGCAGCAATAGAAATTATTCAACGAATTCAAGAAGTCGAAAAAGAATTTAATCTCGATCCCAACCTATTAACTAATGGAAAAAGAATCTCACCCAAAAGATACAGTGGTTACGTTTCTCAAAAAGTTAAATTTGATGACAACATCTCTTTAATAAATGAAGAAAACAATGTCTCTCAATCAAAAAAAGAGTCTTATATTTTTGAGTCGGAAGTTTATGGGAAATACGATTTCGTTTTGAAAAAGAAATTTATTATTTCGCCTGATTTTCGCTGGAACTTTATTCAACATAGTGATCAGAACTCACCAGATGTTTTTCAAAACGATTCTTTTTCTCTCAATGCTAATCTGAAAAATAAATATGAGCATATGGTTCGAGGTCAGCCTGCAAGTTTGATGTTTGATATTGAGTTCTCTAAAATAAATAAAGACTGGAAACAAGAACATAAAAGAATAGGCTATGCAAAATCAACAAGCTTTTCACTGGGAGAACTTTTTAATTTCTTTAGTGTTGGTGACACTTCTTTTAAATTTAAAAGAAAAATTTATAAAGGTGAAAGTGAGGCAATCAACAACAATACAAATAGTTTGATTGGAGATCAGACAATAGCTCTCCCCAATCAACATTTAATTATCGCTTTATTTGAAGCAGACTTTGTCGATAACTACAATAATTCATCGACAAACACAGACTCATACTTATTGCGCTTTGATTATTTAATTCCTGAAATTCTGCCAAAGTACACTTTGGCCTTTGCTATGGCGACCACAGTGACAGATACAAAGACTCAAAAATCTTCTCGAGGAACGGAGTTTACATTCAATCCATCCTTAGATCTTTCAAAAGAAATTAATGAGAAAATGAAAATTTCCATCAATTACGATTTTACCAAAAACAAATCAAAGCTTAGTGACTATTCTTATCAAAAAAATGTTTTTACAACAGAGTTTCGTTATAGCTTTTAGGACTAGGGAGTCTTCATGTTATTTAGAATCTTCCAATATTTTGGAATATCCATAATTGTTACATTTTGCGCCATTAGTATATTACTCTCTACTAGTGAAAGAGATTATAATTCAGATGGTAACAAATCATTTATCCTTACCTACGCTTCATTTTTTGAAGACCGATTTTACGATTTACGTATGCGCTTCACCATTGATAAAAATAAAAAAGATGATCGATTAGTTCTTGCTGCAATAGATGATCACTCACTTAATAAAATTGGTCGTTGGCCTTGGACAAGAACAAAACACGCAAAGGTCATTGATAAACTAGGATCATTCGGTGCTAAAATTATCGCTTTCGACGTTTTTTATTCTGAACCCGAAGTTGCCTGTAATGCCGAATCCCCTGACAATGTTCTTCTGGCGAGTATTAAAAAATTTCAATCTGTTCCGGGTCGAAAAATTATTATTCCTTACTCTGTAGATCCTAAAGACAGTGGACCTATCGATGAAGAAAATTTTTACAAAGATGCCCCTGATCAACTTTTAAATTACGTTTTAGATACAAAACAAGCTTCAGGAGCAAACCTTCAACCAAATATTGTTGGAAAAAAAGTTTATCCCATTCCATCGCTTGCAAATTCAGATGTTGGTCTATCACACATTGAAGCTGATGCGGATTCAGACGGGGTTTATCGCCACTATAGATTAGTGGCCAATGTCGATTCCATCTATTTTCCCTCTTTTGCCCTTCAAACTTATCAGTTTTATACCGGAGATAAACCAGTAATAGAAATATCTTCTCCAGAAGCGGCATTTCTCAGAACTAAAAAAGGTATAGCTAATCTCAATTACAACGCCGAAACAAAGGTCCGTTGGTTGGGGGGATTGGATCACTTTCCGGTCGTTTCAGTTTACGATATTTTCAATGCCAAAGATGGCGATCCACACATGACTGAAATTTTTAAAGATAAAATTGTCTTTTTTGCTTCAACAGCTTTTGGTGCTCACGATTTAAGAAACACACCGGTTGACTCTGCTTTGCCTGGAGTCGTTTTCCACATGAACATGACTCATATGTTACTTGAAGGAAAATTTTTCGTCTCTGAATCCGATTCAACGAAGTACTCTTGGATACTTTTAACTTTAGGTTCTGCTCTCATTATCGGAACGATGTTTTTAGGAAATGCTATTTTGGATTTTTTGGTGGTCAATGCCATCATTGCTGGATTTCTTTACATAGACACATATTATTTTATCCCTAAAGGATATAATATTCGATTGTTCTTTTGCATTTTATCAGTTGTTATGTGTTATTCGTGGTCAACTTTTTTACATTTTTATCAATCAAATAAAGAAAAGAAAAAGATCAAAGGAACATTTTCTCGCTACCTTGCCCCTTCTATCGTTAACGACCTTCTTAAAAACCCAGATAAAGTTCGCTTGGGCGGTGAAAAGAAAAATATTACTGTCTTCTTTTCCGATGTTCGAGACTTCACTTCTATCTCTGAGAAGCTAACACCCGAGCAACTTACATTATGTTTAAATAAATATATGACCATGATGACTGACACTCTCTTCGAGCATAAAGGGACTCTCGATAAATATATCGGAGACGCGATGGTCGCTTACTGGGGAGCGCCTGTTGATTTAGAAAATCATCCTTACTGGGCCGTAAAAGGAGCGATTCAAATGATTGAGCGCTTACCTGCCATCAATGAAGAATTTAAACGCGACGGCTTTCCTATATTTAAACATGGTATAGGTTTAAATACTGGTGAGTGCTCAGTTGGTAACATGGGTTCTAATCAAATTTTTTCTTATACCGCTCTTGGTGATAACATGAACCTTGGAGCTCGTCTTGAGTCTCTTTGTAAGTTCTATGGAGTTCAGCTCAATATTTCTGAATACACAAAAAATGCTATTCCTCCGGAGCTTGCTCGTGAATTTACATTTAGAACACTTGATAAAGTAAAGGTTAAAGGTAAAGAAAACGCCTTAACGATTTATGAAGTTCTTCACCCAACTCACATGCTTTATCAAGACACACAAGGACTTGAAAGATACGAGAGGGCCTTTGCGTATTATCTTCTTCAAAAATTTACTGAAGCAGCAGAAATTTTAAAACCTTTACACGAAAAATATCCAGAAGATAAAACGTTTGAGCGCATGCTCTATATTTGTACTGATTTCTCTAAAGTACCACCTACACCTGGATGGGATGGAACTTATACTCACAAATCAAAATAAAAGTAAGTTATTTTATGATCTGGATCTCTTGATATTTCTTTCAAGAGATCCTAATCTGAAACTTATGAAAAAATTATTCTTTCTTATCACTTTGTTTCTATTTAATAATGCTATCATGGCAACAACACCGGCAAAACTTCAGCACCCTCTCGAATTTATTTTTGAAAAAGTTTTAGAAAAAAAGCACCTTGATAAAAAAGCTGAAATTCCATTTCCAAAGTTTTTTTACGAAAGTAAAACCTCCCTAAAACAATTTCAAGATGCTATTGAAAGACAATGGGGTTTTCGTCCAGATGTTTTTACCAACGCATTTGCCGAGGCCAATAATGAGATTTATATTCTAGATGATGCTTCTTATTACAAAAAAACTGAGCGCTGCATGGATGATTCTATTGCTCATGAGCTCACTCATTACTTGCAAGTTAAGTATCAAAACTGGGATCTTTCAGACGAAAGCTTAGAATGGGAAGCTATAGACGTGCAAACTGCTTTTAGAGCTGAATTTTGTAAAATTTAAAGCGGAACATGAACAAGCGATTGAACAATCTTCGTGTACGAAGGTGATTTAAACTCGGAAATAAGTTTTGGGATAACTATTTTTATATTAAATGGTATCTCTTTATTTTCTTGAGACTTAATAAATTCTTCAACAAAAACTTCGGCAATTAAAATAACTTTTGACAATGGAGATAGGTCTTCCATGTAAAACTTTACAAAGCCCTTACCTTTTTTCATCCCATGATGTTGTTTTATAAGAACGTCTGCTCCCATAGGGCAACGTTTATAAGTAACGACCATTTCAGCGGCCAATTTGGCGTGGTTTAAAACAACATCTTTTTCTTTTTCAGAAATTTTAGCGTTTTCTAAAAGCTCTGTTTCAATTTTTAAATCTGGATATTTTAAATAAAGGGGTGCCAAGAAAATATCATGGAAGAAAAGAACAAAATTAATTTTTTCAACTTGCCCTTCCCCCCCCCAAGTAACATTTTTGATCATATGATATGTAACGTATGAAACGATCATCGAATGGGTAAAAATATATCCATCTTTATTGCTCAACATGATGGCCAAAAGAGATTTCAAACTAGCAGTATCTTTTGCGACATCCCCCATAACTTTTGCTGAAGCCGCAGCTATTTCTTGCATCTGCTTTTTGATTTCATCACTTGAAAATAAATTTGCCGCTGCAAATTCATATCCATCACTTAAGGCCTGAACTTTTTGAGCTACTGGAGCACCTTCTAAACTTTTTAATTGAGCGGTAATCTTTTCAATTAATGAGAGTGAGATTTTATTAATAATGGTTAAACGATCGCTGCTACTGACAAATAAATGCTCAACTCCACTACTAGCAATAACTTTAAAGGAGTCGTTTATAGGATCGTCATTTCGCAAAACGATTTTATAAGTAGCACCCTTTTGTTCATAAATATTACAGGGAGCAACACCGAGTCCCATTAAAGGACTTAGAGAAATTGGATAATAAGCACCAACATTGAGTTCTGACATTTGTTTTGCGGTCACACCTAAAATCTTGGCACTCATTTTTAGAATCCCAGAAATATTAAATTTCCCCGTGACACCGAATACATTTTCAGCAATGACATCGTCAAAGCTAGCTCCAGCGATAATTATAGGAATTTTGAGTCCATAAGATTTTAAAAAATTAAAAATCGAAGTTTGAGCAGTCTCTTTATTGATTGTCTCAAGAGTTAGTATGAGATCAAATTTATTAATTTTTAATTGCTCTTGAGCCTCGACAAGTGATTTCACCAAAACAGTCGACACCGCTAGGTAAACTTCCAAGTTCATCACGTAGAGCAAATTTAAAAATTCGTTATCTGATATTACTAGAGTTTTTCCCATTCTAATATCTTAGTAGAGAAATCATTCCTTGGTAAATTTTTTCTGTATCAGGCAAAATTGCACGTTCTAAAATACGGTTAAAGCCAACTGGCGTATAGGGAGAACCAATACGCTTAACTGGAGCGTCGAGATGTTCAAAAGCTTTTTCATTTATTAAAGCTACCAACTCTCCTCCAAAACCTCCGAAGACCTTGTCTTCATGAACGATCAAACAACGATTCGTTTTTTTAATAGAATTAACAATAGCTTCTTCATCCAAAGGAACTATTGAGCGAAGGTCAACTACTTCTACATCAAATCCTTCAGTCGCTAATTTTTCAGCGGCTTCAAGACACATATGAATAGTATTTCCGTAACTAATAACCGTTAAATCTTTTCCTGCTCTTCTTACTCGGGCTTTCCCAAATGGAACTTCAAAATCTTCTGGAATTGATGTCATTGCTTGTTTTGAATTGTAGAGAGATTTTGGCTCTAAATAAAGTGTTGGGCCTTCCGATCTCATTGCCGTTCTGATTAACCCTGCGGCGTCGTCAGCAAAAGCAGGACATACGATTCTCACACCCGGAATAGTCGCAAGGGAGCCTTCTAAGTTTTGTGAGTGGTAAAGTCCACCACCGATATAACCACCAGAAGCTAAGCGAATTAAAACGTTTGCAGAAAAAGCTCCGTTTGATCTCCAATAGTCATGCGACATCTCGATGTATTGTTCCATCGCAGGCCAGAAGTAGTCAGCAAACTCTGCTCCTTCAACGACGACACGAATATCTTTTCTAAAACGAGAAAATCCATTGGCCGTTCCTAGAATATAATCTTCGGCGATTGGACCATTGAATACGCGCTCAATGCCGAATTCTTGTTGCATTCCTTTTGAAACGTTAAAGATCCCACCTTTTTCTTTATTGGCCATATCTTGTCCCCAAATAAAAGTATTCGGGTTGTGACGGAATTCTGCTTTAAGTGCCCCATTGATTGCATCAATGAATTTCACTGGCTCTGAAGAATCTGTATGCGTTCCATCTTTGAATTTTTCAGGAATATGTGATGGAGGAATAACAAAATCAAATATAGAAGCTGGATCTGGATTTGGTGCTTTCATCGCTTTCATATGAGCGTCCAAAACTACCTTTTTCATATCTTCTTCAATCGCTACAAGTTCCTTTTCGCTAAATGCTTTTCCTTCTATTAATTCTTTTCTAAATCTTGGATATGGATCTTGAGCTTTTGCTTCTGCAATTTCTTTATCATCTCTATACCATTCGTGCTTATCAGAATTTGAATGAGCTCCAATGCGAACACAATCAGCGTGAACAATTACAGGTTCTTGTTTTTCTATTGCGTGTTTTCTGGCTTCGTCCATTGCTGACATGGAATCAAAGACATCTTTTCCATCACAATGAATAATTCTTAAATTTGCAAATCCACTAAAGTTATCTGCTACTCTCTCATTTGCTGTTTGATCGCGTTTGGGAACTGAAATTCCATATCCGTTATCTTGGAAAACAAAAATGACAGGAAGTTTTTCGTTAGATGCACCATTGATTGCTTCATAACAGTAGCCTTCTGAAACAGAAGACTCACCTTGAGATGAAATGGCAACACCTGTGTGTTTGTATCGCTTCATAGCACGAGCAACACCGACAGCGTGCAAAGTGTGGTTACCTGTGCAGCTAGAGACGTTGTGAATATTCCATGCTGGTTTAGCAAAGTGATTCGACATATGTCTGCCTCCAGATGCTAAGTCAGTGGCCTTAGAAATTCCGTTCAAAATAATTTCTTCAGCAGTAAGTCCCGCCGAAACAGCAGTAAGCATATCGCGATAGTATGGGAAAAGATGATCAAGGCCCTTGGTAAAAGTTTGTCCGATTGCCAATTGAATTCCATCATGTCCAGCATAAGGAGCATGGTATGACCAGCCAATAGCTTGCTTTAAGTAATTAGGGGCGCGCTCGTCTAATAATCTCCCAAGCGTCATTAACTCATACCATTTTTTAAGCATAGCTTTTGGTGTGGATTTTACTGAATACTTTTTTTCTACTTTCTTAAGCATATATTAACCTCATGTTTAAATTTAAATTTAAAGGATTTTTATGGTAACAAAATTTTTTTCATTCTACAATTTGTCGTCTCAAAAAGTAAAAACCTTAACGCTTTTATCCAAGGAGTTCATATGCCAGTGGCCACCCCCGATCAATATAAACAAATGCTCAATAATGCCAAAAAGAATGGATATGCGTATCCAGCTATCAACGTGACTTCAATGTCCACGGCCAATGCCGCGTTAAAAGCGTTTGCTGATAAGAAGTCTGACGGTATTATCCAAGTATCAACAGGCGGTGGGAAATTTGCTTCTGGTTCAGTTGCAGACATGGCCTTGGGAGCGATTTCTATTGCTCAACACGTGCATTTAATGGCCGAAAAATACAATGTTCTAATTGCCCTACACACTGATCATTGCCATCCTCAATACGTCGAAAATTTCATGTTACCGCTAGTGGCTGAAACAGAAAAAAGAAGAGCAAAAGGGTTACCTAATCTTTTCAACTCCCACATGTTTGATGGTTCTGAATTGCCATTAAATGAAAATATTAAGCAATCAAAGGCACTTTTGGAGAGATTCGCTAAGAGCGAATTAATTCTGGAAGTGGAAACTGGCGTTGTAGGCGGTGAAGAAGATGGTGTTAATAACGAACATGCGCCGGCCGACAAACTTTATACAACTCCGGAAGAGATGGTTGAAATCGCCAAGGCCTTAAGACCAATCGGTACTTTTATGTATGCTGCAACTTTTGGAAACGTGCATGGAGTTTATAAACCTGGAAACGTAAAACTTCGCCCGACTATTTTAAGAGACGGACAAGTTGCAGTTAAAAAATCTCTAGGAGCAGAAGCAGAACACTTTTTAGTTTTCCATGGAGGATCTGGATCAGAGCTTTCTGAAATTCACGAAACACTTGGCTATGGTGTGGTAAAAATGAATATCGATACTGACACTCAATATACATATACAAGACCAGTGGTAGATTTCATGTTAAAAAACTACGACAAAGTTTTAAAGATTGATGGCGAAGTTGGTTCAAAAAAGCATTACGATCCACGTGAGTGGCTAAAGGCCGCTGAGAAGGGAATGACAGAAAGAATTGCCGCTGCCTGTGATGACTTAAAAAGTTCAGGTAAATCACTTCTTTTGGGAAATACTCACTAACTATCGGAAAATTAACATCTTATGGTCCATATAAAGCAATCGCTCTTTATGGACCAGCTCTAACGTTGAGAGAAATTCTATACTATGTCACAATTAGGTTGGTCCAAATTGGGAGACAAATAGCAATGAAATTATCACAAATTTTGACTCTAACTTCTGCTCTTATTATTTCAAGTAATGCAAGTGCCACTCGCTCAATGGCCCTCTTAGGCGGTGGTGGAGAACCAAAAAATGTTAACAAAACTATTTTTGATGGTACTCTCAATGGGCTAGATGGATATTTGCAAGGAAATAAATGGGCGACTCAAATCAGTTTCAATGGAGGACATTCGGAAACTGAAGCCATTATGAGTATGAAGTTTAACGATGCTCAAAATAAAAGTTCTTTCACACCCGGAAACTATAACGCCATAATTAAGTATTATGAAAATCAAATTAAAAGTGGCAAGATGAAATCAGGCGATCAACTAATGTTGATGATTGACACTCACGGGGCCGTTCAATCAGTGAATGAATCGACTCACCAGATTGCCGTAGGCCAAGCAGCCAATCCAACCGATCTAAACGATTTAAAGGGCACTTCAGTAATCAGCCTAGATACACTAAAAAATCTTTCTGACCTTGCCAAACAAAATGGAATCAAACTAGCTATCCTAGACTTTTCTTGCCATTCTGGAAATTCTTTATCATTAGCTAATAGCAATACCTGTGTGATCTCTTCAACAGGACCAAATCATTTTGGATATAATACTTTTTCAGATAATTTTATTAGTAAAATGAAGGCCGGAAAATCCCTCGAAGATGTTTTTTTGGATACCAGAAAAGCAGTTGATGATAATTCTTACCCTATGATATCTACGCCTGCAGGTATGGCCATAAACTCGGATCTCTATCCAGACCTGACTCCCTATCTTTACTATTATGAAAAAAATCCAAATGAAGACAAGATGACTAATTACCTGCTTCAAGCGGCAACAAAGGGCGGAGTATGTGCCCGTGAAAATCAGTATGCTGATCTTTTAAAGCAACTCGATGGATTGCGTGCAGTAAATGCTCTCAATATGGAAAATAGCTGGCCCGAAATCGCTAGATTAAAAGCACTAATAGGAGATTACAAAAATAAACAAGATGAATACATTAAACAACTCCGTGGCTGGGGAGTTCAGGAGCTTACAAGAGTTGAGCAATTTCAAGGATCAGGAACATCCGGAAATAAAACGGAAAAGATGAATCAGAAATACACTTGGAAAGAAATTCTTGAAACAGATTACGACACTATTATTTTCAATGTCACTTCTGCAAAAAAATCAGCAAAAGACCCAATGACGATTGCCATGTTTCAAGCTTCAATTGATATGCACAAAAAAGGCAAAGCCAAACAACAAGAGATTATTTCTCAGTATCCATCGCTTAAAGATTATAAACAAAAATTCACAGAACAAATAAAAGCAATGGATGGTACGTATCAAACTGCAAATCAGATTGCATTAGAAGAAAGAAAACTTTACGATAAAATTTATAAAAATCTACGTACGGAAAAAAAATCAGCAACCAATCCTTGCAAGGACTTTTTACTTTAATTAGGCTTCTATGAATAAACTCTTTCTTTTTTTATGCTTAATTTTTTCTGTAAATGCTTGGGCCTGTGGAGATTATGATGTTCGGGCCTTAGTTGTTATGAAAGATGGCTTCGCGGGATTAGTCATCAATCCTAAAACTAAATCTGAAATTAATTTAAAAGTTGAATTCAATGAATCGGCGAAGCTTTCACCTTATATTGACCGCTTCATAGAAGCGCAAATCACGATTACTGATAAGATGGATTTCACAATGGGAACTGCTTCGACAATAAATAATATAAAAGTGCTGGTCCCCGATCCATTGGCCCAAGGAAGTGGGACGAAAATGACTCAAACAAAAGCTTCTGACTGTAAAAAGAAATAATTAATTTTTCTTTTTGATGTAGAGTAGTTTTTCAACAACAGCGACTACATCATTATTTTCATCCACAATAGTTACTAATAGCTTTGGCTCGATTTTATCTTTATCTAGTAATTCATTTTTATACGATTCAATTTGATCTGGCGTCAGTTTAAAAACGGCCTTCACTGTTCCTTTGCCAGGTTTTTTAAATCGTATTGAAGCTGACTTGTCCCAAATAATATAGTCGGGTCCTAAAATCTGAATAAGCATCAGCATATAAAAAGGATCTGTCATAGAATATAAAGATCCACCGTAATGGGTGTTCACATAATTGCGATTCCAAAATTTAAGTTTCATAGAAACTTTAACTTCAAAAAAATCTGCAGACATAGAATCCACTCGAATGCCGGCCCCCAAAAATGGAGGCCAGTAATTCAAGAGTTTTAAAAGTACATTTTTTTTCATTCTACGCTAAAATTTTTGAAACAATTTCAAAAACGTTTTTTGATAAATTAGGAGCTGCAAGCACTCTTTCAAGTTCTGGCTTCATTAATTCTTTTAAGTTTTTTGGCAGACGTTTATAGTCTTTAAAAGCCGCAGCTAAGCGCGAAGCTACCTGTGGATTAAGTTTATCAATTTCCAACATTCTATCGGCAATCAACTTATACCCTCTTCCTGAAGCATGATTGAATTGCATTTTATTCATCGCAAATTGGCCTAACAATGAACGAACTAAATTGGGAATAGTACGGTCATAAATAGCATCATTTTCCAAAGCTAATACACTCTCGTACGTGCTGTCGTAACTAGCACACGCTTGAACCGTTAGCCATTTTTGCATAACAAGGGTTTCGTGTTTCCATTTACTGTAAAAAGATTTGATCGCTTCATTTTTATAAGTCGAATTTGAGTTTACTAAAACGCTCAGGGCGCCAATCTCATCAGTCATATTGCTGGCTGTTTTAAATTGTTCATAAGGAAGAGCTTGGTAAGTCGCACCTTCTACAAAAGAAAGGAAATCAAGACACTTCATTTTCAAATCTCTCTCCCCCATTGATTTAGCATCTAACTTATACTCTCCAGTACTATTGACTGAATTATATAAACTAAAGAGTTCAGCATGATGGGCCTGTGCTAGAGATTTTTTTACAAAGTTTCGTGCCTTCTCTGTTTCAGCATACATGATCTCCACTTGTTCTTGCTGCAGAACTCCCTCACCTGGAATTGTCATTGAAAGAGATTTAAAAGCTGCATCGATCTTTGTATCTTTTAGAATTTTGCCGAATGCCTCTATAAATTTCCCGTTCACTTCCAATGACCTTCCGGCCTTTAAGTCTGTGATTAATTCTGAAATAATTTTAGTCACCACTACTTGAGTTGCTTCGAAACGATTAAACGAATCACTATCATTGGCCATTAAAAACAATTGATCATCAAAGCTTAAATCACTCGTCAGTTTTATTGGTGCTGAAAAATCACGATTTAGTGAAGCTACCGGACGATGAGTTATATTATCAAAAACAAATTCTTCTTTTAAAGTTTTAATCTCTAAAGTTTTTGTTAATAAATCACTCCCATCAGCTCCCACTAGTCCCAACTTAAATGGGATATGATATGCCTGTGCTCCCGGAATTGTATTTTCTGGCAGGTGTTGCTCTAGTGTTAGTTTAAATTGTTTTTTTGCTTCATCATAATGAGTTGTTGCCGTTATTTTTGGCGTGCCATTTTGTGAGTACCAATTTTTAAATTGTGTAAAATCAAAATTATTATTAGCAATACTCATGGCGTGGATAAAATCTTCCGTCCGCACGGCAAGGCCATCAAAGAGTTCAAAATATTTATCCATACCACGTCTGAATCCCTCGACTCCTAAAAGAGTCTGAATCATACGAATAACTTCTGCACCTTTTTCATAAATAGTTGAAGTATAAAAATTATTAATTTCAATATAAGTCGCAGGTTTTATCGGATGGCTCGTAGGCCCTGCATCTTCAGCAAATTGAGCTGCTCTTAATCCCATGACTGATTGAATGCGCTCTACTTGGCGCGAATTCATATCGGCCGAGAACTCTTGGTCGCGGAAAACAGTTAAACCTTCTTTAAGTGTTAACTGAAACCAGTCGCGACAAGTGATTCTGTTTCCTGTCCAGTTATGAAAATACTCATGTCCAATAACAGATTCAATCCCATAGAAGTTTGAATCTGTGGCCGTTTTTGGATTTGCTAAAACGTAAGCAGAGTTAAAGATATTGAGACCTTTATTTTCCATCGCCCCCATATTGAAAGCATCTACCGCGACGATCATATAAATATCGAGATCGTATTCTAATCCAAAACGATCTTCATCCCACTTCATCGATTTTTTTAAAGATTCCATAGCGTGATGACATTTATCTTCATTACCTTTGTCGCAATAAATTTCAAGCGCCACCAAACGCCCAGATTTCGTTTTAAACGTATCTTTTATAGAACCTAAATCTCCAGCAACCAGAGCGTATAAATAAGATGGTTTTTTAAATGGATCAACCCATTCAACAAAATGTTTTCCACCTTCGAGGTCACCTTTGGCCGTTGGATTTCCGTTAGAAAGAAGAACGGGATAAAGATTTTTATCCGCGATAATTTTTGTCGTAAATTTTGCCATATTATCTGGGCGATCAACGTAAAACGTAATTCTTCTAAATCCTTCCGGCTCATTTTGCGTACAAAAGATTGTTCCAGATTTATAAAGACCATCTAGAGTTTTATTAGCTTCAGGATTGATTTCATTTTCAATTTCTAAAACAAAACTCTCTGGTACGTTTTGGAGGGTAAGTGTATGTGTCTCTGGGGCATGAACATAATCAGTCACTAACTGGCCATTAATTTTAACAGAACAAAGAGTGAGCTCTTCTCCGTTTAAAACTAGTGGAGCATTGGCAACTGTCGTATTTCTTTTGATATTTATTTTTGATTGCACCAGTGTTTTTGTGCTCTCTAAGTTAAAAATTAAATCAATTGTATCCACCAGATAATCTGGTGCTTTGTAATCACTTAATTTAATCATTGTTGGGGTGTCTGTTTTCATTTTATAATCTCCTAAAATTCTAATGCTACTTTATATCCGGTATGACTTCTTATATTGATAACTCCAGTATCAAAAATCAGGTACTGACCTTTGATCCCTTGTAGTACACCTGCCACAATATCCATCTTATCCAATGACATTGAAGTCACTTTTTCAGGATATATTAAAACGGGATACTCGATGGTCGTTACTTGTTCACTTTCAAGTATCTCAACTTGTGCCGCTCCAAAATCCCCTTCCATCGAATCAAGGTCTTCTCCAAAAAGTTCAAAGAGCGAAGCGCGGGCCTCTTCTAAATCAATTTCTTCATTATTGCCTTTAAGCATTTTGCGCCAATCAGTTTTATCTTTTATTTCACTGGCAAATAATTTTTCAAACACTCCAGATTGATAGCGACTCTGAACGCGCATAATTGGCAACCCAGAAATGGCACCCTGATCAATCCAACGAGTTGGAATTTGCGTATTGCGAGTAATACCTACTTTTAATCCTGAAGAGTTAGCCAAATAGATATAATGCGGGATCATGCAATTAGCTTCCCCCCAAGATGGTTCTCGACAAGTTCCCCGAGCATAATGGCAAAGCTCTGGCTTTAAAATACACATATCGCATTCAGCTAATTTTAATGAACATGGATAACAATAGCCTCCAGCATAGGCCTTCTTAACTTTTGTCCCGCAATTAGTGCAATTGATTTCTTTTTGAAAGAGAATCTTCAAGGGCTTTCCAATTAGCGAATTAAGCTCAATTTCAGCGCCCTTAGGCCCGAGTTGATAGTGGGCAACTCCCCCGACTAATTTGGTATCCATTTTATCAAGATTAAAGGTGTTCATGGGGGTGAATTCTACTAAAAATACAGGGCTAAGTCGCAAAAAAAATGAGGTAGCATTAAAGTCCTTTAAGCTAAGTGCCGAAAATGTGAATATGACAGAGAAAAAGGATCCAAATAAGAAACACTATTTTCAAGCGGTAGACCCTAAAGAGTTTGCTGAGAGTATTCTTATGCAATGTAACTTAGAAGATGCTCAACCACTAACTATATGGGAAAAAGGCGAATCAGAAGATCAGGCTGAACAGTACATAGCTATAGAGTATTTTCCCAACCCAAAAATTATTAAATTAAAACCCACTGGAAAACTGGTAACAAAAATTACTGGCTCACTAAAGGCCGGAAAACAAGTTTTGATAAAAGTTCCTATTGAAGATAAAATAAATTACTTCACCGGCGGACGCTTTAAATTTCATTCAGAAGACCTCACGTATTCACTAGAGATTCAACAAGATATTTTTAAAAGCCAGCAGCGCGGTAATTTCCGCTTAAGTGCCAGTAGTGTCATCCCCATTCAATTTAAGATTGATGAACAAGTTTTTGATGCGCTAGATATTTCCACAGGCGGAACTAGTTTTATTGTTGAACAAGTCGATGCTGATCGCTTTACTAAGGGGAAACTCTTTAAAGAATGCACTCTGCGTTTTGACCGTAAAAATTACTATATTCCTCTGGCCCAAATAGCTGTCCTTATTCCCTTAACTGATGAAACTGGTAAGCCCAATAATAAATATAAGGTTGGCATATCCTTCAAAGACCTGGCCAGAAAGACCGAAGATGAGCTTTACATCAAAATTTCGACCGAGGCCCGTGGCGAAGAAATGAAAAAGAAGTTCGACACTATCTTGGCAAAAAAGGCAGATCCAACTTAATTCTATTTAATTCCCCTAATCTTTTAACAACTTAAATCCTACATAGAATTTTCACACCTGGCCTATTTTATTGACGAAAGGGGGTCTAAAGAGTAATTTTTCAAGACTTATGGAAACAACAATCAGAGATATAAAAATGACTAAAACTCCTTTTAGTGAAAGTAAAATCATTGAGCGTGCCAATTTATTGCGCAATAATGATCTTTACTTTTTTTTTAGAGCAATAGAAGAAACTGCAGCATCGACTGTTACTGTTAAAGGCAAAAAACAAATCATGATTGGTTCCAACAATTATTTGGGACTTACTCACCACCCAGTAGTTCAAGAAGCTGCTATCAAAGCGATCGAAAAATACGGAACAGGTTGTACTGGATCACGTTTTTTAAATGGTAATTTAAATATTCACGAAGAATTAGATGAAAAGCTAGCTAGCTACTTAGGCCATGAAAAAGCTATCGTTTTCTCAACTGGTATGCAAGCAAACTTAGGTGCTCTTTCTGCTCTTTGCGGTCCAAAAGACTTAATGCTTTTTGATTCTGAAAACCACGCATCTATTATTGACTCTTCACGACTTTCTCTTGGAACAACTTTTAAATACAAACACAATGATATGTCTTCGCTAGAAGAACTACTAGAAAGTAACGTTTCACGCTTTAACCGCGTGATCATCGTAGCTGACGGTGTGTTCTCTATGACTGGAGATGTAATGAAATTGCCGGAAGTTGTGGCCTTGGCCAAAAAATACGGTGCTTACGTGTATGTTGATGACGCTCACGGAATAGGTGTTATGGGGGCGCAAGGCCGCGGGACAATGAACCATTTTGAACTGACAAAAGATGTCGATTTCAACATGGGAACTTTCTCAAAATCATTTGCTTCAATCGGAGGAGTTATCTCTGGTTCTAAAGATGCAATTGATTATGTTAGACACTCTGCTCGCTCATTTATGTTCTCAGCTTCAATGCCTCCTGCGGCAGTTGCGACAGTTTCAGCATGTATTGACGTAGTGACTAGTGATGAATCAATTCTCAAAAATCTTTGGGAAAATGTTGCAATGATGAGAAACGGATTTAAAGAATTAGGTTTTTACACATACGGCTCACAAACTCCTATCATTCCCATTTTTATTGGTGATGATATGAAAGCGCTACAGATGACAAAATTCTTAGAGATGCATGGAGTATTTGCAACTCCTGTTCTTCCACCAGCTGTGCCAAAAGGAGAAGCATTAATCAGAACTAGTTACATGGCCTCTCATAATAAAGAAGACCTTGCGACAGTATTACAAGTTTTTGCTGAAGCCAAAAAAACATTTGAAATACCTTCATCTATACATTGATCTAAGTTATGATCTCCAAAAATTAATTTTGGAGATCATAAAATGTCTGCTCCTAGCATCAGAGAAATTAATCTAGATAATAAAAAAGATCTAAAAAATTTTGTTAATCTTCCTTGGTCTATTTATAAAAATGATCCGCATTGGGTTCCGCCATTAAAAATGGCCGTTAAAGATCTTCTTAATCAAAAAAAGCATCCTTTTTATAAAACAGCTACCGTGAAAGCATGGCTAGCTGAAATGGATGGAGTCGCTGTTGGGCGAATAATGGCCATCAACAATCATGCATTTAATAAATTTCAAAATTCTAAAATTGGTTTTTTCGGTTTTTTTGAATCTATTCAAAACGATCAAGTCGCAAGACTGCTTTTAAAAACGGCTGAGGCTTCACTGAAAGCAGAAGGCATGACGAGTGTTCAAGGGCCGATGAATCCAGGAACCAACTACGAATGTGGTTTTTTAGTGGATCGCTTTGATGATGCTCCCCAGATCATGATGACGTACAATCCAAGCTATTACCCAACTCAAGTTGAGCAATTGGGCTATACAAAAACTATGGATCTACTGGCATATAATGTTGACGCTCACTTTACGATGCCCAAAATCATTATGGACATAGCCGAGAGAACTGAAAAAAAATCAAAAGTAACTTATCGAACACTTAATCTAAAAAACTGGAATAATGAACTTGATACGATGTTTGAAATTTATAACTCTGCTTGGGAAGCTAATTGGGGATTTGTTCCCATGACAAAAGAAGAGTTCTATCACACAGCTAAAGATTTAAAATCAATTGTTGATCCAGAACTTGTGCACTTCGCGCTTGTAGATGGAGTCGTAGCGGGATTTATTCTAACTCTTCCAGATTTAAATCAAGTTTTTAAACTTATCCCAAGTGGAAATCTCTCACCTAGTGCCATCTATAAAATTCTCACTGCTAAAAAACGCATGAACCGCGTGCGTGTTATTACGATGGGAATCAAAAAAGAATTTAGAAAGATTGGTCTTGAAACTCTTCTTTACAAGCATAACCATATCGCGATTAAAAAAAATCCACTCAATAAAAATATTGAAATGAGCTGGATTCTTGAAAACAATCTAGAAATGAATAAGCCACTTATCCGCATGGGTGGAGAAGCATATAAACGTTATAGAATTTATGAGAAAGCAATTTAACTCGTATGAAAATTTTAGTTACAGGCGCTAATGGATTTGTCGGAACTCACCTCACTCAAAAACTTTTGAATGAGGGGCATACTGTTTATGCTTTAGTGCGCAAACCTTCTAAGATGTTACTAACTCATATGAATTTAATTCTTTTGCAAGGAGATTTAAATTCTCCAGAGCTGTCTTGGACCAAAAGTCTGCCAACTGACTTAAAAACATGCGTTCATAGTGCGGGCCTAGTTCATACCTACCTGCATGATGAGTTTACTCAAGTCAATGTTGATGGAACAAAAAATCTTATCAATGCGCTTAAATGGCTCTACCCCATAAATTTTAAATTTCTATTGATCTCTTCTCTCGCTGCTGCGGGCCCTGCAAACCTTGGTGAGATAAAAGACGAATCGCAAATTGATTTTCCTGTAAGTCTTTATGGAAGATCAAAAAAAGGTGCTGAAGACATCATGAAGACACTTGCTCCCTCAAGTTGGATTTGCTCAATCGTTCGTCCGCCTATGATTATAGGCCCTGGGGACGTGGCCGTCTTAGATATATTTAAGATGGTAAAAGGCAGAGTTATTATTTTACCTGGGATTAATTCTAAAATAAAAGAATACAGCTTTGTCTGCGTGTTTGATTTAATTGAGACCATTACAAAGCTCATAGAAACTAATCACTCTCAAATGTTTTACAGCTCATTTGAGCGAATTATTACCTTTAAAGAGTTGATTGATGAAATAAAAAAGCAAATGGGGATTCATTTTCTTATCTATTTGCCCATACCCTTTTTTATCGTGAAATTTTTAAGTTTCATTTTGAATATTTTTTATAAAATAAAAAATCATAATATTCGACTCACGCCTGATAAAATCTATGAGCTAAAGGCACTAGCGTGGACGTGTGATGCTAGTCTTTCAAGAAAAATTCTCACTCAAGAATACCACTATGACTTAAATAAAACAGTCGCCGTCACGCTTGCTGACTATAAAAAACGCCGTTGGCTTTAATATCTAATTATAAGATACACCTTCCGCATTAAATCTATTTTTCAAAATGTTTCTTTTTAGATAAAAAAGAATGACATTAGTCACTAAAAAGGAAAATTCATGAAACACATCATATTTATAGTAACACTTATCTCTTGCACTAATATTTTTGCAGCTACCGCTAATGATCTTTTTTCAGCAGTTCAAAAAAACGCGGCCCTTCAAGCAATTGACAGCATCTGTGGCGATACTTGGTGTGAAGGTGATTATAATTTTAGATTTAATGAATTTACTTGCGATAAAAAAGAGAAGTCTTGTGAATTAAATTTTCAATTTATTAAATCGACTGAAAAATCTGAAATGGACATTTATTCTCTTCCTCAAACTTGCCGAATATTAAATATCAACTCGTTTCATCAAATCATGGATACAAAGTATTCATTGAATGAAGAATTCTACGAAGAAGTTTCAAATTGCATTAACGAAAAAGAAGCTCATGTCGAATTTCTTAATTAATGAATTTCTTTTGGACCTGTAGTTGTCTTAAAAACATAATCCCATAGTGGTGAACTCACACCATACTTACTTTTTTCACCAGCATAGTGATGTTGCAAGTGATATTTGCGAAGGTAGCGACCAACTTTAGAAGTCATTGCAAAATGGTGAGTGGCATAGTGAATATAATCATAACTTAGATAGCCGATTAAAAAATAGGCCATGATCACATCTATAAATTGCGCGGGAAAAATCACACTAAAGAGCGACCATAATAGTGAAACAATAATAATGGCGGGAACCGGCGGCATCACTAGTCGTGTAGGATCTTGAGGATCATCGTGGTGGAGTCCATGAAATAGAAAAACAAAATATTTTCCAGCAGCGCTTTTAGCGTCCCAATGAAAAACATATCTATGCAAAATATATTCTGTGAAAGTCCAAAGTAGCATTCCAAATACAAAAAGATAAAAAAATTCAAAACTCGATACATTTTTTACAGTGGCACCTCTATAGAGTAAAAAGAGAATCACTGGGGTCCAAACTAATAAGGGAACGATGGGGTGAACGTGGGTAAATGATTCAAGAATCGGATTTTTAAAAATTCTAATTGATTCACCAGTATGTTTTTTCATAAGTTTCTCGAAAATTTTGTTAATGGCCATTTATAATATAGTGAACGAAATATTCACAACAAAATTAAAAAAAGATTTCTCTCCACTACTTTCTAAATACACTGAGTTTAATAATTACCATTTTTAAAAGAGTAGTTGAATCTTTCCTTAGAGTATGTTTTTCGCGTCACACAGCATTTACAGCTACTTGCAAAAAACGCGACACGAATGTTAGAAAATAGTAATTAATTGTAAGAAAAATAAACTACTAAAAAACCAATCCGCCCACTAGAATTTTATCCATAGAGACAAACGGATTACACGAAGATAGTCGGCGTTCTAAAAACGGATTTTGAAAGCGTCGATTTTTATTTTTTCCCAACTTCTGACTTCTTGTGCTCCAACTCACAACTCATTTTTCCCCACAATTCGCGAGCAACAGGTCCCATAGCTTTTTTCTTATCGCGCACTAAATATATCTCCATTGTGCTTTCTTTAATCAAAGTAGTCTTAATGGGAACTAAAAGTTTTTTCGCTAATTCATTTTTAACCATTTCGTAGGGTAATCCTCCCCAGCCGAGTCCTTGGAGGATCATTTCCTTTTTAAAAGAAATTTCAGACAGTGTGACACTTTTTCCACCGGGCAATATTCCTGTAGAAACTTTTTTTAATCTTCTAGCTGAATCCGCTAGAACAATTTGATTGTAGTCACGCAAAAGCGCGTCTGTGACTTTTTTGTCTTTGCCCTTATCTTTCATCATATCTGCCTTCATTACCGGAACCATATGAGTCTTGGTTAGAAAAAGCGTCTCTACGTCCCATTCCCCTTGATTCATGGGAGTGATAGCAAAGTCCACTTCTCCCTCAATAAGGCGCTCTAGTGTGCCGTTTAAGACCTCAAACGATAATTGCAACTTAGTGTGGGGGTGGTTGTTAAAAAAGCGCTTTAAAAACTTTAAAATGAGGGATACGGGACTCACTGAATCAATACTTATGCGCAATTCAACTTCTTCACCACGATTCATTTGTTTAGCAGTTATTTCTAATTCACGAAATTCTTTTAATACGTAGCGAGCTTTCTCGTAAAAGATTCTCCCTTCGTTTGTAAGAGTCGGGCGGTATTCGTCGCGAGAAAAGAGGATCACCTGATACTCCTCTTCTAGTTTTTTTATCGCCATGCTAATAGATGGCTGACTTTTATGGAGATGATCAGCGGCCGCTTTAAAACTTCCGTACTCAACTATGGCCTCAATCGTTAAAATTTGTTCTAATGTCATAATACACTTCCTCGACAAGGCATAATCTCAATCAATTTAACTTATCGAGTTAATAGATTAATTATAATTTCTTTTTATAGAAACCTAAGTTAATATTTTTTACAACCAAATAAAAAAACTATTTCTAATCAACCGGAGGATACTACTATGATTAAGAATTTACTTATTGCTACTATTGCCCTTACATCACTTTCAGCCTTTGCAGCTAATAAAGAAGCTAAGGCCGAAAAAGTTGAAGCTGACGCCTCAACTTCTAAAGTTGTTTGGGTTGGAAAAAAAGTTACTGGTCAACACACTGGAGAAGTGAAAGTGACTAACGGATTTTTAAACTTTGAAAAAAACGCACTAAAAGGTGGAGAATTTGAAGTTGATATGTCTAGCATCACAAACACTGATATCGGTGACAAAGAAATGCACGATAAACTTCTAGGCCACTTATCAAGCCCAGACTTTTTCAACACAGCAGAATTTAAAACTTCTAAACTAGTTATTAAATCTGTAAAAAAAGAAAAAGCAGCTAACACTTATAAAGTTACTGGGGACCTTACAATTAAAGGCAAATCGAATTCTGTTACTTTTGATGCAGTAGCGACAAAAGAGCAAGCAACTGGAAAAATCGTTTTCGACAGAACTAAATACGATATTAAGTATGGTTCTGGAAAATTTTTCGAAGGACTTGGTGACAAAATGATCAATGATGATGTTGAATTGAACATCACATTAGTCGCTAAAAAATAATTACTACGGAGAGCACATGGCCGATATCGCGAAACTCATTAGAACGATTCCTAATTACCCTAAAGAAGGAATCATGTTTCGCGATATCACCACTCTCTTAAAAGACCCACAAGGTTTTCAAGACACAATCAACCAACTCGTCGTTAAATACAAAGATTCAGAATTTGACTATATCGCTGGAATCGAAGCGCGTGGCTTTATCTTAGGAGCTGCTCTTGCGTTTGCTCTTGGAAAAGGATTTATTCCTGTTAGAAAAAAAGGAAAACTTCCTGGTAAAACTGTCACTCAAAGCTACGATCTAGAATACGGATCAGACACCATTGAAATTCACGAAGACGCTATTCACGCAGGTGCGAGCATTTTATTAATTGATGACCTTATTGCAACAGGTGGAACTGCTATTGGAGCAATCACTCTTATTGAAAAAGTTGGTGGAAAGATTTTTGAAACCGCTTTTGTTGTCGATCTTCCAGAGCTTGGTGGCGCAAAAAGAATTCAAGATCTAGGGCACAAGGTCCACACTCTTTGTGATTTTTCAGGTCACTAAAACTTAATTTCTAAATTGAGAAATCTTGGTTCAATATAACCGACACTTCGATAAATGCTATCACCATCTACAGTTGCGCCCAAGTGAAGCTTGTCGACGCGTTTATCTGTAGCGAGTTCATTTAATTTTTTCATTAGAGTTGAACCAATTCCCTTTTTACGGAAACTCTCCAATGTATAAACATTTGTCACATAACCCACAAGACCTGATCCACCATTAATACTCGGTGGTTTTTGGTAAAAACAAACTCCTGCCGTTGCAATAATTTTGTCTTCACTTAAAGCAATCGCACATTGATAAAATCCATTTGAAAGATTGGTGAGAAAATACTCTCTCACCAATTCTTTATAGTTTTCTGGCACTGAGGAGAGATCAGTACCATTGACTTCACACTGCATAAGGATTCGCAATTCGATTAAGGATTCAATGTCTTCTGTTTTTGCGAATCGGAAAGTAATATTTTTCATTTTATAAAATCCTTTAGTCTTTAAGTTCTCGTCTAGCGATGAGATGATAGCTGCCGACTTGCCAGAAGATTAGTAGAGAATCATCACAGGTTTGGTGATAGGAAGAGATTTATAATTAAAATTTTCACTCTCTCCTTTTACCTCATGAACTACGGCCGTTTCATCAATCGCGTTTAGATTAAATCCAAAAAAGATTTTTCCTCTTTTATTGTCTAAGTCCTTTGGGTGTCTGTTGATTGTTAAGGTTGTAGTGGAAAAGACAAAAAGAAAGATCAACTTTGCTAACGATGATAAAAAAGAAAATTTAGCTGCATTTCCAGCGACAATACTCTCTCTTTCATCACGCTCTTTCATTCCTGCTAATTTAGTCATCACAATTTCTCAAACTGACTTACTCAAAACCATCTTGGTCACTAGATAAAAAATATCCAGCATCCAAATACCAAAAGCGATTCCCAGAATGGTCCAACCAATTCCACTACCAGAGAGCTCTACGAGGCGCATGCCACTTATAAGAGCGTATTCTTTTATAACGACCAAGATCGTTGCAAGTATGATGATTGGGCTTAGACCCACTAAATAATAAAATGAATAACGGTCAAAACGATTTAAACTAGAACTCATGGTAATCCTCCACACTAAAAATTTCTTGTATTGATTTTTCAAAATACATACTCAAACGAAACGCTAGCTCTAGAGACGGATTATAATTTCCTTTTTCTAGGGCGTTAATTGTCGCTCTCGTGACTCCTAAAATATCGGCAAGCTCTTGTTGGGTGATTTTTTTTTCGGCCCTAAGAACATGCAGAAGATTAGTGATCACTAATTTTGGTTTTAAATTTCCCATGGGTGATTGACTCCTTCAATGTAAACTAAACTATACATTAAAGGCTTAAATGTCAATTTTACTTTACATTTTGTCGAGTTTTCTTGTCTTCTTGATTCTTTTTAATGAGTTAGTCATTAATTTTTTGGTATTTAAAAATTTTACTCTATTAATTTTAATAAGTTAGATTTACCTATTTTCTTCAGCCTTGCATTTTTACACATTAGATTTCGAGTGTATTTACAAGGTAATAACAATGACATATAATTCATTTGATCCATTTGAATGGGATAGTGAAAAAGCTATTAGCAATTTCAAAAAGCATGGAATCGATTTTTATGAAGCTTCTACTATTTGGTCAGATGCAAATGGTATCGACCTTATGAATAATGATGAAACTGACGAGATAAGATGGATCAGAATTGGATATTCTATAAAAACAAGATTACTAATTGCTGTTTATGTCGAAAATTATTTTGGATCTATCAGATTAATTTCTTCGAGAAAAGCTACAATGAAAGAACAACAATATTATAATTTTAATTTGAAAATGGTGATTTTATGAAAGACGAATATGATTTTTCTAAAGGGATTAAAGCTGGCAGAGTCATTAAAGATATAAAAATCACAAAAACGTTTCGCCTAGATCCTGACATTATTGGATGGCTCGAGCGAGAAGGTGAAAAGCAAGGGATGGGTTATCAAACTTATCTCAATTGGTTTTTGAGAAAATCGATGGACTCAACTGAGAGTTTCGAAGAACGATTAGCAAAACTAGAAAAAATAGTTTTAAAGAAAAAAGCTTAAATCCAATTTATTTTTTTTAGATACTTCTTCACGTGAGCAGCCGCAAGTTGCGGTTCATGATGAGGAAGCTTTGAAGGCTTCTCAGTTGAGACTGTATTTTGTTTTAAAGTTAAACTCTCCGCCAAGCGCTCCATGCCATCGTCACCCACGACTAAATCATCAATGCCGGTGATGAGATGAATAGTTTGATTAGAAATAGTCAAGGCCACTTTTTCGTCTTTAATCCATGGAAAAACATTATCGGGATTAAGCGCAGGAGACACGAGCTGTTCTCTCACGCGCAAAGTACTTTTATAAAATGGCGTATCAAAAAGATGCACAACATTTTTTGGCGCCATTCCTAAGCCTACGGCGATAGCGCGTTTATTATATTGAGAGAATTCCGGAAGCATTAAAGCTTTAAGAGAAAGCATTGCTCCTAATGAATGACCGCCGAGAGCAAGTTTTAATTGATCAGTTTCCAACATTTGTTCGTTTAATGGGAATTCTTCTAAAAAGTAATCTTTCAATTTTAAAAATGCCGAATAAAAAAGTTCGTGTGCATGATTTTTAAAATGCTCGAAGTCCACGACTTCAGAATAATTTCCTAAGTAATGTCCGGGTAAATCAAAAAGGATGCAGGGAACTCCAACTTCAGCAAGGCGAATGGGCCAATTGAGAATAGAGCTTTTATCAGAACTATATCCATGTGTGAGAATGGCAAATGTTGATTTAACTGCGCTCTCGCCTAAATCACTGGCTTCTGGAAGAAAGACGAGAGCGTTAGTTTTTTGATCTAAATAATCGAGCGTGAGTTTTTGAACTTTCATGCTCAAAAGAATAACTAATTTATTTCGAATAAACCACTGGCCACTCCGATTCTACATCGCCATCGCAATGATTTTTTAGACGGGCCTGCACTAAAATAAATTTTTCAACTTCTGAACTATAAGTATAGGTCGCTGTACTTCCACAATCGCCTATTCCACGCCCTTTTTGAAAAGTTCCCAGAGTATTACTCGCTTCATCATAATCTGAGCCCATTAAGTCATTGGTCGCCGTTAAAGAGCGCTCTTCGTCAATTTCGACAACGTAGACGTCTGTGATATTTTCTTCGCTATCTAAGATGTAGGCCTTCTCTAAACTGTTGTAAGCGTACATCTGACAACCAAGCACATAGAGAGTTTTTATTGATTCTGAATTGGGAGACTTGGGAAGTTTATAAGCAGCTCGCAAGAGATATTTGCCATCTTCAGTGCCAAAGTCAGAACACACTGCCGTGTGGTGATCGATGAGCTTCTGTGGGATAGTGACATCTGCATAGAGAGCAGTGGAAAAAAGCAGCAATAAAAAAATTCCAAATTTCATGATTTACCTCAAATTCAATGTTTTTAAGCGAGACCAAAAAGCGACTCTATAGAATATGCGCCGCTTTGATAAATTCAAAATTCCTATCTTTTTTTGAGCTTTTTGGGGAAATTCATTGACTGAATGAGATGTATCTATTAATTTTTAGATTCCAAAAAATGGACTTGCCCAGGTAGCTCAGTCGGTAGAGCAAGGGACTGAAAATCCCTGTGTCGGCGGTTCGATTCCGTCCCTGGGCACCACTTTTTGAGTTAAAAAGCCTCTTAGAAATAAGGGGCTTTTTTTTTCCTTTTTACCGGTGATTAGCGATTTCTCTTCACACTATTTTCAACCTAAAAATATTTTTTAAATGACTTGGCCCTTTTTTGGCCCTGTTTTTTTTAGAAGTCACTACCCAAGGATTTTTTAGCAATCATGTACTGCTGGCTTTGTGCCTGCATAAAGCTCTTCCCTTGAATTAATCAAATATCAAGTTTATCCAATTATTATTTTTCATTTTTAAAAACGCATTTCCTAATTGATCAATAAAAACTTTTTTAGTT
>CANFHC010000015.1 GCA_947446575.1 Bacteriovoracaceae bacterium | reverse complement strand
GGATACTTCTCGCAGTTTTCTCTCGATTTATTAAATCCAGAAAATACGGTTTTGGAAGAAATTTCAAATCGATTGCCACACGCTTCTAACGGATACATTAGAAATCTACTAGCAGCCTTCTTATTTCGCGGTGACGATGTTGAAAAGAAAGTTAAAGTTCTCTCCGGTGGAGAGAAGTCTCGCGTTGTCCTTGCAACTTTAATGTCAAACAACAACAATCTTTTAATTTTAGATGAGCCTACCAATCATTTGGATTTAAAATCTCGTGATGTTCTTTTAAACGCTTTAAAATCTTTTGATGGAACTGTGATGTATGTTTCCCATGATAGACACTTTTTACACGGACTTTCCAACCGTGTGTTTGAAGTTGATAAAGGGGGAATCAGAGTCTTCGAAAGTAATTTCCAATATTATACTGATAAGAAAAAAGAAGAGGCTTAAGAGCAATGGCGACAAAAAAGAAAATTGATTTCTACTTTGATTTTCTTTCTCCCTACTCATACGTAGCCTGGACTTGGGTGCGCTCGCATTTCAAAGACTATGATATTTCTCTCTATCCAGTAAGTGTTCCAAGTATCATTGCGCATTTTGGTACATTAGGGCCTGCACAAATAAAGCCGAAAAGAAATTATCTTTTTAAAGACCTCCTGCGATTTACAAAAATGCATAATATTCCATTCACAACACCGAAGAGTTTACCGTTTAATTCTCTCTACTCCTTAAGACTTTCACTCCTTTCTTCGGCCGGAGCCAACCAATTCGAAGTTATTGATGCTATTTTTACTGCGGGCTGGGCCCAAGGATTAGAAATTGGCAGCGATGATGTACTTCGAAGTGTGCTGTCTGAAAAAAACCTTCCAGTAGATGAATTATTTTCCAAAATGGAAGAAAAATCTGCTCGCGTTGATCTTAAAAATAATATTGAAATAGGATTACAAAAAGATCTTTTCGGAGTTCCTACCTTTTTTGTAGACGAAGAAATGTTTTGGGGAAATGATTCTATAAAATATTTAGAAATGTACTTAGCGGGTAACGATCCGCTTGATCACGATAAATATCAAAAGTTTTTAACTAAGCACCAATTCTAAATACAAGAGGTATACAAATGAAAAAAATGTCGTTGCTTGTGATTTCTTTCTTAATGTCGTTCAGTGTTCTTGCTGCCAATCCAAAAGTCGTAATCAAAACGAGCATGGGAGAAATGGAAGCTGAACTATTTGAAGACAAAGCTCCAATTTCTGTTAAAAACTTTTTAGCTTACGTGAAAAAAGGACAATTTAAAGGAACAATCTTTCACCGAGTAATCCCTAGTTTTATGATTCAAGGTGGTGGTTTTGACAAAGACCTAAAAGAGAAAGCAACTGATAAGCCGATTAAAAATGAGGCCGGAAACGGACTTAAAAACGAAGTGGGGACACTTGCCATGGCCCGCACCAATGAAGTTGATAGTGCGACAGCGCAATTTTTTATCAATGTTGCAGACAATGGCTTTCTAGATCATCGCGATGAATCTTCTGCTGGATTTGGTTACGCTGTATTTGGAAAAATCACTAGCGGAATGCCTGTTGTGAACAAGATTAAGGTAGTGAAAACGGGAACTCGTGGGCCTCTTGAAGATGTTCCATTAGAACCAGTAGTTATTTTAGACATCATCAAAAAGAAGTGATAACTTGATCGCAAAAACTGTTACGGAGAATGTTATGCAAGTTGCAAAGAATAAAGTCGTCGGTATCGACTATAAACTAACTGATGGTACTGGGAAAATGATCGACTCTTCAGATAATCATGGACCTCTTTTCTACATCCAAGGTACAGGAAGTTTAATTCCTGGTCTGGAAACAGCACTTGAAGGTAAAAAAGCAGGTGACAACCTGAAAGTAGCAATTGCAGCAAAAGATGGTTACGGTGAGAGAAATGATTCTCTTTGCCAAAACGTTCCTCGTGCGCAATTTGAATCTACTGAAGGCCTTGAGCTTGGAATGCAATTTGAAGTAGAGACTGAGCAAGGTGAACTTGTTGTAACAGTAACAAAAATCGAAGGCGACACAGTAACTGTAGATGGAAACCATCCTCTTGCAGGAATGGATCTTAACTTTGATGTAACTGTTAAAGAAGTTCGTGAAGCATCTGCCGAAGAATTGGCCCATGGTCATGTTCATGGCGAACACGGTCACCACCACTAAAAAAATGAACTATCTAAAGACTTTCCTGCCTTATTTATTTGGAAATAAAAAAGGAAAGTCTTTAGAGTTTTCTCTCCCTGATCCCTTGCCAGAGCCACTTTCATTTGAAGAAAGACTCATGTTTCACGCAATCTCTCACTCGCTTAATCCGTATGTTCAATCACTCAATTTAAATTCTTTAAGCGAACATGACGTATTTCATCTTCTAAATTTTCTCGAATTTTTAAATCAAGATTTACAAAAGAGTATTGAAGGTAAATTTTCTCGAGAGTTTGAATTATTAAAAACTGCGACGAAGGCGCACGCACTTTCAAAAAAAGCATTACAAGAGCTCTTAGATTTTCCCGTAAAAAAACTTACTCTCTTTGCAATACTCAATAGCGATCGCACAAAGCCAGGTCGCATAGTAATTCGAGACGAGCATGGATCATTTTTCACTAAACCCAATGGTAGCGTTTGGTCGATTCCCATTTTAGCTTTATCTGGAAGAGGACTTCCATTTAATCATTCAAATGGCTGCACACCAATGGGGGTCTTTACCATTGATTCGGTTATGCCAGAAGCCAATAAAAATTATGAATTCGGCGAGTACCGAAGACTGATTGTGAACTTTATAAAACCTTCGGAAAATGAAGTGGAGCTGATGAAGTTACTTCCACGTGATCAACATGGGCTTGCTTGGTGGAAACAGTCTTTAGTGGGGAGAGTCCTAGGGCGAAGCCTTTTGAGAATTCACGGGACAGGTAGAGTTAACCGCAATTTTTTAACCCCTTATTACCCCTTTGTTCCAACTTCGGGCTGCTTAGCTACCAATGAAGCCAGCATCTTGGGACTTAAAAAAGCCCGTGATCAACGGCTATTATTGAATGCCTTAATGCAGGCCCAGAATCTACCAATCTCCTATGAAAATGAGTCGAAAATTCATGGTCTATTGTATGTCGTAGAGTTCGGTGATAATTTAAGCGCACTTCGCTTTTAAGTTTTATCGCAGGAATTTTAGATGTTTATCTCGACTAAAAAATTTTCGGGCTACCCTTGTGCGCACAGACAGTGGCGAGACGAAGGCCATTGCAAATTTATCCATGGATACTCTCGTGAGTTTTCGTTTTGGTTTAAGGCCACTGTTTTAGACGACAAAAAATGGGTAATGGATTTTGGCGGCTTCAAAGATTTCAAAATTTTCCTAGATGATTACTTCGATCACTCTTGTCTAATCAATAGTGACGATCCCGAGTTGCCACTGTTTCGCGATATGGATAAAAAAGGAATACTAAAACTTCGCGTTTTAGATAATGTCGGAATGGAAGGCACTTCAGAATTCTTACATAAAAAAATGAACGAATATCTTAACCAGCAGACCAATGGTCGCGTATGGTGTTTTCGCGTAGAAACCAGAGAGAACGAAAAAAACTCTGGTATTTATGAAGAAGATAAAAGTAGCGGGAGCGCTATATGAGTATGATTGATCCAAAAGCAGTATTAAAAAAAGTAACACCAACTCCATTTATTGATAATGGGTTAACAAACGCAGAAAAAAAAGAAAAGATCGAAGGTCTCTTCACTGAGATCATGGAAACTTTGGGGCTCGACTTAACTGACGACTCTCTTAGTGAAACTCCTCATCGCGTGGCTAAAATGTATGTCGATGAAATCTTCTATGGTTTAGCGACGGACAAATTTCCGAAGATCACAATTGTTGAAAATAAATTTGATTACGATCATGCCGTTGTGGAAGTTAATATTGTGACCAACTCACATTGTGAACATCATTTTGTTCCGATCATTGGAAAAACACACATTGCTTATATTCCAGGAAAAAAAGTTTTGGGGCTCTCTAAGCTTAATCGCATAGTGGATTATTTTGCTAAACGTCCTCAGATCCAAGAACGCCTCACACTTCAAATTCACCAGGCCCTTTGTACGATTCTAGAAACTGACAATGTCGCTGTTGTGGTAGATGCTATGCACGCGTGTGTGAAAACTCGAGGGATCAAAGATGTGACGTCTATGACGAGAACATCGAAGCTCTCAGGTGCTTTTAAAGAAGACACCTCACATAGACATGAATTCATGAATACAATTCCAAGAGCTCAAGAAGTTATTTACTAAAGATTCTGTAGATAATAGATCTGCTCGCGCAAATCATTAATTTGCCCTTCCCAATAGCTTGGGGACTCAAAAAAAGGAAAGGCTTGCTTAAAGGCCGGATCATCAAAACGTTTAGCGATCCATGCTGAATAATTAATCATACGAAGTGTTCTTAAAACTTCAGTTAAACGAAGTTCTTCATAATTAAAATCTCGCATTGTTGTATAGCCATCTAAAAGTTGATTGCGAAGATTGTCTGCGTACTCATCTCGACCAGGCAACAAAAGCCACATATCTTGAACAGAAGGTCCCATCACCATATCGTCGAAGTCGATGAGGTGAAAAACTTCGCCGCGTTTTAGGATATTTCCTAAATGACAGTCGCCATGAATTCGAATATTGGTAATATTTTTAAAAGAGTTTTTTGTCAGGTCATAAATTGTATCAAGCACTGTTTTGTAACTTAATTCATAATGAGCAGGAACAATTTTTTGTCCGATTAAAAATTCTAAGTTTGATTTTAAATACACTTCAGGATTAATCGTCAGTCTATGAACGGCTTTTTTCATGCTTCCTACATTATGTAAGCGAGCAAGTAAGCGTCCGACTTGTTCTATTTCTTCACTGGTAAATTCATCGGGAGCTCTTCCACCTTGTTTCGGAAAGACGGTGTAATAAAGCTCAGGCTCTGGAAGTGTGAAGAGTGTAACCCCATCAAAAATCAGGGGAGCAATTACGGGAATTTCATATTCAGTTAGATCGAGCAGGAAATCATGCTCTTCTTGAATTTGCTCTTTTGTCCATCTACCTGGGCGATAAAATTTTATAATTTTTGAATGATCACTTGGATTATCTGAATCACTTTCAATTTCAACTTCGTAAACGCGATTTTCCATTGAGTTCATAGTGAGAACTCTGCCCGTGGTTCTAAAGCCTAATTTTTCTACAGTGTCTAAAACTAAATCTGGATTTAGTTCGAAGAAAAATTGTGTGGCGTTAGTGCCCCAAAGGTTTTTTATCATTCGATCTCTTGGTTAGTGAATCATGTGGTAAACTTCATGCATTTCATTTTTTAGAAGTTCCATTTTCGCTGGAACATCTGGATGATTGACGTCTACGGGATTGAGTAAATAGTTTTCTGCACCTTTAATTTTTACCATAAACTTTGATTGCCAAATATTACTTTGAGGCATGTTTATGTCTGAGATGAAAGTGAAGTCAGATTTAATTTCAGGCTTAATAAAATCTTGGATCGAATTAAAGCTGTGGTCGTTATAGATTTTTTTACCGTTTTCTAGTCGAGCGTATCCGCGAACAACGTAGTCAACATAAACTACGTCGCACTCGAAAGCTTCGAATAAATAATTGATAGCATTTAAAGGAATGATTTCTCCACAAGTTGCTACATCAATATCAACTCTGAAAGTGCAAATTCCATCTGGATCAGCAGCGTCTGGATATGTGTGAGCAGTAATATGAGATTTATCTAAGTGAGCACTAACTTGAGCCGAAGGAATAGGAGAGCCTCCACCTTTTAAGTCCGACATAAGAACCATTGTTGAAGCTCCAACTGGATCGTAGTCTTGAACTGATACGGCCAGGATGTTGGCTTCTATGATTTCAACAATTCTTTTTGATATTTCAGCGATTCTATTTGCGTTGTACTTATCGTGAATATAATTAACGTATTGAGCTTTCTGGTCGTCGTTTAGAGCAATGCAAAAATCATAAAGATTAAAACTTAGGATCTTTGTAAGATTGTTAAATCCTGAAATTTTAATTCTCTCATCTGGTTTGATATTTGATTGAAACATACCGGCGAATTTCCTATTAATAAAGTATTGCGTAATTAGATTTCACGAACTATCTATGTGTCACAAAACAAAGAAAGTGACAAATTGTTTCTTGGTGGGCCTTTAAATTATTGGAGAGTTATGAGCGAGAATCTTTTAGGAAATGAATGGTATTCAGAGCGCTATTTTCACAAAAATGTAGCGACCTCTTTTAAAATAAAATCAGTTTTGCACTCGGAGCAGTCAAAATACCAAAAGATTGACGTACTTGAGACTCATGGAGTGGGAAGACTGCTGCTTTTAGATGGTAAAACCATGGTTTCTGATATTGATGAATTTGTTTACCACGAGGTTATGGGGAACATTCCGGCCATGATTCACCCTAAATTAAAAAACGTTTTAATCATCGGTGGTGGCGATGGTGGAATTGTTCGTGAATTTGTTAAGCACCCGGAAATCGAGAGAATCGATCTTGTCGAAATCGACGAGCGAGTTATTGAAGTTTCAAAAAAATATTTCCCAGATTGTACATCGGGATTAACAGATAAGAGAGTTAATGTTCTTCCTCAAGATGGTGTGGAGTATATTAAAACTCATAAAAATTTCTTTGACGTCATCATCATCGATTCAACTGATCCGGAAGATTTTGCCGCAGGATTATTCACACAAGAATTTTACGCTCACGTGTCTGAAGCATTAACAGAAAATGGCATCATGATGGCCCAAACTGAAAATCCTTTCTATGACGAGTATGGAATTAAATCTTTTTATGACAATTTAAGAAATGTTTATCCTGTCGTTAAATCATTCACAGGACCTATGCTAATTTATCCAGGAGTTTTTTGGACGTTTGCATTTGCTTCCAAGGGACTTTTACCTACAGAATTAAATGAAGCAAAAATTCCATTTATGACTGAGCTTCAAAAGGCTTTGAAGTGGTACAATATGGATTGGCATAAGGGTGCTTTTAATATTTCAAATATTCATAAAAAAGTTACTGGCTGCTAATTCTTTTGTCAGTCTTCCTCATTTTTTGCCTAGGTAAATAAATGAGGAAATTTTATTTCCCTTTTTTATTAGTTAGCTCTTCCATGAAATCCATTTGCATTTCTTGGATTTCAAGCAGGCGTTGCCATTGATGAGAAATAAGCTTGTCTATTTTTTCATTTAAAACGCGAATTTCAACTTCTGATTTTAAATTCACTTTATAGTCCTGCTCTTGATTTATGCGGTCGCGGTCTTGTTGACGGTTTTGGCTCATCATAATAATGGGAGCTTGTAAGGCTGCTAGGCACGAGAGAAAAAGATTAAGGAGAATATATGGATAAGGATCAAAACGGACTTGTGAGGCAGAATTCCAGACAATCCAAATACTCATGGCAACCACAAAAATAATAATGAATTTCCAAGATCCACCAAATGTAGCAATTAAGTCTGAAAGTCTCTCGCCAAAAGTTAATTCATAATCGGGAACATTTGTAGATAGTACCTCATGCTCATGGAGAGCTTCTACGACTGCGTTTTCTACTTCTGTTAAATCGCCCTTTTCTTCTTTGATGAGTTGTTTAAAATAATCTTTTCTAATTTTGTTGAGATCCGGTCTGCAAATATATCCAGACTCATCGGTGAGTGAAGGCACCATTTTTTTTATCGTCGTTACTAATGAATCTCTTACTGTGTCGAGAGGAACAACCAAGGCAGGGGCAAATTTATTTTTACAAACAACACATTCGACCTGTTTTTTGCTTTTAAAAGTTAATTTTCTAGGACCAGAACTCTCTTCCATGTTGCTCTCCAGGACAAAATGTTTTCTAATGAAAGAATGTTTTTACAAGTCATCTCATCCGTTCTTATCTTCGCATTTGTTCCACTCGCCATCAAGTACACAAATGCAACCCCACTTACAATTTGCTTATTTCGTATACTAATTACAGTTATAACTTTATCGGTGATTTGGCGTAATAAAATTGATTTCAAAAGTTTCTCACCAAAAGCTTCCGGTGGGTTTAAATTATGGCTTTTAGGTTTTGTCTTTTTTTGTCATTGGTTAACTTATGCATATGCGGTTAAAATGGGAGGAGCAGGTGTGGGAGTTATCGGGCTCTCTACATATGGAATTCAATTAGTAGCGGCCGGTACAATATTCCTCGGGCATAAAATAAGTAAAAAAGACATTTTCCTGTTTATCTTCTCACTGATAGGACTCTACATGGTTATTCCTAGCTGGAATTTTCATAATGACATAACACGGGGATTAATTTTTGCTCTATTAAGTGCGAGTTTTTTTGCAGCACTTCCAATTATAAATAGAAAGTCCCAAGAATTTTCTCTTGAAACGAGAATTTTTGCTCAGTTTTTTGGTGCATGCGTCTTTTTACTTTTTTTTATAAGTCAGACAAGTTGGAATTTATTAGCAATAGATTGGCTGGTACTTCTCTTCTTGGCCATTTTTGGTACATTGCTTGCTCATAGTCTATGGGCAAAGATTTCAGCGACTTTGTCGCCAAGTATAACGGGCCTAACTTATTATGCGATCGCTCCCATAACTTTACTTTTTTCAGCAATTTTTTTACATGAAAAATTTTCGTTAAATCAATTGGCTGGGGCATTTTTAATCATTGGTTCGGCAGTTGTCAATATTCTAACGGAATATTCAAAAAAATCTGTTATGATGAAAGTAGAAATTAAAAACCAAGCAGATTAAACATGGGTACAGATTATTCCCTAATTCATTTTCCAGATGGAAAACTTCCAGAGATTAATTTAATTAGAGATGTAAGCAAGCATTTAAAGCGAGGACATCGATGGATCTTTGCAGATTGTTTTGATCAAAAAGAGCGCCATAAAGAAGGGCTTTCAATCTTAAAGTCGAGAAATGAAGTTTTAGGTATCGGACTCGTCCAACCTGATACTCAATTGCGTTTTCGTGTTCTTTGTTTAAGTGAAGAAAATTTTGTTCGTCCAAATAATAATGAGCACACAATAAAATTCTGGGCTGAAGTTCAATGGAAAAAAGCGATTGAATTAAGAAAAAATTTCAGAAGTGATTTAACTAATAGTTTTAGGTTAATTAATGGAGAAGGCGACGGTATGCCGGGTCTTACTATTGATATCTATGACGATACAGCCGTGATAAAGCACGATCATCCAGTAGTAGAAAGATTTTGGAATCACCAAGGGATAGCTCAAAAATTATTATTAGATTTTCCATTCTTAAAAACGGTTTATCATAAAAGAAGAAATGATGAAGAAATTAAGGGAATCGAGATTTTTGGAAAATTAAAAGAAGAAGTACTTTTCTTAGAAAATGGAAGCACTTTTGCCACCAACATCAGAGACGCTGCAAAGACCGGTTTCTTTCTAGATCAAAGAGATAATAGAAAATTAATCGGGCAGTTTGCAAAAGAAAAAAGTGTTCTAAATCTTTTTAGTTACACAGGTGGATTTTCTGTTTTCGCCGGAATTGGTGGAGCTCGTCATGTTACGAGCGTCGATATTGCAAAAGCTGCGACACTGGCCGCTGGAAGAAATTTTGAAGTAAACAATTTAAAAACTCCTCACGAAGCAATTGCCGCCGATGCTTTTTTATTTATTGATGAAAGAATAAAAGAAAAAAGTAAATGGGACCTGGTCATTACTGATCCTCCAAGCTTTGCTCCTAATCAAAAATCTGTAGAGAGTGCAGTTGAAGCATATGTAAAAGTTTTTTCTCAATCTTTGAAATTAGTTAACAACAACGGATTGTTTGCCGCGAGTTCGTGCTCTAGTCATATAAGCACGGATAAATTTTTGGAAATTTGCCGTGAAGCTTTTTCTAAGAATAGAAAGAGAGGAACACTGGTGTATTATGGAGGTCAGCCATTCGATCACCCTTATCCACTAGCGATGGAAGAGCTACGCTATCTTAAATTCGCATTGTTTCGAATCGATTAGTCTTTGTGAACGGGGCTCATGCCATTTTGCTCAAGGGACTGTATTTCACGATTTAAAATACGTAAATATTCTTCTAATTTGTTTAGTTCATCTTTGGCTGAATTATCACGATCTGTATTAGAATTGAGCTCTTTAATCTTTTCTTCGACTTCAATTACCTGATCTTTTTTCTCGTATACTTTTTTACCAACCAAAAACTTTTCTCTGTATAGTTCTTCTTTTTCTGGCGGACAAAAACTTTTATAAAGGTCACCTTTTCGACCATTATCGAAACCATGAAAAGGTGTGCAGTACTCATTCCACCCCATCGCAAAGCCCTTTTCATAACCTTCGAGATCTACACTGGCTTCACCCTTTAAACACACTTTTCTTATATCATCCGATAGGTTAGCGAGTCCTTTCGAGCCTTGAGTGTGGCCCATTTCCTTCATATTTTTTTTGCAATCTTCTTTAGTAATTGTTGAGCATGAGCCAGAGAAAAGGGCAGTGCAAGTAATTATGAGAATTGAAATGACCTTCATATTGGATCCTAATTTATACTTAAGGTGAGAGGTTATTTTAGCTCCTCTTTGCACTTTCATGCAAAGAGGATCGGCAAAAAATGCTAAGAAACATTTGCCTCTTTAATTTTTATTTGAATGCTTGAAAATAGAAGTATGGGAAATATAAAATTGAAAGAGTCAAGACCATCTAAAGAAACAACAAAAGAGAATCTCGGTTATCCGAAATTTCGCGAGGTGGATGGTAATCACCCTCTCAAAAAAATGGTTCCAGAAGCCGTTGTTGAATACCAAGTGCGCACAAGGCATGGCGGTCAAGTTGCATTTTTTAATTTTGAACTAGCTCGCGAAATTGGGCTTATTTCAGAAAACCATCCCAATGAACTCACCAAAGAATTAAAAGAAGAAATTCTTCATACATTCAGTATCGTTATTATTAACGAATACGATATGATGAATAATTTTAATTATCCCAAAGATGAAATTCGACCTCATACTTATATGGCTACTCGTTATTTGCAACTTCAACATCCATGCAAGAAGGGAACAACTTCAGGTGATGGAAGAAGTATTTGGAACGGTCAAATAACAAACAAAGGCAAGTCATACGATGTTTCTAGTTGTGGAACGGGAGCAACAAAGCTTAGTCCGGCATGCAACATCAATAAAAAATTCTATCAAACGGGGGATCCAACAGTCTCTTACGGTTGTGGTTACTCAGAAAAAGATGAAGGATTCAGTTCACTATTTTTTAGTGAAGTTCTCGCAAAAAATGGTTTGGAGACAGAACGAGTCTTAGCAATCATAGAATTTCCAAAAGGATTAGCTATTAATGTTCGTGTTCATGAAAATCTTCTTCGTCCTTCGCATATGTTTAATCACTTAAAACAAAACAATCTTCCTACTTTAAAACGTATGGTTGATTATTATATTGATCGCCAGGTCAAAAATAAGATTTGGAAAAACGTTCCTACTGACTCCAAAACTCTTTATGATTATTTTTTGATGAAAGTAGTGGAGACGTTTGCCCAAATGTCAGCCAATTTTGAAGATCAATATATTTTCTGTTGGTTGGATTGGGATGGAGATAATATCTTAATGGATGGGGGAATCATTGATTATGGTTCGGTTCGACAATTTGGTCTTTATCACCATGAGTATCGTTATGATGATGTACAGAGATGGTCTACTTCAATTAAAGAGCAAAAACAAAAAGCGCGCTATATCGTTCAAACTTTTGCTCAAATTGTTGACTACATAAAAACTGAAAAAAAGAAATCAATTGATGATTTTAAAAATCATCATGCGATCCAAAATTTTGATAAACGTTTTTTTGATTATAAAAATCAAAACATTCTCACAAAAATTGGTTTTCATCCTAAGTATGCTGTTTTTCTTTTTGAAAATTGCAGAAAAGAAGTGGAAGATTTTAGAAATGATTTTACCTATTTTGAGATGGCCAAATCAGTAAAAGGCCCACAGAAAGTTCCAGATGGAATTAACTGGAATGCTATTTTTTGTATGCGCGATATTTTACGTGAACTGCCACAGCTTTATTTAGGTAGAGGTGTTGGAGGATTGGTTTCGGAAGTAGAATTCTTAGACATTATCAAATCGAGTTATGCGACCAAAGCAGATTTGAAAAGATCGCTAAGACGAGATTTAAAAATTAGAAGCTTCCAAAAAACATATTTGAAGCTTATTAATTTAGTTTCAAAAAAATTCAAAGAATCACCTGAGAAGATAATTCTTGATGTCTCTATGAGATCATCTGTAATTAATAAATATGATCGAGTCACCGGGGATTCAATTACAACTATCGTAAATAAAGTCATGAATAGAAAACCTAAGCTTAGTGCTGAAGAAATTTCAATCATCTTAAAAGAATTTACAGATTATCAAAATTTGAATCCGGATAAAGAGCGCAGACCTTCAAACTTTGAAGCAGAAAAAGAGCAGTCACGACTTGTTAAAGGCATGCTGCAAATTGTTCGAGAGTACAGAGACGGAATATGAAACTAGTTCTCTACTCGGGGGGAAGCGAAGACGAAAATCGCTTCCTCAATCAACGTGCGCTGGATTTAACAGAAAACAATTCTCCCAAAATTACCCTCATTCCATCTAGCTCTTACGACGCAGAAGATGACTTTCGCTTTTTCGTGCAAGAGTTTCAAGGTTTGGGCGTTCAAAAGTTTATGTTATTTTGTGTAGACACTCCTTACACAAAGACACTTCTACAAGAAGTACTAAAAAGTGACCTGATTTTTTTAGGTGGCGGTAATACTTTTTATTTTTTAAAGCATTTAAAAAAATCCGGAATGTTTGCTCACTTTACGAAGTTTTTAAGACGCGGTGGAGTGCTGTGTGGACTTTCCGCCGGAGCTATTGTTCTTACACCACATGTACACACCGCGACCTTTCCCCATTTTGATCGCGATGAAAATCCTTGGGATATGAAAAATTTATCAGCGATGAGACTCGTCAATTTTGAATTTTTTCCACACTATAAAAACTCTAAACGTTACGATGCTGAATTGTTACACCATTCAAAAAAATCAAAAATTCCACTTTATGCTTGTCCCGATGGAGGAGGAATAATTATTGAAGGTGATCAAATTTCTTTTTGTGGGAAAACTCATCAGTTTTTTCAAGGAAAGAAACTCACGGTTTCTGGTTATCTTGGATAGTAGGTTTAGGTTTTTGACTAGGTCTGCTCCAGATAAAAATTAAAACACCAATCAAAATCACAATAACAATAATTCTTATTACTAGAGCGATTTTTAAATATGGTAATCGAAAAATGATTACTAGGGATATCATAATAGAGGCAAGCCACTTTGCTTTTAGTCCAATTGTACCATTCTCTTCCCAGTCAACTAATGGTGGTCCAAAATATTTGTGAGTGAGTAGCCATTGGTGAAGTTTTGTACTTGATTTTGAGTAGCAGAATGCCGCTAACAAAATAAAAGGGACTGTTGGCAAGACAGGGAGGAAGAAACCAATTGTTCCTAGAATAATGCTTAAATGTCCTGCCATTAAATACAACGTTTTTTTCATAATTTACTTGGAGAAATAATATTCAATGTTATTTTTTAATTCTTTGTAGAATGGCTCAAAAAAATCCATCTGGGCAATTGTTTTTCGAGTAACAAGTGAAATGGTTCTTGTAACTTTTAGTTTTTTATAACTTTCTTTTTTCAAATGAAACTCATGTGTCATCCCCAGAGGAATTAATCCATTTCCAAGACCAACTTTAGTCATTTGGTAAACGGCCATAAACGATTCAACGTAAATGACATTGTTGGAGAATATTGGAGCATAATCTTTTTTTAAAACAGCCCCCACATTTTTCCAAGTTGCAGAATTCTCTTCAATCGTAATCAAAGGAAGATTTTTATTCGGACGATTTCTAAATTCTGAATTAAGCAGTACTAATGGCTCATCGATTAAATGGGCTGAGTAGAGATCAACTCTTCTTTCATCAAAGGTGCAAATTCCCAATTGGTATTTCCCCAAAGAGATATTTTCTAGCAACATAAGACTGCGGTGAACATGAAAATCTAATTCTACATTTTTTAATGTTTTTAACGTCTCGCTAACAACTTTTGGCCCAAAGGAGCCGGCAATAGAATCGGATAATCCGAGAGAAAAATGCGATAGGTTAGATTTTTCTGAATTTAGAGTAAGGTTTTTTAACTCAATAATGAGCGGACGCGCCTTGTTTAAAAACTGGTAGCCATCAGAAGTTAAGCGCACGCGTCTACCATCAGGTTCGATAAGCTTAAAATTTAATTCAAGCTGTAAAGCCTGAATCCTTTTACTTACCGCAGATTGGGTGAGTCTAAGACGTATGGCCGCCTCACTGACAGTTCCATATTTCTCAAGGGCAATTAAAGCATCGATTCCATCTAACATATTCCTAATACTACTATATTTTATTCAATTTATTCAATTTATTCTTTTATATAAAAAGCTAATAATAGATGTAGAAAAAGATCAATTATTAGAGGATTCTTTTTCTATCGTGACGGGTGTTTTTAATAGTTTTATAATGAGAGATACATTTTTTTAATAACCTAAAATTGGCAAGGAGTCCTTCGTGAGTAAGGTAAAAAAGACATTAACAGTTGGTTCAAAGAACTACAGTTATTACAGCTTAAAAGAAGCAAAAAGTTTAGGTTTGTCAGACATTGATAAACTTCCAAAGTCGTTAAAAGTTTTACTTGAAAATTTACTTCGCCATGAAAACGGTCGTGACGTAACTTTTGAAGATGCTAAAGCAATCAACGAGTGGACTAAAACTCAAAAATCAGATCGCGAAATTGCTTACTATCCAGCTCGCGTTCTTATGCAAGACTTCACAGGAGTTCCTGCTGTAGTTGATCTAGCCGCAATGAGAGAAGCAATGAAAAAAATTGGTGGGGATCCTAAAAAAATCAATCCACTTATTCCAGTTGATTTAGTTATCGATCACTCTGTTGCAGTTGATTTTTTCGGAAAAGCTGATTCTTTTGAAAAGAACGTTGCACTTGAATACGAAAGAAATAAAGAAAGATATACGTTTTTAAAATGGGGACAAAAAGCATTTAAGAATTTTAGAGTTGTTCCTCCTGGAACAGGTATTTGTCACCAAGTTAACCTTGAGTATTTAGCACAAACTGTTTGGACTAAAACAGAAAATGGCGAAACGACTGCTTACCCAGATACATGTGTTGGAACAGATTCACACACTACTATGATTAACGGTCTTTCAGTATTAGGTTGGGGAGTTGGAGGAATTGAAGCGGAAGCAGCGATGCTTGGGCAATCAGTAACGATGACTGTTCCAGAAGTAGTAGGTTTTAAATTAACTGGAAAAGTTAATGAAGGTATCACTGCTACAGATATCGTGTTAACTGTTACACATATGCTTCGTAAACATGGTGTAGTTGAAAAATTCGTAGAGTTCTACGGTCCGGGAGTAGGAGTACTTTCACTCGCAGATAGAGCAACTATAGCGAACATGGCCCCAGAATATGGAGCGACTTGTGGATTTTTCCCAACAGATGAAAAGACGATTGATTATTTAAGATTTTCTGGAAGAAGTGATGAGCAAGTTGCATTAGTTGAAGCTTACGCAAAGGAGCAAGGCCTTTGGCTTAATGCAGGTGACGCTGATCCAGTTTTTACATCTACATTAACTCTAGATTTAAGTTCTGTTGTTCCATGTATCTCTGGACCAAAACGTCCGCAAGATAGAATCGAATTAACAGCAGCGAGTGATGCATTTGGAAAAGAGTTAGTTGGATCATTTAAGGTTGATCCATCTGCTGTAAACACTGAGTACGCTGTTGATGGTGCAGATTTCAAATTAAAGCATGGTGCAGTAGCCATCGCGACAATCACATCTTGCACGAATACTTCCAACCCATCAGTTATGATAGCAGCAGGCCTTGTCGCTAAAAAAGCACGCGCTCTTGGATTAACATCTAAGCCATGGGTAAAAACAGCACTTTCTCCTGGATCAAAAGTTGTCACCGATTATTTAGTAGAGTCTGGACTTCAAAGTTCACTAGATGAATTAGGATTCACGCTAACGGGATACGGATGTATGTCTTGTATCGGAAACTCAGGGCCGCTACCAGCGAACATTTCTAAATCAGTTAACGATAATAATTTAGTTGTGACTTCAGTTTTATCTGGAAACAGAAACTTCGAAGGAAGAATTAATCCGGATGTTAAAGCAAATTATTTGGCTTCACCTCCGCTAGTAATAGCATATGCAATTGCTGGGAATGTAAACATCAATGTAACTAAAGACGCTCTTGGGAAATCAAAAGATGGAAAAGATGTTTTCTTGAAAGACATCTGGCCTACTCATGAAGAAATCAACGCTGTTCTTATGAGCAAACTTACTAGTGCGATGTTTAAAAAACGTTACGCGAATGTTTTCGATGGAGACTCTCATTGGCAAGCAATAAAAGTTTCAGAAGGAGAGTTCTTTGCTTGGGAACCAGATTCGACTTATATAAGAAATCCAACTTTCTTTGAAAACATCAATGATGGTAAATCTTATGAAGCCGGAGTTAGCTTAACTAACGCTCGTATCTTAGCTCTATTCGGTGATTCAATTACAACAGATCATATTTCACCAGCAGGATCGATAAAAAAATCATCTCCAGCAGGTGCTTACTTAATTGATAAAGGGGTAAAGGCTGATGACTTTAACTCTTATGGCTCTCGTCGCGGGAATCATGAAGTTATGATGAGAGGAACTTTTGCCAACATCAGAATTAAAAACGAAGTGGCCCCTGGAACAGAAGGGGGAGTGACGAAGTTTATTCCAACTGGAGAAGTCATGTCGATTTACGATGCAGCGATGAAATATATCGAAGCTAAAACTCCACTTGTTGTTATTGCAGGAAAAGAATATGGAACAGGATCGTCACGTGACTGGGCAGCTAAAGGAACATTCCTTCAAGGTGTAAAAGCGGTTGTTGCTGAATCATTTGAGCGAATTCATAGATCAAATTTAATTGGTATGGGTGTGCTTCCATTAGTATTTGAAGCAGGTACAGATAGAAAAACTTTGGGTCTGGATGGGACTGAAACTCTCGATCTCATTCCACAAGGTGAATTTAGACCAGGGCTTAAATACGATTTAGTTATTAAGTATGCCAGTGGTAAAACAACTAAAGTTGTTTTAACTTCTAGAGTAGATACGCTTGATGAGCTCCACTATATGAAAAATGGTGGGATTCTTCAGTATGTACTACGTAACCTTAAATAGTCTTAAGTAATTGATTCCAAAGAAGCGGCATTATTAAATAATGCCGCTTCTTTTTACATCTCTGTAACTTTTTCCTGAAATACCCACTAAATTTTTAAATCATCTAACATGACTCATCTCACGCAGACATAGGAGTATTTATTATGATGAAGAAAAAGCTGTTGGCATTGGCCATAACTACGACTCTCGCAAGTTCATTGGTTGGCTCTTTTGCCCACGCAGGATTAACAGACGTTCTTAAAGTTAGAAAGACTATCTCTGGCGTGAATGATGTTTACTCGGGTGTAAAATTTAACTACCTCGATCGCGCTGATCGTTTATTGATCGTGAATGATTTTTTATCAAGCGTGCAATTAGACTATGCACTTTTACCGCTAAAAAAAGAGCGTATTGGTTTAGATTTTGAAAAATTAAAACTAGAAGCTATTAGTGCTGAAAATAATGCTGCTGATATTTTATTGGCCTCAACTGATCGCACGAATAGTACACAAAGAGATGCAATTGCTTTCCAACAAGCAAAAAGCAATATGGAATTTTTAGATAGAATGCAAGCACTTGTTGCTTCTTTTCAAGATACACATTTTAGTATTCAAGAGACAATTGCTCGACCATTTATTTATTCAGGTGTCAGACTATTTAGAGTTCAGGGAAAAATTATCGTTGGATCTCTCGAGAAAAAAATCTTAGGCCTTTCAACGAAACTTTCTGGTAATGATTTGTCTGGAATTCAAATGGGGGATGAAGTTGTCGCTATCGATGGAGTTGCCGTTGAAGATCGAATTAATGAATTAAAAAAATACGTTTTAGGAAGTTCGGATGAGTGGAGTGATAATCAAGCGATTCGCGCTTTAACTATTAGAAATTTTAGTTATGGTGATAAAAACTATACGAAGATTGCTTTTAAAAGTGGGGCACTTATCAAGTTGCCACTTTATGTAAATAATCCAATTGGCTCTACTGCTCGAGTAGACGTTGTATCTTATATGAAGCAAATTGGAATTCCTTCTGATACATCAACAATTGGAATGAATTTTGATAAAATGACAAAGACTTGGAGTGATAGCGCTTTGACTTTTTCAGGATTCAATACCAGAACATTACATTTGAACTTAAAAGGATTAACAGAACTCGTTGATAATGACGGACAAGTGGCACTTAGAACTGGGTATTATATTAACAAAGGGAAAACTTACGGCGTTCTTCAGATTTTAAATTTCACAGCAAAGACTGTTAAAGTCGGTGAAGCTCAAATTTCATTTCTAGACGGTATTAGAAACTTTGTGGCCGAGTTAAAAGAAAATCAATTGCCAATGGTTTTAGATTTAAGAGTCAATGGTGGTGGGAATGGAAATTATCCAGCGGCCATCTTAGGAATTTTAGCTCCTGAAGGAGCAGTTTACCCAGGGCCAACATCTGGAATGAGAATGACTGAGTATTCAAGACAATTGAGTGAATCAGAGTTTTATCAACAAGCTCCAGGTGAAGATCAGTCTATTGGTATGACTCTTGATGAATTGCACGACGTAATTGATACGACTTTAGGAAGTGGACGCGAATACACTCCAATGTATTCTTATGCACCAGTCATTTTTGATCAAAAAGTTAAAGGATTTAATAACAAGATAGTTGCTTTAGTTACGAGTGACTGTGTGAGTGCATGTGACATGATGTCGTTTCTTTTAAAGAGCACAAAGCGCGCGACAATTATTGGAACACACTCAAACGGAACGGGTGCAGGATATAGTTCATCAAGTGAATTAAATACTACATGGTCGGATAAACTTAGAGTTCTTTCTAGCCATATGCCCAACTTCCTTTTTGGTCTTCCAGGTGAAAGCGCTGAGACAAATGTTTTTGAAACAGACAGTGTTTTTAAAATGTGTTCAGAAAACAGACCAACGATTGCTGATGTTAAATACTCTACGACTATGTTAGATGTTGCAAAAAACAATGTGGGATGGTTACAAACTGCAGTACAAGTCATTGAAGCTCAAAAATAAGTAAAACTAATATTAGACGGCCCCTAAATGGGGCTGTCTTTTTACAAAATCATTACTTCACAAAAAAGATCAAGCAATAATCAATTTCAGAGACTCCGAAAACAAGAAATTTTTTCTTTTGACTCCTAAGCTGATTCCTGAGGTATCATAGGAGCATTGCCATTTGTGCATTATTTTTTGGAGAAAAAATGAAACGTCTTCTTTTGTCAGCCTTAGTGCTTGCACTTTCAACATCGCCACTAATAACATCGTCTATTTCGTATGCGAAAGAAGCGGCCAAGGAAACGAAAGATCCTCGGCGCGAAAAACTCATTGGAAATATTTTAAAAAATGCGTTGGAAACTTATCACTACCGCGCACTTAAAATAAATGATGAAGTTTCTCAAAAAGCGTTTGCTCAGTATTTAAAAAAGATTGATGGCTCAAAACAATTCCTCACAAAAGGGGATATTAAAGAGTTAGAAACGTATCAATTCGCTATGGACGATGAAATGGTTTCTGGCGATTATACATTGATAGAAAAAGCATTGGAAATGTTCAAAAAGAGAACTGCATTAGCTGAGGGCATGAGAAAAGAAGCTTTTAAAAAACAATTTGATTTTAATGGAACTGAGCAAGTTGAAGTTGATCCAGAAAAAAGAGATTTTGCTAAAGATGAAAACAGTTTAAAAGAAAATTGGAAACTTATTTTTAAACAAGCAACATTAAACAAATACCTATCTCTTATAGACGAACAATCTGATAAGCCAATGAGAAGTATTAAAAAACCACTTTCAAAATCAGCTAAAAAACTTCCTCCGGTTAAAAAATTAACTGATGTTGAAATGAGAGCGAAAGCTCATGACTCTGTTTCTAAAAGATTTCAAAAAATATTTGATCGTCTAGCAAAAGAAGATAGAGATGATCAATTAGATAATTTCTATAACTCAGTAACAGCAGTTTTTGATCCTCATACAACTTATCTTCCAGCAAAAAAGAAAGAAGATTTTGATATCGATATTACAGGAAAACTCGAAGGTATTGGTGCTGTTCTTCAAGAAGATGGATCTTATATCAAAGTTGTTCAAGTCGTTCCTGGTGGACCAGCTTGGAGACAAAAAGATCTTGAAGCTGACGATACAATCTTAGCGGTATCGCAAGGAGCAGGAGATTCAGTTGATTTAACAGATATGAAAGTTGACGATGCTGTTCGCTATATTCGTGGAAAAAAAGGAACTGAAGTTCGTCTAACAGTTAAAAAAGTTGATGGAACAAGAAAAATTATTCCAATCGTAAGAGATGAAATTGAAGTAGCAGCTTCTTTTGCTAAATCTTCTGTACTTCAATACAAAGATACAGATGCTAAAGTCGGATACATTCAATTGCCTAAGTTTTACCGCGACTTTGAAAACTCGCAAATTAACTGTACTGATGACGTAAGAAAAGAATTAGAAAGACTTAAAAAAGCAAATGTTGATGCTGTTGTTCTAGATTTAAGAAATAACGGTGGTGGAGCTCTAGAAGATGCTCGTCTTATGTCAGGACTTTTCATTGGAAAAGGGCCTGTCGTTCAAGTTAAAGATCACACTGGAAAAATTGAAGTTTTAGAAAATGAAGATCCAGCAGTATTCTATGATGGACCATTGATTGTTTTAATCAATCGTTTCTCAGCTTCTGCCTCTGAGATTTTAGCAGGAGCAATGCAAGACTACGGAAGAGCCGTTATTATCGGTGGGGATTTCTCACACGGTAAAGGAACTGTTCAAGCAGTTTTAAATTTAAATCAAGGGCCTCTACTTTCTATGTTTGGTCCAACAATGGGCGCGCTTAAAGTTACGATTCAAAAATTTTACCGTGTAACTGGGGCATCGACTCAATACAAAGGTGTAATGTCAGATATCGTTCTACCTGATATTTTTAGTTACGTTGAAAGTAGAGAAAAGGATTTGGAATACTCACTTCCATGGGATCAAATTGCAGCAAAATCTTTTAATAAGTGGAATAAATTTTCTTACAATCTTCCAGGTTTAAAAGAAAAAAGCGCAGTCAGAGTTAAGGCTAATCCACGTTTTAATAAAATTGTTAAGAACGTCGATTATTTAAATAAAAAGAAAAAAGACACACTTGTTTCATTAAATTTGAAGCAAGTTCAAAACGAAGATGTGCAGAACAAAAAAATGGCTGAAGAATTGAAGATGGATGAAGAAGATAAAAATCTTCTTGTCACAAACTTTGAAGATTCATTGAAAGCTCACGAAAATATCCGCCCAGGTGACTTAAAAAAGTGGTCCAAAGATTTTGAACAAAGAAAAGAAGAATGGATCAAATCGTTAAGGCAAGATGCGGTACTAGAAGAATCTGTAATGGTTGCGAATGATATTTTAAAAAATATTAAGCCAAAGAAAACAGCTTCAGCAAAATAGATTAGAAATTATGATAGACAATAGTGAAGTAGAACGAATTTTAGAAATACTCGAAAATATGCAAGATGAAGAATTAGCGGTTGAACTCTTAGGTGAGTTCAACCGCTCATCATCAGAGTTGGGAAAATTGCTTTTAAATCTCGATAAAACTCTTTCCCATGATGAGTGGAAGACACTTTGCAATCAAGCCTCAGTTCGATTGGATGCTGTAATAAAAAAAATTGATCAAACTTAAATTGAGGTTAAGCAAATGACTGATCGTAAAAATAGTCTAGTTAAAGATGAAGATATAGATAATGATAATGATAAAGAGTGGGAATTCACTGCGGTAAAACCAAAGGTTAAATACGAATCATTAAATGTGGAATCACAGGTTCAAGAAACAAAAATGGTTACGCGAAAGAATGCTACCTTAACTTTGGACGAAACATCCCTTCCTAAAATGAGAAGTCGGTCAGCCATGGCCAAAGAACTTCAAAATTTATCTGATACAGAAATAGAAGACGTCGATAAATATGCGCCAATTCCCAAGCGTGGCATTGCCTTTATATTGGATTGCGCTTTCATTTTTTTTCTTGCATATGCTGTTAAGTTTATTCTTCCTTTAGAGAGAATTCTTATTCAATATTTCTTAGATAAATACAAGTTACAATTTATTTTTCCTGAATTTATAGTCCTAAAGGCTTTGATGATTATTTCTGGATTTTTTGCAGCCATTTTCTTTGTTGTTATTCCACTTTCATTTTTCAATTTAAGTTTTGGAAAAAAAATAATGGGATTGAGAGTAAGAGGCGAAAGACAATATACAATCTCATTTGGAAAAGCAATAAAGCGCGAATTAATATTTAAACCGATAAGTATTGCTATCGTGGCAGGTTTAATTACGCCATTATTTAATAAAAAAAAGCTTTCAATTCATGACATGTTGGCCGGGACATATGTTATTGAAGAATAAATTTATTCCACAATAAGTTTTTGAATAAAGTCTGATTGAGATGACACCGCTTCAAGGGCGACTTCTTTTTCGATAAATCCTTTTTGATAAAGAAACATGATGTGTTGATCAAAAGTTTGACCACCATTGGTTGATTTTCCTTGTCCTTGTGAAATGATACTTGGAATTCGATTAATATCATCTTTGCCAGATATACAGTCTCTAATCCCAGCTGAAGTTACCATTATCTCTTGAGCGATTACTGTTTTCCCATTTTTCCCTGCTAACATTCGTTGTCCGATGATGGCATAAATATTTTCAGCAAGGCGTTTTCTCACTTCTGATTGTTCGTGAGCAGGGAACATAGATATAATTCTACCAATGGTCGTTACAGTGTTAGTTGTGTGAAGAGTTGAAAAAACGACATGGCCAGTTTCAGCTGCTTTTAGAGCGATATTGACCGTAATTGGATCGCGCATCTCTCCAATTAAGATAACGTCGGGATCTTGTCTTAAAGCAGATCTAAGACCGCTAGTGAAGTCTTCTGTATCCCTTCCAACTTCTCTTTGAGAAACTCGAGACATTTTTTGGGGATGAAGGTATTCGATTGGGTCTTCGATTGTAATAATATGAGATCCACGATTTTCATTAATATGGTTAATCATGGCAGCTAGAGTTGTGCTTTTTCCGGAACCAGTGGCACCGGTAACAAGAATCATTCCACGTTTTTGAAGAGCTATTCTTGAAATTGTCTTAGTCATATCAAGGCTCCCAAGATCTGGAACTTGAGTGTTGACCACGCGTAAAACAATCCCGTAATTTCCAAAATATCGGAAGATATTATACCTAACTCGGCATAGGTCTTCGATTCCAAAAGCACCATCAATTTCACTTTTCATATTCAAATCAGAATTATCACGGCCAGGCATTAAAATTTTAATGATATCGGTGATATCTTCTGGAGCAAAAACTTTAGTTTGAATGGGCACAAGCTCCCCACGAATTCTTAAGCAGGGCACTTCATTAGTGCGAATATGGATATCACTCGCTTTATGTTGAATGGCCACATTGAGGAGAGAAGATAAATTTTTTAAGCTAAAGGCCATTGTTTAAATCCGTAGTTCCCAATGTGTTGTTACCTAGTCTATTATTGATTGATAATGGAAAAAAATAAAGTTCTTATTATCCGCTTCTCGAGTTTTGGTGACATAGTCCAGTGTTCGTCAGTTGTTGAATTAATTCGTCAGAGATTTTCACCAAGCGCCATTATTGATTGGGCCACAAGATCTGATTTCGAAAATTTAGTTAAATTAAATGCAGAAATTAATACTGTATGGTCTTTTGACAAAAAATTAGGACTTATTGGTCTCATTAAATTTGCATTCAAATTACGTAATGAAAAATATACTCATGTTTACGACGCTCATAATAATTTGCGTTCAAATATTTTAAAATTCTTTCTAGCTAGTAGGATTATTTGCCCTCAAATAATTAAGCGACCAAAAGATAGATTAAAAAGGATTTTGCTTTTTAATTTTAGGATAAACAAATTTCCCAATCCATTTATTGGAATTGAGTCTTATGTGGTCCCGCTACTAAAATGGGAAATACAAAAGGGAGAAAACCCAAGGCTCGTTACATGGAATTTTTCTTCAGCTGTTGAAAATAAAATATTGAATATTAAGGCCGAGACAGTTGGTGATAAAAAAATCATTGCTCTTGTTCCTTCTGCGGCCTGGGAAATGAAACGCTGGCCGCTTGAGCATTGGAAAACACTGATTACAATTATGCCCAATGCTCGTTTTATAGTTTTAGGTGGTAAGGAGGATCTTTTTTGCCAGGAACTTACTGATATTGATCCTGTGAGAGTTTTGAACTTAGCAGGAAAATTATCATTAATTGAAAGTTGCAAGTTAGTGCAAATTTCAGAATTAGTCATATCAGCTGATACCGGACTACTGCATGTCGCAGATGTATTGGGAGTAAAAGGCATATCTCTGATGGGGCCGACGGCTTTTGGTTTTACTATTAGCTCTTTGATTAAAACCTTGGAAGTAGATTTACCATGTAGACCATGTTCAAAAGATGGTAGTGGAAGCTGCTCCCAAAAAACTTATCAATTATGCATGGTCAATATAAATCCGGCTATGGTTGCGAATGAAGCCCAGAATTTGGTTCATGAATAGTTTTTCTCATTTCCCATAAAAGATGACTCATATAAGGACGTCTTGTTTCTTTAGTTGCGACCATTAAAAGTTTCATGATTTTTAACGAAGTCGGATTTGAGTAAAGTAAAATTAAAAGTTCCTGAATATAATTGGTTGATAAAGTAATGTAATTATCAGTTCCAATTCCAAGTTGAACTCCTTTTTTCTCCCACCATGAAAAAGGATGGTCTTTATAATCTGGAAAACAATTTGTTAGTTTTAAATTAGAAGAGGGAAGAGCTACTAAAGATACTTTTTTATTGATCATACGATTTAAAACATCGTGTTGATAGTGTTCAATTTCTCGAGCAGTATGAAATTTTGTCTTTAAAAATTTTATTTTTTCAGCATCTATTAATAGTACGCCATTTAATATTTTATCCCTAACTTCGTCGTCTCTCCATTCCATATCCATTATTTCAGCATACTCAAAACTTTCTGGTTTTAATCCAACACCTGCTTGATTCATTTCAATTATGCGTTGATACAGGCGATGAAAATAGTAATTGGGATTTATGCCAAGACTTAGCCCATGCTCTAGAGTATCGATGTGCCATATATTCATTGCATTATCGACTGCCTGAACACCTAAGCGTAAAATCTTCCAAGTTTCACCGTGGTGGGATCTAATTCTGAATCCCTGATACTGCAAACGCCGCAGTCCCGATTTCATTTCATAAAAATGTTTTTTCTTATAAAGCTCCCGCTCATCTCCAACAGTATCAACTTCACCTAGAACATCTTTTAAAAATGGGTATTTTTTTAAAATATTTAAGATGGATAATACTTGGTCTTCAAAATGTTCTTGTTTGGATTCGTATTCATTTTGATCAAAAAAGTTAGGCTCTTTTCTAAAGCTCGGAGACAGGACGAAGTTAAAGAAAGGCTTCTCTGTTTTAAATTTCATAAAGCCTTCATAAAGCCCAATGACAACATCATCTTCAGAAAGATTTTCTAATCCAGGAATTTGTTCATCACTTAATCCAGTAGAGCGAGAAAGTGTGAATTTTAATCTGATTTTTCCGACGTTGTACTTTGAGTATAAATCGCTCGCCATATGATAAGCTGCATCGATATGAGTTTGTTTGTCAGTCAATATAAGTTTAGGAAGATAGAGAATTTTCAAATAGGTTTTAAAAAGTTCGCCTTCTTTTAATCGAATTAATCTATCTACATCTTCAACTGAATTTATGGGAATAGAGTTTGGTCCATAGACTTGAGTAATTTTTTCTTCATATATTTTGCAATCAGGTCCATCTAATAATTTTTTTAAACGAGGATATATAAATTCTGCACTTAGTGAGCCCGTTAAGTGAATATGTTCTTCATGATAAGAAAGAGGAAATTCTTTGAAGAATTCAAAGAACGCTTCAGAGAAGGGATGGCCTAAGAGAGTAGAAATGTCTACTTCACTGCTTTGAAAACCATTGAGTAATTTTCTAAATTCAGCCAATGACTTTTCGACGAGTTGGTTTTTTTTCAAAGTTGGGTAAAAACTTAAGAGCTCTAGAGTATCATTTATTGAAATACCATTTGTTTCACTTATAATATCGATTAAAGCATGTTTAATTTCTTTGATCCCTTTTTCTTTTTTGGTAAACATATCTTATTCCTTTTTATTTTTTATTTTCCATAATGACTTCATAGGCTTCTTGGATTTTATTGAAGCGCTCAAAGGCTTTTCTCTCTAAAACTTTAGGCAGTTTTTGTGAAATAATTTTGTCTGGATGCTTTGAGATCGCCAATTTTTTGTAAGCTTTTTTAATTTCATCTAGGTTTAAATCTTTATTTGTTCCCAGAATGACATGAGCAGTCTCAATGTCTTTTCTATTTTTTAATTTAGGGATCGGAGTGATCATATTCGCAAAATTAAGTGCTAGAGTTAATTCTTCAAAAAGTTGAGAAGGACTTTTTGCCCAAAGGTTTGCTTCTTTCTTGGCAATAAACTCAGTGGCATCTTTAATTGTTTCTTCAGAGTATTGGCTAATCACTAAAACCTCTGTAAAAATACGTTCTTCTTTTAATTCTTTTTTTAATGAAGCCGTCATTAAGATTTTTATTTGTAGCGAAAGTGCGAATTCTTCTGCCGTAAGACTCAGTTTTTTTGAAACTCTCTCGATTATAAAAAAATTCTTTTCGCGCAATTCTTCAACCATTAATAATAAAAGTAGAAGAGTGACTAAATAATTTTTTATTGCACTAATATTATTTTTGTTTTCTGGAGAGAGGTTGCGAATGTAATTTCTTTTTTCGCAAAGAAGAAGAAATGCATTTATTTTGGTTTCGGCCATTGTGTATGAATAGGTTTTAGCAATTTCTTGCTGGATTTCTTTTACGAAGGCTCCGCCTCCCCATTGCGTTTCATGAAATATTTTTTTGATTTCTTTAGTTGGAGGAGTGTGATCTACTTCTTCAGTCTTATTCACTGAATTCACTTCTTTTTGATTAGTGTAAATATCTCCAGTTAATCCATATTGAGCACGTAGTCTCTCTTTTTGCCTTCTGATCATTTGATCAATATCTGAATCTGCATTTCCACCTGGAAGTTTCTTTTTAAGATAATCCATGAAGACGGGGCCCATAATACGTAAGGCAATAGCGAAAATGATAAAGGTAATAACCAGGCGTATGATAATTTCTTTATGAATAAGCATAAAATATAGTATCATTAACCAAAAGATTAATAAAAAAAATCGGCGAGAACTATGTTTAGTTGGACTATCAAAGAAATTGAACTTCCCCTTAGATTTACCTGGAATATTTCACGAAATAGCTCAGATATTAAACGCAATTTTATTATTGAAGTTAAGAATGGTTCTATTTCCGCTTTAGGAGAAGTTGCTTTCAATGTTCGCTACGGAGAGTCCCGAGAATTAATTCTAGAAAAATTTGAAGAATTTAAATCTCTTGCCCCGCAAGATTTTAACGGGGTTGAAAATCTAGTAGCTTTTTTAGAAACAATGGATTTACCACAATCCCTCAAATTCGGGATCGAATCGAGCTTTGTTCATTACGTAGCGATTTTGTCAGGTAAGACTGTTCCGCAATTAATGGGAACAAACGTTGTCAGTTCAGTGAAGACTTCATTTTCAATTCCCATTATGGAAATTGGTAAAGTCGCTAGTTTCATAAAGGATAATAATCTTCAAAGATTTTCCGTTTTAAAAGTTAAAGTCAACCGTGACAATGCTCACGATTTTTGCAATGAAATCTTAAAACTAACCAATGTTCCGCTTAGAGTTGATGCTAACGAATCTTTTGAAACAGCAGCTGAAACTCTTAAATTTTTATCAGAATTTCCAGACTTAAAAAGATTAGAATTTTTAGAGCAACCTCTCATGAGCCATTTGCATGAAGAAGCGCTTGAGTTAAAAAAACATAGCCCCGTCTTTTTAATGGCTGATGAATCTGTTACAAAGGAGTCAATCAGCGAATACTATGTCGAAAGATTTCATGGGATCAACGTAAAGATGATGAAGGCCGGTGGTTACTTGAAAGCTGTAAAACAATTACGACAAGCTAAGTTGTTGGGTTTAAGAACGATGTTAGGCTGCATGATTGAAACAAGTCTAGGGATATCTAGTGCACTAAATATTTCTGGTGGTGTTGATTTTTTTGACTTAGATGGGTGTTTATTAATTAAAGAAGATCCTTTTAAATTAGTCAGCGAAGAAAATGGCAAAATATTTTATTCGTATATGCAATAAAGAAAGAGCTCTAAGGGTTAAAAATAAAGTCTAAAATCCAAATCAAAACGTTCATAGTTTGCAGCATTTTTTGCATTTAATAATTTCTGCGCTGATAAATTAATTTCACAAGGAATTTCCATTTTTTTCCTTTTATAAAGTTCTACACTAGAGAAACCAATGCCAACTTTTGCCCAATAATTGTTTGATTCAGTATTTTCTTCAAGAACTTTTTTTACGTTTGAATTACTTGCTCCATATTGGCTAGCGCCAATTTCACTATAAATAACAGACGTATTAACATTGAACCATAATGTAGGATATAATGTTGTTGTTAATGTAGCATCGATTTTGTTTCCTAATTTTTCTGACATATCTTCTTTGGATTTACTTAGCGGGATAGATGCATCATCAATTAAGCGCATACTTTTTTGAGTGGCAAATTGATAAGTGAATCTAGTTTTTAAATCAAATTGTAGAACATTGTCAAAGAATGATACGCCGGCCATTGATTCTACAAATGCATCTACTTGACCGTCACCAGTTGAAACATCTTGAAGTGAATCTGGATCATCAGCATCACCGGTTGGAAGAACAGTTCCGACTGCCAATGCAAAGCCTTTATCTGCAAAATCAGTGAAGCGATAAATCGCTCCTAGTTCTGCGTCTCCAAGAGCGTCTTTTTCCCAAGTACCTAGGGCCTTATAGCCATAAAAATTGACGACTAGAGATTGCAATAGTTGGGCGTTTGTCTCCGGAAGTTGCAGTGTTAGCTGACGAACAAATGTTGAGACAGCTGAATTCGTTGGAGCATTTTGTACAGCCGCTTGAATGGCTGCAAGATTACTTTTTTGCGTCTGTCGAAAAGTGACATCCGTTTTGATATGGTAAATTGGAAGTTGCCCATAAACAGTTAATCGATCAGTTAGTCCATGTGCTAATGCTAATCCTTGAGCACTAACTTCAGCATAGGCATCAGCTTTAAATTCACCGAGTGAAAATTGATCATAAGCATCTGGGGAGATGGCCTTTAATTCTTCAAAGTACGTTTTAAGAGCGCCTGAGATATTTTCTAATTTGCTTGATGTGAAGTTTTCTTTAAGAGCTAGGGTATTATCGTTATTTTGAGCATCAAATTTAGATTCAATTTTAGAAGTCATTATTTGCCTTAAAACAAACATATCTACACCCTTAGGAAGAGTGTCATAGCTTGCCCCAAACGACGAAGTCGCAGCGAGGCTGAGTCCTAAAAGAAGCGTTCTTTTTTTCATAAGGCACGATCTTAATAGGATTAGATAAAATTGGGGAAATAAACTTATTTTAGTGAAAAAACTACAGTCCCTAAAATGGCACCACTTTTATGTGTTATAAAAGGCACATGAAAAATTTGCGGAATATTACAATATTGTGTTTGGTAGCGATGACCCTTTTCTCTTGTGGTCAAAGAGAGAAGCTCACTCCTGTTTATTTGCCAATGACCGTTAATGAATTGAAAAATGATAAACCGATTTATTTTTCCTACCAAATCGATGACACTCAAATAGATGAATATGCCAAATATGCGGGAAAATTCCCTTTATTTGGAAAACTTTTTCAGGCGATAGCTGTCGTTTTAGCTAACACATCGATTTCAAGTAAGGGGGGACATGAACTGGAATTGCCTCCAGTCGATGTAGATCTAAGTTCACTTCAAGCTATTGATTTCGACTTAATTCAATACATAAATCTGGATACGCTCATCGTTTCTGTTAGAAATGCTAAAAGCCGTGATTCCTTAAACTTCATTGAAAAATTAGAAATTTATGCCAAGCTAGACAGTCCTGTTGTGGGTCTTCCTGTAGATGCTAATGGATATTCTCGTTTGGTTTATTTTGATCAAATTGAAGATAAGTTTGCATGTGATGGAAGATGTATAAAGCTCAATATCGCACCTGTTGACTGGAAAGAACTTCTAAAGACCAATAAACTTGTTCACCTTCAGCCTAAACTTATTATCAACTCAGTTCCTGTTAGCACAATGAAGCTAGCGGGTTCGGTTGATTTTAGTGTAAAATTCAATCTAGGTTTCTAACTTAGGATTTTCATGCGCATTGGATTTGAAGCAAAACGAGCGACCCATAATAATCGGGGACTTGGAAATTATTCACGTGGAGTGATCGAAGGATTACTCAATCATGTACCAGATATTGAATTATTTCTCTACACGCCTCCAGTTCAAAATCCAATAGGTGTTGAGTGGATAAAAACTCTTCCTGCTAATGCTCACATAAAAACTCCAAATTCGTTGTTTGAAAAAAAGGTTTCAAGTTTTTGGCGCAGTTTTTTAATGGCCAATGATTTAAAAAAAGAAAATTTAGATATTTTCCACGGCCTCTCTCACGAGATTCCTTATAGGCTAGATAAACTGTCTTTTAAGAAAATCGTAACGATGCACGATTTAATCTTTATGCGCTATCCAGATTTTTTTCCATTAATAGATCGACTCGTTTATGCTCAAAAATTTAAATACGCCTGTAAGCACTCTGATAAAGTTATCGCTATCTGTGAGCAGACCAGAGATGATTTAGTAAATTATTTAGGAGTCGATGAAAAAAAAATAGTTGTCCATTATCAAAGTTGCTCTGAGAATTTTTACGATAAGCAATCAAGTGAGAAAATTCAGAAGATTAAGGTCAAATACAATCTGGACAAACCTTTTATTTTAAATGTTGGAGCTTTTGAGGAAAGAAAAAATCAATTAATGCTACTTGAAGCCTTCTCCTGTGTTGCTCATAAGATTGATGAGGATTTAGTTTTTGTAGGGCAGGGAAAAAAATACAAAGAGCAAATTGAAAATCGTATTGATGAATTAAAACTAAAATCAAGAGTCCATCTCCTTAGTTCTGTAACGTATGAAGATTTACCAAGTCTTTATCAAGGGGCATCCGTTTTTTGTTTTCCTTCACTCTTTGAGGGGTTTGGTATTCCCATTATTGAATCACTCTTTTCCAGAACTCCAGTTATTACTTCTTTTGGATCATGCTTTCCTGAAAGCGCAGGACCTGACTCGATTTTTATTGACCCACACTCTATATCAAGTATTGGTGAGTCCTTAGTCTCTGTTTTAGGTGATCAAAACAAACAGGAACTAATGCGTAATAGGGGATTTGACTACGTTCAACGTTTCCATATCAAAAATACGACTGCCAAATTAATGGATATTTATAGTCAATTAACGGTAAATTAAACCCAAGGCAAATTATTCCGATGAGTATTGAAACTTCATGGTAGAAGTTTTAGGTATTTCAAGGAAGAGTAATGCGCGTTTCGACCAACGTTCAATCCATGGTCGCTCAGAGGTATGTTCAACAACATACTGAAGAGCAAGCACGAGAAGACAGTCAACTGGCTTCAGGGGAGAGAATTATCCGCTCTGCTGATGATCCAGCAGGTCTCGCAATTTCAGAAAAAATGAAATCAATTCTTCGCAGTAACTCTCAAGCAGAAAGAAATACCAACGATTCAATTTCGCTATTGCAAGTTGCAGAAGGCTCACTCAATACAATGCAAACGATTACAGCTCGTCTAAGAGAGCTCTCGATGCAATCAGCGACTGATACAGTCTCTGACATGGACCGAACAATCATCGATCGCGAATTCCAACAAATGAAAAATGAAGTTGAGCGTTTAACAGCATCTACCAGTTTTAATGGTAACAATATCATTAAAGATAAAGATAGCGTTTACGATCTTCAAATCGGAGTCAATGCGGATAAAAACTTAGATCGAATCCATTATGATATGGGTAAGATCATGGACTCTCGAAATAATTTTGGTATCGCAAATGTGAATCTTCGTTCCAAAGAGTCTGCTCAACAATCTCTTAGCGCCCTTGATAAAATGATGACTGAAATTAGCAGCAGTAGAGCTCAACTGGGAAGTATGAGCAACCGCATGAATTCAGTTATTCAAAACTTGCAAGTTGGAAGGGAAAACTTAGCTAGTTCGAATTCTAAAATAAGAGACGCAGACATCGCTAAAGAATCGGCTAATAAAGCAAAAGCTCAAATAGCCCAATCGGCAAGTCTCGCAATGCTAAAAATTAGTAATGATCAGCCAGAAGTCATCTTAAAGTTGGTAAGCTAAATAAATCAGATTACTAAATCCTATTAGACCCTGAAATATTTACAAATCTAATCTCAAATAGTCAAAAAATCGTTATTATCCACCAACTCAATATTATGGTGGACTAATTTATGAATTTTTTAAAAACTCTCATAGTAACTCTTGCTTTTATCATTGGAATGAATTCATTTGCTGATATCAATCCTGGAATTATGCAAAGGGATCCTGGAAAAGTTGAATGTAATGATGAAATAAAACGTTGCACTTATATCGTGCAAAATTTAACAGCTAAAGAACTTGTTGCTAAATTAAATGCCAATGTTTTTCCTGGCAGTATTCTTTCTCCCTCAGAAGGTTTTATCGTTGTCGAGCAATTAAAGAAAATAAGTTTTTATATAAATGATGAAGCAGTTCGCGCAAAGTTTATTTCATTAATTCCATTACTAGACGTTTTTGAAGATTTTGTTCCATCAAGCTTGGTTCAATTGACGACTGAAATTTATGCACTTTCTGAATCTGCTTCTACGGAAGTTCAAGCAAAACTTACCTCAACTGAAAATAATCCAGCTAATGATATTGCCGATTGGGCAGTAACAGCAATGGCCGGTGGTGCTTCCGCTATGGGGATTAAGATAGGAACAAATTTATTAAGTTCAATACTAGGATCTAATAAAATTAAAGAAGAAAGTTCAAAAGTTTCAACTGTAACTCAACTAATACCAAATTTAGCAGGAATTAATTACTCTCAAAGTACTATGCTTTACGTTTCACCAGCAGGCTCTGGAGTCGTTAAAGAACAAGAAGCAGGTCTTAATATTGGTGGCTCTGTTTCTATTTCATCAAGTGATTCAGACTTAGTACTCATTAAAGATTACTCATTAAGATATGGTGTTGTTGACCCATCTTCAACTGCTGGTAACGAGCGAGTTAATATATTGAGTATCAATAATCCACAACTTTATTTAGTTAAAGGGACTTCTAGTATTTTACTAAGCACGGTTACAACAGAAGAAAAAAATAATACTAAGATGAGTTTCTTATCTTTTGGTAAAAACAAAGATAAATTACAAAATCAAATTTTAATAGTAACAAGAGCAGAGTCAATTTCTTTCAAAGCACTTGTTGCAGACTTAAAAAAAATTAAAACACTTGAGCTTCACCGTGAATTCTCTGCTGAAGACAAAGCTAAATTTCCTAATAATGAAGTGACAATGGAAGAAGTTTTTAATCATGTTAAACCTTATTCTTTTTTTACAGTTTCGGGCGACAGGGTTTTAGGTTTTGTTTTAGATAAAAACGATGCTCGAATTTCTAATTTTGCTAAAAACATAGAGATTAGTGTAAAAACTGGAAGCATGTTCAATAAGGGCAATTTGAATCAAAAAATCATTCTTTCAGTTGAAAATCTCATGTTAAGTGGATTAAAGTTTGAGAATCTTTCAACGAAAGAGCTAAGTCAGGCAAAAGTAAATATTAAATTAAATTTGAAAGTTTTCAATCAAAACATTGCAGTGAGTAAGACTTTGTTTTACAACCCTGAAACAAATAAATTTATCGAGTAAACATAATGAAGTTTTTGATCCCATTGTTTTTTATAAGCTTCGGCGTTCTGCATGCTGAAAATGTTCCACTGCCGACATCTGTCACCGGCGTAGATGACATTGTTTCAGAATTTAGGGGCGTGCTAGTCTCGAAGCTAGTTGATTTAGGGAAAAATTATATTTCTACAATTAAAGATGAGTCTTTAGTTTTTACTAATAGTGAATCCCTAAATTGTAATGGTGCTAGTTATGCTCCAGGAGAACGGCTCTCAACAATTCAATACAATCATAAAAAGATTAATAATCAACTAATCGAAAAAGTTATCTACACTGGTTGTAACAGCGAAATCTCTCTCGTCGAAGAAGTAATAACGACTGGAGAAAATGTTTTGCCCCTAAAGTTTGCAGATATAATTTTAGGCAAACGAACGATTGATCTGGCAGACAAAGAAAGTTCGAGGCTCTATAAAATTTCTAATGGTGATGGAGATGAAATATTTTGCATATTAATTGAAAAGAAAGAGAATCAAAAAATTATAAATTTTATGTTTGCGGGGCAAAGGTTTTTGTCCATGAATTTTGAATATAAGCCTGACCAGACAAGAGTTGTCTCCACATTTTATGGGTATACTGCCACTTACATCCGAAAATATTCTAAATGGAGCACACGTTCGGAGTTTACACCTTTTACTAATACGGTGATTGCGCGCAAAGGAGAGATGGTTATTTATCTTGATGGAAGTGGAAATCGACTTTCACAATCTAGTTTTATTAATTCTTTTGTACAGACAATAATGGAAGGACCGATTAAAACTATTGGCAGTATCTTTGATTACCATACTTATTATTTTCCAAAAACAGAAGCAACTAAAACAGGAAGCCAAAATCAGCATTTAATAGAAGAACTGCGAGTTGCTCAAAATAGATTACTGACGAATACAGATATCATTTTAGTAAAAAACCAACTACAAGAGTATATTAATGCAGCTGAATTGGGGCAGATTATAGATAATCGTCCAAAAAATTAAGCCTATGAAAACAGCAATATTATTTTTTTTAATATCTCTAAAAGTTTTTGCACTTGATGACTCAATTTTTGCTGATAGATATCCAACCTATGCAGAATATCAGTCACAGGCCATTCTTGGATTGAGTAATTATTTTTATTCACTAAATTCAAAAAGTATTGTTGTTCAAGGGAAAAATAATCTTTATCAATATTTATTTAACAATGATGCTGGTGTCTCTTTAGCCACCATTAATATTCAAATCGAGAGAACTAGTTCGATCGACCAATTAACTGAAACTGTTCATTTTGTTTTACCCAATTCTGAACACTTTGATTATACGCTAACGACACATGGAAAAAATATCGAGCCAACAAAAGATATAGACCTACTAACGTTTCGTTTTTCTCCTCGTGGACCTTATGAATTAGTCATAGCTCAACTAAAATCATTTTTTCAAAAGTCAGATTTAAAAACTTCAAGTATTAATTTAGGAATTATGGAAATTAGTATTGCGATGGAAACGGTAATGAGTGAAGTAGAGGGAATTCGTAATTATATTTATTTTTATAAAGGAATGCCAAATCCACAATCAATGCTTTCAGTAAGAGTCGTAAAAGAAAATCAAAACTTTCGGTTTATTCATTTTTCTAAAGGAGTAGAAATAACTCCCAAAATGTTTTTTCAAGGAGTCCAAGAAGGCTCTCAATTATTTTCAGAATACTCAGATGTTTCTTTACAGGCCCTACTGCAATTAGGATTTCCCGCTATTAAGGGTGTCAATTAATATTACTTGGAAAAGAAAGCGTAAAGCTTGTTCCAATCCCTTCTATACTTTGGGCCTTAATCTTGCCTTCGTGTTTTTGCATAATATGTTTAACGATCGAAAGCCCTAGTCCCGTTCCCTCAATATCTGAAGATCGAGAAGCATCCACTCTAAAAAATCGCTCAAAGATTCTATGAACCTGATCTTCAGGAATGCCCACGCCATTATCTGCAACAATTAAATGATCCCAACCTTCTTCATGTGAACTAGATATAGTAATCACACCACTATGCTCGATATATTTGAGTGAATTATCTATAAGATTAATCATCACTTGTTCAAACATATTATAATCGATCAAAAATAATTTTTGTTCAAGGTTTAGCTTAAATTGTATTTTTTTATCTGGGTAATTAATCAATAAGTCTTGAGTTAAAAAAGTGAGCATCTCGTCAATGTCGATAGCCTCTTTAACCATATCTTTCTTAGACTCCACAGAAGTTAATCTGAGTAGGTCATTAAAGAGATTTATCAGTCGACGTGAGTTGTTTTCGATTTTTAAAAAGTATGGGGCATATTTAGTTTGATACTGAGGATCACTTTGAAGTTGCAGGCGCAAGTTCTGCATTTGGCCATTCAAAATGGTTAAGGGAGTTCTCACTTCATGAGAGAAGTTAGATACAAAATCTTCACGCATTTGATCGGCCATTTTTCTTTCAGTTACATCGTGAAGAAGGCAAAGATAATTATTAATATTATCTACCGGAAAAACCTTTAAATCAAAATAAAATTTATGGGGATCTTGATTAAAAGAAAAATAACTTTTCCTTGATGTTTCTTCTACTTTAACTGCATTTTCTAAAAATTCTTGAAAATCTAAATTGCGTGTGACTTCAATAAGGGGAATCGGTAGCTTTTTTTCATTAAAATTAAATAGTGTCACAAAAGATTGATTAGCATAAATTATAACTAATTCTTTATTTAATATACAAACTGGATCGGCTAAAGAATCGAGTAATAATTTATATTTTAAATTCTCTAGTTCAAATTCTTCCTTCTGCTTTTTAAAGGCGACATCTTTTTTTGCTACTGATTCTTCAATCTCTAACCATGTTAATCCTTCTTGTATGCCTGAAGCACCTAGTTTTTTAACTAAACTTCTCGAGGGAAGGGCATAACTCTTTATGAAAATAAGATTGAGCAATATGGCCGCAATCCAGACAATAAAAAATTTAACAGGATCTGAATTGTTTTTAAAGAGAAGATAAGAAAAGAGCGCCAGTGTGATTAAAAAAATCGCCTGAAAAAAAAGGACTAGTTTGTAACGAATTTCAATCATGGCCTATAACTCTATAACCAATTCCTCTTATCGTTTCAATGATAGAAGCATATTCCCCAAGTTTTTTTCTTAGTCCAAAAATATGCGTATCGATTGTGCGGTCAGTGACATGAACTGGGCCGTCTTGAATAAACTCGACTAATTGATTTCTAGTAAGAACTTTGCCGGGAGATAAAAGAAAACAGCAAAGGATTTTATATTCTGAAAGAGTAAGCTCTAATATTTGATTATCTATCCAAACTTTGCATTGATCAGTATCAACAATTAACTCTTTGTGACGGAGTATGTTTTTATTTTCAACAGTCTGATTACTTAATTGTCTTCTTCTAAGGAGCGAGCGCACACGAGCAAGCAAAATGGCATGATCAAATGGTTTAGTCATATAGTCATCAGCGCCAGCATCAAGTCCTTCTACAATTTGTTCAGGAGTGCTAAGGGCCGTTAACATTAAAATCGGTGTCGTTTTTGTTGTATTAAACAAACGAATGAATTTGCATATTTCTAAACCATTTACCGAAGGAAGCATGCGATCGATGATAAAAAGTTGAGTATTTTTAGATTCATCACTCTGAATAAAATCCAGGGCCTTCTTTCCATCAAGAAAAGGAATATTGGTAAAGCCAAAGTTCTTAACTTGCGATTGAATAAGCTCACTAATTTCTTGTTCATCTTCGATGATGACGATTGATCCATTTTCCATAAAATTATTCCTTTTTTCCCGCTTTAAATTCAGGACTATGGCGGATATCAGAGCCGGATTCTAAAAAGATAACATCTTCTGCGATATTTTTTGCATGGTCTCCAATGCGTTCTAAATTTTTTGATATTTTTGTGATGGTATAACCTTCATCAAATCCAATTTCATTATTTTTAATTTGATTGACGTGATATTTTACAATTTCTCGATTGAGCAAATTTATCTCTTGGTCATATTCTATAACATCAGTGGCAAGTTTAATATTGCTTCTTACAAACGAATCGAGCGAGTTTTTCACCATGATATTTACTTCTAGGGCCATGTTCTTTAATTGCAATATTTCTCTCCCAAGACTTAAATATTGTCGCTTAATTTTTAAAGCTTGATCACCAATGCGTTCCAAGTCAGCATTGATCTTCATAACAGCAATGGCCGTTCTTAAGTCTTTGGCCGCTGGACTTTTCAAAGCGATATACTTAAAGCAAGCATCATCGATTAGCATATGAAATTCATTAATCTTGCGTTCAAGTTCAAAAATGTCTTCCATCGTTTTTTCACCGTTGAAAGCACCAGAAAGTGAAGCTTCAACAAGGCTTGCCATTTTTAAAATATGATCGCGTAAATCTTTAGGTGAAATATCCATATTGTATCCTCTTTAGTTTTTAACCGAATCTTCCTGAAATATAATCTTCTGTTTGTTTTTCTTTTGGGTTGGTGAATATGTCTGAACTCAGTCCATGCTCAATCATCTTACCGTAAACAAAAAATGATGTATAATCAGAAATTCGTGCTGCTTGCTGCATGTTATGTGTAACGATAATAACAGTGTAATCGCGTTTGATCTCATTCATCAACTCTTCAATTTTAGCTGTTGCGATTGGATCAAGGGCCGAAGTTGGTTCATCCATTAGTAAAACAGGAGGATTAATCGCCAGAGCTCGAGCAATACATAATCGTTGTTGCTGTCCTCCAGAGAGCGAAGTTCCGAGTGAATTCAATTTGTCTTTAACCTCTTCCCAAAGAGCTGCTTTTTTAAGACAAGATTCAGCCGTCTCCATCAAGGTAGAACGTTTAGTTATTCCTTGAAGGCGTAATCCTATAACTACGTTGTCTAATATACTCATTGAGGGGAAAGGATTGGGTTTTTGAAAAACCATTCCAATTCTTTTTCGTACGTCTACAACATCTATTTTTTTGTCATAAATATTTTTTCCTTCTAGCAAAACTTCACCATGAACTTTTGTCCCTTCAATTTCTTCATGAATCCGATTGAGGCAACGAAGGTAGGTTGATTTACCACAACCAGAAGGACCAATGATGGCATTAATTGTTTTCTCGCCGTAAGAAACGTTTATTCCTTTTACTGCTTGAAAATCGCCAAACCAAGCTTCTAGATTTTTGGCTTCGAGTATAACTTTTTCTTTCATTTCGATATTAGACATATATTAGAATCCTTTTTTATCTTTAATTTTATTCAGTAAAAAACGAGCAAATAAATTCATTGTAAGAATCAGCACCATTAAAACAAATGCACCGGCCCATGCTTGTCTTTGCCAATCTTTAAAAGGTGAAATGGCATAGGTGTAGATTTGTACTGGAAGTGTGGCCATTGGTTTTTTCAAATCAAAACTCAAATACATATTCCCAAAAGCTGTAAACAGAAGTGGAGCTGTTTCACCAGCGGCACGAGAAATTGCTAAAATGATTCCAGTAAGCAAATTGGAGATACTTCCTTTTAGAATAATAAAGAGAATAACTTTCCAACGTGGAAGACCAAGAGCAAGACCTGCTTCTCGAATATGATTGGGAACTAACTTTAAAATCTCTTCGCTAGTCTTAATAATAATAGGAAGCATGATAATACTCAAAGCAACTCCACCAGCTAGGGCAGAAAAACTTTTTAGAGGTACGACAACCATCAGATAGGCGAAAATACCAATAACGATAGAGGGGATCCCGCTCATTAAATCGACTGTAAGCTTGAGTGTCTTAGAAAGTTTACTTTTACTAAACTCACACAGATAAATCCCGCAGGTAATTCCAATAGGAACTGCAATCAAGGCACCTAATAAAACAATATACATAGTTCCTAAAATTGCATGCATCATCCCACCACCAACTTCTCCAACAGGTTTAGGAAGTTCGGTGAAAAAACTCAAGCTTAGCGAGCTTGCACCTTCTTGAAAAACGTACTTGATAACAAGAAAAAGTGGAATTAATACTAGGGCAGCACTGAGGAATATAACCAACATAAAAAGCTGGTTTTTTATTTTTCGAATAAGTCTGTAATTTAATTTCATTAAAATTTAACCTATTTTAGAAAAATTCTTCACAATAGTTTTAGCAAACAGATTGGAAAGAAAAGTAATTAAAAATAAAAGTAGGGCCAAGTAACATAGAGAAGCTACATGCAAGGGAGTATTGGCATCGGTATATTCGTTTGCCATAACTGAAGCCATCGTTGCAGCAGGAGCAAAAACTGATTTAGATATTAATGGTGAGTTACCAATTAGCATTGTTACTGCCATGGTCTCTCCCAATGCTCGCCCAAGACCTAAAACCACCGCACTACTGATACCTGAAAGTGATGGAGAAATAACTGCCATTTTTATCATTTCAAATTTGGTAGATCCTAATGCGTATGAAGCTTCTTTTTGATGTTGAGGAACGAGTTCAAAAATTGAGCGGCAAATTGAAGAAATAGTTGGAACAATCATAACGGACAAAACCAGCGAGGCAGTGAGGATACCGATTCCAAAACTTGGACCAGAAAAAATTGGCAGATAACCAAAATATGTTTTTAGAAAAGGAGCAAGCGTTGATTTCATCAGCGGCGACAAAAAGAAAATTCCCCACAATCCAAAGACGATACTTGGAATTGCTGCAACCATTTCTACAAGAGTAGAGATGATGCGCGAAAATTGTGTTGGAAGATATTCAGAAATAAATAAGGCCACGAAAATACTTACAGGGGTTGCGATTAAAACAGCTAGAAATGAAGTGACGAGAGTTCCAAAAATAAAAGGAAGGGCGCCGAATTGATTTTCGATTGGATTCCATTCTGTTCGGATAATAAATCCTAAACCATTGTGAATAATGGCAGGCCAAGCAGCCTTAAATAAAATAAAAATAATAAAAAGCAGCAAGCCAATGACCAAAAGAGAAATGAATCTCAAGGCATAAAACAAGAGTGCATCTTGAGTCTTAGAGTTTAATTTAACCATGGCTCATAATCGACAATTTCACTCAAAAATTAAAGGGTCATTTGTTAGGATTATGTTAAGAATATGGGGAAAGAGAGCCCTTTCCCCGAAGAATTGTCTAATTAATGAGCAGTTTGAGTAACGTAGAGTCTAAAGCTTTTATCTTTGGAGCGGCGAATAGTGCACTTGCCACCTTCTTTGCTCTCAACTAAAAACTCGTAGTATTCAGGTAGTGTGTCTGCAACTTCGAGAACAGATTTTCCCTCATGTTCCCCAAAGTCTACATAGACTAGATCTTCGGCAATAATACCCGTAAGCGGACTTATATCTTGTATCGCCATTATTTCCCTCCCTAGAATTAATTGGCATTAAACTCACTTCAAAGTGTTTCATGTATGATTACAGTTTGAAAAGAAATTTATGCAGGAGGGAATTACTCCGTTATTGCCTAGACGGTTTTGAAAAAATTTTTGAAATAAAAGACGATCAACTTGAACTCTTGCGGATATTGTTCACCAATTAAAAGACGAATGAGATCTAAACTTTTATATAGCGATTCGGCATTTCTAAAAGGCCTATCAGTTATCATGGCCGCGACTGTATCCATTACTGAAATCATCATTGTTTCGAATCCATAAACAGTATTAGGATCGTCTTTTTCAGCGAGATTGAGCTGGTTAGTAAGCGTGCTGTAGATGTGATGGTTTTCAATTATTTTTAAATGATTCGGCGGTAGGGGCACTCGACCCTTTAAAATATTCACAGACAATTGAGGGTGACTTGCTAAAAGCTTTTTGTCATCGTCATCAAGATTTTCTTGATTGTATTTTTCTACCGGAATAGCCGACATTCCGATGTCTTTTAAATAACTGGTTAAGAAAAACAACTCAATATCTTTATCGATATACATGCGGGAGTTTTTCATGACTCCCAATAAAAATAAAGTTGAGAGAAATGGTTGTGCAAAGATATAGTGATGTTTTTGTTTGATGAATTCTTTATAGAGAGCTTCGTGAATTTGTGGTTTGTTAAAGAGAAAAGTTGCTAAATTTTTTGCGCTCTGAACTTGCAGATTTAAGAGATTGTCATCGGTTGGATCTTCATACAAATATCCCAAATTGAGAGTCAGCAGATTCGTTTGCAGTCGAGCTTTTTCCAGCGGATCCCCAATGGAGAGTGAGCGAGTTACATTTCGTAAATTCTCTTGCTGGGCAAAGCGCAGTGATGGCCTGTCTCCTTCCATAACAAAAAGATTAGCTAGCTTCTTTTGCAATAATTCTTTTAGAAGTGAATTAGAAATTTCAGCTTTTTTATAGAGCACAACTTTAAAAAGACCGTCGACTTGCGCATAAATATCACAAGGAGTTTCAGCTATAAAGAAAATCTCTCTAAAAGAAATAGAGGTAAGTTTAAAGTTCAATGAATTTTGTTCAAGGACATCGAAAGGATTCTTCATATATTGATTATATCAGAGTTTTTTTTATCTAGATCAAAACTGCCACAAAATAGACACAATTTTCCTGATTCTTCTTTATGCATTCTTTAAGTGAAATAAGAACAAATTCAAGCCTTTTGAAAAATTAGCAAATAAGTGACCAGAAGATTATCAGGCCAGTTAAAATGGTGAAAATGACTATGACTGATCTAATCTCTCGGAGGATTCTGTTATGAACGCACCATTAAGAAGTTTATCGCTACAAGACTACCTAGGAACTCGTGATTTAACCGAACATTTAAAACTGACCAAAGAGCTAACATTTCACTGGGCGAACTGGGATCAGACTTGTCTTGCTCAAAGAAAACATTATAAAAATTTTAATAATAATTTTCACCTAATGAGACTTAATCAGACATTGCAAGAGTTGAAGTCAAAACCTGTTTGGCTATGTAATAAAATAAAAGTTATGAAAAGTGATCTTTATTCACTATATGAATCTTATCTAGATAGCCGCTTAAGACTAACTTGGTTTGAACGTAAAGATGAAATCCTTTTTTCTTTTGATAGTGAGCAAGGACCTTATTATACGCTTACTTCGATGAAATGGCTCGATAATGAAGTCTATTCAAAATTTGTAATGCGAAAAATTTTACTTGAGCATTATACATTAAGATCATTTCGTTTGAACTCGCAAATTCCAATCGTTTTTAAAATGGATAATGATGTAAATGAGTACGGTGATAAAGTTCTTATTCATCAGCTTTCTGAAGTTGGATTTATCTTTAAAATTAAGGACAAAAATTTTTTAAATAAAATAAAAAACTCGCAAATCCTTGAATTAAAAATTCCAGTTAAGCAATATACCAAAATTGGAAATATGAAAGTAGAGGATGCATTTAAAAAATTAGATGAAGACCAAGCTATTTTAAAGGGGGACTTTTTACTCTTTAAGCTGGAATCAAGAATTCTAAATTTCTATGGGAATATGAATAATGCCAAGAGAAGTGCAGATGAAGAGTTTTTTATATTTGCTCGCTATGAAGACTTGATTCCCCAAGGACATGAAACAGAATTAAAAGCAGTTTTTGCTCCATTGGTTGAAAAAACAAAAGTGCATTTTACAAAAAATTTAGAAGAATTAGAAAACAACAAAGTTTGGAAGAAGAGTGCCTAGAGAGAGATAGACACTCAACTTATTAATACCCGAGGTTGACCTCGGGTAAATATTAATCCATCCGAATGTTTTTTACACCTATCGTTCCAATAAAAGCTTTTTTATTCACTTCAATATGTAATTTTGAAACAATATTGTCTTTATTAAAAAGTTTCCAATTATTACCATCTTTAGCAATTTCAATTTCGTATTGTTTGCGCTCACCTGTAACGCCATTGTAGAGAGTATCTATCGTGATAGTTCCACCTTGTTCAAAATCAAAGTTATCACTCTTTAAATTGATTACAGTGCGGTCTCCGCGCTTATCTAGGATTACACCTTCTTTTAATAATTCTTTAGTAGGAAGTAATTCTCGTTCTGTCTTTTGCCCATTAGCATAATCGTCCTTATAAAAAGACTTGAGAGATTGAGTGACGTCATCACTGCTGGCCACCAAATTCATGACATCGTGATTTTCATCATTTGTAATCACTGCCAGAATTTCTTCCTTTGCTTGAATATTTCCTGCCACAAAAAATGAACCACAAAGAAGCACTAAAAGTATTTTTTTCATATTCCCCCCAGAATTTTTTAAAATTTCTAAGGGATTTGCATGATTGAGGCCATTATTTAGGGGCCAATTTGTCCCCGGTCAATTTGTCTACTGATTAGAATTCAGAAGTATCTGCTCGGTTCCTAAAATTCGGAAAAGATTTTGTATTTCACCTGGTGTCACTGTGGCCGTAACATTTTGGATAGCGTTTGAAAAAGTTGTAGGAGCCTGAAATTTTTTCATTATTTCCCATTGGTTTTTTGACAAAATATGCGTTTTAACCAGGACTCCGCTTTTTATCATGAGTATAAACTGTGATTCTTCATAATAAAAATTTTCTTCATCATCACTATCATCTGAAACATCTTTAAGTGCATATAGGTTACTTATTAAAAATGAATAGTGTAACAAGCGAATCGATGGAACTAAAACAAAAGAACCTGAGTCTGATTTCAACAAATTTTGAAGTTCAATTACATTCAATCCTTGCTCTTGTTGCATATGAAAGACTTCTCTAAAATTCCATTCATAGTCTGCCAGTTCAGCTAAAAAAACATAGTCTTTTCCTAAAAAATGATTGGATAGAAATTCACTCATGTGATTTCCATAGTCATCTAGATCTAAAAAAGGGGAGGGGAAATTCGCTATATAATCACGAGTCAAAATAGTAAAATCATCATCACCAATAAGTGAGAAAGTAGCCCGATAAGTATTTTTAAGTGCTTCACTTAATCGCGCTTGATAATCTTCTTGATAAACTTCTATAGCTCTTTCTGCTTTTAATTTAGGAGAGTCCTTGATTAAAGATAGAAGATTATGGGATTCGTTTGTAGACCTAATAGTCTCTGCAAATTTTTGATTAAATTCTTTTTGTTTCATGGAGTTTTCTCCCAGATTGAAGCAACAGTTAGAATTTGATTTTCTAAAATCGCAAATTCCGGAATGTCTTCGTCCCATTCATAGAGAACTGGTATATTTTTTTTGACTGACAAAACTTTTTTATACAATTCAATAATTTCTGGATAGAGCGGATTGGAGTGAGTATCAAAATAAAATCCTTCTCGCTCACTAAATCCTGCCATGTGAATCTCTTGAACTCGATTCATTGGAATGACCTTTAAATAATCATCGCAAGCAAATTCATGATTGTAGGAGTTCACAAATATATTATTGAGATCGAGCAATAAGTTGCAATCAGTTATTTTAGTAAGTTCGTTTATAAAATCCCATTCGCTCATCGTAGAGTTTTTATAATCAAAATAAGCTGATAGATTTTCAAAGCCAAATTTTCTTCCAAAATAATTTTGCACAAAATCGATGCGAGCACTTAAATGCGAAAGATTTTCTTGGTTATAAGCAAAAGGAAGAAGGTTGTGCAAATTGTTTCCCTTGACACCTGTAAAACACAAATGATCTGAAACGATGAATGGATCAATTTCATTAAAGAATTTTTTTAGATCAGCAAGGTAGAAGCTATCAAATTCATCGTAGGCTGCAATTGAAAGAGAAACTCCATGACATGAAATAGGGTAATCTGCCCGAAGTGCCTCGAGCACTTTCCTAGGCTTTCCAGAAGAACGAAAATAATTTTCACTGATAACTTCGAACCAACCTGCAAAAACTTTAGGTTTTGTCTCTAAGTAGGCGTAGTGGGGACTTCGAAGTCCTAAGCCAAATATATTGGCCAATTTGTCAGAAGTAGCTTTTTTCATGTTTCTTATTTTTTCAGAGGTTTAAGAAGACGGCAATCTTGAATTAACTGATAAAAAGACTAAAGTATTATCATAAAGGTGACGATACATTTATTACAATAAGAAAGTTCGAGTGTTACACGAGGGAGGTAGTCTCATGGGAGATAAGCACGTTAACAAGAATAAGCACGGCAAAAAACTTACGACGAAAGAAAAGAAGGCGATGAACCATCTTAAGTTAATGCAAGGATCGAAAGATCACGGCATAACTACTACAGCGAGCACAAGCAATGTTGTAGATATCAATCAGAATAAAGATAAAAAAGCCGCCTAAGTTATTCAGTTATAATTAAATGGCCGATTTGTGGAAATCGGTCATTTAATTACATTTATTTTATTTCCAATTTTTTATGCACAATAATTTCAGAAGGCGAAAGTTTACATTGATAAACTAAGACTTCAACTCCGGCCGACATTACTTCTTTTAATAGTTGACAATATTCGGGGTCAATAGTGTTTTCTATTTTAAAAGAATGCACATCTTCTCTTTGAACAATGAACAACATTACAGTTCGAATACCTTTTGATTTCAAATCAAGTAACTCGCGTAAATGTTTTTGTCCTCTCTCAGTAACTGCATCAGGGAATAAGCAGTAGCCTTCTTCGTCATTGAGAGTAACATTTTTTACTTCAACGTAACACTGCTCAGTTTCTCCATTTGAAAGAAGTATATCAATTCGACTTTGTCCGATTTTTGCTTCAGGCTTTAGATCTCTGTAACCAGCAAGTTCAGGAATGACTCCATTTTTAATAGCCTCGATCGCGAGTGCATTGGTCGACGATGTGTTAATTCCAATCCATGTTTTTCCGTTGTTGATCATTTCAAAACTGTATTTAAGTTTCCGAGTTGAAGAGTCATGAAAACTTAATAACGCTGGCCAGTTTTCTCCCAAGCAATTTTTCATTGTTCCAGTATTGGCGGTATGTGCAACAACAACTTCACCACCGACGATAATATCGGCAAAGAAACGTTTATATCTTTTCACAAAAGAGCCTGCAATGAGTGTATTTTTAAATTTCATAATGGATTACCATATTAGTTGAAATTAGGTGAGTCTTCAATAAAAACTCAGGATTAAATTTAAAAGAATGTTACTATCTAAATATAAGAAAATCGAGGAATCTAGATGAGTAAAACTCTAATTGTTTCAGATAATGAAATTTTAAATCAGCTCTATATGATAAATCTGGAAGTTTATTTAGGGACTAATGTTTCTCTCGTTTTATCGACTCAAAAAGCCGTTGAACTTGTTAAAGACAACCATTCATTTGATTTAATAATTACAATGAACATGATTAATGGGCTGGATTCTGCAGCGGCATTGCATGAATTTTTAATCGATAATAATTTTGAAATTCCACTAGTGGTTGTAGGAAGCCCGATCAAAGAAATTCCCAATATTATCGTTGTTCAAAGTTCATTTAATTTACAAAATCTACTTCGCTCATGTGCAGACATCTTAAAAGTAACTGCAAAAAATATGGCGAGCTTAGATGTGCCAGACTTTTACGCTGTTCATTCCAAATTTCTAATGAGATTAAAAGAAGCTCCATGCAGTGTTTTTTTGCAAATGAAAAAATCAAGTGATGAAATCAATCACATAATGATTGCAAAAAAAGGTTCAGGGTTAACACATATTCTTAGAAAATTCTCAGATGAGGGAATTGAAACATTTTACGTAAATAAACTTGATCGCTTAACTGTCATTAATCAAATTTCAAAAATTCTTTGTGACTTTATTAAAAATACAGAACACTTAGGGATTGTCGAAAAGTCAGTTGCCTTGCAAGCTGGTTTTGAATTTGCAGCTTCTGAGTTTTGCCTAACTCCCGAAGTGGCAACAGAGATCATGTCCATTGCTACTGTTTGCACTAAAGTCATGGAAGAAATGGCAAAGGAGATTCCCGGACTTAAGGCCTTATTGCAATTATTAAATAGTCATCAGGATGGTTATGTTTATACCCACTCAATACTCGCATCTTATGTCGCTAGTCATATTGTCAAAAATGTTTCTTGGGGGGGAGAGGGGCACCTAGAAAAAATAAATTTTGTTCTTTTTTTCCATGACATCATGCTGGCACCTATTTATTTAAAACATCCAAGTTTAAAATACGAAGAAGATTTACTTTTTAGTGATGACTTAAATGAAAAAGAAAAAGAAACAGTGCTGAATCATGCAAGATTAGCTGCTGAAGTCATTATCAATTATAAAAGAGCACCAATGGGAGCAGATCTTTTAATTAAACAACACCACGGCATGACAAATGGAATTGGATTTGCAATCGAATTCAAAGATGATATTTCACCGCTCTCAAAAATTGTTTTGATATCGGAGGCATTTGTCGAAGAGTATATGAAAGAAAAAGATAATGACCCCAAGTATCAAATTGATTTGCGATTTATTAATAATAAACTATTAGAAAAATTCAAAAAAAGTGCCTATAAAAAAATTATAGAAACTCTTAATACAATTCATCTTTAATCTTTTATTTTTTACACACTTTTTCTAAAGCTTTGAGAGGGTCTTTAAAATTTCCAGTATAATAAATGCGCTTCATGCTTCCGATTATTTCTTTATAAGCAGCACGTTTCCCCGAAGCATGGCCCAAACGAGAAACAAAATTATTCGCTAAAATAAAAATACATGAAATAGTTGTTAAGCCCGAGGAGTTAAGTCCTTTGGGAAATCCATCACCCGTTGGGTGTTCATGTTGCTCACTTAAAATAAAATCGACATCAGAAAATCCGCTAAAAAAAGTAGATAGGTACGCAGCCTTTAAAGGATGGTTTTTAAATTCTATTTGATCTTCATCAGAAAGCATTTTGAAATTTGGATCATTCAGAGATCTTATTTTAATCATTTCGTCGTTAGACAGTCCAATGTCTTGCAAAATAGATGCGAGCATTAGTTTATCGCGCGACATGTCTGCATTCCATCCCATGTTATAGGTGATGCTTTCGCAAACATAGGCTGTCGCCAAACTATGTTCAGCAAACGTCATATTATTACTTTCGGTTATGTTATTGATCAGATCGATTAGGCTTTCTTGACCTATTACCACATCGTGAACGCTGTCAATAAAGAAGTTGGTAAGTTTTACAATATCATCAGAGACGCTTAATATTTTAATAAATTGATGAATAAAAAAGAGTGTTTTTAAATGTAACAGTATTATCTTTTTTCGATCGTATAATTTGGCTTCATAGATTTTTAATAAATTCTTTATTGAGACATCGAAAAATTTTAAATGCTCATCTTTTTTAATGTATAAATATTTAATGTTTTTCCGCGAATAATTCTGAATTATTTGATGTGAATAAGGTTTATTCTTAGTGATGACCTTAGCATACTTCGTTGAAGTGAGTTCGAGATATACATCGTAAGGCATTTGTTCAAAAAGATAAAAATTTCTCATGCGCATTTTGTGCAAATCATCTTTAGTAAATTCTAAAATTGATTCTTCAAATTCTTCTTTTTTTACCCACTCAATGGAAGAATTCACCGCTTTTTTAAATTCATCCGGAGCAATTGGAGTTTTAATTAAAAAATTTGTTTCACTTAAGCGCATCATCTCATTTGTTATTTGAGCTTTTACAGATGAGGGATGTCCAATAAAGACAAAGGGTCTTACTCCAAGCGTATCCGAAATCGATTCATAAACTTCAGAAACAGCTATATTTTTATTATCGATGGCCATGACTACAAACGAATAGGGACCATCATTAGTCATAAGATCCATGAGAGATTCAATTTCTTTCACTTCAATCATTCGCACTTTGGGAAATTTTGCCGCCATCAGCTTTTTAATGGGATCATTAATCTCTGTTTCATGACCTATAAATAATACTTTCACTGGCGACCCATATAAAAGAAATGTTCCAATAAGACTTTTAAATTTTATACTAAAATCATAATTTCGGTGTTTTATTAGTGATTTTGCTAGAAAAAGCAAACCTAGTCCTGTTCAATAGGAGAGAGAATCACCAAGGATATTACCAATGAAATTAGACATTGCAATTGCTCTCATCAATAAGGGATGTGTAAAGCTTTCCCCCGAACAACCTTTTACCTATGCCTCTGGATTAAAAGGACCAATTTACTGCGACAATCGTTTGATTCTTTCTCACGTCGATTTCAGAAATCAAGTGATAAACTCGTTCGTGGAAGTTATAAAAAAAAATTCTTTTAAATTTGATTTTATTGGAGGCATCGCAACTGCAGGGATTCCTCATGCCGCAATGATTGCTGATCGCATGGAACTTCCCATGGTTTATGTGCGACCAAAAGCAAAAGAGCATGGAAAGAAAAATCAAGTTGAAGGTGATTATAAACCTAATCAGTCAGTAATTTTAGTTGAGGATTTAGTAAATCAAGGATCAAGCTTAGCTGACGCTATGGCCGGAGTTACAGCGGCCGGTTTGGTATCCTCTAACTGTCTTTGTATTGTAGATTACCAAATGCAAGAAGCGAAACAGCGCCTTTTGGACCTATCACTAAATCTTTTTTCGCTAACCGATTTTGAACATATTGTGCAAGCGGCTTACGATCTAAAATTTATTAATTCAGATGGAAGAAAACTCTTAATGGAATGGCACATTGATCCGAAAGAGTGGTCCAAACGGTTTAATTAATTTCTCATGGACAGTGTTTTTCATGAGCTGTAATTTGATAATAATTTAGTCAGTTATTTTATACGACCATTTCATTGGAGGATCATATGTCTCTTAAAGCTAAAATCGAAGTTGACGGCAAAGTTCTTGAATACCCTGTTATTGAAGGTTCTGAAAAAGAGAAGGCTATCGATATTTCAAAGCTTCGCGCCGATACTGGTTGCATCACAATTGACCATGGATTTTTAAATACTGGTTCATGTGCTTCGGCAGTTACTTTTCTTGATGGTGAATTAGGAATTCTTCGTTATAGAGGATACCCAATTGAACAACTTGCAGAAAAATCGACTTTCATCGAAGTGGCTTTCCTTTTAAATTGGGGACATCTTCCAACTGCCGCTGAACTATCTGCATTCGAAAAGAAGGTTAGTGGATACTCTCAACTTCCAGAATACATCACTAGCATGATTAAACTTTTTCCAAAGACGGCGCACCCAATGGCCATCGCTTCTGCAGTAACTGTAGCCTTATCTGCTCAATACCCAGAACTCAATAATCCAAATCCTACAAAAGAACAAAAAGATGAAATCTATGCTCTTTTATTAGGACAATTTAAAATCATTACTGCTGCGATTCAAAGAACAACTACTGGACAAGCTCTAGTTGCTTCTAATCCAGCACTTTCTTATACAGAAGACTTTATGTCGATGATGGGAATGAAAGCTTCTAAAGACGTTGCAAAGGCCCTAGATGTTCTTTTAATTCTTCACGCTGATCACGAACAAAATTGTTCGACATCTACAGTAAGAGTTGTTGGAAGCTCAAACGCTTCAGTTTTTGCTTCAATCTCTGCAGGTATCGACGCTCTTTGGGGACCACTGCATGGCGGAGCAAACCAAGAAGTTTTAGAAATGTTAGAAGAGATTTCGAATGCTGGTGGTGATTACAAACATGCACTAGAGCGCGCAAAAGACAAAAATGATAATTTTAAACTTATGGGGTTCGGTCACCGTGTTTATAAAAACTTTGACCCACGCGCGAGAATCATCAAAAAAGCATGTGATACTGTTCTTGCTCAACTAGGTGTAAAAGATCCATACCTAGATATCGCAAAAGGATTAGAGCAAGAAGCACTAGCGGACGATTACTTCGTAACAAGAAAACTATACCCGAACGTAGACTTCTATTCTGGAATTATTTATAGAGCTCTTGGAATTCCAACTAACATGTTTACAGTTATGTTTGCTTTAGGAAGAATGCCAGGCTGGTTATCTCAATGGAAAGAAATGAGAGAAACTAAAGAAACGAAAATTTCACGTCCTCGACAAGTCTACGTAGGCGAGACAACTCGCGAATACGCTGACATTACAAAAAGATAATTAATGACAAAAAACAAAGTATCTAGTGATTCAAACTGGGCCTTCGGGCCCATTGCTTTATCGTTCGAAGAAATCAAACCACACTTACTCATTTCCAATATTACCGAGCCTGAAGTCATAAAGCTCGTCACGGAAATGTCGGTGAAATTTACAAAAAAGCGCGAGCAAATAGCTGATTATGTTTTTGAACATCGTCACGTAAGTGCTTATGCAAGTTTTTATCTTCCAACCAATATGCCAAAGCTTGAATTTTTATTATCTAAATTACCGGCCAATATTTTAGAAGATTTTAAAAATCGACCTTTTATCGATTTTGGTTGTGGCCCGGGAACATTTTCTCTTGCTTGGAAAAAACTTTTACACATTCCTGCTCACGTTGAAATGATCGGAGTGGATTCGTCGCAAATCATGCTTGATCAAGCAACAAAAATAATGGGCGGATTTTTTCCTAAAGAAAAATATTCAGCTGTCAGAAAATATTCTGAGAAAAAAAGTAATAGTGTTTTGTTTTTTGGTCACTCAATAAATGAAATGGGAATTGAGCGCGCTCAAGATAATATTATGACCATTGATCCTGAATACGTGATGTGGATTGAGCCAGGTACTAGTGATTTATTTCCAGAACTGTTAAAGCTTCGTGAGAATTTACTAGAACACTACGATATACTTTACCCGTGTCCAAGCAACGCTAAATGCCCAAGTAATTGGTGTCATCAAGTTTTAAGAACTTCCCATGAGCCCAGTATTGAAAGGCTCTCTCAGCTTGTGAGCTTAGATCGTAAGATTCTTCCTATGACCGCTCATGTTTATAAGCGCAAGACGAAAGTGGCAACACTTCCATCGGCAGCAACTGTTATTCGTTATATTCAAGAGACAAAATTTAGTTTTGAATACGAAGTTTGTTTTGCAGAAGAAGGTGAAAATAAAAATGTCATCATCGAAATTCAAAAAAAGCATCTTGATAAAAATCAAGAGAAAGCTTTTAAGAATTCCGATGTTGGAGAAAAATTAAATTTCACTGTAGAAAAAGTGATCGGTGCAAAATACCGCGTACGGCTTACCTAAAGATTAATTTTTATTATAAATCTTCCCAGACTGATTCTGCCTGTTGAATCTAATACGAATCGTGCAGCCGTTGGGAAATAGTAATTAAAAGAATTGGGTCCTGCGTCCCATGCCATCTTGGTAGTCGCTTTACCATGCATAATTTTAGTTTTAAGTATGACAGCAAAAGTATCAAAAGATAGAACAGCACAAAAAATGAATATTAGTTTTTTCAGAAGTGAGATTTTTAGCGTCTAAAAAAAATAGACAAAAAAAGGCTCCCGAAGGAGCCTATTTTATTTTTTTGTAGATTTGTTTGTGTAGTCTGTACCGAATTTCTTTTTGAATTTTTCAATTCTTCCTTCAGTATCTAAAACTTTTGTTTTCCCAGTATAAAATGGGTGACAAGCAGCACAGATGTCGATTTTTTCTAACTTAATAGTTGAACCTGTTGCGTATACAGCTCCGCAAACACAGTTAACAGTTACAGCTTCGTACTTTGGGTGGATTCCTTCTTTCATATGGACCTTCTTTTATAGTGATCTCTGCTTTGTATACAGAATCAGGTTTTTGTAAGCCAGTAATATGGCCAATTATCTCTCTTAAGTCAATGGATTATAGGCTAGTGAGCCGCACAGCTCGTACAACCATCTCCATCGGTTTTATGGAGTGGGTCTTGGAGTTCCCAGTGGCCGTATTTTTCGTCAAGTAAGGCGAGGGCCTCATCTAGGTTCGTATGAGTGCTTTGGAAGAGCTCTTGATAGTCTTTATCGGTTAAAGTTACTAAATACTGCATAATTACTTCTTCGGAATCAGCAACAGGAGCTGCTCCTAGCGAGACGAAGGCCCGGAGGGGAGCTGAGTAATAATGAGAGTATGTCCAATTTTCAGTATTTATTTTCATGGTTTCCAAGCTTTTTTCTCTGGTTTAGCAATTTTCAGTTGTCATGCCAACGCAAAAAATGTAATTTCACCTTTGTTTAAATTTTCGGCGTGGAGGCTGTTGTGGCAAAAAAAGGTGCTAGAGTTATTGTAACCCTAGAATGTACAGAAGCAAGAAAACTTGGGAAGAGTCCTTCTCGTTATACAACTACAAAAAACAAGAAAACGACACCTGATCGTCTTGAACTAAAGAAGTATAATCCGTTTTTAAGACGTCATACTGTTCATAAAGAAATTAAGTAGTTTAATTTAGTTTTTTAATTAATTTAAGTGGTTGAAAGCTTTATAGCTTTCAACCACTTTTTTATTTCAACTTATCCCACAAATATCCGATAGATCTCTATAGAGTTTTATATTTAAGCTCTAATCGGGGTGTAGGAATTGGCCTTAAAAGTACTTTTAGTTGATCCAGATGAGACTTGGCTTGGCAATGCCAAAGCTTTTCTTATAGCTCAAATGTACGAAGTCAATGCTGTCAATAATGGGCGCGATGCTCAACTAGCTCTATACAATGATAAGTATTTCGCAGTTATAATGAATTTTGAGACTGATAATCATTCATGCTCCCAAGTTTTAAAATTCATTAAAGGCAATGCCACCAACCAAAGAGTCATCGTAATCATTAACGATAAAAAAATCGTGGATGATGGAACTATTACAGAAGATAAATTGCAAAAGATGGGGGTTGCTGAAATTGCAATTAAGCCATTTGATGTACCTTATTTAAAAGAAATGTTAGAAGGGCATCAATCTCTTAGTGACCTGATTGCCGGTGTTGCAAAAAAAGAAGGGATGAGTGAAGAGCTAGAAGTTGCGCTGACAGATGATAGTTTTTCACGAATCAAAATTGATGAATTTTATTCTTCCCAGGCCGTGCTCTTTGATATTTATATTAAATTAGGAGCTAATAAGTATTTAAAAATTCTTCATGCAGGAGATACGTTTTCTAAAGAACGAATTGATAAATATAAAAATGATAAAAAAATAGATAGCCTTTATTTTCATAACAATGATCGCCGAAAATTTATTCAATATAATAATTTTCTCGCAAAAAAACTGATCGATAATAGGGCAGTGCCAGTTTATAATAAAGTTAATCAACTAAAAAACGTTTCAGAAAAATTTATTGAAGAAGCTTTTACGGTGGGATTAAAACCACAAGTCGTCGACCAAGGTCGCGAAGTTTGTGAAACTGTTTTTAAACTAATTGAAGGCGAAGAAAGTCTCTACCAAGTGCTGCGTTCATTTCAAAATTTTGATCCATCTGCCTATTCTCATGCTTTTTTAGTCACTCTTTATTCAACTGCAATCATTAAACAGTTCGAGTGGCAGTCGAGGACAACAATTGAAACAACTGCTATGGCCTGTATGTTTCATGATATAGGAAAAACCCTTCTTCCTAAAGAGTTATTGGAGATAAGACCGAAAGATATGACACCTGAACAATTGGAGCAGTATCAAAAGCATCCAGAGCTAGGTTTATCGATTGTCGAAGGGAATAGGGCCATTAATAACTCTATAAAACAAATTATACTTCAACATCATGAAGCCTATGATGGGTCAGGTTTTCCATTTCAAAAAAAGGGAAATAAAATTTTAACTCTTGCTAATATTGTTTGTCTGGCAGACGACTTTGTTCATATTATGATGGACAATAAGTTACAGCCGACTGATGCGTTAAGAAAAATCCTAATGGATAAAATTGGAGTTCGTCGTTATAACACTATCCTAATTGAAAAATTCATCAACGTGTTTGTGGACCCAGAAAAAATTCATAAAGACAGCTCACTTCCTTCTAACTCTCGAATGGTGCAGAAAAAAGTTTCTTAATCTTTTGCTGGAACTGGTGCTGGAGCAGTTGGAAAAGCCACCGTTTTAAGTGAGTCCGTTTTTTTATTAAAGAGTTCGAAAAATTCTTTTTTCACTACATACGATGTTGAATTGTTGGAAATAGTCACAACAAAGTACTCTTCGTTTTTTAAATCAATATCGCTTAAGTCCCGAATTAGACTGCTGATATTGTAATCTATGGTATTTCCTTTATTGTCTTCGACTGAAACTATATAAGATGCATTGTGCGCAAGATTACTGATTTGTCTTTTTTGAGATTCAGTTTGTTTATCAATAATAAAACTGCTTTTTAAATTTGAGAGTTCTTGGAAATAATCATCAATTTTTTCAACTGATAACAAATTGCCTTCACGATCACTCCAAGCTCCGTTTTTCTTTTTAAATTCTAAAGTGGGCATCGAATTTTTGTGATTGCTTTGAAAAATTTTAAACCCAACGATCGTTTCCATATCAATGGAGATTATTTGAGATTCTATTAAATTTAAGATCGTTGCATTTTCTAAAGATACTGCAGGAGCTTCAACATGATATATTCCACTGCGTCCTTGAATTTTTAAATAAGTTGAATTATCGATAGTATTCATGAGTCCAACAAGAAGTGTAATCACACGACCATTTTTATCAAATAGTGAAAGAGTTGAAGTTGGTTTATCAATTGAGAAGTTAGAATTATTGATTTTTTCATCAGGAAAAACTTTAATAACTTTCATGGTTTCCAGTGAAGTAAAAAGTTTTTCTATAAACAGAGAATTAGCTGAAATATCTTTTGGAGTAACCATATGCCAAGGAGTAATTTGATTGTTTTCTTTTCTCTCGAACAGATATTCACCTGATTTATTTTTAAGCGATAGGCGGTTTATATCTTTAAGATCATTCGCTGGAAAAAGCTTAGCTTGATCTATCATTTGTGGACCAGTTTTAATAGGGTTTTGAAACATGTCTGATAAAAGGGCCGTAATACCCACTAGGATAAAAAAGAAAAAGAGAATGGTGTTAGAGGCGATTTTACGCTTAGACATTAGATCCCCAGGAGCATAAGAGTTTTGGCTAATCTAATGATAAACAAATAAGAGGGTTTTATAAACCTAAATCATCCAATTCACCAAAGTCTGATTCGCCACCATTATCTTCTTTTGCAGCGGCTTTTTTCTCGACTTTACCAATGTCAGGCTCAATAGACTGTAGGAACTGGCGTAGGAGGGCCCTTTCGCCTTCTTTTAAAAACTTAAAACGAATTAAAGCGCGGTGAGTGTAATTATTTTGAGAAATTATTCTACTTTTTAAATTAAAAGGTCGGCAATAAAGAATATCGGCATTCACGATAAATGATTTGGGAATGCAGAATTGAATAACGATCGATTGACCTTCAGTGAAGGGTTTGTTGCAAAAGAAAAACATTTTTTCCATGCTGATTTCAGACAGAACTGTTTTGCCCTTTGATATTTTCTCTTCTGGAATATTAGGAGCGTCTAAACTAATGCTTATAATATTTTGGTCAATATTTGAAACTGGAGCAAGGCTTACAACATTGTCTACTTCGGGCACTGTTTCAGTAGGGGGTTCTTCTGAAGGAGTTTCCCCTTTGGGGGCTTCACCATTTTCTTCTGCCTCAGCAGCGGCCATGGCGGCGGCCATTTCATCTTCGCCTGTGTCTAAATTAGCAGCTGCATTTAATGGAAGAACATTATTAACGCTTGAAGATTTTTGAGTGTATTGCGCACGAATCTGCATGATCCCTTCTTCATCAATGGCAGTACCGCTATCAAATTTTTCTTGAATGCGTGACTCAATCTCATCTCTGAGAGACCAAATTTTGAGAGAGATTTTTTTAATAAGAACAGGATCGGTTGAGCCGTTGTGTATCATAGAAATCATTGTCTCAATCTCTGGCGAAAAAATAAAGCACGACCTCTTTTCGGAAAAAAATACCCTCTGCGTAAAAACCTGAGAAATTTAAAACCTGAGTTTAAGCTTAAACAGACCCAATTAGAAAAAGCTGACTTTAATGCTCAGGCGTTGCCAGGCATTGGAAGAAAGAAATAACCGCTACTCCAAGGAGGGAGAATGAACAAGACGCTAAGTAAAAAGCTATTAGGGCTAACGAGTGTAGCAGTCGGGGCCATGGCCTCAGTCGCACCAGGACTTCAAGCAAGCGAGATCGCTCGCTACGTTCCAGGAGAAATCATTGTTAAGTTTAAGCCTGGTGTAAATGCCCAGAGTTTTTTATCAAAAAAAAGTAATTCTGTTTTAGGTCTATCGAATAAAAGAGAAATTAAACTCTCTTACGATAAATTAAATGTATTAAAAATAGCAGATGAAAAATCTCTTACAAACACTTTGTCTGCTCTAAAATATAATCCAGATATTGTTTATGCTGAACCAAACTTTATTTATACAGCCGCAGTTATGCCAAAAGACAAATTGAGTGCACATAAAAAATTAGAAAGCTCACCTTTCAATGAAGTTGAGGCAAACCTTCCAGACGACCCATCTTTTGGTCAACTTTGGGGATTAAAAAATAATGGATCAAATGAGCCACAAGGAAAAGCTGGAGTAGAAGGAGCAGACGTTAACGCTCTTAAAGCTTGGGACATCACACGTGGATCACGCAATGTTCGCATTGCCATCATCGACACTGGAATTGATTACACTCACCCAGATCTAAAAGGAAATATCGATTCAGAACACGGATACAATTTTGTAAACGATACAAAAAATGCAATGGATGATAACGGACACGGAACTCATTGTGCCGGAACAATCGGCGCTATCCATGACAATAAAGTGGGGGTGGCGGGAGTCATGGCCGACGTTACAATTATTCCCGTAAAATTTTTAGATGGTGGTGGTTCAGGAACTCTTGAAGCGGCCGTTAAGTCTATTGATTATGCAACGGGATTAAATGTTGATCTAATGAGCAATTCTTGGGGAGGCGGTGGTTTCTCTCAAGCCCTTTTTGATTCTATTAAGCAAGCTAGCGATAAAGGAATTATTTTTACTGCCGCAGCTGGGAACAGCTCTTCTAATAATGATACAACTCCTTCGTATCCAGCAAGCTATGTTATTCCAAACATTGTATCAGTAGCAGCTCTTACTGCTCAAAACGATTTAGCTTACTTTTCTTCATATGGAAGAAGCACGGTTCATATTGCAGCTCCAGGGCACAATATTCTTTCAACAGTTAAAGGTGGAGGATATGAAATTATGTCAGGGACTTCGATGGCAACTCCACATGTTTCAGGAGTGCTAGGCCTTCTTCTGTCAAAAGAGGGAAGAATGTCGCATGAAGCACTAAAAGAGCGTTTAACGATGACTGGAATGCCAGTATCTGCTTTGCGCGGAAAAACCATAACGGCTTCTCGCATTGATGCTTACAATCTTTTAACAGATACAAGACCTGAGCGCAGTGGACCTAAGAATGATGCTTGGAGAGTTGTGAAGTTAGATCAAGTTTTTGAATCGGAACATCCATATAAAGAGAATGCTAATCTTTCAAAAACAATTACTGTTCCAGGTGCAAAATACGTTCGCGTAAAAGTGACAAAATTTGATCTTGAATCTGGATATGATTATGTTCGTATCGCTGATGCTGCTGGTGTGACTCTGGAAAAAGTTTCAGGTGCTGGAGATAACTACACGAGTGATTTTATCGAGGGTAATACAGTTCAATTAAACTTCATTTCAGATCGTTCGATCAATAAATGGGGATACAAAATTGAAGCCGTAGAAGTTCAGTAGAAATAATTAGATCATAAAAAAAGAAAGGCTTCCCATGGGAAGCCTTTTTTATTTCAAAGCAATTTGTTTAAAAGATTATTCGAAAAGGTGAGCGTTTTTTCTAACATACTTAGAAATTGAACCAACTTTATCAAGCGTTCTGATAGCAGAAGCTGAAAGTCTAAGTTTAATCACAGAATTAGTTTCTGGATCGAATACTTTTTTAGAGTGAAGATTAACTTGTTTCTTCGTTTTTGTTTTATTGTTTGCGTGAGAAACTTTGTTCCCAGCCTGTCTTCTTTTACCAGTTAAGTCACATGTGCGTGCCATAAAAATTCCTTATATCTTAATAAAATTTAATGTAAAGAGACGACAATGTAACAGACCAGAATCCATAAGACAAGTAGGCATTTATCTTTCAAAAAAGAAGTTGAGACCCTGATCTAAATTCTCGATCATTTTACAGCAAAAATAGCACAAAAATACATTGATTTTGAAGAAACTATGAACGTTTTGGTTGGGCGCGCAGCGACTTGGGTTCTACTAAAATCACCAATTGCAGGCCTCTTGGGTCTTAAGGATAAGCAGGAAGTGTGCCATTTTGTTCTGCTGCGCATAGAGTAAATGGAGAGTCAGCTTTTTAGATGCAACAAAGTTTATCTATGTATTTTTTACTGGCATGCGAGTCGGTCTATCAATGGACCGGAAGCTAACTGCACCAACCAGCAATCACGATTCTCTCTTGGCTTGTTACAGCACTTACCATGTGTTCATAACCATGGATGCCGGAGAGAAAAAGGACAATTTTCCCGTAAGGTAATGGCGTGAATATTTCTGTGTGAGTAGATTCTTTTTTCTTAAAATGCAGTTCTCCACCAATTATATTTTCATGGTTGCGATTTAGTGAAAGAGAAAATCCTAGAAAACGTGAGCCATCATCATGCCATATTCCGTCTTCATCATCTGGAGCACTTCTGATGGCAATAATATGTTCTAGAGTAGCAAAATCTAAGTATTGATTGAGAAAATTTCTAAGCAGCCCATTGGGTTTTGAAATATTTAAAAAGTACTGATCAAGTTCTTTCCAAGATTTTTTGATTAATAACTTGAGAACTATTTCTTCTAGTGGGAAATCTAAAACGATAAAACCAAATTCTTGAAGGTCTTTATTTTTAATCATTAGTTTTATTCATTGGATCCAATTCAGTGTCTTCCATACAAAGATAAATACGCTCTTCTGGAATACCTCTATCGACGAGTTGTTGTTTTACTTTTTGAAGCATCCAAAGCCGCATTGGACGATTGTAGCGGATTTTGTTATCAAAACTTCTCACAAATTCTTGGGCCAATAAATCTGACTCAGGGTAATTTCGTTGAACTTTTTGGTAAACTTCTTTGGTAAAACGCACGACCCCAAGCGAGATATAGCGGATTTTATTAGCGGGAATATGTTCTAAAAGCAGATCTGCTAGCTCTTCATACGATTCAATAAATTGTTCATCATGTATGATTGGATCAAAATGGATTCCAATAGGAAAACCTTTTGCGTTTAATTCTCTGATGGCCTCTAGGCGACTTTTCAGTGGTGGCGTTTTTAAGTCGTTGCTCTTAATTCGGTGAGCTGGCGACAAGGAGAAGCTTGTTATAATATTTGAAAGCGGCTCCTCTTTTAAAAGTTCTTTGATATTAACTGATTTTGTTCTGAGTTCTAGATTGCAATTGGAAAGCTCGCGGAAAAGTTTAAAATAATGATTAAGTTCACCACTTAAACTCGTGAGAGCTAGGGAATCACTATATTCACCGGCATGAAACCAGACAATGTGTTCGGGGTTTTTTGCGTGATAATCAACGGCAACTTTTTTTATTTCAAGCGCGATCTCTTCATGATTCAAATATAAAACTATATCTGGAGAATGGAAGTAGCCTTGCAGGTAACAATAGTTGCATTCATAGATGCAATTATAAGCATGGACAAAATAGTAATGAGGTTCGCCAGAGAGACCATAGGCAGGAGGAGCAAGCTTTACGAGTTGTCCTTTTTTTTCACCTAAAAATAAATTTAGGTTCGTGCGTTTTTGCAAGTAAGGTTTTTTGACTCTACCAAAAACATCTTCTACTTTGTTTATTTTTTTGATTTCTGAATTGGGATACTTTTTTAAAATCTCTAAAACTTTAGGATGATCGATTAATTGATTTTCAATATAAATAATTTCAAACATCGAATTGACCATCTAGAATTTTTTTGAAGTCTTCGTACGAAAATATTTTTAAGGAGTTTTTTACTTTTTCCAAATCTCTTGATGATTGAATGCGCACGCTCAAGTTTAACCAATCATCCTCAAAAGCAGAATCAAATGTAGAAGTAATCTTAGCGTCTGATAAAGGAGAAAGTATTTCTTCAAGAGATGCTCTGATTTTTACAGCGATAGGATTGAGTTGATCGCCTAAAAAAAGCAATAAAAGACGAGTCTTATCTTTCGGAGACTTTTCAGTCTCTTTTATTTTTTGAATAGATTCATTTTTCATTAGGGACTCAGGCGAGATTCCTTTTAATTTTAATCCGTCCAGCATCGATTGTAATTTTCTTTCTTGAGAAGTTGTAAAATAAAAAGCTTTATCAGAAAGAAAAATATTTTCTTTTTCGATTGGGAGTACTTTTAGTGCTTCCGTTTCTGTTTCTGTAGTTTTAAATTCAGTTAATAATTTTTCTGAAAAAAGGGGAGCTTCCTCTTTAACGAATTTACAGATATCGGCTTCCGTTGGAGTTAAGTCATCGGAGATAATTTTAAGTGCTCTAAAAGGTATTTTGAAAAGATTAGCAGCTGATGCTACAGCCCAAAGTTCACGATCAACAAGACTAGCAAAATGAGAAAGTTTCTTTTTTTCTTCATTACTAAGCACGCGACTAAAAGCAGTCATGCAGTCATTAGGGGACTTCATGTCTTTTGGATTTAAACTTGAAAACGATTTAAATTCTAGTCGTTCAGCATGATGAGCATAAGCTGTTCTTACCCAAACAAGGTCTTGTTTTTTTAATTTATTTGTTAAGCTTCCAGCAACTCCGATATTTAAAACTTCTGTGATTTCTTCGTTAAACTTTGCAAGCACCGTAATCGTTTTTTCACTGGCGGTGTGCGGACCTTCGCCGGTGATTAATAAATAGTATTCATCACTTTTGAGAAGACCATCAAAGAAAAATTCTACAGGCTTAAAAACAAAAGCTGCTAAAAAAGCTTGGGCCTCTCCTCGATGAGCAAACGTAAGTAATTTCATTATTCGTACCTTAGTGCATCTATGGTTTGAATATGAGCTGCCTTTCTCGCAGGCCATACACCAAAGATAACTCCCGTAAAAAAAGAGAGAAAAAATGAAGGAGGAATAATCCAAAAGGGAGGACGCATATCAAAGCCTGGAATGAAAAAATAAAGTGTGTAGGTAATTAAGAGTGAAATAAAAATTCCCAAAAGTCCGCCCGAAACAGAAATGACCACGGCTTCAATCATAAATTGCTTTAAAATATCACTTCGTCTAGCTCCAACTGCGCGTCTGATTCCAATTTCCCGTGTTCTTTCTGTAACAGACACGAGCATGATATTCATAATCCCAATACCTCCAACGAGCATTGAGATAAAGGCAATCGCCCCAAGAGCATAGGTGAGCATGTTTAAAATAGTATTCATACTTTCCATCATCGTTACCTGCGTGACGATAGTGAAATCTTCTTCACCATTATGGCGCTCTTTTAATACTTCGGTTAATTCTTTAACCGCATCATCTAGTCCTGAGCGCGATTTTGCTGTAGCTCTAATACCAAATAGTCGATCGGTATTAAATAAGCGCAGAGACGATTTAGTTGGTATAAAAACCATATCATCAATGTTAAAGCCTAGTTTATCTCCAGTAGGTTTGATTACCCCAATAACTCTGTGTTCACTTTCGTTAACTTTAACGAGTTTTCCAAGTGCATTTCCCGAACCAAAAAGATTTTCTTTGATAGTATATCCAAGAACTGCCACTCTTCTTCCAGCTTCTTCATCTTCTCTTGAGAAAAAATTTCCTTCAATAATCGTCATATTAAAAATACGATTAAATTGATCATTGGCCCCAAGAATATTTAAATTATTTGTTGAGCTTTCATTTTTAACAACTCCTGCTCCAAACATAACACCAGAAACGGCAGATAAACTTTGAGAATTTTTTTGCAAAGCCTCAACGTCGGCCATTGTCAGCTTTCCTTTACTAGAAGCAACTGGAGGACCCATGGAATTTTTTTTGTCAGTTTTTCCTGGCTGAATGAGAATAACGTTCGTTCCTAAGCTTTCAAACTCGGAAGTGATATAACGTTTTGCTCCTGTCCCGACAGAAACGAGTAGGATCACGGCCATTACACCTATAATCATTCCAAGCATTGTAAGCGCTGAGCGGAGTTTATTTTCGACAATGGCTTCAGCCGAGTTGACCAAGATTTTTCTAAAAATCATCTGGTTGCTCCGCTATTGTCTTCGTCTTTAATAACCCCATCATTCATACGAAGAATTCTGCGGCATCGTTTTGCAATATTGTTATCGTGAGTAACGATAATGACGGTTACACCTTGAGAATTTAAATCGTGAAAAAGTTGTAAAATTTCTTCACTTGTTTTTGAATCAAGTGCACCTGTCGGCTCGTCTGCTAAAAGTATTTTTGGGTTGTTAACAAGTGCTCGAGCGATGGCCACACGCTGACGTTGTCCACCTGAGAGCTCATTAGGTAAATGATGAATTCGACTTCCTAGGCCCACTTTTTCAAGTGTATCCAAGGCCATTTTTCTAATCATCTCATCAGTCAGTTTATTATTGTAAGCGGATGCGTACTGCATCGGCATTTCTACATTTTTAAGAGCAGAAGCTTTTGGAAGCAGGTTAAAACTTTGAAAAACAAAACCAATTTTTTGGTTTCTGTATTTTGAAAGATCATCGTCAGACATCGACGTTGTATTAATACCATCTAAGTCATAAGTTCCAAGACTTGGTAAATCGAGTAGACCAATTATATTCATCAGGGTTGATTTACCAGATCCAGATGTTCCAACGATCGAAGTAAATTCTCCTTCATTAATAGTGAGATTAATTGCGTTTAAGGCGTGAATATTTTCTTCACCCATAATGAAATTTTTATGAATATTTTTTAATTCAATTAAGGCCATGTGATTTCTTTTGCCTCAACTTTCATTCCTTCAACCATTTCTATGCCATTTAAGGGGCGGGCAACTAATTCACCCTCTTTAATTCCTTCTAAAACTTCCATACGCTCATAGTTACCAAGGCCCAGCTTAACTTCACTTTTAGCAAGCTTGCCTTTGATGATTTTATAAAGTGAGCGTGTTTTTCCGGTACCAATCATGACAGATGTTGGAAGAATTTTTACAACATTTTTTGTTTCACTAATAATTTCTACGTCTGCCGAAGCTCCTACAGGAATTAATAAATCATTTCCTGCTTCGTCTTTTGCTTCAATGATTTCTAGTTCAATTTGGCTGGTACGATCTTGGTCTTTGGCAGTTGAAACAAAGGGTACAACTTTTGTGACTTGAGCTTTAAAGACATGATTTTTTAAGGCCGGGATTTTTATTCTGGCTCCAAAGCCGATTGAAACTTTTTGTAAATCAACTTCGTCTATTTCACCTTTGATGATGCGTTTTTTTAAATCGATTATTTGCACTGCTGGTTTTTTCCCTACTGCAGTAGCACTTTGATAAAATTCTCCAACTTTTAAATCCATTGCGGTGATCATTCCCTGAAAGGGAGCTGACATAACCGTTTTTTCATAATTAAGTCGAGCAACTTCACGCGCTCTTTTAGCACTATCAAGATTAGCAATTGAGACTAATCCATTTTTATAAAGCTCTTCAGCGCGAACTAACTCTTTTTGTGTTTCATCATAAATAGCTTTGAGGTCTGCGTTTTCCAATTCAGCAATAATGGCCCCTGACTTAACTTTTGAACCAAGGCCCATATAAATCTTAGAGATTCTACCTACTGTTCCAAAAGCCAATTCTGCCTGGGATTGTGCTTCTACTGTTCCAGAGTTAATAGTTGTGACAGTGCTTTCAACACTACCTGTTGCAAGTTTTATGGCCTCTACTTTTGGTTTGTCACTGCAAGAGACAAAGACAATCAAAGGAATGAGGAGGAGAAAGTTTTTAGAAATCATTGAAATCCTGCCTGCCACAAATAATTTTGTGAGAGAGTGTAAAATTGTATTTTATTTTGAGCCAAAGAAATTTTTGAATCGAGAAGGTTGTCTTGAACTTCTAAGAGTTCAAGTAGTGTACTTTTACCTAATTGATACGACTTTTGAGTAAGTCGATAGAGTTCTTCATATTGCGATACATTTAATGTGAGTGAAGAGACTAAGGTCTCCAATGCATTTATTTTGATAAGCGTATTAGTTAATTGATTTTTAGTTTCAAGTTTCTTTTGCTCCATCGTGTATTCATTTTGTTTTTTTGCAAAGTATTCTTCAAAGTTAGAAGAAATTAAACTTCCACCATTAAAGAGTGGAATGGTTAGAACAAGGGCAACGGTATGAGTGCGGTAAGGTTTACGGAAAGATTGAGAAAATGAATCAGCAGAATTATTATACGTTCCTTCAATTCTCAAATTAGGCCATTGTTTTTCGGTTAATGAGTTGAGCGCAATTTTATTAATTTTTTCTTCATATACTAGACTTGCTAATAACGGACTTTTAGAGAAGTCAGGTCGCTCGTTCATAGAAGCAGCTTTGCTGATAGCATTGATCAATGAAAGAACTTGTTCTTCATTTTGATTATCAAGAAAATTTAAATCAGCTTCTTCTAGACCAGAAAATTCGATAAATTTACTTTTCGTATTTTGTTCTTCATCAGTAAAACTTGTTTTTTTAGAATCAAGAGAAACCATATTCGCTTCTGATCTTAAGACATCTAATTTTGTTTTTTGCCCTAACTCAAAGCCTAGCTTAGCTTCTCTTTTTCCTGCATCAGCTTTCTTTAGAGAATTTTCAACTGCGGCTTTTTTATACTTAGCTAAGAGATAGTTTAATAGGTTGGTATTAAATATAATGGAGTAAGCTTTTTCTTTATTATTTAAATCGAGTTCGGCTTTATCTTTTTCATTATAAGTTTTTCTGGCCGATTGAATCAACCCATAGTTTAAAAGATTCCAAGTATAATCGATTCCCCACGACGAATCATAAGTTTGAATTCCCAATGCTCTAAGTGGAGCATTTCTTTCATCGTAAAAATCTCTAGAACGTTTAAAATTTAAATAAGCTTGAGGAAGAAAATCACTTGATCTAGTGAAAGACTCTGCAGACTTTTGGGCGCGATAATTTCTCACTACTTTTAAATCGGGAGAGAGTTCGCGAGATTTCAATTGTAAGTTAGTAATTTGTGAGAGTGCAGGATTTAAATTTGTAGTATCATCTGCAAAAAGAAGCGGCATAGTGGTGATAAAAAAACAAATGGCAAAAAATCTAGACATGAGTTTTCCAACTGTACAGTTTTAAAAAAGAGGGCGATTATCTATCACGATATTAATACACCGAATGAAAAAACTTCACAAGGAAAGAAGGCATATGACGCAATTACTTAAAACCATTTCTAGCATTCCAATTGCCTTTGGCGGAGCGGCCATAAGTGGAGAGGGGGGAGGATATGGATTTGGGGATATTTCAGAAGGTGAAGCAATTGATTTACTTCACTTGGCTTTTGATAAAGGAATGCGCATATTTGATACAGCTCCCATTTATGGATTTGGACTATCGGAAATACGAATGGGAAAAGCGTTTAAACAAAATCGAGACAAAACATTTTTAGTTTCAAAGTCTGGCGTTACTTGGCATGAAAATAAAAGAGTAGATATGAGTAATACTCCCGAAGTAACTCAAAAGATGTTGGAGCAAAGTTTAAAAGATCTACAAACTGATTATATAGATTTGTATATGATTCACTGGCCAGATGCCAAGGTTGATATCAGGCGTCCTCTGGAAGTGCTTGCCAAAGCAAAGCATGAAGGAAAAATTAAACATATAGGTCTTTGTAATACGAGTGTAGAAGACTTAGACAAAGGCTCGGAGATCGAGCGCATTGAAGTGGTTCAAAGTGAATTTAATTTTTTTCAAAATGGAGCTCGAGAAACTTTATTTGCTTATTTGAAGGAAAAGAATATGAGCTTTATGAGCTGGGGAACGCTAGATAAAGGAATTCTCACAGGGAGAGTCGATGAAAAAAGAAAATTTGATCAAAGTGATTGCCGTTCATGGGCCCCATGGTGGAAGAATGCTGATAATAAATCAAAATTTCAGGCGATGAATAAAATCTGGCCTCTGCTTGATAAGAATAACCATTCGGGACTCGAGCTAGCATTAGGATACAACCTGAGCTTTGATGAGTTGAGTGTTGCACTGTGTGGCGCAAAAAACCGAGAGCAGTTGTTATCACTTTTTAGTGCCTTAGATAATCTTCCTTCAGGGGACTTGCTTCAATCATTGGTTGAACTTGCAAAACCTGATCAAAAATGATTGAAAGAGTCATCTTACCTAAGAAGGAGAAACCTAATGAAAAAATTAATTCTTTCAGCTTTTCTATTCGCAACACTTTCAACATCAGCTTTCGCTTTTGTTCCGCAAATGAGCTTTTTCGTTAATCGCGAAGTGGCCACTGCGCGAGTTTTTAATACAACTGGACGTCCATTTGTTTGTTCAGGAACGGCTTTCGGTCAAACATACCAAGGCGTCGTTTTAAATTCTTGGTTTAACCAAGTCTACGTAGCTCCAGGAATGTTTGCTGATGCTTTTGTTTACTCAAATTTCTACGATCCATTTGTTACATCTTGGGCACAAGTTGACTGTCAATTTAGCTGGTAATTTTAAATAATGATTTTTTATCATCCCGATTGTGATCTCAAGTTTTCAGATTTTGGAGTTGAGATCCCAATCGTCGATGACAGAGCTAGTTCAGTTTTCAATGAGCTGCATAGAATTGATCCAACACTTTCTTATACAAATCTCGATCTCATTCCATTTATAACTCGCAGTGATCTTCTCCTTGCTCACAATCCTGATTTTATCGATCGACTCTTTGGCAGTTATGCCCAACTTGAGCGTGAGATGCTGACTTGTTATGAGCTCATTGACGAGGATGGAAAATACCACCGTTATAATCCTAAAAATGCCAAAAAAGATTTTACTCGCGCACTCGATATTGTTTTAAAGCAAGTGGGGCTAACATACTTTTCAACAAAAGCGGCACTGACTTCTGGCTTTAGTTATTTTCTAGGCGGAGGCATGCACCACGCGATGAGTTTTGGTGGGCGAGGATTTTGCCTTGTAAACGATATCGTTATCACACTTCGAAAATTACAAAATGAAAATTTAATTAAGACTGCTTGGGTAATCGATGTCGATGCACATAAGGGTGATGGCACGGCAGAAATCACCAAACGCGATAGCAGTATTGCGACTTTGAGTATTCACATGAAAGAAGGATGGCCCTTGGACTCTGGATCTGTTCGCGATCCTTGGTTTATTCCTTGTAATGTTGATATTGGAGTCGATGTTAATGAAGAGTCTTTGTACTTAGAAAAATTGAAAGAAGGACTTTTGCAATTAGAAGAAAATTATCCTAATCCAGATGTAGCGATTGTTGTTAATGGCGCTGATCCTTTTGAATGTGATGAACTTTCTAGTACAGAAAAATTGAAACTCACTAAAGAGCAGTTATTGCTTAGAGATAAAATGATTTATGAATTCTTATTAGATCGGAAAATCCCCCAATCTTATGTCATGGCCGGTGGCTATGGCAAAAGAGCGTGGGAGATTTACACACAGTTTTTAAAGTTCGTGTGGCAGAGTTCTTCTAAACGGTCTGAAATAAGTTCTCGGTGAATAAGAAATAAGATCGCTTACTTTCGTCATATAAATGCATGCATATTTTTCTACTTGATCAGCAAAACGCGATTCTTCTAAACCGGCCCTCATCATTTCTCCCCAAAAAGGATTGAAGTACTTTTTGTGGTGTTCTAGTAAATCAGAAATGATGGCGTTCACTTTATCAATGTCAGCAAAAAGTGCATTTAATTCTTCTTTAGAAACATCTTCATGTAGTTCATTTTTTCTAATGTCGATGTTATTAAGCATATGCTCTAACGATTCTTTAATCGCCATTTGTTTATCAATTTCAGCTTGTATTGGTGCACTTTTTTGAATGGCCTCAATTTCTTCTTTTAGTGGATCAAGTACAAGGGCTGTTCTCCAGTTAAAAGTTTTTTTAATACTAACAACGTCTCCGTAAATATGATCTCCTAAATAAAGAATTTCATCTCCATCTAGACCTAAGTCTTTTTGTAAAAGCCCTGCAAATCCACCTTGATAAATTCCCTTACCAATTTTTCCTTCAGCGTTTTTCATTAGTCCAGTTTTTGAATCAATAAGAAGAAAAGGAGTCTTGGTTGTGAAAAATCGTGGTTTACTAGCAAGTGTCACAGTGATTTCAAAAAGATCAGACCAATCAGCATGGTCTTTTAAAAAAGGATTAATGGTGTAATCCAAGAGAAGTTTAGTGTAGTTAAAGTCGGAATTTGTGATGACTAATAATTTTTTTCCATAGCGTTTGTAGCGCTCAAGGAGAGCGACAACTTCTGGGTCTTGAATAATGTATTCAGAAATATTATCTCGAACATGATTTTTAAGCGTTCCATCAGAATGGCAAATATCAAGTGCCTCTTTAATATCATCGGCCAGAGTTTCAAAGTCTGGGAATGGTTGTCCTTTCTTTTTAAGATCAACAAGCTGAGAGTAAAGTACGCCATTAGAAACAGAAAAGTTTGTATCTAAACTTTGAATATGAGCAGCAGATAAATCAATGACTCCATTTCCATACATTTTTTGTTGTTCTTTAAAATCTATGGGACTTAATCCATGATAAGAGGATTTAACTTTTCCAAAGCGCGAAACTTTTAATAGGTTTCCTTTTTTCTTGTCGATTACAAGACCTTGAATGACTCGGTGAAAGTCAAAATCAAGCTTTAAGATTTCATCAGAGTATTTTTTTTCAGAAACTAGCTTTTTTAAAACTGCTTGATGAGTAAAGCGCTCGAATGCTTCGGTGTTATAGCGAACAATTGTATAATCCATATCAAAACCGATGGCCTTGATTTTTTTCATATTAAGTGTTCTATTAATAAAGATTCCCATAGATTCCTCTAAACGTTTATTGGTAGTATCTCAACTTAGGTGAGCATTATATCGTATCAGAAGGACAAGTTATGCGTAAATTATTTTTCAGTCTTTTTTTTCTTGTCTCTGCCTTGTTTTCTAGCGGTGTTTTTGCCAATGAAAAAAATCTTACAATGCTGGTTAAAACTGTCCCTATCCTAAATACCCAAAAACACCTTGAAGTTAGTGACTTAAAAGGGAAAATTGTCCTGGTGGACTTCTGGACTTACGGTTGCATTAATTGCATTCAGATTCTTCCAGACTTAAAGTTTCTGGAAGAAAAATACCCGGACCAACTTGTCGTTTTGGGTGTTCACTCCGCCAAATTTAATAATGAAAAAGGAAGTGCGGAAATTCGCCGGGCAATTGCTCGTTACGGAATAACTCATCCAGTGGCCAATGATTCAGATTTTTTCATCTGGAATTATTTTAAAGTAAATGCCTGGCCCACTCAGATCCTCTTAGACCCTAATGGAGACAAGATTGAAACCTATTCAGGTGAAGGGCATCGTCAGGATTTGGATTTAAAAATTGCGGAACTTATCAAGAAGCATTCAAAACAAATAAATGCGACAAAAATAGTCATGAAAAAAGATGACGATAGTATGAAGTTCAAATTTCCTTCAAAAATTATTTTTGTTCCTAATTTTAGCGCTGATGGATTTAAGGCAAGACCTGTTTTGATTTTATCGGATTCTAGTCATCATCAAGTTGTTATTCTAGGAAAAAAGGGAAAAGAAATATTAAGAATTGGTAGTGGCAAAGAAGGTTTTTCAATTGATTCACTAAGACGCCCGCAAGGAATTGTGTTCGTACACAACATTTTATATATCGCTGATACTGGCAATCATGCGCTAAGGGCTTACGATTTTAAATCGAAAAAGCTTTCTACTATTGGCGGAGATGGAACCAGAGGAGAGTTGTGGGCATCCCCTTGGGCGCTTTTGGGCCTAAATGATCATGAATTATTAATTGCTATGGCCGGAACACATAAGTTAATAAACTTTGATTTAAAGTCAAATAAAACAAGCGTAGTTGCAGGAAGTGGAGAAGAGTCGATAAACGATGGACCACTTGCTGTGAACTCTCTTTCTCAGCCGTCTGGTTTTTCAAAATTCGGAGATAAAATTTATTTCTTAGATAGTGAAACAAGTTCACTGCGCGTTTTAGATAAAGGAGTGGTCACAACTTTAATAGGCAAAGGTCTATTTGATTTTGGTCTAGTTGATGGAGATAAAAATTCAGCTCGAATGCAACATGCTCTAGGGCTTTATGCGACTTCTACTAAGATTTATATTGCTGACACTTACAATAACGCTCTTCGAGCCTACGACTTGAAAAAAGGCCTGTTAAAAACAATTACAGCGAAGTTAAAAGAGCCTAACGATGTTATTGTCGTTGAGGGAGATTTATTGGTTGTTAACACTGGAAATCACGAAATAGTAAAAGTTGATGAGAAAACTGGGGCAATAACTAAATTTATTCCTTGATTAACTCGAATTGTTTTCATAGATTTGTAGTACCAAATTTGAGGGCTCATAGCTCAGCTGGGAGAGCGCAACGCTGGCAGTGTTGAGGTCTGCGGTTCGATCCCGCATGGGTCCACCATAAAACTAGGTACAAAAAATTCCAACAAATTAACCCAAGATCTCCTCTCATAGCTTGAGAGGAAGATATTATTAACTTTAAATAGTTGTAGTGAACTCCAAAAGAGCCTTCGCTATGAGCAATTTTTTGCTGATGTGTCGCTTTCATTTTCACCATAAAGCTCCCAGCGTTGCTGTATGTTATGATGTCCTGTAGAAGTCGCTGCCCAAGGATTTTTTAGCAATCATGTACTGCTGGCTTTGTGCCTGCATAAAGCTCTTCCCTTGAATTAATCAAATATCAAGTTTATCCAATTATTATTTTTCATTTTTAAAAACGCATTTCCTAATTGATCAATAAAAACTTTTTTAGTT
>CANFHC010000014.1 GCA_947446575.1 Bacteriovoracaceae bacterium | reverse complement strand
TAACAACGAATATGACTTTGAAGAATTTAAGTCTTCTTGAATGCTTGGCCTTTTTGGCATTATTCCAATCAGACGTGGAATAATTTTTGCAGAATAATACTCATGGAATTAATAAATGAAAATATTAAAAAAACAAATTATCCAACGGCTTCCACACTTGCCGATCGTCTACGTATAGAGATACCAAATATATTAAATATTTGGGAGATGTGGGTACGAAAAGAAGTGGAGGCAGCTCGCGAACTTCATCCTACTGATCTAAAAAATTCTTTACCAAAAGTTTTGGAAAATCTTGCTCAGGCCCTAGAGTTTCAAGAAAAGGGTGTGTTGCCTGAAATCAAAGTTGCTAGAGAGCACGGTAAAGAACGATCTACTTTTCCTAAATACACTCTAGAGCAAATCATTGCGGAATACAGATTGCTTAGACGGGCCATTTTTGAAGTCATCGGAAAGGATGTGACCGATCAAGAAAGGGACACAATTATTGATGCAATCGAAATTGGTATTTCCGAATCTGCATCCGAATACACCAAGCAACAATTTCTCTTCAGAGAGCAGTTTGTCTCGATGCTTGCCCACGATCTTCGCAATCCACTTTCTGCAGCAAAGATCAGTGCTCAATTAATCCAACGAGCACCGGAAATAACGGGAACTACATTGTCCATAGCAGGGCGGATAGTAAATACAATTGAAAGAACTGATAATTTGATCAAAGACCTTTTGGATTCAAATTTGGTACAGATGGGACAAAAGATCCCGCTAAATATCAAAGAATGTAACCTGAAACAGTTGCTAAAAACAACAATTGATGATGCCACTTCAGTATATGGTGATCACTTTGTTCTTGAGATAGATTCTAATGTTACAATTGGCTTTTGGGACCCCGTTATTCTGCAAAGGGCAATAGGGAATTTATTAACAAATGCGATAAAGTATGGTGCTCCAAAAAGCCCTGTAAAAATCACCATTGCCCAAAAGGATCCAAAAGTTATAATTGCCGTTCATAATGATGGGAAATCTATTTCAGAAAAAGACCAAGCGGGTCTTTTTGATAACTTTTATCGCACTATTGGGGCCAAGGATGGGCTTAATATAGGCTGGGGGATAGGGTTATTTTTAGTCAAAGGAGCAGCGCTCGCCCATGGTGGAGCTGTTAGTGTCAAGAGTCAAGAAAATATTGGCACAACGTTTACTTTGACCATACCTATAGATTGTCGAAATAATCAAGAAGACAGTGTAGGAGTTCAAAAAATAAAAGAAGGAGTGATGAGCACCGTTTTAAGCGAGAACAAGTAAAATAAAATCGAAGTCGATTTTTTAATAAATTTTCGAATTTATTTTTTTATTTTGAGTGCCGTTTAAGTGAAATTAATTGCATGACTACTTCACTCTAATTTGTTTAGCAGACGATGATTAGACATTAATGACCAATCTCTTAAATTAGGCTAAAATCCATCTTATCCCAGTTAAGAACAGCTTTAGTCGAGGTAAGAGATGACAGAAGAAAAAATATCAGCCTATATCCTGAAATCAGCCGCCATCTATAATTTAGTTTGGGGAGCTTGTATTATTTTTTTCCCTCATTTACTTTTTGATTTTGCGAGACTTCCTCGAATAAATTATCCTGGGGTTTGGCAATGTGTAGGAATGATCGTCGGAGTCTACGGTCTTGGATACTGGGTAGCCGCGAGTGATCCCAAAACCCATTGGCCAATTGTTATGGTGGGATTTTTAGGAAAAATATTTGGACCTATCGGATTTATTCAAGCCTATTATGCAGGTGTCTTTAATGCTAAGTTTGGAGTAACCATTATTTTTAATGACCTCATTTGGTGGATACCATTTTTTTACGTTTTAAAATCATCGCAATTCGAAATCACTGATTATTTAAAAAATAAAATGTGGAGCTAAAGTTCTGGAACATTGGCTGATGTAATTCGGGTAATAGTTTTATTTGTGCTTGATCTAATTCAATATTATTAAGTTCAGAACCCATTCTCATGATTTAAAGTTTGATAAGTATATCAGCGCGACGATTTTGCGATCGTCCTTCTACAGTTTTATTAGTCGCGAGTGGGACTTCTTCCCCACGTCCAATCACTTTAATTTTTTTGACAGGAATTGCGTCTATGGACAGAAGATAATCTTTTACAGTCTGGGCGCGCTCTTTAGACAATTTTGAATTGAACGCCATACTACCAACGGAATCAGTATGTCCTTCTACTTCAATACCATGACGACCAAAGTCTCTAACGACTCTTTGAAGAATACCTAAAAGTCGAAGATTTGAAGCATTAAGCGTCGATCTTGCTGGAGGAAATTTTAATCCTTTCAAACGAATAACCAAAGTATCTCCATGTTTTTCAATATCAGCTTCATCGCGAGTAAATTTACGACGAACTTCTAAAATTTTCTCATCAATACTCTTTTGCTGCTTTACAACTGCACTTTGTTTCACTCTTATTTGATCTTCAAAGATATCAACTCCAACAGGCCGACTTGCAGCTATGTTTTGTGTGGTAGATAAAAGATCACGCGCACTTTCATTAACAGCAAACACGCGCTTTTGTATTTGAGATTCGTCATGTCGATGTTCTCCAATAAATCCCAGAGCATCCTTATATTTCTGCAAAGTCTTTTCAAATTTATCTGGAGCATATTTTCTAGCCCCAACTTCAATGGCGTTGATGAGTGTAATTCGCGCCACCGCAAGATTTTGATGCTTAATTGCACGCAATTCTAAATCTGAATAAGACGCTTGAAGTTTAGCTCGATTCTTCATCATCTCTTCAATATTGTTATTTGTAAGATCAGTGCTAATCTTTTGGAGAAGATTATCAGCCTTCCCAAAATCTGTTGGATAATAAAAAGTAGCTCCCGCCACAATTGCAAGTTTTCTAGCTTTTAAAACGTCTCCAATTTGTTGATGAATAAGATTGGTTGTTTTGTTTGCGCTTCTAAGATATTCACGAGCAACTGATATCTGATGTTCAATACTTTTATTGATTGTTTTTTGTTTTTCTAAATTATTTTTGGCCTCTTCGAAATTAGATTTCGCTTCTTGAAAACTTTGAGGAGAAAGTACATCTGCTTGATTGATGAGTGCAGTATCCATTTCTTCTTTTAATAATTTGAACTCTTTATTAATATCAATTTCCTGAGCATCGATGCATGTAAAGCATCCACCAAACAAAAAAATAAAAATGAATATACTGAATTTTTTAATTTTCACAAGCTATCTCCATCGAGACTTTCTTCGAACGGAGATTGAAGTATATAGTTTTGAATACAAATAATAAAATACTTTAAAGTTGAGGGATATATCATCTTTGTCTATGAAAAGGTTGAAAGATTGTTATTTCGGAAACATTAATTATTGTTGAACTAAAAAGGGCTTCGACCCATTAGGGTATTATTCTCTTAAATCAATCCAAATTTCATTTCTCCTTAAAAACCAGAGCTGAAAAGGTGAATTAAATCTGGCGAAAATTGGTTCGCCTTGAGTGAGAATTCCATTTTGTTTTAAGGCACTTTGAAATTTAGCTAATTTTTCTAGATAACGAGGCTCGCTCCAAGTTCCCGAATAAGAAAAAACAGCAACCTTTCTAGGAGGGATTTCGCGTAGTTTAATTCGAGAGTCGTTTGGGGTCGGTAGGCTTTCGAGAGTATAATTTTTTGGCATAGTAAATTGAACTAAAAATCCTGACTGATTTTTATATTGAGAAACCGGAGATGTCATTTCTATTTTTTCTGATTTTGATTGAGCGACCTGACCAACAGGAGCCGTCATCTCAATTTTGGTTTGTGATTTATTGCCTCCAAAAATATATCCAGCAAGAATTCGAAAAGCTATATTACCGGCATTTTCAAAATTATCATTCACTATTGTTTCGGCCACTATTACAGATCCATATTTACGTATTTCATAATCTTCATTTTTTGAAATAATAGTATATTGTGGCTCTTCAGTTGCCATTAAACCCCCGGCAGAAATAAATAGAAAATAAAAGACTAAAAAATATTTCATAAATAAAATATTAGCTTTTTTCTTTTAAGAGAGAAACAAAAAATTCTATGCTCTATTGCATCTATAGTTTTATTCAATTCATAAGAAAGACTGGCACATTACTTGCGTGGTCTATTTGAGTTCTAACAAATCTTGAAAAAATGAGTTTTTTTGGGGCAATATTGTAACGAAGACGTAGAAAATAACATGAGAGGAATAAATGCAAATTCAAGTGAGTGTTGATCACAATATTTTGGGCTCTCAAGAGGATCAAATAGAATCTGGAAAGGTCGAAGAAATTGTTAAAAATGTTTTAGGACATTTTGAAAAACACATCACTCGTGTCGATGTTCACTTCACCGATATAAATGCGGGCAAAAAAGGATACGAGGACAAGCGCTGCCTTATTGAAGCTAGAGTAAGTGGTACTCAGCCATTAGTTGCGACCAATAATGCAGGTAATCTTCTTGAGGCGCTTGAGGGTGCAACTGAGAGGTTAAAACACTCTTTAGAGCATACTTTTGGAAAAATGAAGCAGTACTAAAGAGGTCTCCCAACTTTCGATCGGGTTATGGTCAATAATCAGCTCCGAAGTTTCATTGATAGCGCGTTCAACGTTTAATTATGTTTTATTCATTTTTTTATCACCTTCTGTCATTTTGTGATATATTTTGACTATATTTGATATTACTCAATTGGATCAAGAGTCAAAAATGCTTTTTTCTTACAAGAAGCCAATTGTTAAGTGGCAAATACCTGAACCTCCTCAGTTACTTCATTACTTTGCGCAATTTTCTTATGTCTTGATTATTATGTATTATGTTAAAGCTGCAAAATACTGGGACTGGTACTTAGAAAGCGCTGCTTTAGCTTATTTATTAAATTACATTGGCTACAAGTTTATTCTAAAAAAAGAAAAAATTATTTTCAATATCACTCCGCTACTTATCAATACTTCTCTTTTTATTTTTATAACTGGTTATTCATTCTGGACCTATGCTTTAGCCATTAGTATTGCCATGTTAGTGAGATTTTTAATCCGATTTAACAATAAGCATATTTTTAATCCATCTGCCATTTCTGTTGTCATCATGATTTGTCTGGGAGAGGGAGTATATGCAACTCCCGTTATCGCATTAGCGGATCGACAGTGGTGGGTGCCTTACATTATCGTTATTGGAACCATGACTACTTTTTTCTCCAGAAGAATTATTGCTTCTTTGGCCTATTGGATCAGCCTGTTGGGTTTTATTGCCATTTTTTATTTTCTTGGTGCTCATTACATTGTAATTCAAGTAGGTACTATTTTTAGTTTCTTAACCTTACTTTTTACATTCCATGTTTTAACTGATCCCCAAACAACTCCCTCTAATATATTAGGGTTACTCTTCTTTGGATTTGCTATTGCTTTCATCGATGTTATTTTGAGAACATTAAGCGTAAGCGCAAGCTCTATGATTGCCCTCAATATTGTCACAGCTGCAAACGCTTGTCTCTTTGCAAAAGATATAAAAATAATTTCAAAGTTAGGCACAATTCTTTCACCTGTTATTGTCGTTATCATTGGTATATTTTGGGGGTACTTCCCAAAGCCATACTTAGATCCAATGAAGTATGATTCATATCAAAAAATTAGCGGGAGCTTTCCTCCTTTACCTTTTCACTACCAAAACAATGCAAAGTTACTTGGGCTTTTTTTTGAGGAAGATGCTTCTAATACCTTAAGTGATATGTCTACTAAGTCCTTTCTCTTTAATTCTTTCCCCGCACCAAATTACTCAGTTGGAGATTTAGATAATGATGGTTATTTTGACTTAATGATATCTGGAAGTCGCGTTCCTTTTATTTTATATAAAAACTTGGGAGGAAATAAATTTGAAAATGTTACTTCGAAATATGGAATTAACGAACAGATATCAAGCAAAATCGTTACTTCCGTCTTTATAGATTTTGATAATGATGGGAAGGAAGATATCTTTGGTATTACTGAAAAATCACTTTTTCCCTTTGTTTTGTTTAAAAATATGGGGGGAAGATTTGAAGATATTACAGATCAAGTCGGACTCGATAAAATCAAAAATCCTGGCAGATCCACTTCTATCGCCTTGCTAGATTACAACCGAGATGGTTATTTAGATATATTAATCGCCAATTATCCAATCATCGAAGATATTCCAGATAAAGTAGTGCTCTCTAAAGATTTTATCTATTCCCAGAGCCCTAAAAAAAATATTTTCCTTCAAAACAATATGGCAAAAAATTTTACCGATATAACAAATTCAATGAACCTTGCGCCAAATGAATTTACTCACGCCATAGGGGTTTCTGATTTAAATAATGATGGTTATCCTGATCTCTATTTTGCCAATGATGTCGGTAGAGATAAAGTTTATTTCAATCAGGCAGGTAAAACCTTTAAAAATGTGACGCAAGAATTACTTGGGCATATCTTTGCGAGAAATGGAATGGGTGTGGATTTTACAGATATTGAAGGAACCGGCTTTCAAAGTATTTATGTTAGTAACACCAGTAAGGGGGCATATAGACACGGGATGAATTATTTTTGGAGTAATTTTGATGGTAAGCATTTTGAAAATAAATCAAATGAATATGATATTGGACGTTGCGGTTACTCGTGGGGTCCAAAATTTTTTGATCCTGACTTAGATGGAAATACTGATCTAATTGTTGGGGCCGGATTTAAAAATGGAACCAACAATGCTTGGTATATAGTTAACACATGGGAATCAATGCCAAATATTTTTAAGGCAAAAAAGTTCATCGCAGATCAATTTCCAAAAGATTTAGAGCTTGGTGGAAATCAACATAAATGTCTTTTTTGGAAAAAAGATAAGCGATTCATCGATGTGGCAGTGGAATCAGGTATATCTGACATTGATAATTCTAGAACAATCACATTATTAGATATGAAAAACAATGGTAATCCATTAATTTTAACCGGTAATTTTCATCGGCCACGTTTAGCTGCGTATGAAAACATCATATCTCGTAAAAATAATTGGGTTGGTTTAAATTTGATAGGCGTTATATCCAACAGAAATGCCATCGGTGCAAAAGTTATTTATGAGAAAGATAATAAAAAATTCACTCGCGAACTATTTCCAACTAACGGTGTATCTTCATTGCATGACCGTCGAATTATTATTGGATTAGCTAATAAGACAAGTGCTCCATGGATGGAAGTTGTATGGCCTTCGGGAAAACGTCAACAAATATCTAATTTGGTGATAAATACTTACAACCAAATTACTGAAAAATAAAGTTGGAAATATTTCAGGTTGTATTAATTAAAATCGATTTATTTTAAAATAGGCAAGAGCGTTCTTATTTCCTTATTAGCCATTAACAGCTTTTTCTTACACCTTATCGATTATTTCTTTACTGTCGTCTACTATTAGTAGTATTTTCTCGATATGACACTTGAGAAATCTATTTATGAACTATCCCTAGAAGAGCTTAAATCTTTTCTTTCGAGCAAAGATTTATCGACTGATTTATCCACGACTATTTTTCGTAATCTTTACAAAAATAACAAACACGAACAGCCTATTGGTAAAAAGCTTTTAGCTGTTCTAGAAAAGTCTTTTAACTTTGATCTTCCAACCATAGACACCGTCTCTAAATCACCCGATGGAACGGTAAAATTTCTGATGGGATTCAAGGACGGAAAATCAGTTGAAACGGTTCTCATCCCTTTTCATAAACGTTTTACCGTCTGCCTTTCTTCTCAGGTTGGCTGTGCGATGAAATGCAGTTTCTGTTACACGGGGACAATGGGACTCTCGAGACACTTAAAAAGTAGTGAAATTATTGGCCAATATATTGTAGCTGCTAAGTACTTGGAAAATGTTATGGGACTGAAAACTATGGCCCCCAATATTGTTTTCATGGGACAAGGCGAACCTCTTCATAATGCAGATGAAGTTCTAACTGCCATCAATGTTATGATGGAGCCACTAGGCCTTGGAATGGGCCCACGCCAAATGACACTTTCAACTGCAGGTTATTTGCCTGGAATTAAAAAACTTAATAATTTTCCCAAAATTAACATAGCACTTTCTCTGCATTCACCTTTTAACGATATTAGAAAAGAATTGATTCCTATAAATCAGCACTTTCCACTTGAAGATATATTTGAAGCTCTTGATGGTCTTGATTTGATGAAGAGACAATTCATCGTCTATGAATACCTCTTGATAGATGGTCTTAACGATCGTTTAGAAGACGCCGATAAACTCGAAGAGCTTCTAGGTCTTAGAAAGGCCGCTATCAATATAATCCCATTTAATCCTTTCCCTGGAAGCAAATACAAGCGTCCATCAGATGAGAAAGTGGAGTACTTCAAAGAAATGCTAGTGGAACGAAAGCTAAGAACAATGATCAGGACTACAAAGGGAAGTGATATTCTGGCAGCTTGCGGGCAGTTAAAATCCTAAATCTCTATCGAGAAATAAATGAGTAAATTTACACCTGCAGAATCCCTAGATTGGTCACCTTTTAAAATAGGTACTACGTTAAAGCCAAGACCGTTGAACTCAATCGAAGGGATCGTAGATCGTATCAGAATAGCGGCTTTTGCTGAGAGGCAGGCCCACTATGCTTTTTTGGAAGCAGCCCGAATTTTTGCCAATGAAGTGCCTGAAGATTTAGTCCAGGCGTGGAAGACAATTGCGATGGAAGAGGCCAAGCATGAGTCGTGGCTTTTAAAAAGGCTTGTGGAAATTAATCATGATGTTGCCGAATTTCCAGTAGGTGTTGGGTTGTATAATTCTTTTTGTAAATGTCAGTCTCCCCGGGAATTTACATTTTATATTTCGGACTCAGAGGAAAAAGGGCGGCTTGCGGGTTTAAAATTTGTTGAGGCACTAAAATCACGAGACCCTGAGAGTGCCAGGATTTTTTCAGATATTGCCTTTGAGGAACTAGACCATATTTCACTGGCTTCAAAATATTTTTAATGATCCTTAATGAATTTTCCACTCACCATCAATGGTAGATAAGTTTTGTTAAGTGAGATTTGAAACTCTTAATTCCTTCAGATTCATTTAAAATCTTTAAAGAAAGTAACAAAGGATTCTAAAAAAATGTTCTATAAAATATTGATCTTAACAGTGTCTTTATTTTCAATGATGAGCTGTAGTCATAACTTGCCTGATTTCACAACCCGCTTATCTTCGAGATTGCCTACTGATTCTAAGGCAGAAGCAATCGGCGAATATTCTTTGGGCTGTCTTAAAGGCGCTCAGACTTTCTCTGGTATGGAGAAAGGATTAGTTCTCTCGCAAATGAAGCGAGGTCGTTATTGGGGACATCCTGATCTCATAAAACTTCTCTCGCGAGCTGGTGAAGAGTTTTACAATTCTAATAAAAAAATTATCATAGGGGATCTTTCTCAATCTCGTGGTGGGCCAACGCTTTCTGGACATAATTCTCACCAGAGCGGACTTGATGTTGATGTCTGGTTTAAAATACTAACTAGCCAAGATCATCCTTCTCTGCGTGATTTAGAAACAAAAGAGATGAAACCAATTGATGAATTAGGCGATGACCAATTGAAATTAATTAAATTTATGGCCCAAGATTCAACGGTTGAAAGAATTTTTATTAATCCAAGTTTTAAAAAAAAACTTTGTTTAAATTCTGGATCCCTAAAGTTAACAGCAGAAGAACAGCACAAAATGCGAGCATGGTGGGGGCATGATGACCATATCCATGTTCGAATCAAGTGCCCTAGCGATAGTCCTCTATGTGTTCCGCAAAGGCCTATTCCGGCAGGCAATGGTTGTGGGGAAGAACTCAATTGGTGGTTTACAGATGAAGCCAAAGCAGAATCGGCTGAAGCTAGTTGGGCAGAACTGAAGTCTCTTTATTTAGAAAAAATTATAAAACTTCCTGCGCAATGTTCGTTCTATTCCGATACCTGACATTAGAATCTTTTGTATTTTACTTCCTACATGGTTAGTCATGGAAATACCTATAATAAATACATTTTTAAGCCAAGGCTTTCACTGCTATGGTAAATAATTTTTAAAATAACGATTTATTCTGATGAATAATTTTGATCAAGGTATATATGGAATCAGTCCTATCAGCTCTTACGCATCCTAAAACTAATTCAGAATTTTTCGAAGCATATGAGAATAATGCTCCCTTTGTTGTGCACGGATTAAATGTAACTATTTCCGAATTAACAAGTTTGCCTTTTTTAGAATCACTTGAGGTGTTGTTAAAATCTTGGCCAGATCTTATTCAAGCTCATTTGCCAGATGTTAGGGATGAAGCCAGCTCGATTGACACAACTCCTAAAGATGCTAAAAAACTTTTTGATAACGGAATGGGACTCTTGTTTAATCATGCCAACAAAATTTCTCCCGTATTAACAAATTGGCTAGAAGAGCTGCGTTTAAATCTTGGATTGTCGGCTCTAACCAATGGACGCTGTCTAATCTATGCATCTCCAGAAGGAGGAGGAACAGCAGCGCATTTTGATCAAAATATTAATTTTGTTTTACAAATATCAGGAACAAAAAGATGGTGGATTGCTCCTAATTTACATGTGGCCAATCCCATGACCAGGCACACGATGGGATTGCCTTGCGATCCTGAATTAGAGAGTTATTTAGAAACTCCTATGCCTGAATGCATGCCAACAGATATTAATCCAATAGAATTGAAGGCCGGATCTCTTTTATTTGTTCCTAGAGGAAGCTGGCATTCTACAGAGGCGATGAGTGACGCGATCTCTCTGAATTTTACTTTTACCGCTCCGACCTGGATTGATTTATTCACGGCCGCTCTAAGAGGTCGACTCGCTCAATCGAGTCAGTGGCGCGCGACTGCAGATGGTGTTTCCGATTTTTCTCGCCATGCAAAGGCACAACAGAAGTTTGATTTTCTTCTTGCGGGTCTTATTGAAGATCTTCCTAACTGGCGAGCAGCAGATATTTTAGGTGCGACAGAAACTGATTGATTATAATTCGTCTTCGCTCATAAATTCTTTAATCAATTAATAAAGTTCTCTCATCCATTATTTGATAAATAAGGGCTGCAAGGGTGCGAGCACCTTTTTGCGAGAGATTATCGTAGACTGGATTGTATTCAAAAATTCCAAAATGCTGGCAGTGAAGTTTATCAATAGCATAAAGCAATACATCTTCGATAAAATCGTAGGGCAATCCTCGGTGATTGACGGCACTAACGCCTTCCATGATTCCAGCTTCCATGACATCAGCATCGAGTGAAAAAATATAAGTTGTATCTTTTTGAAAGGGGATGACCCTTTCTAAGAATTTTTCTGTTTCAGTAAAATCTTTGGAACCAAAGCGCACATCTTCATAAGTCGCAACAATTTCTTTTCCTTTTTCTAAATTGCTCATCGTCGTGATGGAATTGGCAAAATCGTGAATCCCCAATTGAACAATTTCGACCTCTCCTTCAAATTCACGGGCAATTTGGCGGAAGGGAGTTCCGGAGTTGGCTTCTTTATCTGTTCTGGTGTCGAGGTGAGCATCGAGGTTAATAATCACACATTTTTTCGAACTGTGATTAATGGCCTTAACAGTGGGATAGATATAATCGTGACCGCCACCAAGATAAATAAATTTTTGCGCTCGCTTTTGTTCAGTTAATATTTTTTGAATGTGAGCAGAAAGCTTAACTTGAGCTTCTTCAAAATTTTCAGATTCAAGCGCTGGATTGGCCAGTTCGACATCGGACCACTTTGAAAGATTGTGGCAAGCAAGCTTCTTGACAACCGATAAAATGGCCTCTGGAGCATAGAGTGATCCACGACGACCGGCATTTCTAATTGTGCCTATATCAGACGAGAATTTAAGAAAGAGGATATCCGCCGACTGCACTTCAGTTCGATTGTTGATAATTCTTTCTAGGTCTCTAGCTGCGGCTGTCCGGTTTTGCATAAGAAAATCCTTTTATGGTTTGCTCAAAACGATGAAGTCAGTATATCATTATTTTATTAAATGAATAAAGAATGGTTTGTATTTAAAGGCACGCATCACCTCGGCCCCTTCAGTGTTGAAGAGATGGCCGAGTTTTATCAAACCAAAGAAATAATAGCTTCAACTCTTGTCTGGAAAGAAGGAACGCAGAAGTGGGAGCCCATTTCTAAAGTTGGGACTTTTACTTTTTTATTTCATCCGGAACTCGCAAAAACGATTTCAGCAAAAACTGAAATTGAGCTTCCTAAGCCCATGCCAAAAATACCAGTAGCAAAACCGGCCAAACCAATTAAAGATGAAGCCTCACCACCGCCATTGCCACATATTCCTACTTTACCTAAGGCCCCCATTGAGGCGCAAGACGATACACTCTTTGACGATGATCTTCCGCCGCCCATCCCATTAGACGCAATTATTGATCCCACGGGAGTTAACAAGATCCGTTTTCAGCAAGCTCAAAAAAAATCTCAGCTTTCGAAATATTTTTTGGCATTAACGGCTGCTCTTTTTATGATGATTGTTGCTTGGTTTGTGACCAATGAAAAAGACGCTGGTATTCAAATGCGCATAAAAGGCATTATGCCGGTATACTTAGAAAAGTTGGAAATGACTGCGACAAAAAACACTCCTAATTTCGAAGTGGATATGGCACTTTCTTTGGATAGCCTAAATCTATGGGCCAGCACAAATAAATCAGGTGAAATAAACACCGTCATAAAACTGACTTCTATTCCTAAGCGTGTATTAGGAACAGAAAATGTCGTTCTTACTGTTAAAGGTGAGCTTAAAAATCACATCGGAAAATTCACTCGCATGTTTTTAACGGAAGGTTCGAAATTTTTGCCTGGTGAATATCAAGTACATGTGGAAGGAAGAGAAACTCATTTCATCAATCGCCATTTTAAAAAGCTTAGTACTTTTAAATTTTTTAGCTCTTTGAATAAGTCTTATAGCTTTGATGGCACCACTCTTATTTATCCTGGGACACCGAGAGAATTTGAGAAAAAAATGGACGAATATGGGGCCTCTATTGTAAGTGAGATGTTAAAACCCTTTCAAGACAAACTTGAGCGCATCAGAACTTTTGAATCTCTCTTAAATGCCACTTCACAAAATTATTTAATGGAATTAGAGAAGGCCAAAACTGGCAAAGCAATGGCTTCTTTTGAAGGAAAATTTATTAAAGAAATTTCTCCCTTATTGCAGGCCCTAGTCGTCAAAGCTTCGGAGCTTGCTCGCGATCCTATGTTTGGTGAACTCGAAAAAACTAATGTAGTTGCCCCTTATCGTGAACAAGTGCTGCTAGGAAAACAAATCGGCGAGATGGCCTCTGACATGATTACTAAGACTCAAAAATTTAAAAAGCTCACCGACAAAGATAAATTAGACCTCAGAAGTGAATTTGATAAAAGAGCGCGCTCTATCAAATTGCAAATTGATTTGAATATTAAAAAGCTCGATGAGCAGATTTCAAAAATTTCTAAATAACTTAATTCTCCCTCGGTATTTCTAACAATTGATCTAGGCTTAAGTCAGGTTTTTCTACCTGTGAAGCTGGAGCATTGGGAAGATCGTCTACACTAAAATCTGTTTTAATCGAATAATCTCGATCCACTCGGTTGCGTAGTCCTTGTTCAGCGTAATACCATTTATTTTTATTAGTAGAACTCTGACAGTTTTGGTCTCCGATTATTCCCCAACGCAAACTTGCACAGTGATAAGGATCAAAAGAAAGAGCAAGTATATTCTGAAGAACATCATCTAAATTCATTGTGAGATTTGTTGTTGGATGAATGCTGCAAGAGCGAGTGATAGTTAAATACACTTCTCGCAACTGGGTTTTTAAATCATCGCCTTGATAATTAATTTTTATACTTCGATCAATTTGTCCTTCAAAAACTTTTGTTAAGTATTTTTTTACCTCACGTAAACTTGCTTTAAATCGTGCGTCTCTTGCTGGAGTGGCATAGGCTTCCCAATCTCCATCTGAACCATAAATATTGGCCGGTAGTAGATAAGGGTGAGACTGTTGATCAATTTTATTTTTAAGAGCGATATTGACAGCATCTTCGCGGTATTTTATGTCTAGGCATAATTCATTCATATAATCTTTTAATTCAGAAACTGGATTAAAAATAATATCACCATCGGCCATCACCAGACGTACATATTCATAGAAGCTGACGATTTCGCCCTTATAGATGTAGGGATCTTTTTGATATTGAATAAGGGAGAAGTTAGGAAGTTCAGAATTTCTTTTAGGAGTTACATTTCCATTTTCATAAGAAAAAGGCCGGAAGTTGGAAAATCCTCCAGCGGTTTTCACTCCAGTTCGCGCGAATTTTTCACCATAGGTAATGGTCGTTAACGAATTATCCGGATGCGCGTCGATTAAATGAATTTGCCCCGTCTTGGTGATTTCGTATACTACAGCTACATGTCCATTGGGATCATAAACAATGGTACCTGGAGTAATCGCATTGCGATTTATGTTGGTAGGATAAGTGTCGCGAAAAAGATTTCCCGAATCATATTTTGTCACATTCGTTCTGAAGCTTGCTGTTGAGGTACTATTGACGACATCTTCTAAAACAGAATTAATATTATCGCCAGAGCGAATGATTCTTTTTTGGGTAATAATATTTCCATATCGGCTATAGCGAATATCAGATTTATTTCTGGTAAAACTTTTTGCCTCCACTAGATCGGTAGGAAAGGTGAATGGCAAATCATTCATCCAAGCAAAATACGCTCTTAAAACATAAGGTAAGTCCGCGCAGTCAGAAAAAATACTTTGTAAGCCCGCTGGATTTTTTGCAGCATAGAGAGGATTGGCAAGATTGCTTCTTAGGCATTGATCGGTCGTGTGACAGGCATTATTTTTTCGGGCCACACCCATGGTATGAATAAAGTTTTGATACTGGAGCTCAAAATCTTCAGTCCACGTGGGATTTGTGATTTTCCAGCGCAATTTTTTTTCGGCAGCATATGAAGAATTCATTAAGATCAAGCACAAGATTAGTATTATAAATATTCGCATGACTATATTCCTTAGTTAGAGTCCACTAAGGAATATTTTCATAAAGTGATCAAAGAAAACTAATACGCTTATATTATAATGATAAAATGGAATACGCAGGAGTAGGAACGTACGCTAATTTTTCGCCGCAAACATACTCATTCTTTTCAGTTTTTTTCACCGTACTTCCATAGAATTGCGGATCATGTTCGAAGATCATCACGAGATTTTTTTCATTTATAAATTGTAGGAAATTTTTTTTATCAACTGTCGTGACTCCAGGGGAAATATCATAACCCATAACCCAAGGAATGCTGACGTGATTGCTTGTAGGAATAAGATCGGCCATATAAATGAATTTATCATCGTAGGCATGAAGCAAAAAAGGTGTGTGGCCCATTGAGCATTTAAAATTTAGCTCTGGCATTAAGACACCCTCCATTCCATCGACCCAATGAATTTGTTTATGCTCTTCGTACCATTTGATAATCGGTTTAAAATATTCAATGTGAAAAGAGCCCGTATCGCGCTCTGTGGGTGCGAGAGAGTACTCATAATGTTTTTTATGCAGATGCACTTGAGCCTTTTTTAATACTGGCTCCATTACTCCATTAACTAACTTTCCGATTCCACCAACGTGATCAAAGTGCAGATGAGAAATAACTAAATCCGTAATTTCGGAAGGGGAAATTCCTATGGATTCTAGGGATTTCTCCAATGGAGACTGACCGCCGACTACAGCAAAGCGTTGATCAAACTTTTCACCGTGATAATCGCCGATTCCTGTATCAATAAGAATTTTTTTGGTATCAGTCACTATCAAAACCAAACGCAAGGCAAGCTCGATGCGGTTCATTTCATCGGCCGGATGAACTTTGTGCCAGAGGGGTTTTGGAATAATTCCAAACATTGCACCACCATCAAGCTTGAAGCGCGCAGGTTCAAGAGAGTAATATTTTTTGCTTTGCATAGGTCACCTATAAAGTTAGAGAGGCTAAACATGGTTAATATTTAATTATTTTTGCGTTTATTTAGCAAGGAATTGGGCGTTGTTCCTTTTGGATCTTCATCTGCACTATTACTATGATCAACGTCTCACAACATGATTATATCGCATAACGAAGCTTCGAGGAGATTCTATGAACGTCCATGAGTATCAAGCAAAAGATTTGATGCGCAAATTTGGTATTAAAGTTTTAAAAGGTGAAGTCGCAAAAACTGTGGAAGAGGCAGTAAAAGGGGCTGAAAAGCTTGGCGGAAAAATTTGGGTTGTTAAAGCACAAATTCACGCTGGTGGTAGAGGTAAAGCTGGTGGTGTAAAGCTTGCTAAGTCATTAGACGAAGTTCGTAATTATGCAACAGACATTCTTCACTCAACACTTGTTACTCACCAAACGGGTCCAGAAGGAAAAAAAGTTAACACACTTCTTATCGAAGAAGGCTGTAACATCGCTAGTGAATTTTACTTAGGGATCGTTCTCGACAGAAATAATTCTAAAATTACTTTTATGGCATCAAAAGAAGGTGGAGTAGAAATCGAAGAGATCGCTCACAAAAATCCAGATGCTATTATCAAAGTTGCAGTTGATCCATCAACTGGATACCAACCATACATCGGAAGACTTCTATCAAATGCTTTAGGCCTAGATGCTGTTCAAGCAAAAGAAGCAGACGCTTTTTATAAAGGTCTCTACAAACTTTACACTGATTCAGATTGTTCAATCGCAGAGATTAACCCTCTTGTATTAACAGCTGACAATCAAATGATCGCTCTTGATGCGAAATTAAACTTTGATGAAAACGCACTTTTTAGACATCCAGAAATTGCAGCATACAGAGACCTTACTGAAGAATCAGCAAAAGAAGTTGAAGCTTCAAAATATGGTCTTTCATACATTGAACTTGATGGAAATATCGGGTGTCTTGTAAACGGAGCAGGGCTTGCGATGTCTACACTAGACATTATTCAACTTCACGGTGGAAACGCTGCTAACTTTTTAGACGTGGGCGGGGGAGCTACGAAAGAAGCTGTAGAGCAAGCTTTTAGAATCATTCTTTCTGATCCTAATGTAAAAGCAATCCTTGTTAATATCTTCGGTGGAATCATGAAGTGTGACATTATTGCTGAAGGTGTAATTGCAGCAGCGAAAGCGGTTTCTCTAAGCGTACCTCTAGTGGTTCGTCTTGAAGGAACAAACGTTGAGCTTGGTAAAAAAATCTTAAATGAATCTGGTCTTGCTATTACTGCAGCATCTGATTTAGGTGACGCTGCTAAAAAAGTCGTTGCCGCAGCAAAGGGAGCGTAATCAATGTCTATCATGATTGATAAAAATACACGTTTAATTACTATCGGTATCACTGGTAAACAAGGAACTTTCCACACGAAACAATCACAAGAATACGGCACAAATGTTGTCGGTGGTGTGACTCCTGGTAAAGGTGGAACTGTTCATGAAGGATGGCCGGTTTATAATACTGTTAAAGAAGCAATAAAAACGACACAAGCAAATGCCGCAATGGTTTTTGTTCCACCTCCATTCGCAGCTGACGCAATTCTTGAATGTATCGATGCAAAACTTCCTATCATCATCTGTATCACTGAAGGGATTCCTATTTTAGATATGGTTAAAGTTAAAGGAGCTCTTGCTCGCTCACCTGAGTGCCGCCTAATAGGTCCTAACTGTCCAGGAGTTATCACTCCAGGACAATGTAAAATCGGAATTATGCCAGGGCATATTCACCTTCCTGGAAGAATCGGGATTATCTCTCGTTCTGGAACTCTAACTTACGAAGCTGTTGGACAATTAACAGCTCGCGGCATAGGCCAATCAACTTGTGTTGGAATAGGTGGTGACCCAGTTAACGGCACAAACTTTATCGACGTTTTAGATATGTTCAATAAAGATCCGGACACTGATGGAGTTATCATGATAGGAGAAATCGGAGGCTCTGCTGAAACAGATGCAGCGAGATGGATTCAAAAGAACATGAAAAAACCAGTTGTAGGATTTATCGCAGGAGCAGCAGCTCCAAAAGGAAAGAGAATGGGGCACGCAGGTGCGCTAATCTCTGGAGAAGACGATACAGCTGCAGCGAAGTTTAAAGTTTTAGAAGAATGTGGTATCACTGTGGCGAAGTCACCAGCTGATCTTGCTTCAAAACTTGAAGAAGCGATGAAAGCAAAAAATATTACTATCAGAAATAAGTAGTTAAAAAATTAATCAGTTTCTTAAAAGGAGAAATACAAATGGAAAGAACATTTTCAATCATTAAGCCAAATGCAGTGAGCGACAACAACATCGGAAACATCATCGCTCGTTTCGAAAAAGAAGGCCTACGCATCTCTGCTCTAAAACTTACTCACTTATCTAAAGAAAAAGCAGAAGGATTTTATATCGAACACAAAGAAAGACCATTTTTTGGTTCTCTTGTTGGTTTCATGACTGAAGGACCAGTAGTTCTTATGGTTCTTGAAGGTGAAAACGCTGTAGAAAAAAACCGTAAACTCATGGGAGCAACAAATCCTGCGAACGCTGAAGAAGGAACTCTTCGTAAACTTTATGCAAAATCTATCGAAGCCAATGCTGTTCATGGATCTGATTCTCAAGCAGCTGCAGACAGAGAGATCAATTACTTCTTCGATAAGAATGATGTTCTTGCTCGTTACTAGTTTTTAAACTATTTTTCAAATTATAAAAGAAGGCCCAGTTCACTGGGCCTTTTTATTTTTACTATGATCACCAAAACCAAAGTCCTCATATACATCCTCCGCCACAATAACTCCGAAGTTCTCGTCTTCAGTCACCGTGATTTTCCCGAAGCCGAAACCCAAGTCATCGGGGGGACAGTTGACCCAGGCGAAGATTTAGTTGAGGCACTTTTACGCGAAATTTATGAAGAGTCGGGGCTTGTTTTTACACCATCGGATATCACGAAAAAATTAGGAGAGACCTATTATCAGAGGAAAGATCGCCCTGAAACGAACCACCGTCACTACTATTCTATAGAGAAAAACGATCTGCCGGATTCATGGGCACACACTGTGCATTCAACTGGGCAGGATAATGGATTAGTCTTTGAATTTTTTTGGATGAAGACTTCTGTTGCCATTGAGGCCTTAACGGGTAGAATGGGCGAGCTCTTACCCTAAAATCTTTTAAATTTAAGCTAGATATGTAGAAATTACAGGGTTCATTGAGCCTCACGAACTAATGCGTTATAGTGAGCCGTAGTAAAAGTTTTTGGAGGTCTAAATGTTTTCAATCGGCGATTATGCAGTTTGTCCCGGCCACGGTGTCGGTCAGATTTGTGACATTGAAGAAAGAGAAATGGGTGCACAAACCAAGACTTTTTATATCATTAAAATTCTAGCAAATGGTATGACGGTCATGGTTCCAACTGATAGCGAAACAGGTATTCGCGGTCTAGTGGGCGATGAAGAAGTCGAAATCGTCTACAAGCTCCTTACAGACCACGACGTTAAGGTCGATAACTCAACTTGGAATCGTCGCTATAGAGAGTATTCAGCAAAAATTAAAACGGGATCAGTTGTTGAAATCGCAGAAGTTCTTCGTCAGTTATTTCTTTTAAAAGATAAAAAAGCGCTTAGTTTTGGTGAAAAGAAAATGCTCGATCAGTGCCGTGAGCTTTTGGCGCAAGAGTTTTCTTTAACAAACAAGATCGATAAAAATACCATCAACGAAAAAATTAACTCTTATTTCCAATAGCTTATTATGTTAGACTAGAAACTATCGTTTTGGTCTAACACGCTTTGGGAATATTCATGGAAATCAAACTTTTTAACAATCTCACCAGACAAAAAGAAACTTTCAAACCAATCTCGCCTAATGAAGTAAAATTTTATAGTTGTGGACCAACCACTTATAATTTTTTGCACGTGGGAAACGCTCGTGCTGCTGTTGTGGCCGATCTCTTTCATCGATCATTAAAGGCATTAGGCTACAACGTAAAATTTGTTCGAAACTTTACTGATGTTGACGATAAAATCCTAGAGGCTGCGCGCGTTCGTGGCATTCATCCAAAAGAGCATGCAGATGAATTTATCCGTGAATGTTTAGTGGACTATGATTATTTAGGAATGTTGCCAGCGAGTGTAATGCCGACAGTTAGTGAGACTATGCCTGAAATTATTTCGATGATTGAAGACCTCATTAAAAACGGTTACGGGTATACAGTTCCAAAAGAAAATGAAAGTTTTGAAGTTCTCTATAATGTTCCCATGTTCAAAGATTACGGAAAACTCTCAAAAGTTCAACTCGATTCTCTTCAACACGGAATTCGAGTGGAGAGTGATGCTAATAAAAAAAATCCATCTGATTTCGTTTTGTGGAAACCTGCTAAGCCTGAAGAAGGTTGGAGTTGGGATTCTCCTTGGGGGAAAGGTCGCCCCGGATGGCATATTGAATGTTCTGCAATGGCAAAAAAACATTTAGGAAAAACGATTGATCTTCACCACGGTGGAGTGGATTTAATTTTTCCTCATCATGAAAATGAAATCGCGCAATCAGAGGCCGCTAACGGCTGTCCGTTTTGCCATAACTGGGCCCATAATGAATTTTTAAATTTTGGTTCGGAAAAAATGAGTAAGTCGCTTGGAAACGTAGTGACTATTCGTGATTTCGTAAAAAATTATTCTGGGCACGTACTTCGCCAAATTCTTTTATCAGTTCACTATAGATCAAAACTTGATTGGACGGATGAAGCGATCACAAAAGGGATTGGAGAAGTTGAACGCATTCATGAATTCACGGCGAGTCTAGAAGCCGTGAAACCGCAAGCGGTAAATGATGCTAACGAAGTTGAAAAAGTAAATAAAAGTATTGAGGCCATTAAAAATGAACTTGCTAATGACTTTAATGTTCCCGGAGCGCTGGGAGTTTTTTTTGGAGTGATTAAAGATTTTAATCGCCTAGAAAAGCTTGGTGTCTCTAGCGATTATATTAAGGCCGTAAACGCTTGCGTGGAGCTTGTGAAGCTTGCCACAGGTCTAGTGCACGACAATCCAAAAAAGATTCTCGCAGAAATTAATCTTGCCAGAAAAAACCTGACTGGTGTTTCAGGAAATAACGAAGCTGAGATTGAAAAATTATTAGTTGAAAGAACACAAGCGCGCGCGACTAAAAACTGGGGACGCTCTGATGAAATCAGAAATCGACTTACAGAATTAGGAGTTGTGGTTAAAGACAATCCAGATGGAAGTGTAACTTGGAGTTATAAATAAAATGTCAGATAAAAAAAATGTCTTCACAGAAATGAATGGAAGTTTTACTGGAAATGATCAATTCCAAAAAGAGGGTGCTGATTATTACAATCCTGATGCCTTCCGCGAATTAGTCAAGGCCCGAAGATCTGTGCGAAAATTTACAACTGAACAAATTCCAGATGTAATTGTGGATGATTGTTTAGAGATGGCGCTTCTGGCCCCAAATTCGTCTAATTTACAAACGTGGGAATTTTATCGCATAAAAACAGACTCCATTAAAAAAGATATTGTTCATGCTTGTTTTTCTCAACCTGCGGCCGCAACGGCAGCTGAGCTTATTGTTTGTGTTGCTCAACCCACTCATTGGCGCGCTCACTGCAAACAGATGCTGGAGTATTTTAAAACTATGCCAGTTGAAACCCCTAAGTCAGCTCTAGTTTATTACTCAAAGCTCGCACCCTTTGTTTATACAGTGGGATTTTTAAATTCACTCACTCCATTTAAATGGCTTTTTAATACAGTCGTTGGAATGTTTAAAGTTGTTCCTCGTGAACCTATCAGCTCAATAGGACTTGCGCTCTGGTCGATTAAATCATGCGCGCTCGCCAGCGAAAATCTCATGCTGGCCTTTCGCTCTCACGGCTATGATACATGTCCGATGGAAGGATATGATTCATGCAAAGTCAAAGATGCGATGGGATTATCAAGAAGTGCCAAAGTTGTGATGATTGTGGGAGCAGGCAAAAGAGCAGATGGAGGATTGTATGGTCCACGAGTTCGTTTTCCCCGTGAGCAATTTCTAAAAACTCTTTAATAAATGAGATTCAATTTAATAGCGAGTAGAGTTGTGCTCGCTACAATAACCCAGAGACTGAAAGCGAGAACGAGAGGTTTTGCGCCAACTATTTTAAGTGACTTAATAGAGAGTCCACTACCAATAAAAAAAAGTGTAACGACCAAAAATTTCTTAGCGATACTTGAAATGAGTAAGCCTGAACTCTGAGCTTGTGGAATCCAGGTCACAAGGGCCGCCATAAAAAGAAACCCTAAAATAAACCACGGACGCTTTGCTTTTTTTGAACTTGTTTGCGTCATTTGTTTACTCATGTAAATGGCAATAAAAAAAGATACTGGAATAATCCAAAGCGCCCGAGCTAACTTAATAGTTGTTGCCACAGAGAGAGCTTCAGCTCCATAACTCAATCCCGCTCCTACAACTGAACTCGTATCATGAATCGCTAGTGCCGACCAAAGTCCAAACTGGTGTTGAGTCATGGATAAAAAGTGTCCGATTGGAGGAAAAATAAAAAGAGCAACAGCATTTAATATAAAAACAGCAGCGAGTGAAACCGAAATATCTTCTTCGCTCGCATTTATCACGGGAGCGATTGCTGCGATTGCAGATCCTCCACAAATGGCCGTCCCGGCAGTAATTAGGGTTGAGACATAAAAATTTGTTTTTAAAAATTTTGTAAGCAAAAATCCTATGAGAAAAGCAAAACTAATTCCCATGACTGTGTAGCCAATACCTGCGATCCCCACGGCAGCGATAACTTTTAAATTCATGCCAGCACCCAAGCCGACAACGGAGTATTGCAAAAGCTGTGAAGTGTATTTTTTTGTGTAAGTTATAAAAGGATTTTTAATTGTTAAGCTTAAACCAAGGCCCAAAGCTAAAGCGATGGCCCCTGAGCCCCAAGGTGATAGGCAAAAGATCAAAATTAATAAAAATACAACTCGATTGAAAATCATAGGAGGACTTCTGATGCAATTTCTCGCTCATTATAGCGAGAGGCCATTGTATGTCCATAAGCTCCAGCATTATCAATAACCAAAAGATCCCCAGTTTTCATGCTAGGCAATTTTCTTTTTGAACCAAAACAATCACTGGTTTCACAAATTGGACCCACGATATCAGTTGTAATCATTTTCGAAGACTTTGTTTCAGGCAATACTTCGTGATGAGCTTCATAAAGAGCAGGTCTGATTAAATCATTCATTCCAGCATCGATAATTGTAAAGTGGCAATTATCTGAAGTTTTCGTACGTACGACACGCGAAACTAAGACGCCCATTTTTCCCACAAGAATTCTTCCTGGTTCAAAAACAATGCGCGGACAATTATCAACTTTTGAATAATAAAATTGTTGAAGAGCATCACTCACAATTTTCATATAATAATCGATAGACGCAAGCTTTGTGCGTTCTTCATCGGTATAATCGATTCCAAGTCCACCTCCAACATCTAAAAATTCTAAAGGGTGATCAATTGTAAGAGCAAGATTAGAAAGCTCTTTTATGGCCGCAACAGTTGCTTTCATATCTGTGAGCTGACTGCCAATATGAATTGAGAGTCCCACTAGATTTGTATGAGTCCAAAATTCTTTAACGGATAACGCTTCGGAAATATCAGATTTTAATAATCCAAATTTATGCGTTTTATTTCCAGTAGAGATATGTTTATGAGTTTTAGCGTTTACTTGAGGATTAAGTCTAAAAGCTACGCGTGCTTTTTTCTTTTCTTGTTTAGCTATTTGATTGATCAATTCTAACTCTTCGATCGATTCTACGTTAAAAGAGTAAATTCCAGTTTTTCCACACTTGAGTGCATAACGTATTTCAGCTTCTGATTTAGCAACTCCCGAAAAAACTATCTTGTCAGGAGTTATTCCTGCTTTCAGGGCTTTTTTAAGCTCCCCAACAGACACAACGTCTGCACCACTTCCAAGAGTTTTTAATCTTTTTAAGATTTCTAAATTTCCATTGGCCTTAACCGCATAACACACTAGAGGCTCGGGGATGCCGTGCTTTAGAGCGTTGCTGTAAAAGCTTTTATAATAAAAATCTAAGGTCTTTTTGCTATATAAGTAAAAGGGAGTGGCGTGCTTTTGGGCGATTTTGTCTAAGGCTATGCCATCAAAGGTAAGTTTATTTTTTTTGTATTGCAACGGGCTCGGGAGTATATTTTTCATGGAGTAATCCTAGACTTTTAAATTATATGAATAAAGACAAATCGCCCAAAAAACCACAAAAAAAAACGGCAGCAAATGCTGTTTTTAATCTTGTTAATCCCTTTCCTCCAGCGGGGGATCAGCCTCGCGCAATCGCCGAACTTATAGCGGGTTTTAACGAGGGGAAAAAAAAGCAAACGCTCTTAGGGGTAACTGGCTCTGGTAAAACTTTTACTATGGCTAACGTCATACAGTCTTTAGGTAAAAAAACTTTAGTCATGGCCCATAATAAAACTCTTGCGGCACAGTTGTACGCAGAATTCAAAGAGTTTTTTCCCAATAACGCCGTCGAATATTTTGTTTCCTACTATGATTACTATCAACCCGAGGCTTATGTGGCCGGGACTGATACCTATATAGAAAAAGATTCTGCCGTTAATGATGAAATTGAAAAACTCCGCCACAGCGCTACTCGCAGTCTTATAGAGCGTGATGATGTCATCGTGGTCGCTTCTGTTTCATGTATTTATGGTATCGGGTCTAAAGAAGAATACTCTTCTATGAAGGCCAGCATCGAAGTCGGTGAGACTCTCGATCGCGATGATTTCCTAAAAACTCTCGTCGCCATTCAGTACGAGCGTAATGATATTGATTTTTCTCGCGGTTGTTTTCGTGTGCGTGGAGATATCGTTGAAGTTTTTCCAGCTCACGAAGAAAGCAATGTTGTACGCGTAGAATTTTTTGGCGATGAAGTGGATTCGATTTCCATTGTCGATCCTTTGCGCGGAAAAATAATTGAGAGTTTGAAAAAAGAAACCATTTATCCCAAGTCCCATTATGTTGTAAGTGCAGATCGCATGAAATCAGCAATTGAAGCTATCAAAATTGAGCTGCGCTCTCGCATTGGGGAATTTATCAAAGAAGATAAACTTCTTGAGCGCCAACGCATAGAACAGCGAACCCTTTATGACATCGAGATGATGGAAGAATTAGGTTTTTGTTCAGGCATTGAAAACTACTCAAGGCACTTAACGGGAGCGAATCCTGGCGACCCGCCACCAACACTGATTGATTATTTTGACCGCGATTTTTTAATGATCATCGATGAATCTCACATCACGGTCTCTCAGGCCGGAGGCATGTACCGCGGAGATAGAGCGAGAAAAGAAAATCTAGTGAATTATGGATTCCGCCTTCCATCAGCGCTTGATAACCGTCCACTGAAGTTTGAAGAATTCGAGGAGCGCCAAGATTTAACGATGTATGTTTCTGCGACTCCTGGAAATTATGAATTAGAAAAAACTAATGGAGAGTATGTCGAACAGATTATTCGTCCAACGGGTTTACTAGATCCAGTCATTGAAATTCGCAGTGCTGAAACTCAAGTTGATGATCTGCTCAAAGAGGCCCGTAATGTCATTAAAAAAGGTGCACGCGTTTTAGTGACAACTCTAACAAAAAAACTCGCCGAAGAGCTCACCAAATATTTTGCTTCTAGTGGACTCAGAGTTCGGTACTTGCATTCTGATATTGATACGCTTGAGCGCATGGAAATTATCCGCGACCTGCGCCTTGGAGAATTTGATGTACTCGTTGGTATCAACCTTTTGCGAGAGGGATTAGATATTCCTGAAGTCTCTCTCGTGGGAATTTTAGATGCCGACAAAGAAGGCTTCTTGCGTTCTGAACGATCGTTGATTCAAACTATGGGACGGGCCGCTCGTAACTCTGAAGGAAAAGTAATTTTATACGCTTATAAAACAACCAAGAGTATGGCCCGCGCGATAAGTGAAACAGAACGCAGGAGAAAAATTCAGGAAGAACATAACAAGTTAAACGGCATCACTCCAACCACTATTAAAAAAAGTGTTAGTGGAGGTGTCATTGAAACTTTACGTGGAGCTAAAAAAGGTAAAGGCGATAAGAAGAAAGTTTCAACCGAGCATTTAACTGCAGAAAGCTTAGATAAACGAATAGAAGAGTTAAAAAAAATAATGAAAGAAGCATCACGCGACTTGCGTTTTGAAGATGCTGCTAAAATCCGCGATGAAATAAAATCAGTAACTGACCTAAGAATTTTACTATAGAGTAATCCCAATTAGCCCCAAATAGTCTCACACATATAAGTCCTGCAAATATTTTTCATAACTTAATTTTGGCATGAGGATTGCTCTTTTTTAGACTAAGAGGTGCAACAATGAAAAATATTATGAAACATATAAAAAAGAAGATGAAAAAAAAGCACGAGCCCCTTCACCATGATGACGCCGTCATTGAAGATTTAAAAGTGATTCATGAAGAGACTGAGCGTGATGGGAAGATTATTTTTCTTCATAAGCATATAACTCCTAGCTGGCTCATCGCTGAGTTAAATAGCCGTTTTAGACCTAATAAAGACAAAGGGTCTAAGTGTGGTATTCTTCCTGCTTAAAAAGTCTTAGAGGGCAGTGTTATAGGCACTGCCTTGCAAATTTTGCTATTCAAAATCAAAAAATCACCATGTAATTTTTTCAACTCTTAAAAATTCCGAACAATTTAAAGTTACTATTACAAAAAAATGAAGGAAACCTTTATGAAGATTTTAGTAACGGGCGGAGCTGGCTATATTGGCTCACATGTCATTAGCTTATTGGGAAAAGTATCGACTGATATTATAATCCTCGATAACCTCTCGACTGGTCGACGTGAAAATATCCTGCATGGAGAATTAATTGTGGGCGATCTTGGTGATCAAGAATTGCTCGATAAAATATTTTCGACTAACAAGATCGATGCTGTATTAAATTTTGCTGGAAGTATTGTTGTTCCAGAAAGTGTCACAAATCCTACTTTGTATTATCAAAATAATACTGAAAATACTTTTAAGCTTATAAAAACATGTCTTAAATATGGAACGAAAAAATTTATATTTTCATCAACCGCTGCTGTTTATGGATTACCTGAAAGTGGTATTGCTTCAGAAGAGACACGAACGAATCCCATTAATCCTTACGGCCGCTCAAAACTTATGACAGAGTGGATGCTAGAAGATGTATCAAACGCTCATGACTTCTCTTATGTAGCTCTTAGGTATTTTAACGTAGCTGGTGCTAGTGGAACAGGACTCATTGGCCAGTCAACTCCTAGGGCCACGCATTTATTAAAAACAGCTGCAGAAGTTGTCGCGGGTAAAAGAGAAGGAATGTCCATTTTTGGAGATGATTACCCAACACCTGATGGAACTTGTATTCGTGATTATATTCACGTGGATGATTTGGCCCAAGCGCATCTTGATGCTCTCAACTACTTAGCAAATGAAAAAAAATCGCAGATTTTAAATTGTGGCTATGGCCATGGTTTTTCTGTGAAGCAAGTTCTAGATGAAGTTGAACGTATTTCTGAGAAAAAGCTCAATGTAAGTATTTCTCCAAGAAGGGCCGGAGACGCGATCAATTTAATTTCAAAGGCTCAGAAAATTAAGACTGTTCTCGGATGGTCACCTCGCTATGATGACCTCTCTTACATTGTAAAATCGGCCATTGAATGGGAAAAAAAATTAAAAACATAATAAATATTTAATTATTATTTTGTTAGTTTTCCAATGAAGTAAAGAGTTTTTGTATAAGCATTAATATATTTTAGCAACTGATTATTCTAGTTGAAGTTTTTGAAGGTACACGATAAAAGGCACTAGGCTTTTTTAAATTGAGGAAGTTCTTATGAATCACTTAGCCGCTAGCTCAAATGGATTAAAAATTACCCAATTTAACATGTCTTCGTTCTTTTTTACGGAGAGCAAGCTTTTTAAGAAAGTGACGATTGGTGAAAAATCACTATCTGCTCTTGATACGCTTTTGGCGATCACGCTTCTTTTATTATTTGGATCGATTATGACAATAATTGCATTAGCAATTAAAGTGACTACTGGAGGAAAAGTTTTTTACTCTCAAACAAGAGTTGGAAAAAATGGCAAACTCTTCAAAGTTTATAAATTCAGATCAATGGTAGAAGACGCTGAAGCGAAATCTGGTCCAATGTTTTCTGTTAAAAACGATCCTCGTGTAACTGTCTTAGGAAAATTTTTAAGAGCAAGTCACTTAGATGAGCTTCCTCAATTATTCAACGTTCTCTCAGGTGATATGTCGTTTGTTGGTCCTCGCCCTGAAAGACCTGAATTCGTAGAAGTTTTTGAAAAAGAAATTTTAGATTATAATCAGAGAAATTTAGTAAAACCGGGTATAACTGGACTCGCTCAAATTTGTCTTCCTTACGATGCGAAAGCTCACGAAAAATTAGAGTACGATCTTTATTACATTGAGCGCCAAGAATCATTACTGTTTCATTTCTTGATCTGTTATTACACTGCCTTAAAAATGCTCACGTTCCACAAAAATCAATAATTTAAAAAAAGCTGCCAAATAGCATGCTTATTAAGTTAATATTGCCGTATGGGACTTAAAGATTACAAAATAAATCTATTACTTTTAGGGTTGGTTTTTTTATTTACTGCCTGCCAAAAACCAGAAGAGCTCTTAATTTCTCTTTTAAAGAATCAATACGCTAACCTCTATGTAAATAACGAACCTCATAAAAGAGAAGTTATTCAACAATTAGAAACCTATTTTAAGACTCACTCATTATCTTCAGAAAACGAACACGATATTTCTCTTTTCTTAAATCAAATAAATGATGGCCATGTCCACTTAAAAAATAAACTGGCAGCCCCCTCTAAACATTCTGATCTCAAAATGGTTCCAGGAACCTTTTTTATAAAAGAGTGTGAGAATTCATGCATTCCTAAAATCCCCGAAGGCAAGTATGAAATTTTGGAAGTGGATGGCATGCCTTTTTCACGATGGCTTTCCCTGAATGAAAGGGAAGTTTATGCTTCAAGCCCATGGGGAAGAAGATTCAGAACTAGTCGATTACTTACTTCAAACAAATTATTGAATCATTACTCCCTCAAATACAAAAATACGAAAGGAGTGGTTTTTTCATCTCAAGTAATTTCCCAATTAATTGATCGTTCAATAGATAAATGTGTCGAAGGCAAAAGACTTAATCCTAAGACTTTTCAGATTATTATAAAAACACTTTGGTGTGATAATAATAGATTAGACCTGACTAAAAATTTTATTTCAGAGTGGGATAAAATGGCGGAAAGGATAAGTGCTCAAGATAAGATTATTATAGATTTGCGAGAAAATAATGGCGGGGATGATAAAGAATTAATGTACGCTCTTAATGCCTTTATTAAAAATGCAGCTCCTATTTATCATTATCAATATTTAAATGTTAATCAGCCGGGAAAACTTGAAAAGATCATGCATCTATTGCCTTTTAAATTTAAATTATGGGGACCAAAAGGAATTGATTATATTGATACGTCTTTGAAACCCAAACATACATTTTATGAAAATAAACTAAGTGTTCTCATCTCTGCTGGCTGTTTTTCTTCCTGCGAAGGACTGGCCGCGGGATTTAAAAATTTAACAAGAGCGAAACTTTGGGGAACCAAAACTCATGGTGGAGCAGGAGAGCCTGTCTTTTTTGATATACCTAAAACAACTTATTCTATTAATCTTCCCACTTGCGTGACCTGGCAGGGCAATAAAGAGCTAATAGAAGGGATTGGGGTTTCTCCTCATCAAACTTTTGAAGACAGCCTGAATTTACCTGGAGATGCCCTTTTAAGTGCCGCTATTAATGATTAAAAGCTACTTATCAAGTTCCAATAAATAAGCGATTGCTAATTTTTCAATATTAGTAGCATGGTTCGATGAAAAGTTTGATTTCTCAAAAGTATCATTGGCGGTGTGGATAAATGGATCTTGTTCTGGGTTAATTGCTTCTGCTGGAAAACTTGCGCGGTATCCTTCCATATGCCATGAGAAATTATCTGAACAAGCGTAACCACACTTCTCCCAGGCCCATGAAACTTTCACATACTCGTCGACTAATCTCGCCACGAAATCATCTTGAGCTGGACTTGTTCCGTCTGCGAAAAGCGCCATCGTGTATGATGGACCCGAAAAGTTAACACCATCAAATTGCATTACACCAATAACTCGTTTTTGTTGTTGGTGATAAAGTTTAGCTAGTTCCCCTGAACCTCTTAAGCCAACTTCTTCAGCAGCATAAGCAATAAATTGTATTGTATGTTTTGGGCGATAATTTTTTTCGACCATAATTTTGATAACGTCAGACATGAGCGCAATACCTGCAGCATTATCATCGGCCCCGGGAGCTCGTAAACTCGCTTCTCGGTCATCACAGTTTATTGAATCACCATGACCACCTAAAATCATAATTTGATTTTTCTTAATAGGGTCAGATCCATCAATCGTTAAAATAATTGATGGTTGCTCGAACGAGTTATGTTTGAAATACTCCACATGCATATCATTTCTAATGCTTGTTAATCTTTCCCACTCACTGCCAATCCATTTAAGAGCATTTATGCCATCTGGAGTATTGTAGTAGCGAGTATGATAATTACTAAGAGATGTAATCATAGCGTTCATATGAGATTCAGAAATATTATTGAACCAATCATTAACTTCATCATGGCGCTCGATTGTATAAGCAGCATCGATTAATTTATCGAGTTCATTTGGCCAGAATTCTCCATGGTCGACACTCGGTATACTTTTTGGAACTAAGCTAAATGCCAATTGATCTGGTGGAATTGGTGGAGGGGAGCTTAAAACTCTGAAACCACCACATCTTTTAAATGCATGATGGATGAATCGTCCTAAACTTAGTAAATCTTCTTCCTTAACCTTATAAAAATTTTCGTTAGTGCCTTTAATGATTTTTTCTGGATTAAAAACTTGTAACTTACTTTTAATGATTGCTGTCATTATCTTTGGAGAAATCGCTACCCAAATATCTTTTTTTGCTAAAACAATATCAGCGCTTGCTGTTCTAGTTAAACTAAGGCAGAAAGTAAAAAAGAGAATAAATTTATTAAAGTTCATATACTATTTCCTAAATTTGGGACTAGGCAATTTTTACAGACTAACTGGCCTTCTCGTCAATTCAAAATTAAACATTTGAAGTTATTATATAGAGCACATCCACTTTTTGAGGCAAATTTGAAGCTATCATTCCTAATCCTATGGAGTATGTTCCTCCTATGCAACTTAAGCATAGCTGGTGAGCTATGGGTTAATCAGAATTTAAAGACTCGCACTTTTCTAGCTGTCGAAAATGCAAATAATGGAGTAACTCTAAAAAAATATTTTCAAGTAAAAGGCGAGTACCAGGAACGTATTGAAACAACTCTTTATAAAAATATTGATTCTGCTCATCAATCAATAAATCAAATTCATTTTAAAAAAGTAAGATCTCTTGATCTATGGGCAGCTCAAACTTCTCATCGAAAAATTACCGAAACAGATAAAGGTTTTTTTGGTGGCCGTAATAACCATGTCATCTGGGAGACTAAAAATCAATGGAGTGATGATTGGGAATTAAAATATGCCCAATGGTTGCAGAGTAATGTGCATGAGGATTTTTTTCAAAAATTCAGATTACCAACCGACTGCGCTGATGCTTTAGTTGGATTTAGATGGATTTTTTCACGTATTAATTATCTTCCAGTTGCTAATACTTTGGCCGACACAGGTGAGCTTTTTGGAAATTTTTCTATGTTTCGCAAATGGCATAAGTTAGAGACTTCAGCGAACTGGTATGAAGATGAACTTTTTTTAACTGCCTTAAACTACATCATGGATCTGACAAGTAGTCATACCGTTGTTAACGATGGTTATCCAGTTCGTATTGACCGCACAGGTCTTTTAGCTGGTTCATATATCATCACTCAAAATCATGGATCAGGGCACGCCAAAATTATCAACGAAACTCATTTCGATGAAGTGACAGAACTTCCTTTTTATACCCTGGCGTCTACTACTCCAAGAGCAGTAAGAGCACTTGTTCGTGAAACTTTTGTCGATCAAGAGTGGCCTACTCATTTATCAAAAGAAATTTTAGCTTTCAGATGGCCGGTCTTAAAAAATTCTAAATGGATCTTACAAGCACCGGAAGCACATTCTCGTTATTCAGTTGAGCAATACGATTTAAAATTAAGAGAGAGTTATCCCGCATTTATTTCTTTTGTACTTTCCAGAGTTAAAGAAAGTTACGATCCCGTAAAATTAGTAGCAGCTGGAGCAAAAGAAATTTCGAACTACGCCAACTTGCGCATTGATGTTGTCAATCAAGGTGCAATAGCTTGTAAAAATAATGCGTGCCCTCCTAATAGTGATGGATATAAAAATTGGTCAACTGTTAATCGCGATGAAAAACTTTTAAAAAAATTCACTGAACTTGATATTTTAGTAAATGAGTTTGAAGCTATTTCACCAGGACTTTTTGATTTTTGGATTAATCAATTAAGAAATACAAAAATCATAGTTCATGGGATAGAAATTAGTTTATCAAATATTAGATATCTTTTTGAACATAAGTTTACTTCAGTCGATCCCAATTTATCTCCAGCAGAAAGATGGGGACTAGATTCGACGAAGGCTTTGAGTGCATGGCTCAGTAAAGCGGAAACATTACTCCTAAAACGAAATGAAGTTCTCGCTCAACTCAATACTCCATGTGGAGCAGATTGTTTTCCCAAAAATGAAAAGTGGCTCGAAGGAAATACATACCAAATCGATGCAGACTTAAATAAACTTTTTGTTGATGTGAGTTCTTACTGCAATGTTTTAGGGGACGTTAATTGTAAAACAGGATTAAGTTATTTAGGAGCAAAAGTTTTAAACTTAGGATCAACGAACAAGACTCTGGCTGCCTGGTTTGATACGATTCCCTTTTTTCATTCAGACCCGCGAGCAAATTTCGCAAGAAGATGGGGAAATCTCGATGGGCGCAAGGCCTATAAGCTTCCATATTTTGAAACTGTTCGCATTTCAAAAAATGCATTGGCCTTATTAGACGAGAGAAAATTAGTTAATCTTAATACCGGCTTCACTCTTTTTGAATCACCAAAAGATGCTAGAATTGCTCTTTCTGAAGATGGTTCTATTTTTCTTATTTCAGATTCTGCTGGAACTATTAGAGAGGGAAAAGTAACAAGTAATACCCTTGCTTTTTATGACCTTCAAGATCCCTCAAATATTCTAGCTGATTTTAAAAATAGACGAATTTCGTATTTCGAAGATAATGGATTTGGAATTTTTAAAAAAGTTCTCTCAAATACAATTATTGTTTTTAGAATTAAAAATGGTTCTATTGAGCTCATCAATAAATACTCTGGGAAAAGTATGAAGTTGGGGCCTCTTCTTTCAATGGTTCAAAATAAATCAACAATTACATTCGCTGATATTGAAAAAAACAAAATTTTCGAATTTACGCTTCCGCTGAATGATCAGTTTAAAGATATGAACAAGATGAATATTCTTTCTTATTCTTATCCACAAGTCTTTGTTGATTACAAAGACCAAGACTGGGGACTTCATTACCCAATACGAGTTAATTTGGAGACGAGTGCATGGGATGTTCTAGATTTAGGAATAAGCGGTCCATATGAAGTTAAGTGGTCAAACATCTCATTGGGCAAAGCTTTTATCAGCAATAAAATAAACGACGATTTCCCAGAGCTCTTTGCTGTTGATTTTGGTTCCTTAACTCCTAAAGTAACAAGATTAGATAATAACTTTATTGGGGCAACTGCCTTGGATGGAAAAGTTTACTTCATTCAATCTAAGGGATCGCAGTGGGATCAGAATTTAAGAAATAAATTTATGGAATGGGGGACTGAAATAAAAATTTCGTCACTAAATTCTACAGGAAATCCAACTTATATAAATAGCTTAGGATTATATTTTAGCAACGATGTAAATGGAGTCTTTGTTATTTTAAAAGATCAAACTAAAGTTTTCCTTCCTAAGGCCCTGACTTCACCAAATGATTTTTCGAACGTTCAAGTAGGGAGTGCTGAGGTTTTAACCTATAGATTCGATACAAGTTATGGAGATTTTTGGAATATGGGGGGGGCAGTTCTGCTTTCTAATATTTCAAAAAATCAATTTTCTCTTAATGAAGAATTAATTCCGGAATTCTCTCTTTATTCTTGGTTAAATAAAGGGGATTTGTTAAATGAGCGGTGGCAACAAGCCTTTATGGCATCAACGGTAAAGGCGGGTAGTTTGGTTAGCATTGGAAAAAATAGCGGTATTTGGTGGGGAATTTCTGAGTAAAAATTACACACTAGCGAACTGAGAATAAGAACTAGATATAGGCGTGATATAACATTGCATATATAAAAATGGAGTCGATATGAAGAAACTTTTGGGTTTTGTTATTTTAGGATTGTTATCATTTAATGTACTTGCTGAAGAGTTTAATCTTTCATCAGCGAAAACTCAGTTGGTCAATGACAACATCAATGTTGCTATTGCTTACCAGAATTATGTATCAGTAGAGGAACATGCAAGAGTTAAAGCTCTTCAACTTCTTCCAACTCTGACAATTGATATGTTGATTGCAAATTATCAATATACAATTTTGAGATCTGTTATTCCTGAACCAACAAGATTTTTCGATGCGAAGGCAGCTAAAGACTTAGCAGAAGCAGCTAACATCAATCGAACAATTGTTAAAAAGAACCTTTTAGAAGACTTAGAAAAAACATATTTCATGTTTCAATTTCATAAAGAAACTGTTTCAAGTCTAACTTCAGAATTAGCGATTAAAAAAGTTATCGCTGATAGATCTCAGGAAGCTTACGATCTTGGTTCTATCAAGTTCGACGAATATTACTCAGTTCAAAGAGATTTAGTTGCTGCACAATCAAACTTAGTAAACGCTAATGAAATTTTAAAAACTGATGAATATGCTCTTAAACTTATTCTTCAAGTAAACAATCTTTCAGAATTCGACCTTATATTAGAAAATCTTTATAACGGAACCTTGTCTTTCCCAGTTGATACTAACGAAGCGATGAATATTGCAGTTAATAACTCTAAAGAGATTGAGCAATATGATTGGTTGATTGCAGCTGCCAAGAATACAAAAACAGGTGTAGCTGTTTCTTGGATTTCTTGGAACGGTGTAGGATTTGATTACTTCGCAAGAGTTTCTATCGCAAAAACAGAAGTGACAAAACTTCAGTTACAAAAAACAAAATCAACAATTGAACTAAAAAATCAAGTTGCTGCAATGTATGTTGAGATTTCGAAACTTCAAGAAAAAGTGGTTTACCAAAACCAACTTCTTCAAATGGCAAAAGATAACTATGCACAAGCTTTAGCTAATAACAATGACCAACTAGCTACTTTAATCACCGTTAAAAAAGCAGAACTTTCACTTCTTAATTCTGAAAGAGATTCAAGAAGATTAGATTACGAACTTGAATTCAAATTTATTAAACTAAAAAGAATTCTTGGTACAAACATGATCACTAACGAAATTCCAAAAGCATAATGAGTAAATGAGGTATAAAATGAAAGTAATATTCAAATCCATTCTCATTGTCGCTTTAAGCTGGAACACAATTGTTTTAGCTGATAATGAAAGTCCAATTTCTGGTCTTAGATCTAACCTAGAGTCATCTCTAGTTGCTTCTGATGGACGCAACAGTCTTGAAGCTATGAAGTCAGTCGCTAATGATAGAAATACAGATATCGAAATCGCGTTTCAAAATTATTTGATCGCTAAGAAAAATGTTTCGATCGCTAGAGCAGCCTTTAACCCGATTACCTCTGGTCAAGTTCTAGGAATCGCTCTTGGAGTGACTTACCTTTGGGCACCAATAGCTTTAGAGGCAGTTCTTTCAATTCCTACGAAAATTTTTAATGTATCTTCAAATAAATACATGGAAAAAGCAGCACTTTATAATTCTTATGAAGCTAAGCTAGCTCTTACGAATGAACTTTCTCACTTGTATTATGATGTTCTTACGCACGAAGTAATTTTAAAATCAATTGATCAAGAATTAGCTATTCTAATGTTTCAACAGTCTTCTTTGGAAAAAACTCCAAATTCAGCATCTCGAGTGAACGATTTAAAGACATCAATCATTTCTTTAAAAATGGAAAAAATTGATATCTATAACTTGTACGTAGAAGAACTTGCAGCACTTAAAACACTTTTATCAATGGCACCAGCGGTTGATTTAAAACTTGCTCAATTCGATACAAAACTAAAAGCTTCTTTTTTAGATGGACTTAATCTAGATAAATTAGAAAATTTCGCTTTAATCAATAGCAACGAATATAAAAGAGCAATTAATATTCACCATGCAGCTGATCAAAATGTGAAATCAGTAGAATGGTCAATTCTTTCTTTTTCTGGTTTTAATTTTTCTTATAAAGCTCGCGTAAGAGAAGCAAAAGTTAATGCAGATATTGCTTTCGATCAAGAAGCTAGTACAAAATTAAAAGTGGAAAACTCAGTTTTAATGAGCGAGAAAAACTTAGAGTCTGCACTTACGATTTCTGGAAATTATAATTCAATTTACAACCAATCAATCGGACTATCTGAAGATTATTATAAGTTGTACTCAGTAGGAAATGCTACGACAGACGCAGCGGTTGAAACTTCAATCTCTGCTATTCGTGATTTCAGAAATAAAGTAGTTGCTCATTACGCTGCATGGTCAGCCTTTGATGATTTTTCAAAAGCTGCAAATTTCAATTTTGTTTATAAAACTTCAGACGACAGCGCTCAAAAGCAAATTGAGATGTCACCTTTGTATGACATTTCTGAAAGTGATTTCATGGTCGTTAGAGCGAAAGATTACTCAAACTCTTTTACTCTCGCTGTTGAATCAGACCGCAATACAATTGTTCGTAAGGTCGTGTACGTATTTAATGAGAATGCTTTCCCTGATCAAACTTCTACAAAAGATACAAAAGATTTTCGCGCAATGTTTACTAAGGGAGATGCATCACCTGAGCATTTTTCAGGTACAGCGAGAATCGTATTAAACAACGGTCACGAATTAGAGATTCAATTTAAATTATAAAATTAAATAGAGGTATATATGAAAAAAATGATCTTAACTCTCTCTTTAGCTTTAAGTAGCTTTTGCGCTCAAGCTTATAACCCAGCTCTAGATCCAGCTATTAAGAATATTGAAGCTTGTTTGGCATCTTCAAAAACTTTAATCTGTAACGAAGAAATTAAAACTATCGTTTCTGGATTAAGTATGGACGTTCGCGGAGAATTCGCAATGTTCTTAAGAGAAGAGCTAAAAGCAAATTCTACTGAATTAGTAATTAAAAATCTTTATTCTAAATTAGGAGATTTGGTTTCTCTTTACGAAAAACTTGATACAAATGATCAATGGTCTTTTAGAGCAATTAAAACTTTTCAAGATGACGTTTCAATTGAATTCGTAAAAGTTGCACCAATTGATTCATCTTTCCTGGTTAAACTTTATAAAAACCAAGGAACTATTGGTGGACGTTATGGTTTATTAACAACTTTAAATGCCAAAATTGCAGGCCTTTCTTCTTTAACGGAAATGGAAAGCTTAATTCGTTTCCTTGAAGTCGCAAAAGAATACTCAAGATCAATCGGAGACGAGAGCTACCTTTACAATACTGCAGTTCAAATGATCGGCACAGTAACTGTAAAAGAAACAGCAATGCGTCCGGGTCATGAAGGAATTTTCGCTTTAACTTTTGATAATGCAGAAGCTGCTAAGTCTCTTGGAATTGATAAAGTGGTTGTTATGGAATCGAACTCTCGTGATCAACTTATTGTTAATTTCGTAGCAAGTCAGTCAAGAATCGTAAAAATGTCATTTACCTCTGCTGCTATGCTCGGAAATACACTTTTTAGCAATATGGATACATATAACAATAACCAAGATGCAGCTAATCCATTCTTTAAATTTGATTTAAATCGAGAAACAAACACAATTAAGGGTGTTTTTTCTACAGCTAGATATGGTGTTATGTCTTTTCATGGAACTTTGATTACTTCCAATGTTTCTGTATACGCTCTAGAAACTGTAAAAGGTTTAGCTCTTGAGCAATTAATGGGATCATATAAAGTTAAAGTAGGGAACTACGATATGAACTTAGTGATCAGAAAACGCACTGAAGATAGAACAGTCGTAGAAGCTGCTCTTTTTTCTGACAATGCTATGATTTCTTTTTCAAAAGTTTCTCTTAACTCAAGTAAAGGTGTTCTTTCACTTGTAGATTATAACAATGAAAGAAAATTAACTTTAGCAATCGTTAGCATGGAAAATGGACCAGAGTTCCGAGGTCAATTTTTAAATGCTCTTCAATCTAAAGTGCTAGAAATATCTTCAAAATAATTAATTGAATATTAGTTTTAAATTAATATAAGAAAAGCCCCTTAATAGGGCTTTTCTTATATTATCAAAATGATCTACGAATCACTTAAACTTCTTAAAAAAATATTTATTTTTCATTTATCTGATAAAATAAAATGGCATATACATTTTTACATATAAGCTAGGAATTAAGGTTCATGCCCTGATAGAGTAGTTTATAAAAATTTAGAATAGGGTATAGAGTTTTATGACCAATCAACAAAACGATATTTCCATTTGGGAAGTAGATCCAGTTTCATCGATTCTGCAAAAAATTCATTTCCAACATGTGACTAAAAAAATGCGTTCTCTTTCTGTCGTAAGCGAACATCGCTCTGAAGGAAAAACTACACTTTCAATGCTGATTGCTAGAGGATTAAAAGAAGTCTATAATTTTGAAGTATTGCTCATTGATCTCAATCCTCAAGGTGACCCATTACTTAGCAAATACTTAGGCGATTATAAATCAGCCGATGGTATGGTCTGCTCACACCCATTTCCTTTTTCTATTTTCAGAATTAAAGACCTAGATCTTGATTGGTCTAAGGTTTCATTCGATGGGCCATTTTTAAACTCATTAGTCGCCAATTACACAGGGAAATATGATTTGGTCATCGTTGATAGCTTTAATTCAGGAAATCCCGAAGATGCACTTTTACGAGTTAATACGGATTCAAATTTAATCATTCAAAGTGAATCTAAAAAATCAACAAACAAAATTCAAAAAGAACTTTCGCTTGATAGAAAACATTTAATAGGAATTGTTTTAAACAAATAAAGATTATGAAAGAAAAAATTTATATAAAAGATTTTATTCAACTCATTAAACGTTACATAAAACCAATTTTTATCATCATTGGTGTTACTGTAATGTGTTTTATTGAGTTGAGCTTTATTTTACCCAAAAGTTTTAAGTCTGAATTTGAATTAAATATTTATCCTAAGTATTTTTATAATGCACTTATCTCTGACATCGTTCCTGGAATTAGTTCATCACCCGAGATGACTCAAACAGTGGCGGCAATGGTTAAAGAAGTAATGAATGATAAATTCATTGATGACATAGGAAATTCTTTTAATATTTATTCAAAAACTTTGACGGAATATCAATTAGCGCAAGAAAGGGCGATGCTTCGCGATCGTTTTGAATTGTATTCTGGCGGAGGAAATACATTCCATATTTCTTTTATCCATGGTGACCCTGCTAAAGCATTAGCGGTATCTAAAAAAGTTCTTGAGACTGTAAGAAACCATTTTATCAACACACGCATTTCTACGATTGAGTTAGCACAACAGACAATTTTAAAGAAGCTTGAATCAGCGAATGTTACAAAACAATTTTCAGATTCTGAACATGGCAGTCCGCTGACTACAAAAAACCCTACTGTCCTTTTAGCCGAGCTTGCTAAAATTAGACAAGATATAGGGTCTCTTAAATTACAATTTAATTCTAATCATCCAAGTATTGTGAAGTTAGAACAAAAGAAAGCGACAATCTTAGAGTATCTAAAAGAAATTGGCGGAAAGGCAACAACAGATGAAGAAAATGATAGTGACAAAGAAATTGGTAAAGGTAGTGGAAAAGTTTACTCCCCAGTATTAATGTCTAACGACAAAGAAACGTCTAAGAGTATTACATCTAAACTCTATTCAAATTTTAACAATATCAACATTGCCCTTGATATTGAGCGAGAAAGCGTTTCTAGTTATATTGGTATTACTGAGTCTCCTCAGTTTCCAACATCACCACTTTTTCCTAAGAAGCGCTTATTTGCAAGCCTTGGATTAGTTCTAGGTTTAGTGTTCTGTTTTATTTATATTTTATATAAAGAAATTTTAAATGCCGCCCCAATTGAAAATGCTAAAAAAATGGCAGAAGACTTCAGAGGTAATTTTTTTGGAAAACTTCCGAACATCAACGAAGCTGATTTAATGAGTAATAAAATTTTGGTGATTGAAGATAAAAGTGCCAATTATAAAATAGAATATAATGGCTCAAGTAACGAGTAATTTAATACGGAATTAACAGAATGCTGATTGCCGATAATTTTTTATTCATATTACATCAGTTTATTATTTCATTTCTTTGTCTATCCTATATTTATTATGTCTGGAGAGATATTGCTTCAGACTCGTATGAAAAGCTTAATTACGTTTCCATGAAATTAGTCGGTCCAATTTTGATTGGATTATTTTTCGGAACTTATATTTATTTGATTAATGAATGGGGTGCTGTCGCTATATTTTTAGCTTTTTCATTTTCATTATTAATCACATTATCCATTTTTGATCCAAAATACGCGGTAGGTTTTTTTACTTTTTTACTTATCTCAAGGCCTTGGGAATATTATAAAAATGAATTAATGCTGTCTATGCTTCGGGATATTTCAATTCTTTGTATTTTAAGCTTTATAGCTCATCGAATATTTAGAAAGAAATTTTATTTTCAATGGAATATATCTTCTGCTTCTATGCTTTTTTTTGCTGTTTGGGCATTTTTAAGTATAATAATGGCAGGATCATCTCCTATTAAGCTCAATGATTTTTCAGATGTGTTAATGAAAGATGTCATTATTTATTTTCTAATCGTAAATGTTGTCGATAGAAAAGAGTCTATATTACCGATTAAAGTAGCCTTGTTTTTGGCAATTACAGAAAAAACAGTTATATCCTTTTACAAAATTTACATCATAGAACAATTAGGTGCTGGAGATTCGATAGACCGTATGACAGGTGTTGGATTAATTGAAAATGCCAATGATATTGCTGCTATTTTAATTCTCGCCATCCCATTTACTATTTCATATTTTAACGAAGTAAAAAATAGTTATATCAAAAATATTTTAAGTTTTGGAGTTTATATTTTCTACTTCGTTCTTATATGGAAAGCGAAATCTCGCGGAGCGACACTTGGCCTTGGTGCATACGCTATGATTTGGTATTGGTTAAAAGCAAAAAATAAAAAAATTGCCTTCATACTTTTAATTATTGGTGCATTCATTACTTACGGTGCTCTTTCCAGTATTGAAAGAAAATCTGATGATGTGGAAGGATCAACTAAAAATAGAATAATTTTTTGGAAAGCCGGAATTAACATGGCCGTAAGGAATCCACTTTTTGGAGTTGGGTACGCAGGATACATAGATAATTTGAATCAATATGCCAATGGAAATGTAGGAACGGAAGGATCGAAAAAAACAATCCATTCTACTTGGCTTTTAGCCTTAGCTGAAACGGGCTTTGTAGGTTTTGTGCTTTTTTTGGGAATTTGGTTAATTACCATCAGGACAGCTTGGAGGTTAAAAGATGATCATCCCGAATATATATTAGCAATTGCAGCTTACGGTACAGCAATAACATTTCTTTCACATACATATATGCTTTATCCTTATGTCTTAATTGGTTTAACGATAGCACATGGTCAGTTTTACGAGAATAAACAGAAGGCATTAGCATGAATCATTTAGGAGTCATTCTTCTTAGTATCGGAATATTAGGTTTTTGCTGGACTTTGTTTGGATCTATGTTTATTTCGTTCATTTTTGGAAGTCTTAAAAAATTAATTTGCTCAAAAAAATCTATAGAATTAAAAAATGAAAAGCCGATTAGTTTTGAAATTTTAATAGCGGCCTTTAATGAAGAGGTCACAATAATTCCAACACTAAAGAGTTTTGAAGAATGTTTGAAAGTTTTGAAAAAAAATAATTCAAATATGGTTGTTAGCGCTTTTGTTGGTCTTGATCATTGTACTGATCAAACGTTAAATCGAGTTTTAGATTTTAAAAAAAGTGCAAAATTGGAAGTGAGATATTTTGAAAATAATGGAGCTAGAGGAAAATGGTTTATTCTTAAACAATTGATTGAACTAAGTAGTGCGGATTGGGTTTCTTTGACGGATTGTGGTTCTATTTGGAATAGTGATCTGCTTTTCCGTGTTGAATCCTTACTTCGAAAAAATGATTTAATTTGTGTGGCACCTTCGTATTTACCCGTTAATGCTCGTGCTCTAGAGACCATTTACTGGAGATTAGAACAATTTATTCGAACGATAGAAAACTTAGGCGGTGGATCGATTATGGTTCATGGATTAAGTGTGTTTTATAAAAGAGAAGCGTTAATACGAGCAATAGCTTTGTTAGGGGACACTCATTGGTTTAATGATGATGTCGCCATTCCTCTAACGTTGCGTCTAGATGATCCACAAAATAAAATTTATTATTTTGCTGATATTAATCAAGTTGCATGGGTTCGAGATATTGGAGTTGTATCGGATGTAAGAATTGAATTAAAAAGGAGAAAACGGATACTCATTGGGAATTTGCAGATTATAAAAATTTTAATTTTACCTCGTTTTAAATTTTTTAGTCTCACTTCTTGGATTTCATTGCGTTTGGTTTTTAAATCATTTTGGGCTTATTGGGCAACATGTGTTGGCATAGGGGTAATGTTAATTCTCTCTAGCTCTAGTATACTTTCTGATTTTTTAGCCCATCAATCTTTTTCAAAAATATTAGTGGAGATATTATTTTTAGCAGCAGTTGTATTTATGATAAGAAAATCTAATTATATGCAGCGATTGTTCATGGCATATTTATCAGGTCTTTGGATTTTTAAAGGTTGGAATGCACTCAAAGAACCAGAGAAAATTTCATGGAGTTAAAATCAAAAAAACCATTGAGTTTTTCAATTTGTATTCTGGCTCATAATGAAGAGCGCTACATAGAGCGAACTATCAAAGCGTTAATTAATTCAAAAAAAAATCTCGAATATTCAATAAAAGTTTACGCCAACGGATGTACAGATAAAACTCATGAAAAAGTATTGGAACTAGGGATTTTTAATCAAAATATTCAGAGCGTAGAAATTAAAATTCCTTCTAAAATTAATGCTTGGAATACTGCTTTTAATGAACAAATAAGTGATATTGTCATTTTTTGTGATGGTGATGTCGTTCCTGAATCAAATGCAATTATAAAGCTGATTGAAGACTTTGAGGTTGATGAAAGGAGAATCATCGTTAGTACGAGATTATTTCCTCTTTTGAATGTAACTTCCATTGAATGTCTTTTTACTGGATTTATGCAATTGCCTCTCAAACATGAGTTTCTTTCAGGAGGTATGTATGCTGTTAAAAGAGAAAAATTAAAAGAAAAATTATCAAAACGCAATTTAACTGGAATTCCCCAAGGGATAACAGGAGAAGATTATTTTTTAGAGCGCTTAATAGAGCCTAGTGAATTTTTTATGTCTAAAACTAAGAATTTTTACGAGCCACCACCTATCAAAGATTATCTTAGATACCTAGCTCGCATTCGTTGGCAAAATGAGCAAATGACCTTGGTGCTTGGTGATCATAGAGATAAAGAAGTATCCAAGTTGGATCTAATTAAGAGAAAAATTCTTGGTCAGAAAAATATGAGTTATCTGTTTTTGTCTATACCTGCAGTGGCGATGAGATTTATTTTTAAAAAAATTTGTTCAAAAAAAATCAATGAAATTTATAAAAGTCTTGGACCGGTTGAGTTAAATGGGGAGCAAGTATTAACTAAATTGACCAGGTCACATTCTACGAAATAAGCTTTTCATAAATGAACTTTGTTTTTATTCCCCAATTTTGAGCACTGTAATTTTCGGTCAACTCTTGCGCGTGGTCCATGGTGAATTCTTGCCAACGATTTAAATTCTCTAGACAAGATTTAATGGCTTTTTCCCATTCGGAAAAATCATTATTGCTAGTTAAAAATCCATTTTGGTTGTGATGCAGTAAACTCTTTATGGCCCCTACATCATTAGCAATGACGGGAATACCGGAGCACAATGATTCAATCAATGTCATGGGTAGCCCTTCTGTAAAACTTGGAAGAACTAATATATCTGCATCTTTTAAATAGTCACTAGGGTTAGAAACAAAACCCAAAAAATTGATTTCGCAATTAAATTCAGGAGTGAGTACGTATTCTTTGGCAGATAACATTTCTGGTCCATCACCTAGAACTGTTAATGAAATTTTATCTTTAATTGTTAATCTTGAGATATTTTTTAAAAAAGGAAGTAATCCTTTTTCTGGACTTAAACGGCCAATGAAAATAAAATTAATTTTTTGATTTTCAGACTTAATTTTTTTATCCACTCTGTAATTTCTGATTTCATGCGAGTTTTTAAACGATAACATATTTTCTACAACAGATATCTTTTTATATGGTGATAGACTTTTATAGAGCTGCTGCTGCATGGCCTTTGAGACAGCAAAAACATGATCACAGCGCTTCATGGCCTGGTCGGCTAGCCATTCATATATTTTGACTTTAAAGGTATGCGAAGTATTGCCATGATGAGTGTGGACTTGCAAAAAGGGAAGACTAATTAATTTGCATGTCACTAATGCCTTGAATCCATGAGTGTGAAGAATAATTTGTTTATCTTCAGCTTTTAGTAAAGTTTTAATTTTTGATATTAATTCGAAATCGAGGGCTTTTTTCGATTCGAGGATTGTAATTTTAATTGCAGGTGAGAATTCATTTATAAAGTTCTGGGCCAGTTTGGGAAGCCTTGTTTCTTGAATAACTATTAGGTGAGGATCTAAGCCTAATGCAAAAAGCGCTTCGGTGCCCGTTATAACAACTTTTTCAGCTCCGGCCAATACACTAGGAGCAAAAACAATAACGGGTCTATAATTTAAGTTAGATGCCATGATTAAATTCTCTTTTATTTTTTAAATGCTTTATTAAATTTACTACTCCTAAATAGATGACTGCATATATTGGTCCTAAAATAAGAAACCACATTTTTTCAGATTCAAAAAGAGGTTTTAGGAGATAGCAAAAAGTTAGCAAAACTACATTCACAGAAGTGTAAAAGAGGTGCGCCCTCCATGCAATTAATTGATGAACTGTGCTTTTCGTAATTTGAGCAGAAAAAATGAGACCAGGTATTTTTGGGAAAAACATAAAAATGACTGATGAGATCAAAGCCCCAGGAGCACCATAATGGCTGGCACAGTATGAAACAACTAAAATTGAAATAGGAGTTAGAATGCAGTACATTTTTAAAATCCATGCGGTATTTCCAGTTGCTCTAGGGATAGAATCATGGGGAATGATGTAAGTCAGATAAGTAAAAGCATAAAGTCGCAAATAATGAGCTGAGTCCATATATTTATCAGTGAAAAGAATTTCAATGATGGGGCGATTAAAAATCATTAGTCCAAATAAAGCGGGAATCATAATATAGGAAATATCACTTTGGGCCTGACGATAGCTGATTCTCATTTCTTCAAAATTATTCTCATGAAATGCTTTTGATAAACTGGGTATAAGAACTTTTTGCACTGACATTTCTAATAAGAGTAAGGGAGGAACGACAAGACATCCCATAGAGTAGAAAGCAAAATGAATGGGATCGAGCCTTGCAGAAAGAATAATCATATCTATTTTTTCAACAATAAAACTCATTGCCCCTGCAATAGAAATAGGTGCACAGTATTTAATAACTTCACGCATTTTTTCACGATCAAAACTGAAGGTAATAATTTTTTCTTTTATTGAGAAAGTTATCGCCATAATGAGTTTAATAATAAATAAAATTGTAAAGCCCCAGAAGGCTACATGGATGTCTCGGGTAAAATAGACAGCACCAACAATAACTAAAGCTTTTAATATTTCAAATCCCGAATTAAATATGCTTCCACTGATTCTTTTACCTTTTGCAATTAAATACTCACCATAAAATCCTCCAGGTGCAGATGTAATGGCCGATAATAAAAGAAGGATAGTGTATTTTTCAGAAATTGAAATGATAAGAGAGATTTGCTTCAGGAAAATAAAACCAATTAATGCACAAATTGTACTGACTGCAAAATTTAAAATCCAGGCTTGTTCCAGATATTTATTGCTGTCATTTTTTTTACCAACTAAATAATAGACGCTGTATAGAGGACCACCTGCCAGTGAAATAAAAATAATAGACTGAGCATATAGAAAAAATAATTTATAAATCCCAATTTCTTCTGGGCTAATTAATCGAACCAGAATGATGGGGAGAAAAAGATTGAGAATAGCTGAGAGTAAGCTAATTAGAAAAACCGGCCAGTGACCAACTTTTAATTTATTTAAATTGATCATTTACTGTATTCCTTCATGTATAGGTCTACCATTTTTTTTACGCTGTAATGAGCAACGACAATGCCACGAGCTTTTTGAGCAATTGATTGTGCATTTTCTTTCTCCGTTAAGAGCAAATCACAAAGTTCTAAAAATTTATTTTGATCATTGAGAGGAAATACTGCGACATAATTGCCAAATTGATTGAGAGTCATATGTCCTGGTATTCCGCTCACAACACAAGGTGTCTCTACGGCCATGGCCTCTAGGACAGCGACTGGAATTCCCTCGTGAGTAGATGCACTTACATAAAGATCTGCTCCTAGGTTATATTCACTTACTAGTTCTTGTGAACCAACGAGAACAATATTTGAATCTTCTTTTTCTTTTAAAAGATCATAATAAGCTTGATCACTTGGAGGCCCAACGACAATGAGTTGATAGTCGGGGCGTTTTTTTATCGCCTCGATTAAAAAGCGTTGATCCTTTAATGGAAGTATTCGCGAAAGTGAAAGGATTAGTGGACGGTTTGGGTCCATTTTATGACGGTTACATAACCAAATTTTTTGCTGGCGTCTAACTTCAGGATTAATCACCCCTTTATATATAGCAATTCCATTATCGATAACTTTAATTTTCCGTGGATTTATTTTGAGGTCTTCTTTGTAGAAGTTCCCAATTTTCTCACTTACTCCAATGATTTTGTCAGCTATTGGAACAATGTATTTTTCGAAAATTCGATAACGAGGGAATCGCTCAACATGACCAAGACCATGAGTTGTGTGAACTAAACGGGGATGGTTAATCAAAAAGCACTTCTTGAAAAAGAAAATTGGAAAAAGATACATAAGAGGATTTAAATCATGAGTGTGGATGACATCTGCACTGCAGAGATCTTTATTCATTGTTGGAATTAAATGAAAATCGTATCCAGGCTTTTTCATTGGGGGAGTAATGACATTTATACCACTTTTTTTAAAAAATGACACCCATTCTTGGTCGTGATCATAAACATAAAGAGAAACCTCATGGCCTTGCGACATTTGCTCCAGAATGATATGGTAGATAATTTTTTCTAAACCACCGATACCCAAAAATTGTGTGACGTGCATGATCTTCATATTGAGCTTTCGCTATCCTTTAAAGAGTAAAGTATTCTTTCAAATTCTAAAAAAGTGATTACAATATAGTAATTATACTGCGAATAGGAGCTTTGAGTGAATAATTTAAGATTTTTTTCGTTAATTGCTTTGATATTTTTATCAGGTTGTTCCACCAATCATTCATTAAAGGATTATCCTAAATATACAGATCAAATTAAGCAAAGTATGGAAGCTGAAAGTAAAAATAAAAGTGAAACTGATTCAGGTATAGACAAAGAAATTCCTGACCTCTCAAAAATTCCAAATTATGTAGCACCGGGATTTTCTTTTCAAATTTCTCATCCAAGCGATAGCCGTTTAAGTGGTATTTTTAGATCAGATTTTAACGGAAATTTGCAATTACCATACGATGTTAATATCAATATTACTGACAAGACATTTGCTGAAGTTAAAGAACAAGTTTTAAAGTCTTATCGAAAATTTTTCCAAAAAGGTGTTGATGGGGTTAACTTCACCATCGCAAAAAAAGAATATTGGGTAGAGGTGCGAGGTTTAGTTAAAAAACCTGGTCGCTATCTTGTAAAACAGTCTGACACATTAGATCTTGTTGTTGATGCTGCTGGTGGAGTGCAAGGTGATGTGTCGGTAGATTATTTTACTGCTGGTTTAAAACAACAAACCTATGAATATAAAGTTCTTTTGAATAAATATTTCGAATCAAATTCCGCAGCTGATAAAATTAGATGGCTTGGTGGAGACAGTCTATTTATTTCTAAGCTCGATAGTTTAGCAGGAAAAACGCAAGAGATTCCTTTTGTTACGATCATCGGTGGAGTGATAAAACCAGGGAAAGTCCTTTATCAAAAAAATGCCAGTCTTTATTATTTTATTGAAAAATCTGGCGGAACAATTTCGGCCCTAGGGTATACAGAATGTTTTGTTTTTAGAAATACTAAAGAGGGAGTGAAGAAAATCGAATTCGCTTTTGATCAGCCTGAAACGATTCCAGCGATTATGCCAAATGATACAATTTATATGAACACACAGGTGAGAAAGGAATCAGATATTTGGCTAGAGCGACTAGGACATATTGCAGGAATTTTTTCTAGTATTGCCTTAGCTATAATTGCTCTTTAAAAAATATGAATAATATTTCAGAACTCACTCAATACTTTACAAATTCAACTTTTTTCATAGTTAAAAGAGATGAATTTGTGAGTCCTGAAATTCAATCGATTATTTCAAAGCTCCTTATTTCTCCATCAACCGAAAAGTATCATCCAAAAAGAAAAAATGAATACCTTCTTGGTCGTTATTGTGCCTACAAAGCAGTTCAAATTTTTAATGGGACCGAATTACTCTCTCTCAATTCAAACGACGACCGTACCCCTAATTGGCCACCTGATTTAATTGGGTCTATTTCTCATAGCAATGAATATGTTTGTGCCGCCATTGCTGATAAAACAAAAGTGCGATGCTTAGGTTTAGATATTGAATTATTAGGGCGAACAAAGATAGAGCTTGCTAGGCATATACTGACTGCAAATGATTTAAAAGAACATACTCATTTTAGTGCAGAGGAACTTCTCACTTTTATATTTTCCGCTAAAGAAAGCTTGTACAAAGCGCTGTACCCAGAAGTAAAAAAATTTTTCGGCTTTGATTATGCCTATGTTTCGGAAATAGATTTTAAAAATCAAACTTTTAAAATCTTTCTTACAAAATCATTAAATAGTGAATTTGGTCCCCAAAACCGCAATTCTTTTGAAGGTCGCTTTGCCCTCTTTGAGGGGTCTCTTTTAACCATTCTTGAGATTGTTTAAACATTATTTACTTAAAAATAATGGTGCCTTTATCGTTTTATCAAAGAGATATGATAAAATTAATTGAGCTTAAAACTGAAGCTTTTTACACAACTATCCGATAAGTCCACTAGATAAGTTCTTAAAATTTAAAGTAGCTATAACTTACTTTAATTTTAGCGTGGAGATATTTTGTTAATCAATCTCTTTAATCAAAGTGTTTTGAAATATTCAGCAAGAGTTGCTCTTGTGATGAATGATCGCGTTCTCACGTATGAGCAATTAAATATAAAGGCCAATCAAATAGCTCATTTTCTTGTTGGTAGCGGAGTGAAACCTGGCGATATCGTCGGAGTTTGTTTTAAAAGATCTGAAAATTTAATTGCTGTGATATTAGGAATTTTAAAAGCGGGAGCAGGTTATTTACCTCTAGATCCAGAGTATCCTTCATCGCGATTAAATTTTATGCTCACTCAATCTAAAACAAAAATCGTTCTGATTGAGGATTCAATCAAATCAATTTTTAATTGTGATCATCAAGACAAACTCACAATTTTTGAGTCTCTTGATTTAAGAAAATTTAGTCATAAAAATCCGAGTATTGATTGTACCAATTCAAAACTCGGCTATGTTATTTATACCAGTGGATCGACGGGTACTCCTAAAGGGGTAGCTATGGCCCAATCGGCACTCGTCAATTTAATTGAATGGCAAAATAAAGAAACATCGCTAGCAGCAGAGTCCATCACTTTGCAATTTACACCGATTAGTTTTGATGTGCATTTTCAAGAAATTTTCTCTACCCTAACTCTGGGAGGAAAATTAGTACTCCTGTCTGAAGATGAGCGACTTGATACGATTAAATTATTAAATTTAATTATTGATAAAAAAGTTAATAGACTCTATCTACCGTATGTGGCCTTGAATCATCTTGCAGAAGTTGCCGTAAAATTTAAATTAATTCCCAAATCATTAAAAGAAATTACAACAGCTGGTGAACAATTAAAAATTACCCCTGCAATTAGAAGTTTTTTATGTCATTTAGATAAAATAAAACTATTCAATCATTATGGACCGACTGAAACCCACGTAGTGACCAGTTTAAAATTGGAAGGAGATCCTAAATCGTTTCCTGATTTACCAAGCATTGGGCGCGCTATTACCAATGTTGAATGTCATATTTTAGACAAAGAGTTAAAACCTACAAAAATTCACGATGAAGGAGAGCTCTATATAAAAGGAGCGGCCCTGGCTTTAGGATATTTACATGCGGAAGATTTAACCAAAGAGCGATTTATCGAGCACTTTAAGCTCGGTCGCATTTATAAAACAGGTGATCTAGTAAGGATTTGCACTGAAGGAAATATAGAATGCCTTGGTCGTATCGATACTCAGGTTAAAATTCGTGGGTATCGAATTGAAATTGGTGAAATTGAAGTGGCCATTCAAAAATTATTAAAAGGAAAGGCTTCAGTCGTAAAAGCCATTAAATCAAATGAGCGGGAAGCATATCTTTGTGCTTATTTTAAAAAGACTGAAGAAGTTGATTTTAAAAAATTAAGATCTAGCTTAAAAGCGATACTTCCAGATTATATGATTCCTGGATTATTTATAAATATCGCTGATTTTCCATTAACACCATCAGGCAAAGTGGATTATAAAAATCTTCCAGCTCCAAGTAGTGCTCGTCCTGAGCTTGCTAATGAATACGTTGCTCCACAGTCAGATCTAGAAAAAACTCTTCATAAATTTTGGAAAAAGTTTTTGATTATAGATAAAATTGGAATTGAAGATAATTTTTTTGACCTAGGGGGAACGTCCTTAATGGCCATAAAAATCTTAGTTGAACTCAATCAAGAGTTACAGCAACCAATTTCAATTGCTGAAATTTTTCAATACCCAACAATAAAAACATTATGCCAAAACTTAGAGTTGAAGAATCAATCTGCTAAAAAACAGTATGATTTTTCCAGAAAACTAAATGCAAATGACTCTCATGATATTGCAGTTATTGGAATGACCGGCCGATTTCCAGGAGCTAGTTCAATTGATGAATTATGGGAAAATTTAGTCCAACGAAAAAATGAATTAACTTCTTTTCATAAAGAGAATGTAAATTCATATGTTTTAAAAGAAGCTAAAAATGATTCAAACTATGTGTTCTTTGAAGGAGAGTTTCCTGAACAAGCAACGTTTGATCACAAGTTTTTTGGCATGACTCCTCGTGAAGCAGAATTAATGGACCCTCAGCAAAGAAAGTTTTTAGAAATTTGTTATGAAGCACTCGAGCTCGCAGGATACAATCCAGAAAATACTGAGCATAGTATTGGTATTTTTGCGGGAATGGGGAACTCAAAATATTCAAAGCTCGTTGATGAACATCCAGATAAAATTCAGGATTTGGGTGAGTTCAATGTCATGCTTGGTTTAGAAAAAGATTATATTGCAACGAGAATTGCTTATAAATTAAATTTAAAAGGACCAGCACTTTCTATTCATACAGGGTGTTCAACATCTTTAGTTGCAATCATTGAGGCGTGTTTAAAATTGCGAAGTCGAAGTTGTGATATGGCCTTAGCTGGTGGCATCTCGATTTCAGGTGCGCCAAAAACTGGGCATCTTTTTATCGAAGGTGGGATTCTATCAAGTGATGGAGCTTGCCGTCCATTTGATTCGGAGGCATCTGGAACGGTTTTTTCAGATGGTGCCGGAGTAGTTGTATTAAAGCGTTTAGAAGATGCGATAAAAGACCAAGACACTATACTTGCAATTGTTAAAGGAGTTGGACTCAATAACGATGGGGCCAATAAAATGAGCTTTACTGCTCCATCGGTTGATGGACAAATGGATGCAATAATCAAAGCTCAAATAGATGGGGGGATTCACCCCGAGACCATTGGGTTTGTTGAAGCTCATGGTACTGCCACTCCAATTGGAGATCCAATTGAAGTAGATGCACTCACAAAAGCATTTAAATTAAGAACATTAAAAAATAATTATTGTGTATTAAGTTCAGTAAAATCGAATCTTGGTCATTTGACGGCAGCTTCAGGTGTTACTAGTTTTATTAAAACGGTGCTTATTTTAAACAAAGGAATTATTCCAGGGACAGCGCATTTTAAAATCGCAAATCCACTGATTAATTTTAATGAAACACCTTTTATTGTAACCAATGAAAACTTAGAATTTAAAAAAAGAGAATCCGCTGAGAATCGAAGAGCAGCAGTCTCTTCTTTTGGAGTAGGAGGAACTAATGCTCACCTTATTTTGGAAGAATTTAAGAATGATGAAATAGAATCATTCGAAAATATTGATGTTTATAAGATTTTTAAAGTTTCAGCTAAAACCGAAAAACAGCTTTCGTTAATGAAAGAAAATCTTGTGCATTTTTTATCTAAATCTGAATCTACTCAATTTGAAAAAATTGCATTTACTCTAGACGTTGGCCGGAAGCCTTTTAAGTACAAAGCGGCACTGGTTATTAAGAATAAAGATGAACTAATTTTTGCTCAAAAATATTTTGTCGAAGAAAAAAATTCTGACAATAAGACACTTTTTGAAAATTTAATTTTTACATTTCCAGGTCAAGGTTCGCAATATGGTAAAATGGGGCTTGGTCTTTATGATACAAATCTAATTTTTAGATCAATTTTTGATTTAACTACTCAAACCATAAATAATTTTTTGCCCTATGATTTAAAAGAAATCATTTTTTCTGATAATTCAGATGAACTTCTAGCCAATACTTATTATTCTCAGCCGGCGATTTTTGCACTCGAGTATTCTTTGGCAAAAATGTTGATGACTTTGGGGTATATGCCAACGGCTTTAATCGGGCATAGTATTGGAGAGTTTGCAGCGGCCACGATTGCAGGTGTGTTTACTCTTGAAGAAGCGGCTATGGCCATTACTAAAAGGGCCGAATTAATTAGCCGACTGCCAAAAGGAAAGATGCTCTCTGTCTCTAGCAATATTTTTGAAGTTGAAAAACATCTGCTTAATTTCTCGTTAGATATTGCAGCAGTCAACGGACAAAAATCGGTTGTTGTTTCAGGTAATGTCGATGAATTAGCAAGGTATAAAAAATACTTAGAAGATCAAGCAATAGCTTCAATCGAATTAAAAACATCACATGCGTTCCATTCCAGAATGATGGACCCAATTATTGAAGAGTATCTAGATGTCTTGAAGACAATAAATTTTCAAGAACCAAAAATCAAAATAATTTCATCAGTAAATAAAGCAACTGCTGCAAGTTTATTAACTCCAGAATATTGGGCCAATCATATACGCGCAACCGTTAATTTTGTGAGCGCGATTGAATCACTTCAAAGAGAAATAACAGCCTGTGTTTACTTAGAAGTTGGGACGAACAATACAACTGCTAATTTAATTAAGAAAGAATTAATTAATTTAAAAAATATTTCAAAAGTTTTAACGCTGCTCTCTAATGATTTTATTTTAGAAGAATATTCATTCAAGAAGGCGTTGGGAGCTCTTTGGATATTGGGAATCAATAGTGAACACGAATTTGATATGTATCCAGAAGAAGCTAGAGTGCGGGTAAAGGCTCCTACATATATTTTTGAAAAAAATCATCATTGGTTAGTCAGTAATAGGATAAAGGATGCAATTATGAGTAATTCTGACTTAATTAATTTAGAAGCGCGATTAATAAAAATATTTGAAAGTGCCTCTGGTATTGATGTTGGAAGTTTTGATAAAACAACTTCATTTTTAGAAATGGGTATGGACTCATTGTTTTTAACTCAAGTCTCGATAAAGTTAAAAAAGGACATGAAAGTTAATATTACTTTTAGACAGCTCTTGGAAAATTATTCCTCAATAGAAAAGCTTGCAATACATCTTGAAGCGCTTTTGCCTACAGAAACTAAGGCAATTGAAATGCCTTTGAATACTCCTATTGTATCTCGCAAATTAGCAGAAGATAGACCTATTCAAAAAATAGAATTTATTCAATCTGCATCTTCTAAACCTATGTCTCTGCAAAAAGCAGATTTTCAAAGTCAGACTCCGTCAACTCAGCTAGATGACATTATTAAAAAACAATTAGAGATAATGGCCAATCAGTTAGCGCTGTTATCTGGAGCGCCATCCTCATCAAGTATTTTATCAAGTGAAACCAGCAGAATTCAAGCACTGCCCAATGTTAAAACGCCTATAAGTGGTATAGATATTAAAAAATCTAAAGAAACATTTGGTGCACAAGCAAAAATTATTCTTGAGAAAACTATGAAGGTTGATGAAGAGACGCAAAAGAGAATAAATGATTTCCAAAAAAATTATAACGACAAAACGAAGGGCTCAAAAAAGTTCGCTCAAGATAATCGAAAAAATCATGCCGATCCTAGGGTTGTGACAGGATTTAAACCAGAGAGCAAAGAGTTCGTTTACCCGATAGTTGTTAAAAAATCTTATCTTCAAACCTTATGGGATATTGATAATAATCGCTACATCGATATGACGTGTGGATTTGGATCTAATTTTTTTGGTAATGGTAATGAGCGTATAAAAAAGTATGTCCAAAAACAAATTGAAGAAGGTTTTGAGCTAGGTCCGCAACACCCTCTTGTGAGTGAAGTGAGTAAATTAATTAATGAGCTAACTGGAAATGAAAGAACGGCATTTTGCAATACTGGATCAGAAGCAGTACTTGGGGCCATGAGAATTGCACGTACAGTAACAGGAAGGGAAAAAATTATAGTCTTTAGTGGTTCATATCACGGGATTAACGACGAAGTTATTTTGCGTGGATCAAAAAATATGACTTCCTATCCAGCTGCCCCAGGAATAAATAACGAGTCAGTAACTAACATGATTGTACTAGATTATGGGACTGATGAGTCACTAGAATTTATCAGAGAGCACGCGATTACTGTAGCCGCAGTTTTAGTTGAACCCGTTCAAAGCCGTCGTAGTGATTTTCATCCTAAAGAATTTTTAAAAGAAGTAAGACGGATCACGTCGGAGTCAGAGACTTGTTTAATATTTGATGAGATCATTACTGGTTTTAGAGTTCACCCTGCTGGTGCTCAAGGCTATTTTGATATTAGAGCTGATCTTTGTACTTATGGAAAAATTCTTGGTGGGGGAATGCCAATTGGAGTGATATCTGGAAAGACTGAATATATGGATGCTTTAGATGGTGGTCATTGGCAATATGGAGATAATTCAACTCCTTCTGTTGGTGTAACCTATTTTGCTGGTACTTTTGTTCGTCATCCTCTTGCTCTAGCAGCTGCTCTTGGAGCGCTGGAGATTCTTAAAGAAGGCGGAATACCATTATTGCAAGATTTAAATATTAGAGCGCAAGATTTTGTTGATGAAATCAATGGGATTTTATCAACTCATAATATTCCGTTAAAGGTAGATAATTTCGGATCTTTAATGAAGCCCAAATGGAAAGAAGATCTTCCTAGTGGAGATCTCTTTTTTGCAGCCTTAAGGTATAACGGAATTCACGTTTATGATGGTTTTCCTTGGTTTGTAAACTTAGCTCATACAAAAGAAGATTTAGAGCAAGTAATATCTTCTTTTAAAAAATCAGTACAAATGATGGAAGAGATTGGAATATTTAAACGAGTCTCTACAATTGATTTTGACATCAATGCAGAGATTTTAAATAAAAAGGGTCCTCCAATGACTCAAGCGAGAATTGGAAAAGATGAAAATGGCAATCCAGCTTGGTTCATAGAAGATGAAAATAATCCCGGTCAATATTTTCAAATTAAGGCAAAATAAATAATGGACAATAAAGGCAACGCCCATTTAAAACGAGTTTTTAATTATGATCCTTTTAGATTAGGAGCAATTGATTTGGTTGTGCCTGCTACTGAAGCACAAAAAGAAATATGGTCAACTCTTAAAATGGATAGTGACGCTACTCTTTGCTATAACGAATCGATTGAAATAAATTTTAAAGGGCATGTTGATTATTCAGCATTAAATATAGCTTTTGGGAAGTTGATAGGTCGTCATGATGCTTTAAGATCTGTATTTAGCAATGATGGAAAGAAAGTATTTGTAAAAGAATATTCGCAAGCAGATATTGCATTTATAGATTTAAGCCAATCCAATTCTTACTCTTTTGATTACGAAGCTATAAAGAAAAAAGAAGTAACAGCCAAGTATGATTTAGAGTTTGGTCCATTGGTTCGTTCAACGTTAATTAAAAAATCGGATTCAGAATTTATTTTTATTTTAAGCACTCACCACATTATTTGTGATGGCTGGTCTTATTCGATTTTGTTTCACGATCTAGGTTTTTTCTATAATAAAGAAATCAATGGAACTTCAGTAAATTTAGGCATTCCTCTGCAATTTTCTGAATTCTCAATTAATTTACTACAAGATGGAATCAATAGAGATCACCGGGCCTATTGGTTAAATGAATTCAAAATGCCCCTTGCAGGGACTCGATTTCCTACAGACTATCCAAGAGGAAACTTTAGAACCTTTAAAAGTAAAAGAGTAGACGTTGTCATACCGGAATCACTCGTTGCGAAGTTAAAAAAAGTTAGTGCTCAAAATGGATCTTCTCTATATGGATCCCTTATTGCTGTTTTTAATATATTTATAAGCAAATTAACTAAAAATAATGATGTTGTTTTGGGGGTATCTTCTGCTACTCAACCGGCGATTGATCAAAATGAATTAGTTGGGCACATGGTAAATTTATTACCATTGAGGGCTCAGATAGAATCCCATAAATCCATTAAAGATTACTTAACTGTTGTTAGATCTAAGATGCTGGATGCCTTTGATCATCAGTTCTATACTTATGGAACTTTAGTCAAAGACCTGCAAAATATTAAAAGAATTCCGGGGGAATTGCCACTATTGAATATTGTTTTTAATATTGATCAACAAGCACCAGACCAGGGGTTGAGATTTCAAAATCTAGATGCTTATTATAATACGATCCCTCGTGAATATGAAAATTTTGATATGTTTATCAATGCAGCTTCTTGCCAAGATTCTTTGGTTTTAGAATGTCAATTCAATGAAGGGGCATTTCGTAAAAATACGATTCTTAGTTGGTTTAATTCATATCTAGAACTCCTTGGCATCTTTTGTGAAAATCCAAATACAATAATTTCATCAATGACTGATCTATATATTCATTTACCGATAGATATTAAAATCCCTGAAACATCTGAAAAAGTAGATTCATTTCTTTCACGCAATTTTGAAACAGAAAGGCTCGTCAGTAAAATATGGTCTGAGATTCTTCTTAACGACAATATAACCGAAACTGATAACTTTTTTTCCATCGGAGGGCATTCTCTTTTGGCTCTTGAATTAGCGAGTAAAATAGAAAAAGATTTTTCTAAACCTTTTAGCATGAAAGATGTTTTTGAAAATCCAAATATTATTCTAATGGCACAAAAGGTTTCGGAGATAAATAAGTCGATTAGTAAAACAAGTACATTTTCGCCAATAGAAATACAAAACCTAATTTCAGAAAAAGTCAGTAATTCTCAAATGCAAATTTGGTACTTAGAAGAAATGTTTCCATCAACGACGATGCATAATTTGCCTGCGGCTTTAAGATTTAGAGCAAAAATTGATATTCATTCTCTTGAATTAGCCTTGAATGTCTTAAAAAATCGACATGAAGCATTTCGAACTTATTTTCAAGTAGAAAACGGAGTGCCATACCAAAAAGTAGACAACGTAGATAAGAATGAAAAGATAAAACTTAATATCATAGAAGCAAATGAAGAATCGATCGTTAAAATCTTAAATTCAGATGCAGCGCTTGTTTTTAATAAAAGTACATCACCACTTTTTAAGGCAACAGTCTATAAACTTAGTGAAGAGGACTACGTTCTCTTTTTTCTTTTTCATCACGCAATTTGGGATGGCTGGAGCTTTGATATATTCTTTGAAGAATTGAACTTAGCTTATTCGGCATTTTCTTCAAACACTTATCCTCAATTTTCTAAACCAGGGATTAGTTATTTAGATTATACTTCGTGGCTAAAAAAGCAAATTGAAGAAAAGAAACTCGATCATGAGCTTGAGTATTGGAAACAAAAATTGCATTGTCCTCTTCCTTTTTTGGAATTGCCTTTGGATTTTTCTCGACCAGCAGAGATGTCACATGTTGGTGGTACAATTCCTTTTACTTTGAATGAACATTTGCTTGATGAAATAAGACTATTTGCAAGAGCAAATGGCACTTCTTTATTTAATGTTTTTTTAACAGCATTTAAGATTACTCTCTCTCGTTACTCCAAAGAAGATGGGAACAAAGATGATATCATCGTTGGAGCTCCAGTAAGAGGTAGGGTACATCCTGAAGTAATGAACACTATCGGCTATTTTGTAAACACAGTCGCTTTAAGAACAGTTATTGATCATGATCAATCCTTTATTTATAATTTAAATCAAGTGGCGACTACTTGTTTAGAAGCATTTGAAAATCAAATAATTCCATTCCAAATAGTTTTGAATAAAGTCAGTTCTACTAAAGACAGAACCCGTACCCCCATATTTCAAACATTTTTTTCTTATCAAGATGTCAACAATCGTAGGGCACACTTAGGAGAAAATCACTACAGTCAAATTAATGTTGATAAATCATCTACTCATACCGATTTAGATTTATGGATCAAGACCAGTGGAAGCAAAATTGAAGGAGCCTTTGAATTTAGAAAAGATTTATTTTTGGATATTACGGTTGAGCGATTCTTAGAGTCTTTTATTTTCATTTTAGAAAGTTTATCCACTTCAGCTAATATAAACTTGAACAATGCACCTCTTCTTCCATCTAAACACAAAAACCTGTTAAAACAATGGAATCAAACAGATCTTGAATTAGATGAAAGAGTTTTCGTAGAAATCTTTAAAGATAATGCAAGGCTATTTCCGAATAACGTTGCTGTTATTACGGAAGCAGGATCTCTGAGTTATAATCAGCTTGATAAACTTTCCAATAAAGTTGCGAATTCATTAAAACAATTAGGAGTAAAGGGCGGTGACTTGGTTGGTGTTTCATTGAACCGCGATCTTAATTTATTACCATCCATTTTGGGTATTTTTAAATGTGGAGCAGGCTATGTTCCACTCGATCCTAGTTTTCCTGATGAGCGATTGAATTATATGATTGAAAATTCAAAAATTAACTTTCTAGTTCTAGAAAATAATAATTTTAATCGATTTAATAAAGTTCAGAATCTGTTTGATATTAATGAAATGCTCTCGCATCCAAAAGACGAGTTACAGTTTTCCAAAGATTTCTCGCCGGAATCAATTGCATATGTCATTTATACTTCAGGTAGTACAGGTCTTCCTAAAGGTGTCTCGATTCCCCAATTAGCTTTAAGTAATTTTTTGCAATCAATGAAAAATAAAACTTTATGCTCTCTGAGTGATAGGCTCCTTGCAGTGACAACTTTAAGCTTTGATATATCCGTCTTAGAGCTTTTTTTACCTCTAATGACCGGTGCCAGTGTTTATATTGCAAATTCTAAAGAACTCGTTGATGGATCAGCTTTAAATAATATAATACAGACTCAGAATATTACTTTAATGCAAGCAACTCCTACAACATGGAGATTGCTTTTGGCAGCTGGTTTTCGTGGCCACCAATATTTTAAAGCATTATGTGGAGGAGAACCATTTCCACGGGATTTAATGCACAAGCTTCTTCCATTGTGCTTAGATGTTTGGAATATGTATGGACCAACTGAAACAACCGTTTGGTCAACAATGAAGAAACTGACTCACAAAGATCAATCAATTACAATTGGAACTCCAATTGGCAATACGACAATTTACATTCTAGATGAACATTTAAATCGAACACCTATTGGGGTTAAAGGGCAATTGTTTATTGGTGGAAAAGGAGTTGCCCTTGGATATTTGAATAGATCTGATTTAACTTCAGAGCGTTTTATCAAAAATCCACTGAACTCAAATGAGATCATCTATGCGACCGGCGATTTCGCACGCTTTAATGCTCAAGGTGAATTGATCTGTTTAGGACGAAATGATGGGCAAGTAAAATTACGTGGATTTAGAATTGAACTTGGAGAGATTGAATCTCAGCTTCAAAAAATTAGTGGAATAAACGAGTCTGCTGTGAAAATTCTTGAATCAAAAGCAGGCGATCAAAGGTTAGTTGCCTATTACTCAAGTATTGATGCTAACTTGATAGAAGAAAAAGATATGAGAGCAAAACTTTCAAAAAATCTTTCTGCTTATATGGTTCCTTCGAATTTTGTTCATTTAAACAATATTCCTAAAACTTTAAATGGGAAAATTGATAAATTATCACTTCCAGATATATTTGCCCAAGAAAAGACTGCTAAAATAAAAAAATCGGAAACGACGCAATCCCCAATATCACAAACCAAAAGACGACTTTATCAAATTATAAAAGACCTTTTGAGAGTTGATCAAGTCAGTGATAGTGATAATTTTTTTGATATCGGAGGAAATTCTTTATTAGCAGTTGAATTTTATTCGAAGCTTGCTCAGGAATTTAATATAACACTTCAATTATCATTGTTAATCGAAGCTCATGATTTGGATAGTTTTTACCAAGCAGTAAATGAAAAAATAAATCCATCATTACGACAGTTGGCATCGATTAATTTAATACCGTCTGCAGATCAAGTGTTTAAATCCCTTGTGGCAATTAGTAATAAGGGTTCAAAAAATCCCTTCTACTGTTTTCATGCAGTAGGCGGTAATATCTTAAATTATGTTTCGATTGTTCCGGCAATGAAATCAGAACGTCCGCTACTTGCCTTTCAATCAGTAGGGTTAGATGGTGAAAGTTTACCTCTACGTTCAATTGAAGAGATGGCGTTATTCTATTATCGAGAATTAAAACTTGCTCAACCAGAAGGGCCCTATTTACTTGCAGGTGGCTCTATGGGGGGATTAATCGCACTTGAAGTTGCTAGAAGAATTATTGAAAACGGTGATGGAGTTGAAAAAATAATTATGTTTGATACTTTTGGTCCAAATTTTGATTTAAAATCTTACAAGAAGCAAAGTAGACAACCTTTTCACAAGAGAATACTAAAAGGGCTTAAAAATAGATTTAAATCAAAAATTAATTTTATTTTAGTAAAGCTCTATCGCAATTTTGGTTTAAAGATACCGCTTTCCGTGCTTCTTTACGATATCGAACAGCAAAATTATAAAGCTATTTGGAATTATAATCCCAAAAAATTCGAGGGAGATATTTATCTTATAAGATCTAAAATAATTGAGACTGGTTGGTATTCTGATCCTCACATGGGCTGGTCAGACATTATAGATGGGAATATAAAAATTTTCGAAATCAATAGTACGCATGATGCCTTTATTGAAAGCCCTGAGTTGGTAAAGGTTTTAGGGAAAATAGTTTGAAAAATAATCTAACTATTTGCTCTTATATTTTCTTATCTTTTTATTTTTTGATTATCTCAAAAACATTCGCTAATTCATTTAGTTTTTATGGAGAGGGGGTTGGGCAATTTTTAAATGATAATTCACAACCAAAAGATGCTTTCCGTCCTTTTTTTTTGAGTACTGACTTTGGAGAGTCTGAGACGGCTTATATTACCTTCCATGATTTGAAACCTGGATATTATAAAATAAAAAGCAAAGTTGCTGCCTTAGATGTTCAAAAAGGAGTTGATGGTTATTCTTTCTGGAATTTTTACGATGCAGGTTTTGGAACAAAAATGGTTTTCACTGATCTGTACGGTAATTTTGGCAAAAGAGAGATTGAATTTTCTGTAGCAGTTAAAAATACAGAAATGACTATTTGGTATCGTCTTAAATCACCAGGAAAAATTATAGTTAGTTCATTTGAAATAACACCGATGGTAAAAAAATCATCCAGTGTATTGATTTCCCCTCCTCCGGCAATAGCAAAAACCGACTTTCCTGAAAAAAAGAAAGTTTCTCCCAAACAAGCTCAGAGGGTTCATTTATTCCATTTTGATAGTGTTGAATCTGGTCATCCATTTAAAGTTACCAAAGATGTAAAAAATAATGGGATTGGTACTTTCATGGCACATAAATACTTAAATTTTTCTTTAGATGATGTAAAAAATAAAGATTGGTCCACCTTTGATAGAATTGAATTTGATGTATTTAATCCTTTCGAAGACACCATCTCTTTTAATTTCACTTTAGCGGATGAGCAAACTACAAATTACTGGTCTCAGCTAAATCATAATGAATCATTAGGTCCAGGTTGGAATCATTTAAGTCTTTCGTTAAATCAATACGTGGGAGAACGTGGGTCTGTCAAAGTCTACAGAAGACTTGATCTCAAAAAAATAACACGAATTTTTATGATTGTGGGTAATGAAAACGAAAGTAAATATTCTAATAAATCATTCTTTATTGATAATGTTGACTTAGTTCAGTCAGCAGTTACTCAAGTGCCTAAATCTGTTTGGGCATTTGATTTTACTTCTGAAAAATCAATTCCTACGAATTTTAATTTTGTAACAACTCAAACAATATACAATAAACAAAGAGGGTATGGATTTGTTAATCCAAAATTTTGGCGCGTTGAAGATTCAAAATATGCTAGTGAAAATTTACGCTATACTATCGGATTACTCGGAGGGAAATTCAAAGTCAATGTGCCAAATGGAAAGTATCAAATTAGCTTGATCTTAGATCAACTGGGGTTTTGGGACGTTCCCTTTTATAAAGATCGCACTGTTTTTGTTAATGGGCATCCAATTTATAAAGAAACTAGAAATTCTGGACGTGAATTTTTAGCAGATTTACTTCGCTTCGAAACGGTACGAGCTACTAAAAGTGATAACCCATATGACCTTTATTATGCGAAAATATTTAAGCCTATTGAAAAAGTGGTTACAGTTATAAATGGGGTAATTGAATTCGAATTTTCAGGAGATCCATCAGCTATTTCTTTAAATACACTTCTTTTTTGGAATCTTAAAGATAATAAAATAGGTATAGAATTTCAAAAAAGTTTTGATGCTCGAAACAAATTAGAGTTTAGTTGGTTCTCTAGAGCACTGTCCGATAAAAAGAAAATTTCACCTACTAATAAGCTAGAGATTAATGTTGTTGATTCAGACGCTAAACTTCCTGTTGGAGAGATAAAAAAAATTCTCTCCAATAAACTTCATTTTCAGTTAGGTAGAAATGAAGTGAGTTCATTACTTCTTCAAGTTAATCCCTTGCTATACTCAAGCACTCTTAATCTTAAAATTGGAGATTTGAAAAATAGCAAAAATGAAGTTATAAAAAAGTCAGTCTTTACAATTCAAGAAGTCATGAATCAATATGTTTCGCCTGGATTGAATCATGAAACATATTTCTTAGGTGGGAAATTTCTTTACCCAATTGCTCAAAATCAAGTACTTTTAGAAAAAAATGAATCCAAATATCTTTGGACTCAAGTTGAGAATGCTCATGAGCTAACAGCAGGGATTTATCATTTAGACATAGAAGCTTCAATTCACGATCAAAAAGTCATTTTTCCAGTAACAATTGAAATTCTTCCTTATGAGCTTCCAAAAGTTAAGTTTCCTGTGGGTTTTATGGGACTAGATAGTCTACCGTATTCCTATTATAGCGGAGCAGGTTACAAAGAATTACGTAGGAAAAATCGGAATTTAGTCCTTCAAGAAATAGTTAAGGCCGGATTTACGACTTTTAGTGGACTTCCAGAAGTACAACTTAAAATTGCCAGCGGAAAAATTCAGCTTGAAACATCAGAGTTAGATGAGATTTTAAATTTGGCAAAGTATTATAATCTAACTGGTCCATTTTTTAGTTACGGAGGTCAATTTCCAGACGCGCTTATTAAGTCAATTCCTCCAGGTATGACCGAAGAAGACTATTTTTTACAGTTGGGTAAATTGCTAAAACCTTATTCTGAAGTTGTTTATTTCTTTAGTGATGAGGCATCTGGATATTCAGACAAAGTAGAAACTGATTTAGCCTTTGGAAATAAATTAAAAAAATATTTTCCCTCTATGTCTCTTGGTGGATTCGGCTCTTTTAAAGAAAATAATAATTCCTTAGATAAATTAAATTCACTTTTTGATTACGGATTCTTTTCTAATCTTTTTAAAAATAATATCGATAATATAAAATCCCATAAAAAGAAGTGGGGGATGTATAACGGTGCTCAAGGCGCACTTGACGATCCAAGATTTCTTATGGGACCTGGATTATACATGGCCCGTAAAGAGGGGTTAGATCATTATCTAGAATGGAATAGCATTGGATTTAATAATTATCCTTATCTCGATTTTGATGGGCGCGAGTCTGATGTTGTGACATTTTACCCATCAGTTGATGGAAGCATTCATCCTACTATACGATTCTTATTAGCAAGAGATGGATTAACGACTTTTAGAAAATTGATGCTAATTGAAGAAATAGCAAATGGAAAAACCCCTAGGGCCAATGTTGCGAAGAGATTTTTGGATAACTTATCGAAAGACATGAGATTTAGCTTCACAGCATCTCTAATTCTTAAAGAGAAAAATCAAGATTTTGTGAGCTTTAATTCCAATCTCGATTCTTTCCTCCTTAATCTCTATAAATAAGTAATAGTCTCTTTTCATTTTAAGTGTTTATGCCAAAATATGGTTATATGAAAAAAAGTCTTTTTGCTAAAATTATCTCCGTTGTTTTTGGGCGTCCAACTCAGTTGTGGGCGTATTTTCGTCAAACTTATTTATTTTTTCAAACGTATTATTTAAGAAAAATTTTTATTAATAATAAATCTCAATATCACATAGAGAAAAATGTTCGTATTCAGGCACTAAAAACATTAATCGCTGAACCAGATGCAAAGATTTTCCTCGGTAAGAATTCAGTAGTTTATGAAAATGCTCGTCTGGAGGTTTTTGGTACTGGTGAGCTCTCCGTGGGAGAAAATTCAATAATAGGTGATGCCCGCATTTCATGTAGAAATAAAATTAGTATTGGTAAAAACTTTCTGACAAGTTGGAATGTTTTTATTCAAGATTTTGATTCACATCCTGTAAATCCAGAAGAACGAGCGGCACAAGTTGATAGTATGTCTTTAAATTTTTTCCCAGCATTTCAAGAAAAGCCAGCGACTATAATCTTTCATTTTGATTTTCCGAGTGAAGAAATAAATATTGGAAATAATGTTTGGCTTGGGGCCAATGTTTCTATTTTAAAAGGTGCCCAGATTGGTGATAACACCATAGTGGCAACAGGAGCAGTCGTTTTAAAAGGGCAATATGCAGCTAATTCAATCCTGGCCGGAAATCCTGCAAAAGTTGTAAAAACATTTGTCTAATATTTACTGAGGTTGGTATGTCTTTTCTAAAAAGAGATAGAGATAATTTCGATCCTGCTTTAAGACAGGCATTCAAGCATAATTTGATGTCTCATCCTTTGTTGCAATTTGATGAATTAAAAAAACTTGCACTAAGGCATCCGACTGTTCGTTTCCATAGTGCAAATTTGCCACGTACTCAAAGTTTAGATACCGTTGTTCATGAACGTCCTACAGGATTTTCCCTTGAAGATTCACTTGAGAATATCTCAACCTCAGGATCTTTTGTTTTTATAATGGATGTGCAAAAAGATCCGATCTATGCACCTTTTGTTAATGCTCTTTTGGATGAAATTGAAGGTGACGTTAACAAGAAACAATCGAATTTAAGAAATCGCCAAGCATGGGTTTTTATCACTTCTCCTGGTGGAGTTACTCCGTATCACCGCGACCAAGAAGCTGCTACTTACTTTCATATCAAAGGAAAAAAAACATTTTGGCTTTGGGATGCTCTCGACCGTGATATTGTTTCTCAGGAAGAAAACGAATATTTCCATGGGGTACATGGATTAAAGAAAACTCTCTATAGTGAAAGCAAAATGGATAAGGCTGAAAAATTTGAAATCAATCCCGGAGATGGTATTTATTTTCCTTATACTGCACCACATATGGTAGAGAACGGAGCGGATGAATTTTCTATTTCTTTTTCTGTGACTCATATGACGGATGAAGATTTCAACGCAAGAAGAATATACAAGATTAATCAGATTTTAAGAAAATTGGGTTTCAGCCCCTCGGACATGAATCATTCCAAAGTGATTGATTCTCTAAAACTGTCACTCCATTTTTTCTTACGTTATTCTTTATTTCCATTTAATTTAGGCTGGAATCGCAACGAATAAGTCATTTTTTTTGCGTAATAAGTGCAGATGTTAAGCGGGAAATACGAACGCGGCAGTCAACTGAATGGACATGATCGAGTAAAACTTCTTGAAGTTCTTCTCCAAAACCTAAGTCAAAAGCAAATTGGTCGGCTTCTATTTGAGCAGTAAGAGTGTCTATTTTTTGTTCTGTGTGCTGATGATAAATATGCCCCATTTCATGAGCTAAGATAGCAATCGCATGGAAGGCACTTGCAGATTTTAAGAGCTGAATGAGTTCTGGAAAAACCAATATCAAATGATGGTTTCCTGTCTTGCCAATAGCACAGCTAAGGTGCGCCTGGCATGGGATCATAAATGTTGGATGTTTAATAAAAAATTCAATTTGCTTAACATTAAGAGAATCAAGCAAAATTTCAATACTTCTTCTAGTGATTTTATTTTCATTTATCCAGTGATGGTTTTTATCTGTTAAGAAAGATTTTTTAAATTCTTCTTTTAGCGAATTGCCTTTAAAATGTGAACGTCTTTTTAAAAAATCAAACATACATAACATATCGGCTTAAAAAGTTTAGACCTTAGTAGGTTTTAAGTGTCTCCCTTTAAGGCGATCGTTAAGATCGGGTATTTTGTTTTTTCTGGTAAAAAAAGAGTCTCTGTAAGAATTATAAATTTCTGTTAAAATAAATTTATGAAATTCCTTCTTAAAATTCTATTTTTTAGCTTATCATTTTTATCAATTTCAGCCCATGCTATTGAATCCCTGAATGGATTTTTGGTAACGGCCTATGATGATCGCTTTAGAGTTTTATCTCCTGAAAAATACAAAACACCAATGGAAGTTATCATAGAGAATAAAACGCTAACTAGGCTCATTGGGAAAGTTGTCATTAACAATAAAGTTGTTGGGGGCTACACTTCTATTGAATCTGATAAATATCTAAAAGTTTTAGTAAATATTAAAAAAGGTGATGTCTTGCACTTCATTCCTTTAAGTCCCGCATTTCAAGAAGTAGAACTCATTGTTGGAAATAAAATCTATGAAATTCCTCCAAAAAAATAATATTGAAAAGACCATCATAGTTATTTCTGATCTTCACTTAAGTGCAGGTTTAAGCGTAAATAATAGAAAAAACTTTTTAGAAGATTTTCATTACGATAAAGAATTAATTGAATTTATCGAATACCACTCCAGCGGTCATTACCTTGATCGAGAAGTGGAGCTTATTATAAATGGCGATTTTTTTGATTTACTTGCCGTTCCGTACGTAAAGTATTTTGATGATGAATTTTGGAGTGAGCATGCTGCCCTTGATAAATTAAAAATGATTCTTGATGCCCATTCGGGTGTTATCGAGTCCTTAAAAGATTTTCTCACTTATCCTAACAATCGATTAGTTTATATTATCGGAAACCATGATGCCGAGTTAGTTTTTGAAAGCCTTAGAGATTACCTCATTTTACAATTTCCTGAAAATGACCGTTTTAAGTTTCGTATTCTCTTGAATGACGAAACAGTTTATATTCCAGAAGATGGGATAGTCTTAAGACATGGGCATGAATATGAACTGGCCCATCAATACAGCGTAAAAACTTGTATTGCGACAGACATTAACCATAACAAATACTTTATTCCTCCATGGGGATCTTATTATGTCACTCGCGTAATAAATAAATTCAAAGAGGGAAGAGACTATATCAATTCCGTTCGTCCAGTGAATAAATTTATTATTAATGGAATTATTTACGATCCACTTTATACGGTTCGTTTTATTTTTGCCAATTTTTATTATTTTATGATGGTTAGATTCGTCATGATTTTTAAGCAAAATAAAAAATTAGGTGAAGTTTTAACCAGTGTAAAAAATGAAATTCACCTTTTTCAAAACTACGAAGCATTAACAGAAGAATATGTTACTAGTGATGAAAATATAAAAGCACTAATTGTTGGGCACACTCATGACCCTATCTTTAGAGAATATGATGATGGCTCAATTTTTATCAATACTGGAACGTGGACCAAAATGTACAATTTAGATTTTGGAAAAAACTTTAATGGTGCAAAACTCACATTCGCTCGCGTAGATGTAAAAGAAAAAAATGAAGGACAACTTCACCGCTTTGATCATTTAGAAATTACATTAAACGAATGGCGAGGACGTAGTGACTTACCTTTTAAAGAGTTTCGATAATTATTCTGCTTCAGAATAACAGATCTCCATAAAGAGTGCGCCATGGATTGATTCGAACGGAATAAGCACGACGTGAGTTCCTAATGGATACTTTATAGAGTGGCACTTTCCTTCAACCATTGATGGGATGGCCATATTAGAAGTATAGCCCATAGTTTTTAGATCTCTCTTGGCATTTCCCATGATCATATTGACAATTTCACCACCTAGATCGTGAATGTCTGGTACATAAGAAGTGTAGGCTTCTCCAAGCATAGCACTTGCAACTTTAAAGTATGTTTCGTAGGGAAAAGAAATAACAAGCATTGCCTTATAAACGCATTTCGAGCCATTTTTATCTATATCACCCGATAGACCTAAGACGGCAGATATGTCACCTCTAGAGACAGTATCATTTTTTATTGATGGTTTTTGGGTATCGAGTTTAGTAAAGACCATCGTTTCGAAAACGTTTTTTGCGGCATCGATAAACGGTTTAGAAAATTCTATAAAGTGTGTATCGCTGCTCATAAATTCTCCAATTAAAGTCCAAGACTTTTCATTAATTCATCAATAGAGGTTTGAGAAAGAGTTGCGTTTGCATCAATAGCGCAAGATGCTCTTTCAATATCCTTAAATTTTTCTGATAACCAGTTAAGCCTAGTCACAAATGCTTTTGTATTTAGCTTATTCATGGATTTATCAGAACCTTCACGGAGGGATTGATTCATTTTTCTCAGCATATGAAGCGAATCAAAAAGTACAGCGACAACCACTTCGATTAATCGAACATCTTTTATTTGAGACGATTTATAGCCAATGACTTTTCCTAACTCACAAAAAGTGGCTATTTCAGTGGCACCGATAGATTTTGCTGCTCCCATAATTCGGTCAATTATTTGTCCAAATTTTTCCAACTCTTTTGAGTTAACTGGGTTTTCTTCAAGCAGTTCCAAGGATTTCTCTAGAAAGTTAAAAAGAGAATCAGCCTCTTGGCAAAAATCTTCGACAATTTCCTTCATTGAAGGATCGTTTAGAATACTCATATTTTATTTTTTATTTAAAAATTCTATCAATTTTTTCTTTTAATACTTGTGCAGAGAATGGCTTAACAATAAAGTTACTCACTCCAGCTTTTACAGCTATGACTACGTTTCCTTGTTCAGCTTCTGCGGTAATCATGAGGAATGGAAGTTTTTCAAGTCCTGGAGTCGCACGGACATTTTTTAATAGATCAAGACCAGATAGCTGTGGCATGTTCCAGTCGGAAACAATAAATTCATATGGTCTTCCTTCTTTAATTGCGCTTTCTATCATTGGCCATGCTGTTGCACCATCATCAGCTTCACTTATATTAGTAAATCCAATTTGAGAAAGCATGTTTTTAATAATCTTTCTCATTGTCGACATATCATCTACGACTAGAATTTTAATATCTGCTTTTAAGGCCATGAAGAGACTCCTATAAATTTCTTAGTTCGGGTATATAATTATGCTGCTTTTTTTTCTTCAATTTTATCGGTATTTATTAAAGTAACTAAACTACTAAAAACTTTTTCTCCAAAGTCTAACTCTAATCCTGGTGTGAAGGTTTTATTTTTCATACTTATGATTATAGACTTCATTGGAGTTTTAGTTCCATTAATTTTACCTGAAGAATACTCGAATAGGTGAGTGATACTTCCAACAATCAGCGAAAGCTGCTCTATAGACTCACTATATTTCATTGAGGGGTAACCATTACCTAGTACGCGCTCGTGGTGATCGAGAATAATTTTTTTAGCGCGTTCAGAGATTTCGATCCCACTTTTTTTGATTAAATGGTTGCCCAATATCGTATGTTTTTCAAAAAGTTTTTTATCTTTATCAAAAAGACTCATTGTGGGAGTTCGTACCATTGAAAGAGGTAATTGCGTATAACCTAAGTGAAGGAGAAAGGCACCGCAAACAATATCAGCAAGTGCTGCCTGATCATTTATATTGCATGTTTTTGCAAATAAATAAGATGTTGCTACGATTCGATTAACAAAAGTATCTTTGTCTAAATATTTTTTAGCCATTTCCAATGCCAATGAAACAGTTTGAGATTGAGTAACACTAAAAGTTATAATTTCGACTCTGGCGAATTCAATAATTTTTTCAAAATTATCTGTCTCACAAGCCTTTTCAAATTCACTTTGAAAAGAAAATGCTCCATTTTTTTCATCGTACATTTCTTTTAATTTGAGATTCATGATTCGCTCTTTTTCCAGCTCATGCAATTCACGAGTCGCCAAAGAGGGTATTTCTGATTCGTGAAATTCTTGAGCAGTTAAAAAAGTACGACGTTGTTTTTTAAGGATCGCAATTTTTCCGCCACGTTCTAACATAAAATCCATGAATGTTTCTAATTCACGTGTCATAGGGCGATTTCCATTTAAAAACATACTGTATTTTTTATGGATTGGATTAAAGACATAAAGTTGAAAAGGAAATGTTCTTTTACCTTTCAAATGGTCACGATCGATAATGAAAAAGTCATACTCAGTTTTCATTCATCAACCTGCCTTTTTTCCTTTAAACATTCCGGAGAACATACTTAATATTTTTTTCTTTTCCGGAACGGCTTCACTCACTGCATTTTCTTCTCTGCGCTCATTCGGAGCACTCTTTCTTTGAATTGTATCAAGTTGTAATGTTCTAGCGAGCTCCAGAGTCACTTCGATGCTTTTTTCTTGCTTTGGATTTAGGCCATTAGGGAAAAGTAAAAAGGCAACGCCCATACGATCTACGCCATCATAATAAGGAAAAACAAGTTCTACTTTTTTATTAGTCAGTTCATTTATCGCCCAAGTCGGTAGTTCGATATCTTCCCAATGGTTTTCGCTATTATCTTTTTTTAGTTCACGGCATATCCAAGTAGTCATGGATTTAGAATAATAATCTTGGAAGAGTGCACTTTCTTCCTTGTGATTTTGCCACCAGTCTTTTAATTCTACAGTTAAATCGGAATGATTTGACTGGGTGAACGTGTTAAAAGATTCAATATGTTTTTTGTCACTATTTTTAAAAGTGTAAAAAACGGAGAACCCTTTATATCTAGAAATGAGTTCATCAGAGATAATTTTATAAAATTCAAGAGGCTTTGTATCTTTTTGATAGAGTAGATTGATTATTTCAATACTAAAATCGAAACCGCGAGCATCGAGTTCTACAACTTTGAAACTTCTGTCTTCATCATCATTAGCATTTCTTTTTAGGCCATTGCCACTAACGCCATCAACACCTGTTTCTCCATCACCGCGGGATATGGCCTCGAATTCTTCTTTTAACTTTCGGTAATCAATTGTGACTTCGCCATTATCTTTTTTCTGTGCCTTTTGAGCAGTCAAGTCTTCTCTTTTTGCCCCTTTTTCTAACGCGAGCTCTACGTTACGCTTTTCATCTAGGTTGTCCCAATTGTGTTCTTTTTTCTTGCTTTCGCCACTTCTATAAAAAGTATCAATTTTGTCTACTTTTCCGCCTGAAGATTTTTTGTCTGAACCTTTCTCCAGATTTAAATTGGTATTATCCAATTTTTTGAATTCTATTCCGTCATCTTCTTCTTCTGATTTGGTTTTGGAATCGGCGCTATCTCCCTCAACTAATTTGAGATTTGTTGATTTTGCACGATCTTCTTTATTCTCATTTTCATTTTGAATTTTATCTTTATCTTCTTTAGCACCAGGGAGAAGATCTAGGTCAATATTCTTTTCTTTAGTCTGCTCCTGAGCTTTTTCTAATTCTTTTTTCTTAAGAAACGGATCGTTTTTCTCTTCATCAGTCAGGGCCTCTTTTTTTGATTCTCTTTCATTATCTTTTGTCTCTTCATCTTGATCATAAGATGTATCGCGATTATAAATTTCTTTAGTACGAATTTTTTTTGAACTATCTTCACCAAGCTCGCTGATCATACGAGTATTCAGTTTATCGACTTGCCCTTCTTCGCCAGTCATATTAGAATTTATTTCTTCTTTAAAGCCTTTGCTTTTTTTCTCTTCTTGTTCTTCTTCTTCAAATTGTCTTTTTTTAGAATCGTCATCACCCGCAATTAAATCGAGCTCAACAGATTTTTCTTTTTCAGAAAGATCAGAGTTATCATATTCTTTTGATTCAGTGATTTCTGGTTCTTCTTCTTCTTCAACTTTAGCGATTTTACCTTTGTAGTGACCGCCTATATCTTCAGAAGCCTCAGCCTGGCGTTTTTTAGCGGCTTCAAAGAGAGCTTCGAGTTCATCTAGTTCCTTTTTCTTGGATTCTTCTTCATTTTCTTCTTCAACGAATTTTGGTCGAATTGGTTCATCAACTCCATCGATAAGATCTAAGTTTTTAGAAGTTTTAAGGGAATAGCCTTCCTCTTCTTCTTCAAGATATTTGTTTTTTTCTTTTTTTCCTGGAATCAAGTCTAATTCAATATTTAAGGGACGTTTTTTTTCTTCAACTTCTTCTTCTGCTTGGATATTAGAAGGCTTCTTTGCATAAATATCTTCTGCTGGTAGAAGTTCTTCATTTTGCGTTTTTCTTTTTCCACGGTAATACATATCAATACTACTAGGATCGTCTTCTATTTTAGTGGCGTCATTTTCTATTAGATCTGGATTAGAGTCATCTGTTTTGCGCTTAGATTTCCAATGAGTTTCTATGGCATCTTCTTGAGTAGCATTTTTTCCTTTTAAATTTTCACCATAATCAATAGAACTTTCATCCGTTGATTTTTTAAATTTTGCTCTTTCTTCTGCCATATAATTAACAGAAGCTTCTTCTTCTTTGCTTTCTACTTTTAATTCTTCTTTCGAATTTTGTGTATCTTTTGTATCAAGCATACTTTTAATAACTTGATCTTTGTCTTCTTGTGTAACGGTAGTCGTTTTAATTGAGCGTAAAAGAAGTTTTACTTTGTAGAGCAAAGTTTTAGGTGGAAAAGTTTCTAATATAGCTTCTGTTAAACCGATTTTTGTAAATTTAGCCAAAGTCTTTGCAGGAATTTCTTTTGGTGTGAATAAAATAACTTTGGAGTGAGTTTTAGCGAGTACGAATCTATTTTCTTGCAAAAAAGTGGCACAGAGCTTGGCATTGGAGAAGGCGAGTAAGCACTGTCCTGCTGAACCTAAGAATTGTGTTAATTCTTTGTTGTCAGTAATAAGTGAAATCTCAATGTTTTCGTCGGTCGCAATAGTAGTCAAAACCTCATTTAATTTTTGAAGAGGTTCAGACATTGGGGGAACGATGACAAGTTGTTTTTTATTTTCCATATCTCTATAAGACTTTTCGTCCGTTTTCCCTTTTGAAATGAGCCTTTTCTTTCCACTTTCTTATTATTTTAATGTTTTCTTAATTTTATTGAAATGTTGAATTGGAACTGATTTTGTCGGCCATAATCTTGAAAATATTTTTATTTTTTTCTAAAGCTTGCAAAAGTTTGAGCCGAAAACTTTGCATAACGGCCGAGTCATGGTGACGACGCTTTGAATACCAAATTTCTGTTGAGCATGAAGCTCGTTGAGATTTATCACTAGTTGATACACTCAAAACCAAGGAGGGAAGACCGAAATCTACAGGGAGGATCTCATGGGTTTACGTATCAACACGAACGTTACTTCTCTTGCTGCTCAACGCACACTTGGAGCTAACAACACTGAACAGGCATCTACATTAGGTAAGTTGTCATCTGGATCTAGAATCGTTAAGGCCGCAGACGATGCTGCAGGGCTTGCG
>CANFHC010000013.1 GCA_947446575.1 Bacteriovoracaceae bacterium | reverse complement strand
TGGAGCTTTTGGAAAATTATTAAATACTCAAAGTGATTATGTTTCCAAGACGGCCAACTCGACAATTACGGGAACCCTAACGATCAACTCCATTGTTGGAGCGTTAACAGTTCCAACACCAGTGAATGTAAACGATGCTGTTAATAAAGCTTATGTCGATGGATTCGGGCAATGGCTAACGAGTTCAGGAAATGTTTATCGCAGCAGTGGAAATGTGGGTGTAGGGACGGCAAATCCAACTAGTCCACTCCAAGTAACAGGCTCTGGAGATCCGACCATAAATACTACTGCGCTTACAGTCGGGTTAGGTGTGCACACTCCAAACACCTCAACTCGTCAATATGGAATAAAGGTAAATCAGCTTGGTGGTAGATATGCGGAACAGACTGGGATTTATGTCGATCTCCCATATTCAAGTGGAGAATTTTTTAGTGGCACAGCATATGGTGTACATTCGAATGTAATTGCAAGTTCGCAAGCATATCAACAAGCGACTGCAATCTATGGAGTAATGACAAACACTGCTACCAACTATGGTACTGGTGGAGCTGCAGTGAAAGGACTTGCTGATAGTGCAAGTGTAAATGGGGGATCCGTTATTGCTAATGCGCAAGGAGTTTTTGGCGGACATTTTACAGGCTTTGGAAAGGGTAACTCCGTTGGTGTATATGCAGATGCATATCTATCTGCCTCACCAATAGCTGGTGCCGTTGCAATTCCTCTGCAAGTAGCGAGTAATGGAGCCGAATTAATGAGAGTCACTTCCTCAGGGAACGTCGGGATTGGGACGACGGCGCCACAACGGCAATTTCACGTACAGGGAAGCGGTACGGCCGGAACAATTCGATTAGATCGAACTGGCAATCCACCACTTATACAAATGCATCAGTTTCCAGATGCGACTTACACTACTCCTACCCAAGGGTGGCAGTTTGGAATGGACAGCAATACGAATTTTATAATTGCTGACTATGGAACTGCTGTTGGTGGAGGTGCGACGTCGATGGTAACTGTTCAGAAAACTACAGGAAACGTCGGTATCGGAACCACTTCACCAAGTAATATTTTGTCTCTTGGCGGAACAGCAGCTCGAACGATTGCCATGGAGAGAAATACAACTGCGGCCACAGCGGGACAAGGTCTAACATTATCTTCTGGCGGAGCGATTGCCGGAACCTCAAATTTAGCTGGTGGAGATTTAAGTATAAAGTCGGGAATTTCAACCGGGACTGGAACTTCTAGTTTACATTTTTTAACAGCGACAGCAGGAAGCTCAGGAACAACTGATAATACTCCGACTGAAAAAATGACTATTTTAGGTTCAGGGAACGTCGGTATTGGGGTGACTAATCCAGCTGCACTTCTGTCCGTGGCCAACTCAGGAGCGGTGCAATTCAATGTTAGTGGTTCAGCAAGTGCCGTTAACTTTATTAATTTGTATGGTGGAGCCACAGCGAATTCTCCCACAATTTCCGCTGCAGGGACGGATACAAATGTTGGATTAAATTTTAATTCCCAGAACGCTGGCGCGATTATGTTTACTAAGGGTTATAGTTCGACAACTAGTAACGGATATGTTTTTAGCAATGTTGGAGGACTCTCTTCTGATGCAAGTGGAGGCTCTACTTGGCGAGGTGTTATGTATCGGTCTCCTACTATCAATGTCGGTGGCTCAAATTATTGGCCGCAATATGTTCAGTTTTTTGACTATGATAGTTTTACCAATCCGACAGTGAGAACTTACAATCTGGATTTTCTTAATACTGGAAACGTCACTGGCACTGACTTTGTTCTCGCCTATGGTAATCGCTCGGGCGGGCCGATCACATTTAATACAACTTCAGGAGTCACTAGTGCCGGCAATGTGGAACGCTTGCGCATTATGCCTGGTGGGAACATTGGGATTGGTACGTCAACTCCAAGCTACACTCTTCATGTCAATGGTTCAGTCGCCGGAACTTCAGCCTATAATAACCTGTCTGATGAACGTTTTAAAAAGAATATTGTGCGGATTCCAAATGCTTTAGAAAAAGTACTTTCACTTGAAGGTGTTTTTTACAATTTTAGAACTGAAGAATTTCCAGACAAAAAGTTTTCTGATCGTCGCGAAATGGGAGTAATCGCTCAAAAAGTAGAAAAGATCTATCCAGAAATTATTACTAAAGATAAAGATGGCTATCGATCAGTTGCCTATACAATGCTCATCGCTCCTATAATCGAAGCGATAAAAGATTTTTATCGCAAATGGTTTGATGATAGTTTAATCATTCACCGAAACATTGCTTCGATCGATGATCGCGCAAAGAAGCTTGAAATTGAAAATGCACAGCTTAAGGCTCGCGCCAACAAAGCTGAAAAGGAAAACTCAATGATCAAAGCTTATTTGTGCGCCAAAGATTCTAAGGCAGCATTTTGTCATTAAGAGGGAATGCTGACTTTGAATAGTTTGAGCATTCGATTATCAAAATTCTCTTAATTAAAAAAATAACTTTTATAATTCATTTTGAATTATTTAAGATTTTTTTCAATGAGTGAAGTGATGCTATTATCTAGTGGCTCAACTTGAGAGAGAAAGCGGCCAATGATTTTGCCGTCTTTTCCTATAATAAATTTTTCAAAATTCCACTTAACTTCATTCTCAAAACCAGCTTGAGAATTTAACCATTTATAGAGCGAGGTTTTTTTAGTTCCCAAAACATTTTGTTTTTCGATAATCGGAAAAGTGGCCCCGTATTTTAAACGACAAAATTTGCCAACCTCTTCGTTTGATTCTGGCGTTTGTTCACCAAAGTCATTGCTTGGAAATCCAATGACTTTAAAATTTTGAGATTGATATTTTAGATAAAGTTTTTCAATGTCATCTAGTTGGCCCGTGTAACCACAGCGAGTGGCTATATTCACCACCATTACAACTTTTCCTTTGAATGCAGAAAAATCGATTTGTTTTTTATTCGTGTCTATATATTTATTTTGATAAAAACTTTCTGCTTTTATAGTGAATGAAAATAAAAATAACAAAAATGTTAGTAAGTAAGAATAATTTTTTTTCATCTTAGCCTTTAGGTATGAATTGATAAGGATAAATATTATCGTAAGCCTTATTGTATTGAGAATTTTGAAAAAAAGCTCTCAAAAAAAGTCATTGTATAAGCGGTGTCTTCATTTCATTTGCTTTTCACCAGGGGAGGAAAAGACTATATTTTCTCTATGGCACGGATAATATTGAGTCTAATTTTATTTTTTTCTGGAATTCTTCATCTGCTAAATCTTGGGATGTTTGATTCTGACATTCCTTTTTTGTTAACTGGACTTATAGACATTGTTCTTGCCTTGGGATTATGCTCAAAAAAATTTCAAGATCTTTCGGCTCGTCTGATAGCTTTATGGGTTTTATGTCTAACGCCAATTTATATTTATTTTTCATGGAATCACATCGCCATTTTTGGGATAGTTCTTTTGCCCGCATTTTATTTTTGGGCACTTTCACTTCAAACCAAAGGCTGGATTATGGCCCAAGTTTGGAAAGACGTTCTCTTTTTGCACTATCAAGTTGATCCAAAAATTTTACAAGCGAAGGTTCCATTTAAGCTTGATTTATATAACGGACATGCAGTTCTCTCTATTGTCTCGTTTACCATGGATAGAATTAGATTTCCTTTTTTGCCTTCAGTTCCAGGGCTTTCAAAACTCAATGAGCTCAACCTCAGAACGTATGTTGAAGTAGACGGTATAAAAGGCGTCTATTTTTTTACTCTTGATGCAGATCTAATTCCTGCGATTAGTATTGCGCGACTATTTTTTTCTCTTCCTTATCATTTAGCCAAAATTTCAATCCAAAAAAATCAGAATAATTATTTTTGTGAAAGCCAAAGTTCATCGACGTCATTAAAATTTTCTGCTGAAATTCAGGCTCTTCGAAAAAGTAGTCACTTCGAGTTATGGGCCACTGAGCGCTATGGATTATTTACACAACGCTCTGGTCACACTCTTCATGGAATAGTTCAACACGTCCCTTGGTCATTACAAGAAATTGCACTACTTAAAATTGAAGATAATTTCTCTACTCAATTAGGCGAAGACTTAAAGGCCACAACTTTTTTAGAGCCTGGATACTGTAAGGAGTTAAACGTGCGTTTTAGACCGTTTTATAAAATGAATTCTACATCAGGCCTTCCTCTTTCATCGCTCTAATGACAGCAGGACGTTCACCAACACGTTTTTGAAAAGCGATTATACCCGGGCAATCAGAGAGATCAATTTCCATTTTTTTTGCCCAAGTTGTAACGGTAAATAAATAGGCGTCGGCCGCGGAAAATTTTTCTCCCAAAAGATACTCATGCTCTGATAATTTTTTATCAAGAAACTGATAGCGCTTTTTTAAATAATCTTTTCGCTCTTTTATGACATCTGGATTTAAACTGGGATTAAATAATAAACTGTAGGTCTTATGGAGTTCGGAATTAATGTAGCCGAGCATTTCTTGTAAATGGTAGCGCTCCATTGTTCCAGCTGCGGGAACAACTTCTGCCTTGGATTGTTGATCACCAAGATACTGAACAATTGCTGGACCTTCGGTGAGAATTTCACCTTCATTAATTTCAAGAACGGGAACATATCCTTTGGGATTGATCGTTAAGAAATCAGTGCCATTGGTTAATTTATGATTTTTTAGATCGACTTTGACCAACTCGACATTTATGCCAGCTTCATTGGCAACAATATGGGGGGAGAGTGAGCAAGCTCCTGGCGAATAGTAAAGTTTAATAAGGTCCTCCTTGATAACTATATTTTTATCATACGAAATTAGATCCAATAGTGAAGAGATCAATTTTTAAATCTTATTCATAATAATTTTCTATTTTTTTAATGGTTCATAATTTGCAGATTAATTTTATGTTTAGGTAAAAAATCATAAAGGGAGTTACGATGTTACAGAGTTTTAAAAAAATTTTAAATTCATCACTTCACGCAACGGACGGAAAAATCGGACATTTAGATGACTTACTTTTTGATGATGTGGAATGGACTATAAGATACATAGTGGTAAGGACTGGAGGGATCTTAAATCGAGAGCGAGTATTAATTTCCCCATTGGGGGTCGCACATATCGATTGGTCCAACCAATCAGTAAAACTTAATCTCACTCGCCAACAGATTGAGGATAGCCCCAACGTTGATACCGACCTGCCGGTATTTCGTCAGATGGAAAAAAGATATTTCGATTTTTATAATTGGCCATATTATTGGGATGATATGGGGATTTTTGGAATAGATCCTAGAAGTCGCTTGAGTGATGATCAAGCTTTCTCCAACGAATCTGAAGAAGATTCAACTCATCAGCTAAGATCTTGTCGTATAGTAGGTGGTTATTCTCTTGAAGCAGAGAACACGCGAGTTGGTCATATTAAAGATTTTTTAATAGAAGAAGATAATTGGAAAATTCAAAAACTTGTTATCGATAGAAAAGCGTTGTTTCCGAAACAGCCAGTGATGATTTCTCCCCAAGCGATTCATTCAGTTGATTGGTATAGTCGAAGCATAGAAGTTACAATGACCAGAAATGAAATTAACTCTAGTCCAGAATACGAATCTGACTCACACGACGCTCATCCCTAATTAAAAAAACTCCAAAAAGGTTCCTCCAAAAAGGTTCCTGGAACCTTTTACATTTTCTCGTAAAGGAAATGGCGTCCATTCTGAATAAGATTCATCATGACAAAATAATCTTTAGAGTAATCGGCTTTGAGTTGTCCATTATTATTTTTAAGCATCAAAACGTATTTATCTAAGACGGCTTTATATCCTGTTTTTTGATAGGCGAATTGATCGAGAATTATTCCCGCTTCAATCATCGCAGGCATAGAGCTTGTTATATAAGCTTTGGAAATTATCGCAAAATTATTAAACGCAATGCTATCTAATTCTGCTTTTGCGCTTGGTGATATCTTGTAATTCACTTCTTTTAATCGGGGTAAAACTTCATTCATTTCAAACACTGAAAAATTGTGAACGACTGGCCCCATAGTCGTTAGAGATGTTCCAGGGATATTGACCATTTCCATGGTAATACCTTGGCAAATAAAAGCATTATCATCATTGTGTCTAATGGGAGAATCTGTCAAAGTGGTCCAGAAAGCAGCATAGCGATTGCTCAGTAAACAAGTCACACGACAAAAATAATACTCCGTGCTTGCAGTGTTCTCTAGTTGGGTCACATTGATCTGACTTTTTAATTCTCTAAAATTTCCAGTCGCACTTTGTAATACGTTAGAGTAATAGATTTTTGTTTCGGGATCAGCAAAACATTGGCTATCGTTAAGAGAAGTTACTTTCAATTCTTTTATTCTTTTAATAGTAGCGTCTGTATTTAAAAAATATTTTTCAGGTTCAGATCCAATGTCGCGTTTGATGCCGAAGTGGTTTTCTGCACAGGAACTTGTGAGAATCAGGATACCAATCGTCTTTAATAAATTTATTGATTTCATGACTACCTAATCGGTCAATCCCAGTGAAAGCTTGAACCTATTGGTCAAGGTTGTGTTTTTAAGTTGTTGGCCCATCGTTTGCTAACTTAAAGCCAGGAGGAAAGTTATGATTCGAAAATTAAAATCAGGAGAGTTTAGAATTTACTCACGTTCAATAAATCCTAAAACAGGTAAGCGAAGAACCAACTCTTAAAGACCATAGGGAGAATAAGTTCTTCTCCCTATGAATTGATTAATTATTGTTTTGTTTTTATAAGAATAACTGAATGCGAAGCTTTGCTAGAGTAATCAGCTTTGTCTGCCGTTGTAGAGAGGCCAGCTTCAAGCATAGAATTTTTTAATTCATTATCAGCAGTATTAAATAATTTAGAGAAAGAACTAGGGCGTTCTGCCATATTGTATGAGTTCACATCTACATCTTCCAAAGATTTTAAATATTCCTTAACTTTCATATTTCTATTATCAGCTAAATCTCTTTGTTTTTTTGAAAGGCTTTTCAATTTTTTTGACGGATAGTTTTTATCTGCCCAAGAAAGAATAATGACTTCGTCAACCTTGCCTTCACGTCTTGCTTCACTTAATGCTGCTCTAAGCGAATCTTTTGCACTTTTGCTCAGAGTAGAGCCGCCTTCATTAAATTTAATTTCAACATATTTTTTTGCACCAGCTTCAGTGGCTGCGGCCACAGTGGCCTCACGACTTTTAGCTTCTTCATATGATTTATTTTCAGATGGAGAAAATTTTTTCTGACTAGAGCAACCTGTTGCCAATAACAATGACAATATCCCTATCGTTAATATTCTTTTTTGCAATAACATACCTACCTCCATAGCTTTTTTGGTTCGAGTTGCGTTCTATTTATTACAAGCAATATTCTTGCCGAAATGTCTTGTAATGGCCAAAGAGGTGCCAAGCTTTAAAGGCAGTACTCATCTTTTTAAAAAGTATGAAATCTTGATTTTAGATTAGGAGCGCAAAAAAAGTGAGTTCGATGTTAAAATTACCAGATGTATAAAATGAAACCGATTGATTTTGATAAATATAAATTCAAGTTAAGAAGCCTTCCCAATTGGAAAAATTTCCCGCGATACTTTAATTGCCTAATGTACTTTTTGGCAGTTTTAGCTGTTTATAATTTCATAGCAATTTGCCTCATCTATGATGATTTCGTCCCCCGAATGCCTACACTTTTTGTATTGGCAATTCCATTAATACTCATCCACACATACACCAGCATTGAAAATGAATTTAAAAATGTCACTAAAGATAAAATAAAAGAAGTGGTCATTTGTATTAGACTGAAACAGTTTCAATCTCTGAAAGAAATGATTGAAGATAATCCTGAAATACTTAACGGAAAAATCGATAAAAAAAGTCTACTTTATTGGGCCAGACACTATAAAAACCTACCAGCACACGCTCTCCTTATCGGCGAAATGCGCAAGCTCCAAAAAAAATAAAAAAGGTTCCAAAAAGGTTCCAGGAACCTTTTTAGCTGAAGATTTCTGCTAGTTTTGATTGCATTGCTTTTTTGCGATTAATTTTTTTACCGTCTACGACCAAGGTGCTATCGCTAACAGCGTGAATAGTCTGTTTATTTTTCTTTGATTAAGGGAGCATTATATGAATAGTTCCAGTCGCCTGAAGTAATGGCAAACGTTGAAGTGAAATCAGCTATTATGGTCCATGAAATGGTCATAATATTAGTTTTAACGCCGTCATTGGTAGTAATGAGTACAACTGGGCCTGGTTCAAGAAGTGTGAAGGCTTTTTTTAGGTCCATCTTTTTCATCTCATTCTCCTTCTTTTCAATTTATTATCCCTCAAAAATTAGATAGTATATAATATAAAAAAATGCTGTGAGAAATTGACTAGGAAATACAATGAAAAAGGTACGAGTTCAGTTAGTAAAATACGATATGACAAAAACAAAAAACCGCAACCGCAAGGATATGTTGGTTGATGGCCAAAATGAAAATGCTGTTATCGCTCAGTTAGAAAAAATTCATAAAGGTGAAAAAGTTGTTACCATCCACGAAATCGTTTGGGATGAAAAACAAATCAAAGAAGTGGCCCGCCTAGAAAAAATTGATCAAAGGCTAACGTTTTATGGAAAAGTTAAATTCTTTGATGTCGAAAAAGGATTTGGATTTATCGAGCCCGAAGAAGAAATGGAAGATTTATTTTTCCACAAATCTGCCGCTTCAGGGGACGTACCTTTTGAAGGGGATAGAGTCGAGTTTAAAATTAATGAAGGTCCCAAAGGACTTAGTGCAATTCACGTAAAAACAATTGAATCTTAAATGAAAAAAGCAATGCTAAAAGGCTAAAAGGTTCCAGGAACCTTTTAGAAGTTTTTATTAGACACTCTCATTTTAAAAATAGCTGTTAGCAATAATACCCATGATATTCCAAAAAATATTCCACTCATCACATCACTTGGATAATGGACTCCAAGATAGAGTCTAGAGAGTGCGATTAAAGAAATTAAAAGCATTGTTAATAAAAGTAATAATACTATTTTTTTGATGGACTTAATATAACGGCAAACAAGTAGAGCTATTGCTAGGTAGGTTGCCGTTGCGATTAGTGAATGTCCACTTGGGTACGAAAGCCCCTGAACTTCTACCAAATGAGTAATAATTTGTGGGCGAGGTCTTGCTATAAAAAACTTTAGTACGGCCATTAATATGGTGGCGCCACTCACCGTTAAAAAAAGATAAATCGCCCCGAGGCGATCTTTCGCAAAAATCAGTGCACTTATTGCTGTGATCGAGACAATGGTAATTACTGTCGGTGAGCCCATGGCCGTTATATCAACAGCGATGCCATTGAAAAATGGATAGCGTAAGTGTGATCCAATAAATGTTAAAATGCTGTTGTCTATTTTTAGAATTTTGTCGTCTTCAAAAACTTCAGCTGTAAATTTAATAAAAAGCGCCATGAAAAAACTGGCACCCGCAAACCAAAAGAGAAGTTTGTTATTTTTAGCAGACGAAAAATTTAGGTGTTTATTCCAATTAATCATTTTGTATTTAGTTTATCAGTAAGTCTGTAAGTTCCAAAGTATTTCTTACAGTTTCGGTGTGCAATAATTACAAGTTAATTATAAACACTCACAGCGATTGTAATAAAACTTTTTCTTTCCTACTCTTTGAATCTCTAAAATGGAATCAGGGAGTGAAAATGTTATCTAGAAGATTAAAAGAAATATTTTTGTTACTGTCTTTTATTAGCTTTAATGCAATGGCCGCATCTGGCCCTGTCGATGAAACATGTCTAGATCACGGAAAAATGCTAGATATTATCAATGAGCAAGTAATCAAATGGAAAACAAGCACTAGTAATGCATTTTTAAGTAGAGCGCGTATTGAGGGAACTGTTGATCAAGTTTTTCCTGATCACTCCGGACACCGCCACTTCTCATTAAAAATTGGACCAAATCTTACTGACCATATCGAAGTCATATATAATTTATCTTTTGGAAATCTACCTGTTCCAATAATTGGAATGAGCGCAGAAGCCTGTGGAGATTATATTACTTCTATTGCGCAAACTGGATCATACCCACCTTCACCAGATGGAGGAATTATTCATTGGGTTCACAGAAGTCCACATGGACATGAGCCAGGCTATGTCATTTTAAACGGAATCAAATATTAAAAGAAGAGGAAATATATGAAAAATTTAATTTTAACTTTATCCATACTATCATCAGCTCAAATATTAGCTTTCGATAATAGTCCTAAAAAAGAATTGCTTCAAGATGTAAAAGTGCAAACAAAAAAATGCACAGTTCAAATTGTCGCAGTAGCTACTGATGCCGAAAACGAAAAAGTTATTGGCTACAAATCAAAGTGCAAAGAATTGAAAATCTTATCTCCTCGCGAAGCAATGATTTTGATTGAGGGTGAATGGCTAACGGCCACGATTACTGAAGCTTCTGAATCTGACGGTGGAGACTTAGATGATTTGACTATTACAAATTCAAAGGGAGTAGTCCTTGCAACTAAAACGAATATCGCAGCATACGAAAGCGTATTAGTCGCCATGGCCGGTGATGCTAATTTTAGAAAAATACATATAAAGAATTAAGGCCCTTCAAAATACCAAAAGGTTCCTGGAACCTTTTGGTTTATTTAACAGTTGCTTTTTTAACTCCATCGCCTTTAATCACGATTGTGACCATGTCACCAATTTGTGGGCCATTAGAGCCTTTCTCGTCATAGTTAATATGAAAATCTTTGCGATTAATTATGGCCGTCATATTAATGGCCACTCGGTCATTTCCCCAAGGATCAGTCATGACTCCAGTATAAGCTCCTTTAAAAGTAACTTGCTTAGTAACATCTTTAATCGTGAGATCAGCAATCAATGTAAACGCTTCTGGTTTTCCTAAAAAGTTTTTAGACTTCAGGGACATTGTTGGATATTTGGCAGCATCAAAAAATCTTTCAGAGCGAAGATCTTCATCGCGCTTTTTAACCGCGGTATCGACGGAATTAATATTAACAGTTGCGACAACACTTGAATCAGTAAATTTCGGATCGAGTTTGAGAGTTCCGCTCACTTCATTAAAGCGCCCTTCTACAACAGAGATCATTAAGTGTGAAACGAGAAATTGCACACGCGTGTGATCGGGATCAATTTTATATTCTCCGGCGAGATACTTGGTGGCGGCGTGGGCCTGTAGGGAAAAGAGGAGGGTAAGAGTGATTAGGAATTTCATATAAGGCTCCTTGAAAATATCTCTAAGAGCTTAGTATGGGAAGAATTAAGAATTAAAAGACTTTATTAATATGGGTTACATAGCTTTAAAAAATTAAAAAAAGTTCCAGGCTGGATTCTCGTTGCCAGAGCAACTCTACTCTTTGTCTTTAGTAATTTTTAGTAATTTTTACTAATTTTAAAAAAGCTAATTTTAAAAAAAGATAGCTTCAAACTCCATATCTGATAATAAAATAAAATTATTCTCGAAAGTCTTAGTTTGGAATCATATTTTTCAAATTCAAATAAGGAGTATGTGTGGAAAAAAATGTTACTCAGGTATTAAATAGCAAAGAATTAAAAACGGCTGCTGAAGAATTGGTAGAACGAGCGATTGAGACAGCTTCGTCACTTAGACATCGTGAGAGCTACCAAGATTTAAATCGTGCAGGCAGAAAAGCTCATAAGTTAGAAATGGAATTATAAAAGTAAAAAGGTTCCAGGAACCTTTTTTGGTACCTATTAAGTAAGTTTATCAAGCTACCATTTTAAAGCTTTCAATAATCAGAAAGTAGTATTCTATAAAACTTCCATTAAAAATATTAACGACTTAAGTTTTGTTAACCAAAAACTTACGTGCATTGCACACTCAATTGATTTAATTCAAAAACAGTGGTACCCTGAAAAAGGGTATCTAGAGAGTGTACCGCTTGATAACCAAAGTCGTTTTAACAAAAAAAGTAATTAAAGAACTTAGTTCAATTCCAGATTTTATTAACGACAAGTTGGAAGTGTGGATTCAAACAATTGAAGAGATTGGAATTGAAGAGGCACGAAAAATTCCTGGTTTTCATGATGAGCCACTGAAGGGAAAAAGAAAAGGTCAGCGTTCGATTAGATTAAATAGAAGTTATCGCGCTATTTATGTGATTCGTTTTGACTCATGGGTTTTTGTAGAGATTATCGAGGTAAATAAACATGACTATTAAAAAAAGCGCAGCCATAAAATCTTTAGAAAAACTAAGAGGCGAAAGACTCAGTTTCGGTAAAATGATCGAATCAATAAGAAAGGCTGACGAAATTACGCAAGTTGAACTCGCGCAAAAAATGAAAATTTCTAAAGCGCATTTGTGTGATCTTGAAAAAGGCAGAAGGCCTGTGACTCTGACTCGTGCGATATTATTTGCCAAAGTTCTTGGCTATTCAAAAAATCAGTTTGTGGCTAAAGCAATTGAAGATCTTGTGCATGAAGCGGGTTTAAATGTAAAAGTGATTTTCGAAGCGGCTTAATTTTTAAAAAAGGTTCCAGGAACCTTTTTAGGAACCTTTTTAGAACTAGAATGATGTCTAATGATCTTAAATAGAAAGCTCTTGTTTCACATTTAAAAAAAATCGAGCCATGCATGGTGCCTGATTATTGAGTTTGAAATATCTCTTTGGTAATGCTTCAAGGTTAATTCTTGGAAGAAAAATGTCAGAAATTACACCTATAAAAATTGAAAAAATAATTTACGTAATAAGAGGTCAGAAAGTAATGCTCGACAGTGATTTAGCCGAGCTATATGGAGTTGAAACAAAGTATTTGAATCGACAGGTTAAACGAAATAGCCAGCGATTTCCCTCTTAATTTATGTTCAAACTATCAAAGGAAGAAGTTGAAAATTTAAGGTGCCAATTTGTTACCTTTAAAGAGTCTGTAAAAGTTCGAAAATATTTACCTTTTGTCTTCAACGAGTATGGAATTGCAATGTTGTCCGGAGTCTTAAATAGTGAGCAAGCAATAAGTGTTAATTTTGGAATAATAAAAATGTTTATCAGGCTTCGAAAATACTTGGCGTCAGATGAATTATTAGTCGATAGGGTTGAACAAATAGAAAAAGATTATTCAATAAACCTACCTCCACCATTTTTTTTCTTTTTATAAAATCAAATAATTACTCAACTACCCTCTGAATTTCATCGAACTGTCTTATGCTCAGAGCAGATTAATCATACTGTCGCAGATATATTCTTGGTGAAGAATGAATAGAAAAGTTAGTTATAAGAAAAAATTACGGGATTTGTACTTATTCTTTCATTCCAGTAAACCAAATAGCTTCATGATCGTGATGAGCTGTTAGCATAATATATTTTCCCTTTGTGAGGCGGAAGGGGGTTGGAAATAGCTGCACGGCCTGTTTCCAGCAAGAGAGCTTAGGCAAGTGAGGCGCCGTACTTATAATTGTATCCTCATCCACTTGCAGCTCATACCAGAAGGCCACCGCATGACATGTACCAGATTTAGTAATCTCAAATTCAATAGGCGTCGATTCATTTCCAGGAATTTTTTTAAAATCAAAATCAAAAATTTTAACTGTAGTACTTAATGCTTTGTAATCAGTCTTCGCAAGATGATATCCAATATAGTCAAACGTGGTAAATTGATTGAATGGTGATAAATCAAAATTAGAAATTGTATCCACACGATGATTTTTATAAATTTCAATAGACTCAATCAGCATTGCATAGACACGAGCACCTGCAGGAATCAACTGTGCATCCGGTTTCAACAAATGAAGTCTTGCATGTTCAATTGCAGCGAATGCATGCTCACCCAATAAACCATTATCAAAAATTTCAGTAACTAAAACATCTGCGCGCTCTTTTAGATCAACACCTACAACCAGGTCAGTTGAGAGCTTATTAATTGCATTGATCTGATCTGCAAAACCATTTCTTTGAATAATAATTTTTGCTTTTTCGGCCACCATCGGAACTAATTCACATGTGGTTACTTTAGTTGCTCCATGACGAGCGGCCATCATTGCAAGTAATCCAGAGCCCGAACCAATATCAAGAACAACTCCACCATTTTTAAGAGTAGACTTGAGTGCTTTTTCATAAGCATCATTTCTAACAGTGTCGTTCATCATCGGAAAATGCCATGGAACAACTTCGGATGTCATCACTACATCTCCCGCAGCTATTTCTTCTTTCGTTAGTTCATCATTGTAATTTTTCATAGTGGTAGTTAAATAAATAAGTAAGTAAGTAAGTAAGTTCATTTCATTATAACCAGATTTTTTTAAAAGTGCCCGCAAAAAAATTATTAGAGTCGCCGAAGGCTTTCCTGTATTCACAGGATGTGATGTATGCATAGACCGGAGACCTTAAAGATCTCAGGGGGGTATTTTGAAATGATGAAAAGAGTGAGTAACATAATGATTTAATATTTCAGAATCAATTTTTCTTTATATCTGCAAAATTCTATTTCTCATGTCAATTTAGGCATTGAAGTGCTATAGTGAACCTATGAAGAAATGCTGTGATGAAAACAAGAAAGCGATTGATGCCAATGTAGATTTTGAAAATCTAGAAGGATTAATTTGTTTTTGCTTCAAGCATTCAAAAAAAGATTTATTTGAATCGGTTAAAACTGGAAATGAAGATCAAATACTCAATGACATCAAAGCAAAAATGATAAATCCGGGTTGCTTTTGTGAAACATCAAATCCATCGAAAAAGTGCTGTTTGGGCGAAGTTCTTGCCTTTATCGAAGTCGTAAAAAATAAACCGTAGTAATGCGAGCGGGGTAGGGGGAGGGCATACTATTGCCCACTCCTCATGACCCAGGTGTTATCTCAGAAATTGGTGTATTGACAGAAAAGCAATGACCTATCTAAATGTTGTATTAAAAGCATTATTCATGTGAACACGAAAATCGGTGTCTATCTTTTAGATGTACAAAATTTATACAGCCTATTGTAAAATTTTCACTTCCATCAACGCAACATTTTTTCATGCAATAATTTTCTCAATATTTTAATAAAAGGGATCTCGCAAAAAAGGGACTCTAAAACACCAATGGAGAAAAAGTATGAAAATAACACTTGCTGCACTAGTTTTAACACTTTCACTTACAACTACTGCTTTTGCACAAAATTCTGTAAATTTAAAACTTGATGCAGAAGAAATTCTTACTTTAAAAAAGATTGCAGATAATAAATATGAAAAAATTTCGGATAATGTTATAGGAAACATTTCCTTATCCGTTGATGCAAATGGGATAAAGCAAACTTTAGTTAACCAAGCAATCAATGACTCTAATGCGAGAAATGATTTTACTTTGGAATTGACTGGAAAAAACATTGTTCGAGTGACTGACTTAAAGGAAGCAATTAATCAAGAAGTACAGGCGAATATTCAAAAAACATTTTTTGGAAAATTAAAAACTATTTCAATAGACTCCAAAACAATGGAAGCATTATACGCTGCTAGTCTTCAAAAAGCAGGTATTGATGTTTTGAAGAATTTAAATATTAATCAAGGCGCAGGAACGCTTACTAGTAAAATAAATTCCTCTTCTTTGGAATGCAATGCTGACGGAGACCTATTAGTGTGTAATCAAACACAAGAGTTAGACTTAATTATTACTGAAAAAAACTAATTTAGCTCTAGTCCAAATAAAACAAGTGGATGATGCAGCTTCTAAGCTTCTTCTAAAACTCGCAGACCGCGTTTTTTAACGCATGTAAAATTGATACAAATTAAATTACATCCAACTAAAAAGACCCTAGTAAACTATATAGTTTACGAGGGTCTTTTTTTACACTTTTCACCCTCAGACAGCAGGCAGTACAGCTCATGGACTTACCCTAGGAGCCGCATTGGTAGTCTCTGGAAATTCTTCTGGCCAATTTAAAATGAACGCTGCTAATCAAGTTGATGGTACTCAAGCTCAATGTGGAATGAATGCTCCGTCTTTTTCTTTTTCTAAGCTATAAATCATTATTGAGCGAATACTTGGTTCAAAAAACGAGTATTCGTTTTTTATCCAAGTGTATTTCTAGCATCTCAGCCTTTTTGACAAGAATAGGTTTATAAAACTTCTGCTTTTTTTTTGAAAATACTGGATTACTTTTTTTCTTGCTAGCGAGGTTTTTCGAGACGGGGCGGGGAAAATAAAACTGAGCCAGTGCTTGTGAAAAAGGTTCCAGGAACCTTTTTGGGAACCTTTTTGGAGAGGTTCACACCATCAAGAATGAAAGATTTAAGTCAGGAATTGTTCTGTTTGAGTCCTACGATATGAAAATAATAACTAAACTCGCACACAGAAGAGTCAACGAGGGAACCATTTTAGAAAAAGGATTTTTGACTTTAAAATGAGTTACCAAAGCTGCAAGCATGAGTGCTGCTATTCCACCAGCTCCGATTTTGGCGACTTGCTCAGAGTGATTCATAAGCATTATGGCAAAAGATATTTTTAATATTCCTACGAAGTCTCTTAAAGAGTCTGGGTACCCGTAACTCTTAAACTCTTGCACAATATTCGTATAGCGAATGACCCAAACAAATAGGATAGAGCTAAAGACTATAATTTTTAAAACTTCAGTATAGGCACTAATCATAATATGAACCTTTATATTTTTTTAAAAATTGTATCGCTCATTTTCCACTTCAACAACAATTAATATGCTATTAATAAACAATGAATAAAATTATTGTCTTATGTTCTGGAGCTGTTTTTATTTATTATGGTCTTCTATGTTTGATAACCAATCATATGATGATCGAATTTAAACGCTATGGACTGTCTCGCTTTCGAAGAATTGTTGGAGTTTTAGAACTTCTTGGGGGCTTGGGACTGCTACTTGGATTTTATTATCCGATTGTCTCAATCCTGGCTTCCGCAGGCCTTACAGTCCTTATGTTCCTTGGCACAATGGTGCGATTAAAAACTAAAGATCCTCTTTGGGAAATTATTCCAGCTTTTACTTTGATGTTAATTAACGGTTATATTTTCTTCCAACTGCTTTTAAGAATTCGTTAGAGATTCCCAAAACGAGTCATTTTTCGTTCTTTTTCCCCACCTTTTGAAAAAACAGACAATCGCTCCTGCTCATATTTATGCTAATATTCTAATCTGTCATGTGCAATTGAATTTCAATTATATAAAATATTGGGCAATCCTTATATATGAATAAATTAAAAAAATTATCTGAATTAGATCTTGTTGAGCTGGTACCAAATCTTCGAGAGGTTCTAAAAAATCGCGACCACTTCGATATCAAAAGTATTGCAAGTAATAAGAGGCTGATTCAATTTAATGAGCAATTACTCACTTATCATCCGGCATGGGTAAAATTTCTTTACCGAGTACGAGAGATATTATTGAATTTTCTAAAAATTCCTTATACAAAAAATTTTGAACCTGTGTATAAAGCAGTGGACAGGATTGATGATTTTTTTTGGTTAGGAGTTATCTCAGACTCTCATCTCACTGCCCATTTAGGTGTTCTGAAGAAAAAAAATTCAGGTGATTCTGCAACTTTTTATGTTTTTTCCATTGTTCACTACCACGGCTTTGCGGGAAAATTTTATTTCAATCTCATTCGTCCATTTCATCACCTAGTTGTTCACTGGATGATGACTGCGGCCATTAAAGAATAAATTTTTTTTCTAGAACAGGGAATTATAGATGAATAAAATTGAATTAAAAAATGTAAAAAATGTACTTCTTCTCGGAGCGACTGGTGGCATTGGCAATGCAATTTTAAATTACTTGTTAGAGGAAAATTCGACACTTTATATTTATACACTTTCTCGTTCTCCGGTTGAGTACCCACGAGTCCATAACACCATTGCTTCAACTATTAATGAGGCGAGCTTGTCAGATTTTATAAGCTCCATTCCGACTGTTAAATTCGACCTTATCATAAATACGATTGGGTACTTGGAAAATGAGCATGGCGGACCGGAAAAAAGCCTGAGAGATATCAGTGAGGAAAAACTAATCGAGTATTTTAGAACTAATGCTATTCTTACACCCTTACTTGCAAAAGTAGTTCGCAATAATCTCTCATCTGAAGGTTTTGCTTTTGTTGCTCTTTCGGCAATGGTTGGAAGTATTGGAGAAAATGAGCTTGGTGGGTGGTATGGATACCGTGCATCTAAATCTGCATTAAATGCTTTTTTAAAAAATATTGCCCTCGAATGGGGGCGAACTAATAAGCGCTCGCTTGTTCTTGCTATTCATCCTGGAACGACCCAGACTCGATTGAGTGAAAAGTTTAATTCCTTCGTGACTCACAAAGTTCACAGTCCTAATGAGGCAGCGGCCAATATTTGTAATGTCATTTTTAGTTCTTCATTCAGTATGACTGGAAACTTTCTGAATTGGGATGGGCGAGTGATTGATTGGTAGTGTGTCTCGTAATAAAATTAAAAAATTTACATTCAATAAAATGAAGTGACCATGGGAACAATTAGAACACTATTTATGCACAGGATGCATGGTATCCCGGTGCTACGAAAAGGTTCCTGGAACCTTTTTCGTCAACAATTTTTCAAACATCATTTTACATTTGCGAGATATGCTAGATATTTCGTTCAACAGGATTATCCTTAATAGTTGAGAGTTAATTTTAAAAAGACTAATCAAGGATGATTGCAATGAAACTTTTATCACTCGCATTTTTCACTATCGTATCAACTCAAGCGTTCGCCTTACCAGTAGGGTCTTTCGACGCTTTAAAAGTTGCATCAAACAAATTAAACGCACTAGATCCTAATTACGATTTTGATGGGATTGTTAAACTCTCAAATTGTTCTGGTTCAATTATTCGTTTTGCTGGAATGCCAGATGCTTCTAAAGCGATTGCGATGACAAACGGTCACTGCTTATCTTCTGGGATGCCTGATCCAGGTCAAGTTGTAAGCAATCAAGCGGTAAGCCGCTCGATGAAAGTTTATAATCACTCTCAAAAATTAGTTGGCATCAATGCGACGAAAGTTTTGTACTCATCAATGACAAATACCGACATCACTCTTTATGAATTAAAAGAAACTTATAAAGACCTAACAGCTAAAGGAGTTGACTCGTTTGATTTCGCCGGCACTCATCCTGGATTAGCAACGTCAATTGATATTGTCTCAGGATACTGGGATCGCGGATACAGATGTAATATCGACGCCTTTATTTTTGAATTAAGAGAAGCGGGATGGACGATGAAAGATTCAATCCGTTACTCGTCAACTGGTTGTGACACTATCGGAGGAACTTCTGGATCTCCCATTATTCAAACCGGAACGCGCACAGTTGTTGGGATCAACAACACTGGAAACGAAGATGGGAAAAAATGTACAATGGACAATCCTTGCGAAGTGGATGAACAAGGAAATATTGTCGTAAAACCTGGGGCCTCTTACGGGCAGCAGACTTATAGAGTCGCGACTTGTTTAACTCCTGATTTTAGAATTGATTTAACACTTCCTAATTGTGAGTTGTATAAGCAAACAAGATAATTTTAATATTGTTTTTGATAGTTAAAAAAGCCTGGCATTTGCTGGGCTTTTTTATTTCTATCTAGCTTCTTAATTAAAAAGCTTCCTTAAATGGTTCCTGGAACCTTTTTCTTAAATGGTTCCTGGAACCATTTAAGGAACCTTTTTAAACAAAAAAACCTCAGTTAAACTATAATCATGAAAATAACCTTCTTCTCCGACACCCACAACCGCCATAAAAAAATCAAATTTAATGGTGGCGATGTTCTCGTCTTCTGCGGTGACCTAACTCATAGGGGAGAACTCTCTCAGGTCAAAGATTTTTCCCATTTCGTTAAAAATCTAGACTACCAATATAAAATCGTCATCGCCGGAAACCACGATTTCTGCTTTGACGATGAAAGAAAAGCAACCGCAGAAGAATACTTCTCTGACGACGGATTAATTTATTTAAATGACTCCGGCCTTGATATTGATGGAATTAAATTCTGGGGATCTCCCATTCAGCCTTGGTTCCATGATTGGGCCTTTAATCGAACGCGTGGAGTTGAAATAAAAAGGCATTGGGATTTAATTCCAACTGATACAGACGTTCTCATCACACATGGACCGCCTTTTGGGATTCTCGATCTCTGTTTTCATGGGGAGCGAGTAGGCTGCAATGATCTCTTAGAAGCTGTAATGAAGATCAAGCCCAAGATACATGCCTTCGGCCATATTCATGAAGGGCATGGAACTTTGAAGATAGATAACACTCTTTTCGTGAATGCTTGCAACTTAGATGAGAAATATTTGCCTGCGTATCCGGCGATCGATGTTGAGCTCTAGTAAAAAAAGGACCAAGATTTTGCCTCAAGCCTCATTGATAAATCTCGTTGAATGTCCAAATCGATTAGTGGCAACAACTCCGTTATGAGCTTCACTCTGATGAGGCCCAGCTTCTTTTTTGATTTTGATTTGCTCTGGAAATTGAATCCAAAAAGGTTCCTGGAACCTTTTTCGGATTAGATTTTATGCTCGATTAATCTTGCTCAAGGTCCGACATGCATAATTTCTTTGCATCAAAATAAAAAGATGTTATATGATTAAGTAACAACAACATTTTGGAGGATTCCATGGCAGTTAAAAAAGCAACTAAGAAAGCTACAAAAAAAGTAGCAAAGAAATCAGCAAAAAAAGCAACTAAGAAAGTAGCTAAAAAAGCTACGAAGAAAGCTGCTAAGAAAGCGACAAAAAAAGTAGCTAAAAAAGCTACGAAAAAAGTAGCAGCTAAAAAAGCTACAAAAAAAGTTGCAGCTAAGAAAGCAACTAAGAAAGTAGCAAAAAAAGCTACAAAAAAAAGAGCAACTAAGAAAGTTGCAGCTCCAGTAGCAGCACCAGCAGTTTAATTTCTATTGAAAATAAAAAAGGGACTTTCGGGTCCCTTTTTATTTTTCCCCCGCCCATTTGCCCATCTAGTCAAAATATTTCGCCCAAAATCCTAGTCTTTTTTTTGTTTTATTAACCTAGCAAAGCTTTTTATATTCCTATAAATCAAGAAAGTTAGATTCTAAAAGCTAATTAACGAAAATTATCAGTCGTAAATTTAAGTTAATAGTTCGATAATACTTCTTCATAAACACATAACGAAAGGATACGAGCATGTCAGAAGTCGGATTAAACAAACCAGTAAAATTAAAAGTAGATTTAGCAGCATTCTGTGGAGCTGCTGAACTTCCAAGAACAGCGATTACTCAAAAATTTTGGGATTATATCAAAGAAAATAAACTTCAAGCTAAAACTGAAAACGGTAAGGCAGAAGGCGCAGGAAAATACATTGTAGCGGACGACACACTTTTAAAGCTTTTTAAAGCGACTAAAGTAACAAGCAAATCATCTGGTAAAGTAACTGACTTTACCGGCTTACAACTTGGACAAACTATCAATATGCTTCAATTAGCATCTGTTGTTGGCGCAAACATCGAATAAATTATCTTAAATATGCTCCTAAAAAGGTTCCTGGAACCTTTTTAGGATTATATGTTTTGAAGTTTGACTCTGATATCGTCTGGAATCGATTGTGGTTTTTGGATGGCATAGTCAAAGTGCACTAAAAATGATTTTGCTTTGCAAATCGGTTTTTGGTCTTGAATCGCCGTTTGAAGCAAAACAAAGGATGAATTCCCAATTTTTTCCATACTCGTCTCTATGAGCACCTCTTTTTGATAATTACCTTGCGCGAGGAAATCTATTTCTGCTCTCGCGATAATAAGATTCCATTTTTTTGTATCTAAGTCTGGAACGAAAATTTCGAAGATGGGCCTTCTGGCCTCTTCAAACCAAGTTGAATAGGCAGCGTTGTTGATATGTCCGAGAGCATCGGTGTCTTTAAATCTTGGTGTGAGGTGGTATTCTATCATGGGGATCCTTTTGTTTTTGAGCTTAGCTGAAGGCCCAAGAATTGCCAATAGCTTGGGTTTTCATGAAGGGTCGTAGCTGGCGACAACTTTATTTATGATATTGATTTCTGTTTGAAAATAGTTGAGTGAATTTGTTTTCAGGGACGATTTACTCATATTAATTTCAAAAAAGTCGATCTGTTTTCATGATGGTGCAGATAAGAATATACACTCAAAGCAAGGTCGATGAAGTAGCTCTCAGTTTTTTCGAAAACGCGAGGTTTCTGCATCAAACAATGTATTTAACTTATCTAGCTTTTAGAAATTTTTCTCTTCTCTTTGTTAATCCGCTTGAAAATCGTGGCAAAATTATCATGATTTTTAAAACGTTGATCATGCAAATTTATTTTACCGCTAATCAATCCTTTCTTTTAGTGAGTTTTATTGCTCTGATCACTGGAAGCTTAGCCGTTCTTCCTATCAGCACAGGATTAACTTTATTTGGACAAGCAGATTTAGTTGGTAAAATTTTAATCGCGGTTATTTCTCGTGAGATAGCACCTCTTTTTACAGCGTTCATCATCATTGCAAGATCGGGAACTGCGATAGCCAGCGAGTTAGGTAATATGCAAGTCAATAAAGAAATTGATTCGCTTAAATCTCTTGGGATCGACTATACGAGTTTTATTATTTTCCCACGTATTTTAAGTGGGATTGTAAGTCTGATCTGTCTAAATTATGTATTTAATTTAATGAGCTTGGGCGGAGCCTATGTCGTGTCGAATTTTATACATCCATTTTCATTCAGCAGTTATTTATACTCGCTGGCAAATTACCTTAAACCAATTGACATCATCACTGCATTTTTAAAATGCATCGGTTCCGCTTTTTTTATTTTTAGCCTCTCAATCTCATGGGGGCTTTCGGTTAAAAAAAGCTCCCACGAAGTTCCCCAAGTAACAAGTAGAGCAGTTGTCTGGTGTTTAGCGACGGTCATGATTTGGAATCTATTAATGAGTTTAACAAGTTACTTTGGATCGATTGCATGAAATTTGAAAATCTAAAATTTGAAAATTTATCTTTTGGTTATATTGCTGATAATCCCATTATCAAAAATGTTGATTTCAATTTTCCTTTAGGAGAAATAGTCTGGATTCGCGGAAGTTCAACAAGTGGTAAATCCATTTTTATTCGTTTGATGTCTGGGGCCATTGAGCCTACCGCGGGGAAAATTATAATTAATAACCAAGACATTCATGAATTGGGATATCTTCATTATGCTTCAATTCTAAAGCATATTGGATTTGGCTTTGACGGAACAGGTCTTCTTGTTAATCAATCGCTCGAAAATAATTTAGCACTTCCACTTCGCTATCATTCTACCTGGAGTGAAGCAGAAATACAGACTTGGGTTCATACTTTAATGGATATTTTTAGAGTGACTCATGTAAAAGACCAGAGGCCTGCTTTTGTAACTCAAAGTCTTTATAAAACATTTCTACTCTTGCGAGCGTTTGTTCTAAAACCAGAAATGATGATTTTCATAAATCCTCTCTCCAGCTTAGATGATAGCAATCGAGACTCATTTATTTCCCTGTTGGAACTCTTCAAAAAAGACTATGGCCTAAAACATGTCTTTATTATTTCAGATGATGAGCCGCAATTAGAAAAATTAAATCCCGTGAAAATTTGGGTGCAAGATAAAAAAATTGTCCGAGAAGATTCAAGGGAAGAACAAAGGATTACTGGATGAAATATAAACTAACCGCCATAGAGAGATCTGTCGGCGTTTTTCTTATGATATGTTTTATTGGAATTTTTTCAATATGTGCAGGAGTATTAGCTAAGAATCTTTTTTGGAAAGATAAAGTAAGTTTCAACTTAAGACTCTCAACAGCTGGTCAGCTTCAAGAAGGATCAAAAGTTCAATTAAAGGGAATGAATATTGGTAATGTTGTTAAAGTGACTTTAAATGATCAAGCAGAGATCATCGCTAAATTTGAAGTCAGCAGTGAATACCGTAAATTTTTCACAACCAACTCACAAATCTTAATCATCAATCCTATGGTGATTGGAGATAAAATAGTTGAGTTAAAATATGTTCCAGGACCAACCATGTCGGCAGCCGGAAGTTTTTTACCTGTAGTGGAGAGCGAAGATCTCGTTAACAAACTCGCTTCGATTGATTTTGGAGATATCGCTCCAATACTAGCGAACTTGAAATCGACATTCAAAAAAACGGATATGATTGCTACTAAGGTAAATGGGCAACTTCCCAAAGTATTTGCGCATACAGATAAAATTTCAAACGAAGCAGTCTTAGCGATACAAGGAACAAATAAGTTAATTGTAGATTTGCAAGAAACTGCACCACTTTTAAAAAATGCTGCTAAAGATATGCCCGTTGTCAGTGAAAAAAGTCTTAAAGCAATCAATGAAGCGATCGTTGTCCTTCGAGCAATGCAGAAATCATTTTTCTTAAAAAGCGGATCAGAAGAAGTAAAAAAAGAAATAGCTGCTGAAGAAGAATTAAAAACTTCTAACAGAGTTCCTGCAAGCGAGAAATAAAATCAGGAGATAAAAATATCTTCTGCTTTAACGTCTGATTTTTTATTTTCACCTCTTAGAAATTCTAAAATTTCTTTATTCACAACATCAGCATGTGTCCATGGGATGCCATGAGGGCCATCTGGAATTTTTACTAAGCGAGTATTAAGTGCTTTGGCCAGTAGTGATCCTGTTGCTTCAATGGGAAGAATTTTATCAGCATCGCCCTGAATAACGAGACTTGGAATATTGATCTTAGGTATGTCACGACGAAAATCAGTAAGCCAAGCTGAGACACAAGCAAGAGTCGCAATCGGTGAGGCAGATGCACCAACGTTAAAATCCATATAAGTTTTTTCTTTGCTCACTGGTTTTCCTAAATTTTTTTCTGTGTGATAAAAGTTTTTTATAAATTCTGAAAGAAACAGCGCTCGATCTGCCATAATCTCTGTTTTAATTCCTTCAAAGACACTTTTATCAATACCAGTTTCATTATCTGCAGTTTTAAGAAGAAATGGCGCTATTGGAGCAATGAAAACGACTCGATTAATTCGCTTAGATCCAAAGGTTCCCAAGTAGCGGACAATTTCTCCAGTGCCCATTGAATGACCAACTAGAGTCACATCTTTTAGATCAAGTTCAGTGATTAGTTTTTGAAGATCATCGGCCAAGGTATCATAGTTATAACCAATAGAAGGTTGACTTGATTGACCAAAGCCACGACGGTCATAGGTAATGACTCGATAGTTCTCTTTAAGAAATACAGATTCTTGTTTTTCCCAAGCAGCACCAGAGAAGGGGAATCCATGAATGAACACAACAGGATTTCCAGTGCCATGATCTTCATAGTGAATTTTTATATCGTTTAGATTTTCTTGTCCTACTTTAATATATGGCATAGTTTTTCTCCATGAATAAAAGTTGCGAAACTCTCAGAATTAAGGTGCAAAAAATACACCATTGTTTAGAATTGATTCATGAATAAAATATTTAAAATTTTTTTTATACTTTTTTTTATTTTCTCTTGTTCCACTTCAAAGATTTCGAATTTAAGTGAAATCGTTTATCGTGCAGAGAACTCGGCAAGTTTTGGAGGAAGAAAAATAATCGAAACCTCAAATGCGATGATTACAAATCAAGAAATTATCCTCGGAGGATGTTGGGATTATATCAACGCAGTTTACAATCGAGCAGGCTATCCCGCAAATCTTCGAGACACCATTTATAAAAGTAAACTGCATGGTCCATATACGAATGCAGATCAAATCATTCCCGGTGATTGGCTCTATTTTGTAAATCACTCATATTTTGATACCGAACATAGTGGCATTTTTCTAGCGTGGATAAACAAAGATAAAAAAGAAGCAGTGATGATTAGTTATGAAGGTGAAAAGCGAAAGAGGCCTGCAACATTCAAAAAATATACTCTAACTAATATTTATAATATCATTCGAGCTCATGATAAATAGCTAACTTCATACTAAGCGAATCGGTGATTTTTTAAAATGGGTTCAATAAACACGCCATCGCTGGAATATTTTCTTTATGGATTTGTCGAAAGTGCTAAATAGAATCCAACACATTTAATTAAAAATGTGTTGGAAATATCAAAATACTTTTATAATTTTTCAATCAATGCATCAGTCGGAATGTGTTGAGCTGTCTCTGTTGTAATTTCATAATAATGACCTTTTAAAATCGTAGAAACTCGCCCTTCGCCTATTTCTTTTTTCACAGCTGGCGGTGCTGATTCATCAGTGTAGTTCGATTCCATTTTTATAATTCGAACTTTATCACCAACATTCAAGTCTGCTCCAGCATATTTTGCTTTGAAGGTATTAGTACCTGTTTCACTCACAACTCGACCGACTGGTTGATTTGAGCAACCGACGATTTGAAATAGAAATATAGGGAGAAGTAATAATGTTTTTTTCATGGCAAGACTCCTTGTATAATCTAAAGTTCTTTTGGGAGCATATTTTGATTTTATGTTTGATAGGAATCTTTTAGCAAGGACGCGATGGAGATAAAAAAATGAGGTGATTCATAATTTAGATCTTTCTACTCGGTTACTGACATTGCATTTCATTCCAGCAATAATTATTTTTTGCATTCCCAATATTAATAACTAATCGATAATGATGATTAAAAACCATAAATCAAGTTGGTATAAATAAAAATCGGCTTAAGCTTTCTTGAGTTTAGAAACATGTAAAATTGAATTTTAAATTTTAACAAAATCGATGAAGATAATTTAATGAAGTTATCTAAAGCAATTATTAAAATTCATTCTATCGCCAGCGGCATTCATGGCGAGCTTGAAGCTGATGAATTAATCACCAGTTTGTTGATCGTCACAATAAATAAATTGAAGGATTCAGGCGAGCTTACTCCCATAAAATTAGCAAGTGCCTTTGATGATGTTTATTTAGAACAGAGCTTAGCAAATTCAGCTGATAAAACTCCAAAACTTTACCTCGTCCCTAAAGTTTGATAGATATAAGTTATGGGTAACTATAACGTCATAATCATCGACTTTGAAACAACAGGCCTTTCTCCAAATCTTGGTGAGCGTACAATTGAAGTTGGTGCAGTTAGAGTTGAAGGCAATCAAATTATTGATCGATTCCAAAGCCTCATGAATCCTGGCAAGCGTATTTCAAGTTTTATCGAAGACTATACTGGCATTACTAACAAAATGCTGACAACTGCACCATCTGCTAAAGAAGTAATGATCAATCTTAAAAACTTTATCGGCGATGAACCACTCGTGGCGCATAACGCTTCTTTTGATCAACGATTTTTAGATGCGGAATTTGATCGCATTAAACATAAGCGACAAAATGAATTTGCTTGCTCACTTTTGACTTCAAGACGAATTTATCCTGAAGCTCCAAATCATAAACTTGAAACATTAGTTCGCTACAAAAATTTAAAGACGGACGGAGTTCATCACCGCGCCTTGGCCGATGCTGAAATGACGGCACATCTTTGGATCAAGATGATTGAAGATATAAAAAAATCCTATAAGTTTGATAGTGTTTCATTTGAGCTAGTGCAAGTCTTTTCCAAAACTCCCAAAAATAAAATTCCCGAAGTCATGAAAAAATTGCAGCTTCGTCACTAGACTTTGAGCAGTTCACTCCAACCGGTGACGTAGCGCTGTGACTTCATCACTTGATTCATGTACCAAGCTTCTTTATTAGTCCCGCAGGCCGCGATCTTGAGTGTTTCATGGCCATCGCGAGCATTGATTGTATCCATCATAAGCATTAGTTTTAAATCATCCACGCTGTCGTTTTCCCCAAAGAGAGAAACTTGATGTTCGTCTTGATCTTGAATGCGCGAAAGTTTAATGGCCGCTTTTTTATATTCATAACCGCTGATAAAAATTTCATCGAGTAATTCCCAAGCTTGTTTAATAATTTTTCTGGTGTCGCAAGTGGGGCTAATGAGTTTTATCGAATTGGCCCTTGCGTACTGAGGAATTTCTTTAAAGGGATTGGTGTGAATATAAATTTCGATTTCTTGGCAAACAGAATGTTGCTTGCGCAGTTTTTCACAGGCAAGGCTTGCGTAACAAGCAATAGATTCTCTAAGAGAGGCCTTATCGAAAACGGGTCTGCCAAAAGTGCGGCTACTAATGATTTCTTTTTTTTTCGGAGTTTCATTATTGAGCGGAAAACAAGAAATGCCTCGCAGTTCATCTTGAATCATTCTTCCGACTTTCGTGAATTGTTTTTGAATGAGTAGGTCATTTTTATAATCGCGCAGCTGTTTTGCTTTATGAATTCCCAAAATTTTAAATTTAGCACTGTTTTGTCTGCCAATGCCCCAGATGTCTTCGATGTCTACACGCCCAAGAGCGTATTCTAAATTCTTCGCTGAGAGCACACTGTAGACTCCTTTTGTGCTTTCATCTTTTTTAGCGATTCGATTGGCAAGCTTTGCTAAAACTTTCGTTCTCGCAATTCCAATTCCCACTGGAATGCCGGTATTTCGCTCGACGGTCGCTTTGATATTTCGGCAATAGTCTTCAATGGTTTTTTCCTCGAAGCCTGTAAGGTCTAAAAAAGCCTCATCGACCGAGTAAACTTCTAAGTTGGGAGTAAATTCAAAAAGAGTATTCATCACTCGATCAGATAAATTAGTATAGAGAGAAAAATTGGCAGAAAAAACGGCGACATTATTTTTATCGCAAATATTTTTCACTTGAAAATAAGGTGCACCCATCGCCACACCTAATTTTTTTAGTTCATTCGTTCTAGATACAAAACAGCCATCGTTATTAGAGAGGACTCCTACAGGACGAAATCTTAAGTCGGGACGAAATAACCGCTCACACGAGCAGTAGAAAGAATTGCAATCGACCAGCACAAAAATTTTATCGTTCATGTAATAAAGCCAGCGTTAGCGATAACGATGCCCCATAGATTTAAATTTTCATTATTTAAAACTTCAAGGTCTTTGTATTTAGAATTATCCGATTTTAAAACGACGGAATTCGTTTTGATGAAAACTCTTTTGCAAATCAACTTGTCTTCAAGGCCCACGACACAAACTTTTCCGTGGAAGTCGGATCTAGAGCGATCGACGATTAAAATTTGTTTGGCAAAGATGGTAGGTTCCATGGAGTCGCCATCAGCTTCAAAAAAATAAGTGTTAAATTTATTTTTTACAAATAAAGCATCTAAGCTTTGATATTTTTCGATGAAGTCTTCGCTGATACCAAAAAGACCACAAGATAGAATCGGCAAAAGTTTTGGGTACTCGGGAAGTGGGCCTTCTACGAAGGGTAATATGATTTTTTTCAATGTGTCTTGATTTTCTCTTGTCATGAGCTTAGTATATACTTACGTAAAACTTACGCAAGATGGGCCGGGTCGATTATTTGTTTTTCAATCGCAGTTGATAAAAATATTAACAAGTTGTCTGATTATTTCGGGGCCATGATTTCTTCGAGGGATAACTTTGCGTTACAGCATATTTTTAATTTGCAAAGCACAATGGATTCATCTGAGTTCGACTCCCTTATGGGAATAAGGCATTCATCAAAAAAACGCTCCATGCCTTTTAAGCTTCCTACTGACGACGGGAGAGTTTTTTCGAATTACTTTACTAATGTGATTGTTGAAGAAAAAGAACAGCGAATAATAAAGCCTATGCGCTACAGAGTGCGCCCTCAATCTGCTGTGAGCGAAGTCCCCACAAAATATAATGTATTCAACGCAAGAATTGATTCGCTAGAAATGCGACAGACGTGGAAAAATATTTTCATGAAAAATCACGGGATCATTCCTTTCACGAAATTTTTTGAATGGGTAAAGGGCCCGGATGGCAAAACAAAACTCATCTCTTTTGCTCCAGATGAGCGAGAAATAATGTGGGCCCCCTGTTTATGGGATGAGTGGACATCTCGCGACGGCACAATTCAATTTAAATCTTTTGCCATAATTACTGACGGACCTCCTGCTGAAATAGAAAAAATGGGGCACGATCGTTGCCCCATTTTTCTAGCTGAAGATTTAATTGATGTTTGGCTCAATCCGAAAGCCCGCGATAAAAATGAAATCTATGAGGTTTTAAAACACAAAGAAAAAGTTAATTTCGGATACAAGTGGGAAACATCTAAGGTTTAAGAAGTCCTTTGAAATTGCTCCAGCGACTGATTAAGACAATTAAGTAGAGAACCAGCACTAAGATAGCAATTGGTAAGCCAGATGGTTCAACAAAAAGATGAATTCCTAAAATGTTCACAAGTATTGGGCCTAGTAAAACTAAAGCCGTGTTGACAAAAAATCCGCTGAGAAAAAAAAGACCTGATAAAAATTGGCAAATGAAGACGAGTTTCATCATATACTTTGTCGCCATAAAACCAGTCATGATGGTTACCATAACTTCTGGTTGAGGAGGCATTGGAATAAATCCACTTCCTGTAAATGTGAGTAGCAACCCATTAAGTCCAAAGATGGTGAACATAAGACCGAGAATGATCCTTGCTCCAATTGTTAGTTTTTGTAACATGAGTCCTCCATAAATTATTTTTCTTTTTCTAGAATAAGGGGCAAATAAATTTTAGTAAATAGTAAAAAAATCTATCGATCAATGGCATGAGATGTGCACAAAAGAAGAGAGGATAACTATGTTAAAGCGTATTCTCTTTATTTTTTGTCTATTGCTTCAAACAACTAATGCAAGTGAATTAGTGAAGAAAAAATTTGAGTGGGGCGCAGGGCTTTTAAATCTTTATGGCAATCACTATAGAGGAAGCGATCAAGGAAGACTTTGGACTTTTCCCTTGCCGTATTTTAATTATAGTTCTGATCGAATTGAAGTAGATCCATCGTTTATACGAGGAATAATTTTTCACAATGAATGGTTTTCTTTTAAGTTAAGTTTAATGGCCGGGCCAAACGCTGAAAGTAAAAAAAATAGAGCACGTGCTGGAATGCCATCACTTGACTATACTTTAGAGGTCGGGCCGATGATGGTTTTCTATTTGTGGAAATCAGACAATAAAGAATTCGCACTCAATTTCGAGTGGCCATTTCGAGAGGTCATGGCCACAGATTTCAGTTACCTCAAACATGTTGGACTTTTTACTGTTCCTTATCTCAATTTAAAACACGAGGGCACACCTGCTACATGGAATTGGCGCTCAGAACTTTCAGTGAGCCCCATGTTTGCCGATCAAAAGTATCATGAATATTTTTATGGGGTTGATAAACAATTTGTTTTACCTAATCGACCAAGTTATCACGCGCGCGGTGGCTATAGCGGTTTGCAAACAACGGTTTTTTTTAACAAACGTATAGGCAATTTGATTATAATTCCAGTAGTTCGTTGGGATTATTTAAATGGAGCAACATTTATGAATAGCCCATTGGTAAAAATAAAAAATTATTTACTAGCAGGCTTAGGAACTTTTTGGCTTTTTGATTAACTCGGCTTGAAGTTTGCAGCAGTATTGGAAGAATTTCCAGCAAGGAGCCATAAAATGGATAAAACGAAAAAAGAAAAAGATCAAGTCAGACAAGAGCATCAAAAAGAAACAAATAGATCAATTGATCCTTACAAAAAGATTAATGATTCAAGCTTTTCTGAAAGCTTAATTAATTTGAACAATAATTTTAAAATTAAAAAGAAATAGTCCTATTCCCAAAAAACAATTAATCGATGCTCTTGTCCATCATCGGAAAGAGTGATTTTTGATTCATTAACTTTTTGACCGTCTAATTCCATAGTGATTTTACAATTAGAGTTCGAATTACTATTTTCTATTGATATAAAATAAGAACTTTTCTTCCAACGATAAAGAATTTCACATTGTTTCCAATCTTTAGGAAGGCATGGTTTAAACGAGAGACAAACTCCCTCAATCTGCATTCCAAGAATATATTCAATCCCTGCTTGATAAAATAAACTTGAAGATCCCGTATACCAACTCCATCCTCCTCGGCCGGCGTGAATTGATCCAGAATAAATATCAGCGGAGAGAACGTAAGGTTCAAGTTTATAAAGCTGCAATCCACTGAGAGAATTAGTTCTATTTATCGGATTAACAAAAGAGAGTATCTCAAAAGCTAGTTCATTTTCATTTAACATAGCTAGTGCCATAGAACTCCAAATGGCCGCATGATTATATTGCCCACCATTTTCTCTAATGCCTGGTGGATAACCTTTGATATATCCGGGATAGGATATTCCAGAATCAAAAGGCGGAGTAAAAAGGGTGCATAACTTTTCTTTTTTTAAAATAAGTCTTTCAGATAAAGATTCCATCGCAATTGTTTGCCGCTTTTTGTCTCCTTCATCATTTAGAACTGACCAGGATTGAGTAAGAGAATCAATTTGGCATTCATCATTTTGAGATGAGCCTAGTGGGGTCCCATCATCAAAGAACGCCCTTAAATACCACTGCCCATCCCAGGCATTTTTATCAATGGCCTTTATGAGTGATTCCGAATGAGTAAGATATTTAGTTGCATGTTCTTGGTCATTACGTTTTAAGCAAATGGCAGAGAAATCTTTTAATATTTTTGCAAAAAACCAACCAACCCAAACACTTTCTCCAGTGCCTTTGATACCAACATGGTTCATTCCATCATTCCAGTCTCCGGCCCCCATTAAAGGCAGACCGTGAACTCCAGTCGAAAAAGAGCGATTGATGGCGCGTATGCAATGTTCATAAACACTTGAAGAAATTTCTGAAGTGGCAGGCTCTAAATAGAGATCTTCTTGCTGATTGCTTAAAAGAGGTGCTTGCAAATAATTCGTAGTCTCGTCTAAAAGACTCCAGTCTTCGGTCTTCAATAAATATTTATGAACAACATAAGGAAGCCATAAAAGATCATCTGAAAATCTAGTCCTGACTCCTTTATTAGACGGTGGATGCCACCAATGCTGAACATCTCCTTCAACAAATTGGTGTTCTGTGCATTTAAGAATATGGGCCCTGGAAATTTCAGGGAGAGTGTAGAGAAGACCTAGGGAATCTTGCAATTGATCTCTAAAACCATAAGCTCCACCTGATTGATAGAGCGCACTTCTGGCCCACATACGGCAAGTTAATGTTTGATATAGAGTCCAATGATTTATTAATAAATCAAATTTTGGCGAAGGGGTTTTAATCTGAATAACTTGAGTAGTCTTTTTCCAAAAATCACTAACTTCTGCAAAAACAGTGGAGAGGTATGCTGGGTTTAAATGAGTCTCTACCAATTGAATAATTTTTTCACTATCAGTTGATTGACCGAGAAGAAAAATAATTTCTTTTTCTTCATTAGATTCCACTTCAATAAATGTTCTTAGAGCTGCACAAGGGTCCATACCTGCCCCGAGTTGTTTACTAAGAGAAGTTTTTTGCATGCCGATAGGATTTTCGTAACTATGATTTCGTCCAAGAAAATCATGGCGGTTACAAGAGTAATCAAACTCAGCACCGCTCATAGAGCAAAAAGCAATTTGAGCATGAAAGTCTTTATTAAAATGATTTTGGGCCAATAAAATATTTTTATTTTCTAACTTGTTAGTCACAATATAAGGCATGTTGTAAGAGCGATGAGTTCCTAGAGTCCACTCTAGGTAATAAGTTGCACTAAGTTTTCTTTTTTGAAGACTCGTGTTTTTTAATTTTAATCGACCTATTTTGATATTGTCCTTTAAGGACACAAAATATAATAATTCTTGCTCAATTCCTTCATTGTTATATTCGAATTTACTAAAGCCCTGGCCGTGGGTGATTAAATAGGGCTGATCATTTCTAATAGGCCAGGGAGTTGGTGACCAAGTTTTAAAAGATTCTTCGTCACGAATATAAATGGCCTCTCCCGCAGCATCGTTGACCGGATCATTACTCCACGGAGTGAGGCGATTTTCCCGGCTATTTTGAGACCAAGTGTAACTATTGCCTGTTTCTGAAATAATAAATCCAAAATCATTTTGATTGGCTATGACATTTATCCAAGGTGCGGGGGTATGTTGTCCTTTATTTAAAAAGATGCAGTATTCGTTTCCTGCTAAGTTAAAACCGCCAAGACCGTTATAAAAATTTAATTTAGGCAATATTACGGGAGAACTTTTATGAGAAAAGTTTATATTCAAAGCAGATCGGAAATCACTTAGATTGCTATCACTTGAGAGTTTGTAATTTAAGCGCTGAAGCTGTTCGCGTAGAGTTCCTTTTAAACTATCTATGACAACTTTAGAAAAGGCTAAAAACATATTTTGATCGTCTTGTGAAAGAGTTTTGGAATTCAAAAGAAATATGCCACCAGTTTTATTTAACCAATCAGTGATTCCTATTGAACGAATTTGGTTATTAACTTCATCATGGAGGGACATTCGGTAAGATGTGTCTTCATAATTTATGATCACAAGATCAAAAATAATTTTTTTTAAGCGCAAGTATTCATGTGCTCTTAAAAGCATTTTAACAATTGGAAGGTCTCTTTCTCCTTTTAATTTAATAGTCAAAATTGGGATGTCCCCGCTTATTCCAAATGCCCATAGTCCATCTTGCGATTTGTGATTCTTTTTTAAGTTTTCTGAAATTGGTCTCATTAATGGATTAGAAAATATTAGGACACTTGCTAGTTCTTGAAATAAATGGGCATCATCAATTTCAATTTTTAGATGCCGCAATTCAGACTGAGTTTGAGTCCAAGATAAATCTTGTTCGCGATCAAAAGCGTGAATGTCATGATACTTGTCAATTATTCTTAAAGCTTCGTCACGGCTTTCTGTAATACCTGTTGAAAAACAAATTTTAACTTTAGATCGAGCTGGGATGGTTAAACATTTTCTAAGGGAGAGCACGGGATCTAAAACTGTTCCTGTGGTATTGGAGAGCGTGAGATTGTCTACAATCACTTTGGGGCTTGAAAGTGTGTGCCCTCTTCCTACAAACCGCATGCGATCAGTTTCATATTCTGTTGGTGAATATTCTGCTGCATTAGTCACAACGACATGAATGCCCCATCTTTCTTTATCTTCATTAGAACGTTTTCTTCGATGAACCAATAATGCACTTTTACTGTCAATGAATTCAGTTTCTAAAAATAGTTTACTGAAAGTTAGGTGGGCATTGTCATCTTTAGCTCTAGCGAGTACTGGTTCCATGTAACTGGTAATATCTACATTACGTTCAATTTGAGAATTATTACTAATAGTAATTCTTCGTAATTCAACATGATCCTCAGGGGAAATGATAATTTCTGTATGTAAGGTTATATTTGGATCATATTTAAAAAATTCCACCTTATGTTCTGAAAAATAAGTCTCATAGGACTGCTCATTATCTCGCATTGGTTGAAAAGTGGTGGAGCTTGATGTGTTATTAGTATTATCATGAAAGAAAATAAAATTTCCCTTAGATTCCAAAGTAGAATCTTCAGTCCATCGGCTTATGGCCAAGTTTTGATACTGAGAAAATCCTGAACCAGTTGTGGTTAACATGACGGTATAAGATCCGTTGCTCAAAATATGAGAACATGGAAAAGGAGGATTAACCTGTTTATAAATTTGAACTCCACTCGTAAAATCTAAATTTTGATTTATGGCCGGGAGGGATTCCTGGTGATGAGGAACTAAGTCAATAGTTTGTGGGATTTTTTCTTGTAAGAGGAGTTCCGCAGCTTTTACAAGTGAGTCAGAATGAAAATAGGTTTGCATAATATTATTGTGAAGAACATTGTCGAGCGAAATGAGTACCATTCCTTGATGATGAACCATAAAACTTTTTACGATAGAATTCTTATGCCCTTTCTGTAGGCGATCAGTTGTATAATCAATAGCCTCGTAAAAACCATATTTACCATAAGCTTTTGCTTCTTTTAATTTTTTGATATTTTCCAAAGCTTCTTTTGAGTTAATCATTGAAGCGAGAATTGAAGAGTAAGGTGAAATGACCAGATCTGAAGCTAGGCCATACTTTAAACCCAGGCCTGGAATTCCAAAAGGCCCATATTGATAAAATTGCAGCAGATCGCGAGCATTGTATCCAGATTCAGAAACTCCCCAAGGCAGTCCAAAGTTTTTAGCATAAGTTATTTGAGCAGCAACGACTGAAACATATGTTTCAGAGAGAAGAGTATTGTCATAATTTTTCATAATAAGAAGTGGCATTAAATATTCGAACATTGAAGCTGACCAAGATACGAGCGCTCGGTTGCCTCCAACCGAACTCATTTGTCTGCCCAGATGAAACCAATGCTCAAGTGGAACATCACTTTTGGCGATAGCAAAAAAACTTGCAAGTCTAGCCTCAGAGGCAAGTAGGTCGTAATAGGAATTGTCCATTTTCGATTCAGTTAAATTATATCCAATGGAAAATATTTTTCTTTCCTGATTGTAAAGAAACTTAAAATCAAAAGAGAGGGCCATAAAATTATAGCGAGCGGCAAGGGATTGAATGCGGTCTAAGTAGCTAAGACAAAAAGTGCGAGAATAATTTATTTTTGATAATAAAACTTCAAAATGCCGTTCAATGCCATCGGGAAGGATTGAAATAGTATTTTTAAATTCTAATAATAAGTTGATTCCTTCTTGAAAGACTGTGGGTAAAGCCTTCATCGGATGAAGTTCGTTAAAATGAGATTGAATTTTCTCTAAGAATTCTTCAGATCCTTGAACGGAATGTTTTAAAATATCAAGATCAGCGCTTGTTATTGGCGAAAATGAATTTAATTTTAAAAAAAGTTGATTGAGCATCTTTTCAGCACAATGAATCCAATGAGTAATTTCTCTAAATTTTTTTTCTCCATGTTCAAGAGCGAGTGTCATTAGAAGATCAGATAGAATTGAAAGGTTAATTTTAATATTTTCACTATATAGAAACCAATCAGTGATTGATTTTGGTATGTTGAGGTTTATGAGTAAGTTATCTAAAATTAAATGACATTCATTGTGTTCACGATGACGGGTAACGAGTGGTGAAATTAAAAAGCGAGGATTAATTTTATTTAATTCTTCTTTGATAATAGTAAAAGTATCATGGAAGCCATTTAAGACTTGCTCTTCGATAAATGGGCAATTTATTAAATTTAGACAAAAGCTTTTTAATGTAATCAAATAAGCGGCTAAGTTACCACTATCTACAGTGGAAATATAGATTGGGTAGAGTGGCTTAAGATTTGTAGTGTCATACCAATTATAGAAATGCCCCTTGTATTTCTCTAAACTATCAAGTGTTGTTTGCGTTTTTTCAAGCCGATCCAATAATTCGAATGAGCCTAAAAAACCAAAATCGTAAGCAGCAGCAGTTGACAAGAGTAGCACCCCCATATTGGTCGGAGATGTTCGGTGAGCAATAACTGGTTTCGGATCTTCTTGGAAATTGTCTGGGGCAAGCCAATTATCATTTTCCGTGACAAAAGTTTCAAAAAAATTCCATGTCCTTCTCGCTAAAAGACGGCATTCTGAAATCTCATCTTTATCTAATAAATGTTTCGTTTTTCTTTTTGTTTTGCTTATGTGATGAGAAATTGAAGGGAAGAAAAACCACATAAGTAGAAATGGAGTTGCAACCAAAAAGGATAATGGCGTTTTGACTAACACTAAAGATAAGGTTGTAAAAAGCACAAAAGATTCAGTAGGGATAATAATAAAAAGGGATGGCAAATTCTTTGAGAGAATCATTGACTCCGTTTCAGCAGCAGTTGTCCACTCCAAGAGATGCTTTTTTGATATACACAAGCGGTATAATGTCCGAATTATTGCATCTAGATTGGTGTAGGCTTGATGAGGAAGAAAAATTACGGAGAGGGTAACTTGGGTCAGTTTAATTTTTAATTCACTAAAAATATTTTTAAGATGATTGATAAAATTGAGTTCAAATGGACGACAGAAAAAATCACTTGTCACTTGAACGGCAACTGGTAAGTATAAAATGAAGAGTAGAAACCAGAATGCCATCGGGAATTGATTGATCGTAATAAAAGAAAAATATAAGCTTGCTACCAATAGGGGAGCGACAAGACTGCGTCTTAAATTATCAAATATTTTCCAACGAGAAATAATTGTAAAACGCTTTTTATTGGAAGAAAAAATCCATTTTGAAATTTGCCAATCTCCTCTAATCCATCTGTGCGACCTTCTTACAAATGCATCATAGTGACTTGGATAATCATCTAAAAACTCAATATCAGTAACGAGAGCAGTCCTCGAAAAAAGACCTTCAAATAAATCATGGCTTAAAATAGTATTTTCTTTTATTTCCCCATCTAAGCATTGCTTAAAAGCATCTACAACGTAGAGGCCTTTACCGACAAAACTCCCTTCAGCAAAAAGATCTTGATAAATATCAGAGACTGCTGTTGTGTAGGGATCGATTCCAGTATGACCAGAATAAATTTTAGAAAAAAATGATCGAGTTGAGCTTGTGGGAGTAATACTTATTCTCGGTTGAAGAATAGTGTAGCCTCTTGTGACTTTTTTTAAGTCGGAATTGAATTGAGGAGCATTCATTGGGTGCATGATAGTGCCTATAAGTTTTTTTAGGCATTCTCTAGGAACTTTGGTATCTGAATCCAGCGTTATGACATATTTAATTTGTGCAAAAAGTACATGATCCCAAGTTTTATCACTTGCGCATTTTAAAAAAATAGAACTTGAAGGCATTCGTAGAAATTGATTGAATTCTTCTAGCTTTCCTCTTTTTCTTTCCCATCCCATCCATTTTGATTCTCCTTCATTCCAAAGTCTAGGCCGATGAAAAAAATAAAATTGAGGATTTTTTTTACAGTATCGATTATTGAGTTCCGAAATTAACTTATCTGCGAGATCTATTATCCCTTGATCCTCAGGTTCAACTTGATTGTTAGAATCTTTGAAATCACTTAAAATGGCAAAATAAAGATTAGGATCGATATTAGAGAGGTAGTGAACCTCAAGGATTTCAATTAATTTAGTAACAGAAAATTGATTACTAAAAATAGTTGGAATAACTACAAATGTTTTTGACGATGATGGAATTGTTTTTTTGAATTCTAATTTTGGCAAAATTCTTGGAGGAATTGCTTTAGTGATAATTAAATTTAAAAGACTTATGGCCGTATCACTTACAGGAATAAAAGAAAGAGCGATAAATAAATACCCAATATTGTGTTTAGAAATACTTTTTGAGAAAAATAAAATACAGAATATGAATAACGCTTGCAGAATAATAAATAACCCAAAATAAATTAAGTTTGGATTGCCGAGAATAAATTTTTGAATCCTCTCTCTAATATTAGGAGTATAGACAAATTCCTCTTCTAATTGATTTTGTCCTTCACCAATTAAATAGTAACCGATATGTGCTTTTTCTTGATCGCTTGAATTCTCTTTTAGGGACTCATTGGCAAAAGCGATAACCTTAGTTGCAATACTCAATTCATCGACTTCAGTTTGTTTAGCAATTTTTTCAATGACATGGCGATAACGATCACGAGTATTAAAATCCATTTGACTATAATAGCCGGCAGGATCAGCATGCAACACGGGCTCTACAACGCTGACTTCCTCAAAAAAATCGCGCCAATCTATGCTAGATAATAAACGCATACTGGTAACAATGTTACCGATTGAGACTTGGTCTATCGCCTGTTGGAGATGATCGTGATGAATAATTTCATCAATGGTTAGTTTTCTTCCATAAATATAATTATTTATAATAGCCATTGCTGGATAGACTTCATTGTTTTGATCACGAAGTTGCTTAGATATTTGAGCTAAGCAAATATAGTCTGAATTGTTATTTCCATTAATGATTCGATTTAAATCATTTTCAAAACTTTCTAATGAAATTTTTTTTTGAAGGATATTTTCAGCTAAATGAGTTGTGCTAATTTTTATTTCATGGCGACCAATGATATTTATTATTAAACGTCTTAAGTTTTCAAGCAATACAACTCTTAAAGTGATTGGAATTGCCCAAATTTCTCCACTTTTTAAACACGTTGCAGTTTGATAGGATTTCACAAAACGTTTGAGAGTTTCTATTTCTAAGTGACTATCTGAATGAGCGATCAATCCTAAGGACATTGAGTATATTCTTGGATAGCCTTTTAATTCACCTCCACTGATTTTAGGCAGCTCATGGTAGTATTTTTTAGGCAAATCTTTTCGAATTTCTCTTACTTGATCTTCAATAATGTAGTGATTATCAATTAACCAACTCCCCGCAGGGGGGATTTCGTGATTATTGTTAAGGTCATTAATAAGTGTTTTATAAACTTGCAAAAAAATTTGATAGTTTTCTTCAATTCGTTTATGAAGATTGATTTTTATTTTACTATTAAGTGTCTGAGTGTTTTCGGCCAAGTATACGGCAAATTGCTCAAGCCGTTCAGGGCTAAAGATTTCTCCACGTATTGGTTTTTCGTCAAGTTCATATTGAATTTTTGTTCTCATAGTTTGATCACTTCGAAAAAAATGTTTTTAATAGTGAGGAATTATCAAGAGAACTATTTAGACGGGCAAGTGTAACATAGACGGATTTTTATGATCAGCCAACTTCTATAGCGATTCATGTTTTCTAAATTTGCTATAGGTTTTAATTATGAATAACTGTGCTTGCTAGATGATTAATATCTTCTTCAACTAAAGTTTCTTTCTCTAACAAAAGCTTGGCACCCACTTCTAAGGTGGCTCGGTTTTTACTCAGTATCGCAATTGCTTTCTGAAAAGAATCTTCAATGATATTTCTCATTTCGATATCAATCATTTTAGCAGCATCCTCACTTCTTAAGCGGTGCAAATTATTTTGCATCATTCCTTGCATGTAGGGATTATTCTGTTCTTCAAAAACAACTGGACCCAAATTTTCACTCATCCCAAATTTTGTTACAATCTCTTCAGCGATATTTGTCACCTTTACTAAGTCATCGGCTGCTCCTGTTGAGAGCTCATTAAAAATTAGCAATTCAGCAGCCCTTCCACCAAGCAAGACAACTATTTTATTTAAGAGCTCTTTTTTCGTCATGATGTATCTATCTTCAGAAGGTCTTTGTATCGTATAGCCTAATGAACCTATTCCCCTGGATATAATCGATACTTTATGAACTTTATCATTTCCTGGAATGGCAATCGCGAGTATCGTATGGCCCATTTCATGGAAAGCTATAACTTGCTTTTCTTTGGCATTGAAAATTCTATTTTTCTTCTCTAGACCGGCAACAATCCTTTCTATTGCCATCGTAAAATCATCTTCAGTTATAAGTGCCGAATGTTTTCGAGTCGCGGTGAGTGCAGCTTCATTAACCAAATTAGCTAAATCTGCTCCAGTAAAACCAGAGGTAAGGGCTGCCAGATGCTCTAGATTTATATTTGGATCAATTTTTATTTTTTTGATATGAACTTTTAATATTTCAATTCTTCCGGCTTTATCAGGTTTATCTACTAAAACTTGTCGATCAAAACGTCCAGAACGCAACAGTGCAGGATCCAATGTTTCAGGTCTATTCGTTGCCGCTAAAATGACAACACCAGAAGCTGTATCAAAACCATCCAATTCCGCTAAGAGTTGATTCAGTGTTTGCTCTTTTTCATCAAGGCCTCCTCCAACAATTCCAGAACGTGTTTTTCCAAGTGAGTCGAGTTCATCTATAAAAACTATGCATGGTGCTTTTGTTTTTGCTTGGACAAAAAGATCGCGAACCCTTGCTGCTCCAACGCCAACGAAGAGTTCCACAAATTCAGATCCACTGATTGAAAAAAATGGAACTTGAGCTTCACCAGCTACAGATTTAGCTAACAGTGTTTTTCCAGTTCCCGGTGGACCGATAAGAAGAATTCCTCTCGGCATTCGGGCTCCCAGTCTTCCATACTCTTCAGGATTTTTTAAAAAATCGACAACTTCACGCAATTCAGCTTTCGCCTCTTCAACACCTGCGACATCAGAAAAAGTTATTTTAACATCGGTCTCAACATATAGTTTGGCTCGACTTTTCCCTATAGACATTAATCCGCCAGTAAAGCCTCCTTTATCAACCGATTTTTTTATTAGATAAACCCAAAAGAGATAAAATAATATTATAGGGAAAACCCATGCTAATATTCCTTCAAAAATATTACTGGTTGCATCTCTAGAATATGTTACTTCCGACTTTGCAAGATCTTTGGCCAATTCTGGTTCAATTCTGTTTGTTGTAAAATAAACTTTCTTATCTGTTCTTTGATAGGTAAATTTTCCTCGAATATTTTTATCAGAAATGTTTAGTTCATCTATTTTCTTTTCTGCTAATAACTTCTGAAATTCACTATAAGGTATTTGGAGCCATTTTGAATTGGTTTGAGAAAACTTGTTTGGCCAAGCAAAATATAATAAAAGAAGAAATATTAAAAAAATATTTGGTGATATCTTTTTGAATTGAGATTCTTCTAATTTAGCCATTTGAATCCTTTAGTTGATTTTGGATAAGCGAATAACAAAATAATATATAATTCCAACCATAGCTCCACCTAAGTGTGCCCCATAGCCTATGGGGGACATAACACCTCTAGCTTGATTAAATAATCCATAGGCATCTATACCCATAAAGAGAATTGCAGCCCAGATGGCAGGCAGAGGAATAATTCCAAAAAGAAAAATTATTTCTTTAGGGTTTAGTAGGGCAAAAAGAATCAATACTCCCGAAATGGCGCCGGAAGCCCCCAGTGCCATTACGTTTGGTTGATTTAAAATAAATGCACACACTATTGTATGCATTAAAGATCCTGACATTCCCGCAACTAGGTAAAATATAAAAAATCTCCATTGGCCCAAATAGTTTTCTACTATTATTCCAAAATTAAACAAAACAAACATATTAAGGAAAATATGCAAAAGCATTGAATGAGAGAATACTGAAGTCACGACAGTCCAAATTCTTCCTTGAACGAGTGAATTCCAGCTTACTAAAAAATTATTTATCATGAAGTTTGGATTAATAACTCCATATATATTCCAAACTAGAAATATGAAGATGTTTAAATAAATAATTTTCAAAGTGACGCTGCTTGAAATAATAAAGTTCTCCTTCTTAAAAAAATATTTGCACAAAACATTTTTTTTGAAAACGTGCTTATTTCCATAGGGCCCTATCCCATAATGTCCCTTTTTTAATTTTTAATTTTTAATAAAACTTATAATTAGAAGATTTTTAATGAAATTCCGGTTTGGCATTGTTCCTGCTTTATACCTAATCAGAGAGTAATGAAAAGCAGAGAGTTACTGCAGCTGTTTTTCGCAAAATATACTTAAGGTTGAGAATTGTATTTTTAGTTTGAAGTACTTTTTGTTCTCTACAAGCTGTAAGAGCCACCTTCGGGTGGCTTTTTTATTTTAAATTGCCCCTTATTGATAACCAATCATTTTGTTAGTTTTTTTGAAACGTTGATCATTCTGAAAATGCGAGACGATATTTATTTCTGCTCAGAAGGTTATTGCTCTAGTGAAATTTTACAATTTTGGAGAAATTCATCCTCTTGATCTCTTGACTATATAAGAATATCTGTGAAATCTTATTACATGCCTAAAATTTTCTTTCTCATTTTTCTTTTGGTTAATACGAACTTAGCTTTTGGAGCAGGTCGAACGACAACGTATTCAATGTGCAAAAGAACTCTTGAAGGCAGATCACAATCAATTATTGTCGCAATGGAAACACTTAGTGAAAGTAAGTGCAAAATCCAAGGAAAGAGCAAAGCAGAACTCTACGCATCGGCAGGTTGGAAATGTTTTGGATTTAGAGGCGAAGAATCGTATTCATGTGAAAATAAAAAATCTTCTACGTATGCTCTATATAACGGCAAAAAACTTGATAACTTAACTTTTACTAATCTGCAAAAGCATCGATCAATTGTAGCTTACTTAAATCCTAATAGTAATAAACTTTGTCATGAGGATCAAGATGAGTTGGTGAGTGCTGGTGTAAGCGATGCCGTTTGCCATCGTCCCTAAATTTTTCTAATTAAGTCTTCAAGTCCATTTAATTTTATTTCATACAAAAGACCGAGTAATTTCCCCAGTTCACCTTGAGGAAGTCCCTGACCATAATACCACACGACATAGGGCTCAGGTAAATCGATGAGCTTCACCCCTTTGTATTTTCCGTAGGGCATTTCGAATGTCTTTAATTTTATGAGTTCATTTGATTCTGTTGGATTCATTTTTTTTAAACCTTTCCTGGATGCGGCGAAGTGCAATTGGAAAAATCATCATGAATATAAAAATGATGATCATGGTCGACGTTCCATCACCAATAATACTTTTTAGCCAAAGAGTTGAGACCATGAGAAGAGAAAAATAAATCATGTCGCCTGTAATCGCAACAATCCATCCCATGATAATACCATGACCTGCAGCAAGAGCGACGGCCCTTCCTGTCATTGGGTCAACACCGAAAGCGATCATAATGAGAGCGAAAATTCCTGAACTATTTCCATAATGCTCCATCGTTTTTGCGATTACGAGTTTCATGACTTCGCCCATGCGAACAAGTATTGGTACGTTTTTGCCGTACTTAATCAAAAGGTGCATCGTTGGTTCAAATGCAAAGGCTAGAATTACGTCCGATAGTAAATAAAGAAACATCATCGTAGGCCATGCTATGCCTCGACTCTGCGCGAGCATGACTCCCCCAGGAATTCCTCCACCAAAAGGTATAAGAAAAATAAGGAGAACGTCCCAAAGATTTTTGAAAGAATGCATAGGGATTAGATTAGCATTTTTAGTTGAGTTGGGGCAATCTTTTTGGATGAAAAATAAAACAGCTTTGGTCACAGGTGCTGGTAAAGGATTAGGTTTTGAAGTCGTTAAACTTCTCTCAAGTAGTGGTGTTCAAGTTTTTTTAACGGCAAGGGATTTAAAGAAAGCTGAAGTCGCTTATAACTCACTTGGTGATTTCAAGAAAAATATTCGACTTGTTGAACTTGATGTCGCCAATCCAGGATCTGTTAAAGCAGCATTTGAAAAAATAAATTCGGAAATTGACTCTCTCGATATATTAATCAACAACGCAGGAATTAATTACGATACTTGGCAAAAAGCCATTAACGCCGATATCGAAGTCGAATGCAAAGTCACGATGGAAACAAATTTCTATGGGCCTTGGAGAATGATAAAAACTTTTTTACCATTGCTTTTAAAATCTACCCAGGGTCGCATCGTAAATGTTTCAAGTGAAGCTGGCTCAATTGCAGGCCTAACTGGTGGTATACCAGCTTATGCAACTTCCAAAGCAGCACTCAATGCGCTTACAAAAACAGTGGCCGGAGAATTAAAAACAAATAAAATTTTGGTTAACTCTGTTTGTCCCGGATGGTGCGCGACCGAAATGGGAGGAGCTGGTGGAAGATCACCTGTCCTTGGTGCTAAAAGTATTTTATGGGCAGCGGAACTTCCTGATGATGGGCCAACGGGTGGATTTTTTCGCGATGGAAAATCACTTAATTGGTAAAAGTATTAATAGAGCATCCAATTTTCTTGAATGCCCTATTTTTTTCATAACGAAAAAAGCAATTATCGTAAGACCTGCTGAATTTATTTAAACTTTATTTTAATGCTTGATTGGAATTTTTTTATGGTTTGTTTTACTCGGCTCTTTTTTAGTAAGTTCGACATGGAGAACACCATTTTTTAATTCAGCTTTTACACTTGATTGATCTACTTCTTCATCTAGGTAAACATCTCTGCGAAAAGCTCCATGTGATCTTTCAACGCACATATATCCACTTTCTTTAGTTTCTTTTTCTGTCTTACTTTCACCTTTAATTGTTAAAATATTATCATGAAGGTCAATGTCGATATCTCCTTCGTTTATCCCAGGAACATCTGCATCCAGCATATACTTATTGTCTTTTTCTTTTAGATCAATTGCCGGATAAAAACTTGAATTGAAAAGTTGAGGGGTAGAGATTTCTCCTCTGTTAAAAAAACTATTCATTAGAGAATTCATTTCTTTTTGAAAAGAAGCGAATTCATCTTCAATTCTACTGCGCGAGAACGGTGATACAGTGCTCGATTTCCGGGTTGTTAAATCCATAGGATCCTCCATTATAAAATTTTTCCGCATAAACTTGTACGGAATTTGAATTAGAATGCTCCCAAACGAATTCATTAAAAAATACATTTTTTAAATATGTTAATTGTTTTAACTGGTTAATTTAAAGTGTTAACGATACAATTTATTTACTTAAGACGAAGAAGCTCTCTATGCAATTTCGGAATTTTGTTAAAACTAAATAATCACCAGTAACTCTGAAGTTTCTGGTGATTTCAGTGTTGCATTTAAAATTAATTCCAACTAATGTAATTATAATAGATCATTAAGAGATGTAGCCCAAGTGTTTTAGGCTAACAGATTGCAACCGTCGTTTTTCGGTGGTTCAAATCCATCCATCTCCTCCAAAAACAAATAGCGAGAAACATATGACAAATCTTTTTACTCCTTTAAAACTCGGTGCTCTCAATCTTCCCAATAGAATTATTATGGCGCCCTTGACGCGCGCGCGCGCAGCTAATCCTGGCAGAGTTCCAAATGATTTGATGGCCGTTTATTACACTCAAAGAGCAAGTGCTGGTCTAATTCTTTCTGAAGCAACTTCTGTTGACCCAACAGGTGTTGGTTACGCTAACACTCCAGGGATTTGGTCAGTTGAGCAAGTAGTAGGATGGAAAAAAATAACGAAGGCTGTACACGATAAAGGTGGAAGAATTTTTCTTCAACTTTGGCATGTCGGAAGAATATCTGATCCGATGTTTTTAAATGGAGGAACTCCTGTTGCTCCAACAGCTATCAGACCATCTGGACACGTTTCACTTGTTCGTCCAGAAAAAGATTATGTTACTCCAAGAGCATTAGAAACTTATGAAATTCCTGGAATTGTAGACGCCTATAAAAAAGGGGCGGAAAACGCAAAGCTTGCCGGCTTTGATGGCGTTGAAATTCACGGTGCTAATGGATATTTATTAGATCAATTTCTTCAAGACGGAACAAATAAACGTACTGATCAGTATGGTGGTTCAATTGAAAATCGTGCTCGCTTAATGTTGGAAGTGACAGATGCTGTGATTGGTGTTTGGGGTGCTGATCGCGTAGGAATGCATCTTGCTCCTCGTGGAGACTCCCATGACATAAGTGACTCAAATAAACTTGCAACTTTTAGTTATGTGGCAACGGAATTAGGTAAAAGAAAAATTGCATTTATTTTTACGCGTGAGTACGAAGGTGATGATAGCATCAGTGCAGAATTAAAAAAAGCATTTGGTGGTGTTTTCATTGCCAATGAAAAATTCACAAAAGAATCAGCAGAAAAAATAATATCAAGTGGAAATGCCGATGCCGTCTCTTTTGGTCTTCCTTATATTTCTAATCCAGATCTGGTTGAAAGATTTAAAGACAATCGTCCATTAAATGAGACTAATTTTAATACTCTTTATTCTGATGGAGAAACTGGCTACACTGATTATCCATCACTCTAATTTTTCAAGGGGCCTTTCATGAAATATATATTTTTCTTAGCCTCTGCTTTATTAATACAAAGTGCTGCTGCTAAAACATTTATTAATTGTTCTGAGGCCAGTCCAGCTTCTTTCAACCCGCAAGTTGTCACAGATGCTCCTTCATACAATGCTTCTGCAATCACACTTTATAGTAAACTTCTGCGCTTTGAATTAGGCACAACTAAGATGATTCCAGCTCTTGCGGAGTCATATACCATTTCAAAAGATGAAAAGACTTATACTTTTGTTTTAAGAAAAGGTGTGAAGTTCCATACGACTAGTTATTTTAAGCCCACCAGAGATTTTAATGCTGATGATGTTGTCTTTTCAATTAACCGCCAGCGCATTAAAGATCATCCCTTTCACACTGTGAGTGGCGGAGTTTACACTCAATACGAAAATAATATTAAAGACAATATCAAAGATGTCGTCGTCCTTGATCCTTATAAAGTTCAAATTACATTAAATGAAGTGCAAGCACCATTCTTAGCTTACATCGCAGGTAATTACATGAGTATTCTTTCAGCTGAGTATGCTGAAAAACTTACTAAAGAAAATCGCAAACAAGATATGGATCAATTTCCCATCGGAACAGGTCCCTTTTCATTTGTTGCTTACCAAAAAGACAGTCTAATCCGTTATGCAGCTCACCCAGATTATTGGGATGCTAAAAGTTATAAAGGGAAAAAAGAAAATCGCATTGATAAATTAATTTTTGCCATCACTCCTGATCAAACAGTTCGTTATCAAAAATTAAAAGTTGGTGAATGCCAGTTTGTCACATTGCCTTCCATTGCCGATCTCGATGATATGCGTGCCAATAAAAATGTCACAGTCTTGAGTCAAGAGGGATTAAACGTTGGGTACCTGGCAATGAACGTGACTAAAAAACCCTTTGATAATGTTTTAGTAAGGCAAGCAGTGAATCACGCTCTTAATAGAAAACTTTATTTAGAAGCGATTTATCATGGAACTGGCATCATTGCTTCAAATCCCGTGCCACCGGCACTTTGGTCTTATGATAAAAATCTAAAAGATTATGAATACAATCCAGAACTCGCCAAAGCACTTTTAAAGAAAGCCGGATTGGAACAAGGGTTTGAAACTGAAATGTGGACATTGCCTGTGACGAGACCTTATAACCCAGATGGAAAAAAAATGGGTGAGCTTATGCAGGCTGATCTTGCTAAAATCGGGATAATAGTTAAATTGCAAACTTTCGAGTGGCCTACGTTCTTAAAAAAATCTCGTTCTGGTGAACAACAAATGATTCAATTTGGATGGACTGGAAATAATGATCCAGACACTTTTTTAAATGATCTATTGAGTTGTGCTTCTGTCGAGTCGGGAAATAATACGGCACGATGGTGCAATAGTGAATTTAACGATTTGGTTATGCAAGCTCGCCGAGTGACTAATCAAAGTAAGCGTGCAGAGCTCTATAAAAAGGCTGAGCGCATCTTTAAGGCAGAGGCCCCTTGGGTTACTCTGGCACACGCAAAAGTTTTTCGGGTGATGGATAAAAAAGTGAAGAACTTTAAAATAGATCCTTTTGGTTACGATTATTTTGATCAAGTCGAACTTGAATAAAAAAACGGTGCCACTTTTTTTTTAGTGGCACCATTTTTTTCTAATGTTTCATCATTGCCATTTCTCTGCAGCTAATAGCGCATTTTGCACAAGCTTCAGCACATTCGTTCATACCTTCATCTCCAATACTTTTAAGCGTATCAGCACATTCCATACAAACTTTTGCACAGACTCCACATATTTCGTTATGAAATTTTGATTGCATCATCATAAATTTTGCTGATGTATGGCTAATTTCTGCACAAGATTTTAATAATAACAAATGTGCAGATTTAATTTTACTTTCTTTGTTGGAGAATGATTCAGCCAATTTCTCTTCACATGCTCGATAGCAATCAAGGCAAGATTGGATACAAAGGTCCATTTTAGAAGTGGTGTGAGTTTTGCTTTTTAGATCAGTATTTTGTTGTTGATTTTCCATTATTAATCCCCCCATGAAATTTGCTGAATTATCTAAGTAATGAGGGGGCATATCTAATACAAAAAATGAATGGGTTGTATTTTTTGAATTTGACTTGAAATGATTATTTAAATTCCAAAGAAGCAACTCCATTTACTTAAGCTGTAAGACTTTTTAAGCTTCTAGTTAAACAATATTAATTAAAAATACATTCTATTCATTTTAACCATCTCTATTTTATTAATTAATCTAAAATTTTTAGGTACACTTAAAGGACTTTCCTTTTTAGGAGTCTAATTCATGAAAGAAGAGATTTTAAAAATTATCGAAATGAACAAGACTGGAAAACTCAGCGATGAACAAATGGCTGATCTGTTGACCAAACTCACTCCCATTGAAGAAAAGCAACACGATTTCTCTAATCTTGGAAATTTTGTTAGCTCTATAGTTGCTCATGCATTGAGTGACGTTGAAAAAGGTATGCTTCAGTCTGATGTTTTGATTTATGAAAAAGGCGACAATAAAATCAAACTTTCTAGTTTTGAGGAACCTACTGGAAGTGAATACGAGTTCGAAGACAATAAATTTCAAGTAACGAATGTAAAAAATTTAAGATTTGATGATTCCCAAATTACTGGAAATAAATTTCAAGCAAGCAATATTGATGGCCTAGCCTTTAGAAGTGGACGGCTTCACGATTGTGAATTTAACGGATCTTCCATTGAATCTATGGGGATTATAGCCTCCGTTTTAGAGGATTCAAGTTTTAACGGAACAATGTTTGAAAAAATTAATATTAACTACAGCGAGATAGCCTATGCCGCTTTTAATGGGGTCAGTGCAACTCGAATAGAGTTTAAGCATTCTATACTCAATGAATGCGAGTTTAACAAAACCATCATCGAAGAAAGTATTTTTAGTAATTGTGAAATGGTGGATTGTTTCATTAGCGATTTAAAAATTTTAAATTGCCAAATTTCTAATGTTAAATTGAAGGATCAAAAAATTGAACACGTTATTCTTTCTGATTTAATAATTACTTCTACTGAAGATTTCCTAAAACATATTCAAATAACGCAGTAGAGTTTTTTAAGCTTGGTATTCATTCTCTTGATGATTATTGGTTTTATACAATAAATTTTCATCAAAATCAGGTCCAACCAAACTCATCACGTCACCAAAAACTTTTTGAGTTGAAGCCGGGAAGTGCGAAAGAGTAATCCCTTCAAGTTCCAATTGCTTTAACTTCTTATGTAATCTTTTAAGTGTCATCTCAATTTCATTAAAATCACGGGCATGAGGAAGTTTTGGAGAACTTTTCATGGCCTCTTCGACCCCTTGAGAAATAGCAAGCTTTACAAAGTTTTTTATCTCGCGAACCGGAAGACTCTTAATGTGATTAAGAGATTTTTTCTGATCTGCTTTATTGAGTTTAACAATCTCATTAGTTTGACTAATAGAGAGTTCACCATTTTGTCTGGCCTCTTTAACATCGCTGGATGCCATTTCATCACGATTGATAGCTTCATGAATTTGCTTAGGTGACAAACCCGTTTTCTCGGAAACAATATTCAGAAATTTTTCAGCTGGTAAAATAACTTTTTTATCATCAGACTCTGAATTATCAGCATCTAGCTGGCCTGTAGCTGAAGTTTCTTCAAAGGGAGTAATCGCCTGATAAATTTCTTTTGCTCTTCTTAAGTGACCTTCAACTTCTATTTTACTTAAGTCTTTGCGAACAAGATTTTCATCAATTGAAATTAATTCTCTTTCTAATTCACCCTTATCAACAATGACGACTGGAGTTTCAGTGAAACCCAAGTTTAAAAGTGCCTGAAAGCGACGTGCGCCCGCTAAAATAACATTGTCAGTAGAGATAACCAGGGGAGCAATGAGGCCCACGGTTTGAATTGATTTTTCAAGATCGTTTACATCTGTTCCCAATCGTAAATAGGCATTAGTCGCTTTAAGGTCTTTAAGCCTTCTTGTCTCAGTTTTTACTTGCACTGTGAATCTCCAAAATGTCTGTCTGTGTGTGTGGAGATATAGAATGAAGATGAGCGGGGGAATTGTCAGTTGAAATAAGCTTAAAATTCTTAACATCTACACTTTTATTCGGGCTAAGTTACTTAAAAAACGATGAAAGAATCTCGTCAAAAGGGGATTTATTTAAATTAACACTCGAATACTCGTTGTGAGAACTTTGAAGTTAGTTATAATTAAAGACTACTCTAAATAATTCGATCGAGGTGACCTGTGGCCCAATATTTTTTTGAATCTTCTAATGAAGGACAATTTTTAAAAGCAATGGACCTGTTAGCGAATTTAGATTCCGCGATTAAAGTCAAAGTAAAAAAAGAGATCAATCCTTTTGAATCTGATTTATCAGCAGTTGTTGAGCTTAATGCTAATTACGAACAAGTGTTGGCGAAATTAACTGGTATTAAAAACTTAGATCGCACGCTTGATACCATCAGACCACAATAGGCAATTTAAATTAAGCGTTTGGCAAATTGGGCGAGTCCATTTACGACTGACTGATAAATATTGTACTCAACCAATTTTTCTTTTCCAAAAATCTCACCAAGCTTTTCTCTGATTAATGGCAACTGAGATGTTCCTCCTGTTAAACAGACTTGGCTTACATCACTAACTATTAATCCCGATTGTTTAAAAACTTCCATCATGCTTGCCATTATTTCTTCTACGGTGGAGTTGATGCTTACTTCATAAAGATTTTTTGTAATTTTTTGATCAATAGAAATTCCAGGATAGTTATACATAAACGAGGCTTCGGGAGTTGTACCTAATTTAATTTTTGTTTTTTCGATTTCATCAAATAAGGGAAATCCCAATTGGCATTCAACTAATGTGAAGAGTTGATGCATTTGTTGTTCGCCCACTTTCGAAAGAGCAAATTTTTGAATGTGTTGCAAGTACTCCCAAGTATCTCGTTCGCGCAAATGAGTAATGTGCGCAGGAGAGCAGATCTTACTTAATAATTGCCTAGGAAAAGTGAGGACATTATTTCCGCCAGGAATTTTATATTCAAAGCGTGAACCGAAGTGAGGAGCAATAAAATCTTTCATCATCACACCATCAAGAGCATCTCCTGCTTTAAAAATACCACTCAATCCCAAAATATCATCTTGTGAGTATTGGCCTTGATGAATTTTCATGAGAGTGAAATCAGAGGTTCCCCCTCCGAAGTCTGCAATTAAAACTATTTTTTGAGTTTTGGAGTTGGCGTTGTAATCAAGGCCCGCAGCAATGGGCTCTGGACAAAACTGCACTTCTTTAAAGCCTGCGAGTTCACATGCTTTGCGCATTCTATCTTCAGCTAATTTGTCATCATCTTTATTCAAAGAATAAAGTGCAGGTCTGCCTAAAACAATTTTATCCACATTTTGATTGGTAAAAATGTTCGCGCGTTTTCTCATTTCACCCAAAAAGACTGCTACAATTTCAGAAATATTCATGGTCTTATTAAAAACAATTGTGCCGCTGTAATTATTTTCTGGAAGAAATTTTTTAACTGAACGGAAAAATCGACCTTCACCATCATTGTTTACATATTCTTTTACCGCCTCTTTTCCAAAGTACCAAGTATTAGGCTCAGGAGTGTAGAGAAGTGAGCGCAAAACCAAACCTGAATCGCTCTCAAGTGGTACAGGCGTGATGGTGCCATCGTTAGCAATATAACTAAGTAGTGAGTTAGATGTTCCAAAATCGACAGCATAATAAGACATAAGGAATTATTATAAAGCAAATTGGAAATTACTCAAAACATTAAGCGTGCATTTGTCGATGAGAATGTCTTTTTACTCGCGAAGCTATAAAGCCACAATAACCAGCAACTAGCGCAAAAAATCCATGAGCCAAGGCCTCATATCCAAAGAGTGGCCAATACCCGTTAAGTGTATTTGTAGAATACGAAAGTCCTAAAAGCGAAAGAGCTCCCATTGTAAAAAAAACTGTGCGTGCATAATTTATCGACGAAGCGTTTTCGTCTCTTTTTGAAATAAGAATTCCTCCAAGGCCAAAAAGGATTAATGCAACTTTGTTAAAGATATTCATAGGGAATAGACTTAAAAAAAGTCCATAACTTAGATTTACTTTTAAAAGTGGTAAGTCTGTTAGAGATCCTTCAAATCCTGGAATTAGTGATAAAAGCCCGATGAGCAACATGATCACTCCACCAATGTATGCAAATTTTTTAGCTGCCATAAAATTCTCCAATATTTTTTTAGCTCTCAAAGGTAGTTTTGCAAGTTTTAGACCTTGATTGCTTGAGTAATTTAGTTCTTGGCATCAAGGTCTGATTAATTGACAATTTCTAATTGATTTCTCATGCTAACTGGAATGTCATCTTTTGCGATATTCACCGTTTTATTTGCTGAGACGATTTTAACGAGTACAAAAAATTACAAAAGTTAAATCTTATAATCGATTTTTAAATTTACAACGATTGCAAAATATATCCATCTGATACAAAAAACATAACATAATTTATGTTTAGCATAAAATTTATTACTCAGTTATAATGTGCTGAATGAAGAAAATTTCTAAAAATACATTAAAAAAATTAATCCCAGTGCGATCAAAACAATCTAGCAAAATTGATGGTGGAAAAGTTTTAATCATTGCTGGAGGAACTGGTTTGTATGGCGCAGGAATTCTCTCCGCGCTGGCAGCCACTCGCTCGGGGGCCGGTTACACACACTTAATGACGGATTTAATAAAATTTCCTTGGTTAAAATTTCCTGATTTTATTTTACATCCCATGCTTGTCTCCGAACTAAAAAAGTATCCAGATTCAGTCATTGCGATCGGTCCGGGATTGGGAAAATCAAAAACAAAATTAAAACTCTTAGAATTTTTAATAAAAAATAAAATTCCGAAAGTCGTTGTTGATGCTGATGCACTCACCATGCTCTCAGGAATGAAAATTAAAAAATTACCTGCTAGCTGGATTCTCACTCCTCATGAAGGAGAACTAGCAAGATTGCTACATATTACTTCTAGAGAAGTAAAAAATGACCGAGTAAAATATGTCTCATTGGCCCAAAAGAAATTTGGTTGTATCGTACTTTTAAAAGGGGCCAATACGCTCATTGGAACTGATTCAGAAACCTTTTGCATTAATTCAGGAACAAAGGCGCTTGCAAAAGCTGGAAGTGGCGATGTTCTCTTAGGAATGATTGCAGCATTTTACGCGCAAAAAGAGAATGGACTTCAGGCCGCTATCTTGGGAACTTATATTCACGGCCATGCTTCAAAGTTATGGCAAGATTTAGGTAATGATTATTTAAGTATGCGGCCAATGGATTTAATAAACCTCATTGGTAAAAGCATTGTGGAATTACGAAGTTAAATTTTTAATTATGCATTCTATTTTATTTATCTATTTTCATTAATGAGTAAAATAGCAGATTCTCTTTTTTGAAGTTTTTTTACCTCAATTAACAAGGGAGTTGCTATGAAAACGTTACTGATTATTTCTCTGGCATTATTTTCACTCACAACATTTGCAAAAGGGAATAAAGCTGAGTGGAAGGCAGCTAAAGAAGCATGTAAAATGAAAGATAGTTCCATGAAAGGGAAAATGCTTAAAAAATGCATTAAAGAGGAAATGGCTAAAGCAAAAGAGGCTGCTGCACCGGAAGCAAAAAAAGAATAACACCGATTCAGCTCAAAGCCACTGACAGCAGTGGCTTTATTGTTTATTTTGTGGAGAATATGAATATATAATCTAGCAAAAAGGATTAAAATATTATGCAATTTCTCCATACGATGTTGAGAGTTAAAGACCTAGCCCTTGCGCTCGATTTTTTTATTAATAAGCTCGGCTTAATAGAGGTCAAAAGACAGGATTATCCCGCTGGCAAGTTCACATTAGTTTTTTTAGCGACTAAAGTCGGTGGACCCGAAATAGAACTTACACATAATTGGGGATATGAAGAAGAGTATTCCGCGGGAAGAAATTTCGGCCATCTCGCTTTCGGTGTAGAAAATATTTATCAAACTTGTGAAAAATTAATGCAAGCTGGTGTTGTAATCAATCGACCTCCTCGTGACGGCTACATGGCCTTTGTGAAATCACCTGATAATCAATCAATTGAGCTTTTACAAATTGGTGAGAAATTACTTCCTCAATCTCCATGGACTGAAATGGAAAACATTGGAAGTTGGTAGTTATTAAAAATTGGACTCAGCTTCTTATTTTAGTTTTACTTTTTGCATCTTGTGCTCGAGCACCATTAGTCAAACGTGCCGATTCCATGCGATTAGCAAAAAATCCTCCGACAATTAGTGATACTTTAAGCAAAGAAAGTTTTTTTTCTGCTCTAAAAAAACATATCGATGAAATTAAAAAATCAAGAATGGTAAAAGACCAAATGATTTTTGGTAATAAAACCCTAGATAAAATTGTTTACTTAAATTCGTTAGAAAAAATTCTTGATCACCAAGACGATTGGATCAATTACATTCGGCACAATTTTGATTTTTATGAAGTATATGGAAAAGATTCTTGGGGAGAAGTATTGGCCACTGGTTATTATGAACCAAGAGTTCTTGGCTCCAAAGTTCCTTCTGAAAAGTATTCTCAGCCCTTATACATGAATCCTGATGATATGGTGACTATTGATTATAAAGCTTTTGGATTAAAGCCATGGGCACTTCAAGGTCGGCTTCATGACAAAATTGTTAGTCCGTATTACACCCGCAGTGAAATTGATTCTGAATTCAAATTGAAAAATAGAAATTTAGAACTCGTCTATCTTGAACCAGTGGATGCCTTTTTTATTCATATCCAAGGTTCAGGCATTGTCGATCTAGGCAATGGAGAATCAATGCATGTGGGATACGATAGTCAAAATGGATTTCCATATATGGCCATTGGAAAATTACTCACAGATTTTATTCCAATAGAAAAAATGAGCATGAGAAAAATTCGGGAGCATTTAAAAACGTTGCAAAAAAAAGAACAACAAAATATTTTAAATAAAAATCCTAGTTACGTATTTTTCAAAAAACTCGACACTGCTGCTATTACTTATTCGGGTGCAGAGGTAAGTACTGGAAGAACTATTGCAACAGATAAAGCTTTTTTCCCCAAGGGTGCTATGGCCTTTTTAGAAATTGAAGAACCAGTTTTTTCAACGATTGAAGATATTGAAGCGACCTCTTGGATTAAAAAACCACGATTTGTTTTTGATCAAGATACAGGTGGAGCGATTACAGGAGGCGGGAGAGTTGATCTGTATTTTGGAATTGGCGATGATGCTGCTCAGAAAGCAGGAGTAATGCGACACCCTGGTCGTCTTTATTACTTACTTCCCCGCTAATAAATTTGAGCAGACAACTGATCTCAATTGTCTGCTCAAAATAGATTATTTTTCTTTTGGTGCTTTGGACTCATCAACAGTGATTTCAATTTCTACACGACGATTTTGTTTTCTTCCGTCAGCTTTTGTGTTGTCTGCAATTGGATTAGCAGGCCCCATTCCTTTAGTTGTAATCGCCGTATTTGTTAAACCTGCCGCCACTAATTGTTCTCTAACAGCACTTGCACGTTTTGCTGAAAGCGCATCATTGAGTTCAACTTTTCCAGTATTATCCGTATAACCTTTAATTGTTAAAACATTTTCAGGATACTTCTTCATTATCGCGGCCATTTGCCCGAGGTTTTCTTTTGCTCCACCTTTCAAATCTGATTTTCCTGAATCAAAAAGAATATCACTTTTTAATTTTGTCACTAAACCTTGCTCAGTTCTTTTTGTTTCGGCAATTGCCTCAAGCTCTTTTGCTTGTTTATCCATTCTGTGGCCTAAGTATCCACCTAGAGATCCACCGATAACTGCACCTATGGCAGCTCCTTTTCCTTTTCCAAGAACAGCACCCAAGGCTCCACCGGCCACTGCACCGATACCAGCACCAGCATAAGTTCTTTTGTTGTCACTAGCACAACTTGTAAGTAGTAAAACCATAGCACTGAGGACGATAAGAATTTTTTTCATTGTAAAGTCTCCTTAATTTATGGAAATCATTATGACTAAAACTAAGTTATGAATCAAATGAAAAAAAATCTTTTTTAAAGATTTCACCTCGAAGATTCACAGAAAAGGATTCCATTTTATCCAAGGCAGCTAAAAGCTCGGAATCAAAATTATGTTCGCGCTCCCACGAATTCCAATAGTCGACATCAGGAATAATGATTGGATTTTTTGAAGCAAACAGAGCACAAGCATCATCATGTGGCTGAATGGAAATACTATGAGTTCCTATGGCCGTTGCACAATTAAGGATTTCCAGCTTATTAAACCCTATTAGTGGCCGCATGATCATGCGTTTTGAAGCAATATCCATCAAATGCAAATTCTCCATTGTCTGGCTTGAGACTTGGCCGACACTATCTCCGGTGATAAGCGCAGTCGCATTGAGGCGATCGCATAAGAGATTGGCAAGCTCCACCATATATTTTTTAAAAAATATTGTGCGGTACTCGTCATTGCAATTTTTGCTAATGAGGTTTTGAATATCACCAAAAGGAATAATGTATAAATGTGTATTTCTTTGGTATTTCGCAAGTTCTGAAACTAATTTTTTTATTTTAGTTAGAACTTCTCTTCCTACAAATGGATAAGCGTGGAAAAAAACAAAAGATTGTTTAATACCTCGCTTAGCCATTAAAAAAGATGCAACAGGAGAATCGAATCCACCTGATAACATCGTTAATGCACTTCCGGTAGTGCCCCATGGAAGGCCTCCGATTCCCTTGTAGGAGTTGACCGAAATGGAAACTTCTTTAGCGAGAATGCGCACATCAATTTCTATTTCGGGCTTTTGCAATTTAACTTTTGCCCGAGGATAGCGCGTAATAACTCTATGACCAATTTCTCTTTCAATCACAGTTGAGTGTTGTGAAAAAAATTGATCTATTCTTCTTACAGATGCTCTAAAAGTTTTCGAAGTATATTCTAAAAAAGATAATTCATTAAGAATTTCAGCATAAACATTTTCTAAGTCTTCGTTGGGTGCACGAGGCATTACTTTAGAAGGAGAAATGTAGGAGAGTCCCGGAACTTTTGTTAAAGCAGTAATGAGTTCGTCACTGTAGGGGCTTGGAGAAGAATAATAGAGTCTTTGAAATTTTATTTTTTGAGAGAATTTATCAAAGTGATAATTTTTAAAAACAGAATTGATATGATCAATGGCCGATCGCAAATATAATCTTTGGTTTTTTCCTTTTAACCAAAGTTCGTCAATAGAAATGACTAAGTGAAAAACCATGATTATGCCTGTTGGTTCATATGTTTTAGGTCGTCCCACACTTTTATAAACTCGTGAATTAAAAGTTCGGCGTCTTCAATACTTGTTTGGACCCCGAGGGAAATACGTATAAAATTCTTGTGATGTTTTTCAGGAATATTTAGGGCAGCCAAAGTTGGGTTGTACCCCACGATTTTAGAAGAACATGCAGATGTCGATGAAATATAGACTTGCCGGATTTCTAAATGTCTAAGTAATACGTCTGAAGGAATTCCCGGTAGGACAAATGAGAAAATATAAGGAGAAGAATGCTGAAAAGAAAATTGCAATTTAGGAATAGCCTTCATTAATCTGGTTTCTATTGTTTTTTTTATTTCCACATTTTTATTAAAATTAAATTCGCGATTTTTTATTGAAATTTCTGCTGCTGTTAAAAAAGCAAATATCAAAGGAAATGCTTCGGTGCTTGAACGCATACCTTTTTCTTGCCCACCACCAAGAAAAAGCGGGGCAACTTTATGACTAGCCTTTAAATATAAACCTGCAATGCCTTTAGGTCCTCCAATCTTATGAGAAGTGATGCTCATTGAATCGATATGACAGCTGAGCTTAACAGGAATTTTTCCAAATGATTGAACGGCGTCAACATGGACGTGGGCAGCTGTTTTATCTTTTACGAGTTTTGTGATTTTTTCAATTTCAATTAAAGCCCCACTTTGGTTATTAATATGAGTAAGGGCCACCAATTTTACTTTTTCAGATAATAGATCTGAAAATTGATCCAGGTTTATTGTCCCATCTGTATTTAATTGAATCTTTTTTAATTCGCATTTATATTTTTTTGCCAAATTTTCAATCGGCGCCGTTAGACTTGGGTGATCTGCAGGTGAGTAAACGATTGTGTCTCCGGCATTTAAATTTAAGCCCAGAACGACAGTGTTGTTTGATTCAGTGGCCGAAGAAGTAAAAATAAAAAAATCTTGCGCCTGTGCACCTAATAATTTTAAAAAACGACTTCGCACACTTTCAATTTTTTCTCTTAAATCATGTCCCAAAACATGCTGCGAGCTTGGATTGGCAAAGTCTTCGCGTAAAGATTCGAGAAGATTTTCCAAAACTTCAGGATATAGACATGTTGAGGCAGCATGGTCAAAATATTTCATGCTTAGTTTCTATCACGATCGCATTGAATATGTTAAAATATTTCTTAATACCGCTCCTCTAAGCTTTTGGATGTACCTATGAATCTTGCCCTGCTAGATCCCGCACATTATGCTGCACAACTTGAAGAAAAACGCTTAAAGCTTAAACAAATTTTTGCGTCTTTTAATACTCCGGAGTTAGAGGTATTTGAATCTACACCAGCTCATTACCGAATGCGTTCAGAATTTCGCGTCTGGCACGAAGGTGAGGATATGTATTTTTACATGTTCGATAAAGTGGTTGATCAAAAAGTTCGAACTGACCAATATTTACCGGCAAGTATTCTGATTAATGACATGATGAAATCCCTGATGGAAGAAATTCGTCCCAATCAAATTTTGCGGCATAAACTCTTTCAAGTGGATTTTCTTTCAACTTTAAGTGGTGAAATATTAGTCACACTTTTATATCACCGACAACTAGGGGCAGATTGGATTGCTGCAGTTAATGAATTAAAAACAAAACTCAATTTAAAATTTAAAGTGCACTTAGTTGGAAGAGCTCGCAAACAAAAAATAGATGTCGATCAAGATTATGTCATTGAAGAGCTACCTGTTGATGGAAAAAAACTGATTTACAAACAAATTGAAAATAGTTTTACTCAGCCTAATGCAAAAGTAGCGATTAAAATGCTTGAATGGGCGATTGACGTAACGAGAGAAAGCAAAGGTGATCTGTTAGAGCTTTATTGTGGTAATGGAAATTTCTCTATTGCTCTATCTCCTAATTTTAACCGTGTTTTAGCGACTGAACTGGCAAAGCCTTCAGTTGATGCAGCCCAATTTAATATAGCTGCAAACAATATAAAAAATTTGGATATTATTCGCATGTCTGCTGAAGATTTTAGTGATGCGATGAATGGAGTGAGAGAATTTACGAGGCTGAAGGGAATTGATCTAAAAAGTTATGAATGCAATACAATTTTTGTCGATCCACCAAGAGCAGGTCTTGACCCTAATACTCTTATTTTAGTACAAAATTATGAACGAATTTTATATATTTCATGTAATCCAAATACTTTAATTGAAAATTTAGAAACATTAACGAAGTCTCATGAGATAAAACGTTTTGCATTGTTTGATCAATTTCCTTACACCGATCATATGGAGTGTGGAGTCTTGTTAGTAAAAAGAAATTAAAACATTAAGTATTTTATACAATATATCGCCATAATACTTAGTATAAGTTTAAAAAAATTACTTATTAAATTTTCTAAATTCATTTCGGGCCTGGCTAGAGGGGACAGCTTTATCGAAAAACTCCTGCAAAACATAAGATAATTTTAAGAATATTTTTGATTAGGACTTTTTCTAATCGCTTAGGTATGGTTATTCAGTATCTAGGAGGTGATTATGAAAGTACTTTGGTCGATCAATGCTTTTGAAAAAAATAAAAAACTTCAAGAATTAGGCAGAGATATAATTGTTGAACTTTTTAGTAAAAAAGACACTGTTACTGCCGTTTATATCGCTTCCAGTGCCGAACAAGAATTGGCTTTAGCTTTCAATATTCCTATTTCAAAAAGGTACTCAACTTATCCCAAAGATATTTTAAAAAAATGCTTAAAAAAGTTAAAGTTAAGCAATTTAAAAACAGAGATAATCTTTGAGAAAAGTCTCTCTCTTACTTCACATGTAAAAAGTTTAGTGAATTATTCAAAATTAAAAAATATCGACCTCATTATCATTTCCTCTACGAGTAAAAAGTTTTTTCCTCGCATAATTTTAGGTAGCTTTGCAGAATCTATTATTCATCTCTCGAGATGTGATTTGCTAATTTATCATCAAGATATTAAATTTCGCAAAGGAATGCCTCAGAAAATAGTCTATGCACACGACTTCACGCCTAAGGGGTATTTGGGATTAGAAAAGACAATAGAGTATGTAAAAAAGTGGGATTCTGAATTAATAATCGTGCATGTCCCTGTTCCTGAGCCATTGATGACGTTAAAAGAATTTGAAGAGATCACTTTACAAAAATCACATAAACTAGAAAAAAGATGCGCGAAAGAAAATATTAAATATTCTTTTCTAATTGGAGAGAGTTCGGTTTCATTTTCTGAAGCGATTTTACGAATTGCGGGTGATACTAAAGCAGATATCGTTGCGATTACGGCAAAATCCAATCGTCTAGAGGCCATTCTTGGTGGAAGTGTCACTCGCCATATCCTCCATGAGTCTTTTTTTCCAACGTTAGTCATAAAAGTATAAAACACTGATCTATATCAGCTACTTTAAGATATTTTTAATTTAGTGTTAAATTAAATACCAAGGATAGAGGAATGCCTTCGATTAATGAATTAGTTAAGCACAAGAATATTTATAAAAATTCTCATAAGTCCGAACTTATGGAAAAAGCTATTAAAAACAATGAGGGAGTTTTAGGCCCGCATGGGGAATTGATTGTTTACACTGGAAGTCACACAGGTAGATCAGCCAATGATAAATATGTTGTGATGAATGAAGCCAGCAAAGAAAACATTTGGTGGGAAAATAATATCAATGAAATGTCCGAAAGTACTTTTGCGAGGCTTACTACAGACGTTATAACTTATCTCGAATCACAAAGAGAATTATATTTTACAGAACGCTCTATTGGAGCAGTCTCTCAATTTGCTTTAGGAATTGAATTCATCTCGACTCATGCCTCAACAGCTTTTTTCACACAGTATATTTTTAAAAATTCAATTATTGGTCAGTCATTGACGAACTTTAAAATTTATCATGCGCCTAACTTTGAATTGAATCCAAAGATTTATGACACAAATTCAAGCACCGTAATTGTTAGTTGCTTCAAAACGAAAACAACTATTATCGTGGGAACATTGTATGCTGGAGAAGTTAAAAAAAGCATGTTCTCTGTAATGAATTTCCTGACTCCAGATCATGGAATTCTCCCAATGCATTCAGGGGCTAATCAAAATCCCAAGAATGAAAGTTTTGTCTTTTTTGGTTTATCCGGAACAGGGAAAACGACTCTTTCTACAGATGAAGGAGTGCAATTAATTGGTGATGACGAACATGGCTTATCAGACAAAGGAGTATTTAATTTTGAAGGTGGCTGCTATGCAAAAACATTTAAACTAGCCGCTTCAACTGAACCAGAAATTTATGCGGCTTCAACTAGATTTTCTTCATTTTTGGAAAATGTAAAAATCAATGACGATAGAAGTGAGTTGGATTTCTCTGACGACAGTATTACTGAAAATGGGCGCTCTAGTTATCCACTAAGCTTTATTGAAAATCGTGCAATAAGCGCAGAAGGCTTTATCCCTAAAGATATTTTTTATCTGAGTGCAGATGCTTTTGGTGTTTTACCTCCAGTGAGTTTGCTAACTCCGGAGCAGGCTATCGATTATTTTGTTTTAGGCTATAGTGCTAAATTGGCCGGAACGGAAGTAGATATTAAGACTCCTCAGGCAACCTTCTCTGCTTGCTTTGGAGCGCCATTTATGTTGCGAAGACCACAGGTTTATTCAGCTCTTTTAAAAAAACTTATGATGAATCATAAAATTAATGTTTGGTTAATTAATACTGGTTGGTTTGGTGGCCCTTATGGTACTGGAAAACGTTTTCCACTTAAAACGACTAGAGCAATAATACGACAAATTCAGGACAATAAAGTTAATATCTCGGACTTTGTAATGGATGAAATTTTTAATTTAAAAATTCCAAAAACCATTGAAGGTGTCGAGTCTTCCCTCTTAATTTCACAAAATGCTTGGGAGGACAAAGTTGCTTATCAAAAAGCGGCAACTCAGCTATCGGCAAGCTTTAATCAACAACTTATCAAGCTCAAAAGTTAACAAGTAGTAACACGATCTTCATGGAGGATTTTTTGAAAAAAGTTTTATTAAGTATTTTAAGCACGGCAATGATTGTTCCAGCTTTTGCTTTTATCAGTGGAGAGAAAGCTGAGCCGCCAGTCGACGCAAAACAAGCACAGGCCAAAGCCGTCATGGGAAATGTTTATGATTCTTATGTGAAAATTATTCCTTACGTATACTCAACCAACTATAGTTCATGGGACTTTAGCCGTCAAAAAGATAAGAAAGAACTTTTGAAAAACCTTAATGATTTATCGCTTTTTTTTAAAAGTGCCAAGCATGCTGACATGTTTCAAAGACCCGGATTTCGTCCAAGCCTAGATACAATTAATGAACATCTTGAAGAAACGATTATTTCCGTTGAATCTAATAATTATGTATTCGCTCAAAAAAGACTCAATGTTTTGGGGGCCCTTTGTGTTTCTTGCCATTCACAACTGCCTGAGTCTGTTTCTAAAAATGCTTTTGGAAGCAATATCAAGCAAGAAAAGCGAGAGCTTTTTGACTCTGATTTTTCTTATGCAAATTATTTGTATCTAGTTCGCCGCTTTGATGATGCAAAAACTTATTTTAATAAAGCTTTAGATGAGAGTCTGAGCCATTCAGAAAAGAGGGCCGGACCTGAAGTGCTCGCGTCCCTTAGAAAAATAATTTCAATAGATACTAAAATTAAATTCGACTACGATAAGGCCAATGCTTTTATCATAAAATGGGAAAAAGATAATCGTCTTTCTAGTTTTGATAGAAAGATGATTACAAGATGGAGAAGTAATCTTCAAACATGGAAAGGTTTCAATCCAGCAAGTGCTACTTTTTTGAGGGAGTTTATTGACAAAAACCTCACACCATTAGATATGAAAAAAGAAATTGTTTTTTCTGGGGAAGACGATATTAATTTATTTGTTTCTTCTGGAGTTCTACTCAATTATTTAGTGGTTCATCCCGATTCAGAATTAGCGCCAGAAATTTTGTACTGGCTTTCTAAAATTGAACACAAAATGAGTCAATCTTATTTCTTTTCTTTGGGGGATTTATACTTAAAAGACTGTATAAAAAAGTATCCTTCATCTGCTTATGCTAAAAAATGTTACCAAGAATATGCTGATTCAATTGAATCTGGATATAGTGGTTCATCTGGAACTGATATTCCACCAGAAGAAAAAAGAGAATTAGTGAAACTTAAAAATCTTTTGAAATAGATCTATGAAATTTTCAGGACTCGGGGATTATACAATTTTTATAGCCGAGTTCTAATAGTTTCTTCTTTAACGCTAGCTTTGATTCATACTCGCCATGAATCAAAAATATCTTTGTCTCTTTATCAACATTAGTTAGCCATGCCATTAATTCATTTTGGTCTGCGTGTGATGAAAAAGCTGAAGAAGAAACGATTTCACCCGACCAATGAATTGGAGTGCCATCTTCAGATTGTATATTTCTATTTCCGATGCTCAATTCTTTACCAGGTGTTCCTTCTGCTTGATAACCTGGAAGAAAGACGACTGCAGACTTATCATTTTGCCAATTTTCGATATAGCGCCAAATTCTTCCACCAGCGATCATTCCGCTTGAAGAAATTATAATAAGAGGACCATCTTTTTTACGGATAGAGTTCCATTCGCTTACGTGATCGATAATATCCAAATCCTCCAGCGCATTTCTTAGCTCTTCAGGCATTCTAGTAAGATCAGAAAATTCTTTATAAATTTTATTGGCTTCAGTCATCATGGGGCCGTCAATAATCATCCTCACTTTTTCTTCAGGATGATCTTTGTAAAATTGTTGAATTAAAGTAATAAGAAGTTGAGCTCTTGCAACGGCAAAGCTTGCGATAATTCCAACTTTTGATTCAGCCTTAATTTTCTTCAAAAAATTTATAAGTTCCACGTGCATATTTCCCGATCTAACTTTTCCACCGTAAGTAGATTCCATCACAATTGTTTTTGCTTTTGGGCAAGCTTCAGGAGGGAAATTCATTGGATCATTACTTCGTCCTAAGTCTCCTGAAAAAACAGCAGAATCAGCTCCATCTACAATATGCACAGAAACTGCACCTAAAATATGTCCAGATGATTGAAAAGTGACAGTCATTCCTAAAACGTCGAAAGGAGCATGAAGTTTTTTAGTTTTAAATAATGAAGTTGCGACAACTACATCTGGAGATTCGTAAAAACCATTTAATAGGTGATGTTCGTTTCGCTCCATAATGTGAGCACTATCGGCCATTATTATATGGGCTAATTTCATTGTTGGTTTCGTGCAAAAGATCTGACCTCTGAATCCAACTCTTGTGAGTCGTGGGATAAGGCCTGAGTGATCTAGGTGCGCGTGAGTTAAAATGATAGCATCAATATTTTTTGGATTAAAGGGAAGCGGAAGTAAATTTTTTTTTACGACTTCATTGGGTCCTTGATACAAACCACAATCTATAAGAATTTTTCCTGCAGAATTCTCCAGCAAAGTCATCGATCCGGTTACGTCTTTAGTTGCACCAATAAAGGTAATTTTCATTTTTACTCGTTTTGTTTAGAGGATGAGTAATTTATTTATATCAGCAAATATCGACTCAACGTCTTTAATCGTCATACCCATATTTAAAAGAAGTTTTTTTTCATCTAAAAGTTGAGAACAAAGAACTATTTTGCTTTTTAATAACTCTCGGATATAGAATTTTTTTAACTTCATCAAAGAGGTAATAGGGTAGAGTTTATATTTTTTTATTTTCTCTAAAAATGATTCATCTGCTGGAGCATTGACTCCTAAAAGTTTAAGACCAGAGCCTTCAGCGTATTCAATAGCGTCTTTAGTAAAAGTAGTGTTGGAAATTACATAATACTCACGCAGGTATTTTCCATCAGGGCCATTTTTTAAATCATCCCAACGGGCCTTTACATAAAGAACAACTTTAATATCATTTTTTCGTCCACTATTGTTATGAAATTTACATTCGCTGTAAACTTGGTAGTTAGGTTTGCTAGCGACTATATCCACTTCGTGGCGCACATATTGGCCTTGCAAAACAATTCCTACATAGGTGCTAAATCCAATGGCCTCAAAATACTTGGAAGCAAAGATTTCGAACTCATAGCCAGTTGGACCTAATTCTAATAAAGATTTTTTTAATGAATAATGTGTAGCTGCAACGGTTGATTGTTTTTTTAAGAGTTTAAAAGTGTGTTGGTAAATATCCTTAGTGCTGGAAACATTTTTAATTTTTCCAACAATTTCGTTGGTAATTTCTTTACATGCCTTAGGCTTTAAGCCGGTTCTTTGCAATGATCGTCTTAATTTTACTTCAGAGAAAGGCTCTAATTCACCTGTTGATTTAATAATCTGGTGTCTTAATTTGGGAATAACTTTTTGCCTTAATTTTTGATGCTGTTGTGATTTTTTCATAGGCCCAATCCTTGGGATTTTAGTTTTCTTTTTAAAAATACAGAATATTGTATTAAAAGAGAATAGTAACTTTTTGATTAGTATCTTTAGGATAAAAATATGAAAACCAAATTGATTGTTGTGACAGGCGGGCCCGGAGGCGGGAAAACAACTATTTTAGAAAAATTTAAGTTATTGCTTAGTGATAAGTCAGTCATTTTTCCAGAGGCTGCTTCGATTATTTTCGGGGGAGGGTTCTGGAGACTACCAAGTCTCTCTGGAAAGATGGCCGCTCAAAGAGCTATCTTTCATGTGCAAAGAGAAATGGAAAATTTAGTTTGCTCAGAAAATATTTGGTCAATGGGTCTGTGTGACCGTGGAACACTTGATGGTCTAGCCTATTGGCCGGAAGAAGAAAAAACATTTTTTGAAATGGGACATACATCAATGGCAGCGGAATATGACCGCTACTATGCCGTCATCCATCTGCATTCACCTACAGATCTCTTGGGATATAACCACAGCAATCCTTTGCGAACAGAGTCTGCACTTGAAGCTAGCGCAATAGATGAACAGATTGCCGGAATTTGGCGATACCACCCAAGGTTTTATGCCATCAAAAGTGATGTCGATTTTTCAATCAAAGTTCAAAAGGCCCTAGACTTAATTTTAAAAATTCAAAACGAGCCTTCCTTGGATTAAAATAATTATTTTTGATGATTTAAAATCCAATAAGGATCATTTTCTTCGTTAAAAGATTTTATGTGTTTGTGATAAATAATTTTTTCTAAAATTGGAATCGACATTGCTGAAAAAATCGCAATAAATAAACCTGTAATTATCGAGTTCCAAAAATATAATTCACTTAAATTATAATAGATGAGAAAAAGCGGAGAGATAATTAGCCACACTCCGGCCATAAAATTAATGGTTTCCGCCCAAGCGACCATTTTCCTGATGGCAAGTACTGACATAATAATGACAGCGATTCCCACAAAGAAAAAATTCCACATATAGACATTTGCTCCTGGATAGTCTGGGATACTTCCTAAAAACAAAGGGGCAATCATCACCCAAACACCAATGGCTAATGTGACAAAATTTTCATATTCAATTTCTTTTTTTTTCAAATCTTTTTTCATAATTCTCTCCAGCCATAATCTTGCTTTCATTGTAGCTCTGATTATAGGTAAAGGGACATGTCAAAATATGAATGGAAATGATACGAATTAATTATAGATAAAAGTGTAGTGAACTATTTTAGGATTTTAATGTGATGAGAACCTAGAAGTATAGGTCTAGGAGGTAGAGCAAATAATTCTATAAACTTTGAAAATGTCTGGTAGCTTAAATCCATTGAATGTTCAATGCGCTTTATTGTTTCGGCCCTAATGTCATCAACTGAAAATTTACCATTCGATTCTTCTATGTCTTTCAAGTTCATCGGATTATCCAACCAGCGATGAATCATTGGGCGATCAACTTCCAAATGAAACTGTAGGCCATAAACTTTGTCTCCATAGCGAAATGCTTGAGAAGGACATTGCTCACTTCGGGCCAGATGAATGGCCGACGCCGGAACATCAAAAGTGTCCCCGTGAAGTTGGAAAATTTTTTCTGTTTTATTGAAGTGAGAAAATAGCGGATCAGACACTCCTTCTGCTGTGAGATTAATATTGTGCCAACCAATTTCTTTTTCGGCATGTTTTCTTACACTCGCTCCTAAAACGTGAGCTAAGAGCTGAGAGCCCAAACAGATTCCGAGAATAGGAATCTGTTTTTTGAGTGCTTCTTCGATGAGTTTCATTTCTACTTTAATATGAGTGTACTTATCTGCTTCATACACTCCCATATGACCGCCCAAGATAATAAGTCCGTCATACTTTTCAACTGAAGGATGAACGTCTGGAGTGCGCTCAAAATTCACATAGCGCATTCGAAGGCCATGCTCTTTCAAAGTGGGGTTTAAGGTTCCTAAGATTTTATGGGCAACATGCTGAAATACGAGTACTTTTCTCATAAGTTGAAATTATATTCCAATTTGTGGACCGATGCAAAAATAAAGTATTCTCAAATATTTACCAAATCAAAATCAAACATCTTCTCACAATGACCTTTCAGAGTGAAAAACTTTTAGACAAAAAAAAATAGTTTTTGCATTATCCAGTTCCATTCCCAGGGACCTATTTTTTGCAGGATCTAAACGTATGACAAGTTGGTTAAAAATTTCTCTACTTTCTTTAAGTCTTTTCTCCTTTGGAGCATCAGCATGTGACATTCATGGGCACACGGGATTTGCACCAGAGAACAGCTTAAGAATTCCAGTTGGACAAAAAGCCTTAGGTGGAATTTCAGATGTTCAATTCAATAAAGTCATGGATAGAGTCTCAGCTCTTTTTACGAGTGCGGTAGAAGCGACAGGAAAAAAGTTTGTTATCGAAAGAAGATGGACTGATGAAAATGTAAACGCTTATGCTCACCAACAAACTCCAGGAGTAGATACTATCGTAATGTTTGGAGGCCTTGCTCGCCATATTGAGACGACAGAAGACGCAATGGCACTAGTTGCTTGCCATGAACTAGGTCACCACTTAGGCGGAGCGCCGAAGAAGGCTGGAGTTCAGCAAATGTGGGCATCAAATGAAGGTCAGGCAGACTATTGGGGATCAATGAAATGCTTACGTCATTATTTCGAACAAGATGACAACGTTACTATCGTAAGTAAAATGACGATTCCTGCCAATGTATTGAGCAACTGTCAGCTGGTTTACAAAAACGCGAACGAAATAGCGCTCTGTGAACGATCTGCAATGGCGGGTTTAGCTACAGCAAAATTATTAAACGCTATCATGCAAGGGAAGACTCCGGTTAACTTTGTAACACCTGATACATCGGTTGTTGCTCAAACAAATGATCAACATCCACATGCACAATGTCGTCTTGATACGTATTTTCAAGCTTCTCTCTGCGACCATGGCTTTTCAGAATTAGTTTCTTCGACTGATGCTAATACTGGAGTATGTTCGTTGAGAAACGGTGATACGGTTGGGAATCGTCCTGTTTGTTGGTATAAACCGTAACTTTTTCTCGTATTGTGAAAAATACGGAAGTGGAATTATAATATTATAGTTGTAATGGCCACTTTATAGAAAAGGCTCATCATTAAATTATTTCTTTTCCTACAACTTGTTTTATCAAATATTGCGTTTGCTGATGAAGATCTTTGCAATTATTTTATTCATTGTGGAAGTTCGGGGGCATCTGAGCGCAGTAGTGGGAGGTCACTTCCTTCAACTAGTTCTGCCGGAAGTTTAAATCCCAGTAATATTAGTAAAATAAAAGGACTTGGAATTGAAACTAGATACCAGGCTGGCAATCCACTGAAATTTGACCTCGCAAGTGGAACCGGGAAATTCGGTGCCCTCGTTTCCAATACCGAGGAAAATAGTTTTTTCGGAAATCGTCCAATTGAAATGAGTAGTGATTATCTCACCCGTAGGCTCAATAAAAAACAATACAAAAATGAAAAGATTAGTTTAGCTTTGGGATTAAGTCTCATAGAGAAAAAAAATGTAAGTATTGATATTGGTTTATCGGCTAAAAGAAATCCAGATATAAAAAAAATTAATCCAGGAGTGGGAGCATCGGCAAGGTTATTTATGTTTACGATGGGAGCCTATACTTATAGCGATGATGTTAAAGTTAATTTAGGATCAAATCTTGATCCTGATACAGGTACTGCTTATTCTACTTATTACAACAGCCCAACTTATCAAGAAACATTTAAAGTTTATACTTATACTTTGGGCATGAGTTTGGGCAGACTTTCCTTGGATATGGGAGCTATCAATACTAAGTACAAATTTTATCCTCTGCAAACTCAGGTGAAACTGTACTCCGCCTCATTTCAACTAGGAAGATGGATGTTCAATCTTGCGCAAAGAAGTGAGGTCTCTTCAAATTCGGCATTTGGCGAAGGCCAATTACTTTACCAAAATACAAAAAATGATATTTATTATGGGGCTCAATATCTTCTCAATAAACACGTATTAGTGGGAGTAGCTTACAATAATTATCTCCTTCAAGAAGTTTCCATGTCGATGATACTTTTTTTGTAATTGCTCCCACCTGTTTAAGGGTGAGAGCAAATTTTCAATACATTTTTAAATCATCTCGATGCGTATACTTCGCGCTGGAATCCATACGAGGATTATTCGGCGGATTAGTATTTATATAGTCTTTTTGATTTCTCATTTTTTTTAAAAAACCTTTTATTTTATTTTTTATTTGACTGAGTTTTCCAGAATGTAATTCATTCATAGTTTCCTCCTAGTATTTTGAGATGCCCAAATTAGTAGTTGCATCTTAATGGCCAAATGAATGCAACGAAGCGCTTTAGTACTCCTTTGGGGAATTGTACTTGCAGTTTAAAATATTAAGATTTTTTAAAGGAGGAGTTATGAATCAAGTAGAAGAGGTGATGAGACGCAATGTGGAATTTTGTGTTCCAGAAACGCGAACGTCGGATATGTTATACATTATGAAAAAGTACAATTATGATGATTTATTGGTAGTAGATAATTTAAAAGAGAAGCATCTGATCGGCGTTGTCCACAAAGAAACAATATCGGATGAAGCATTAAAATACGCACCTAGACCTTTTAACCTAAGTGCTAAAAATTGTATGCAAAAAATTCCTGCAACTGTTTTTAAAGATTCCACGATTGAGGAGTGTTTAAATCTGATGGAAAAAAACCACATGGGACTATTACCAGTCGTTGATGATTGGGGGCTGTGTGTTGGAGTTGTCGTTAAACAAGATATACTGGTATAGTTCTAGAAAATGGCATGTAGGAGTATTTAAGTGGATAAAGCAGCTGAAGAGAAAATTCAACATAAACTAACTGATGTTCAAGAGAAGATGAGTCATCAGGATCAGTTTAATCAATATATCATGGAGTCTTTAAATAATTTTGCCTACCGTTATTTTGATGAACCAAAAAAAGCAGAATATGTATCCAACAAAACAATGCGTGTTATGGCGATTGAAAAAGGGATTAAAGAAGCTATAAAAATTAAAAACCAAGAACTGCGAGCAGGAATTGGGGAGTTGGTTAAGTCTGTTAGTAAAGAACAGGGACCAACTATTGCGCGCGAGTTGCGCGTGGAAATTCTTCAAAGAGAAGCAGGGCGTGGGGGGAAATGTCTGGCGAGTGCGCGAGTTAGCTTTGGTCACCCCGAACATCTTTTCCAAAAGGGCACATTTGTGGAAAAGAGCAGTGTACTTAATTTTGAAGATGATATTCACTTCAGAAATAATCTCGCGAAAAATTTAGAAGCCGTATGTGAACTTTTTGAATCTTAATTAAGGATTTGGATGATGGCTTGGTTCGTTGGGGATATCAACTTCATCTTCCAAGCTTAGATCGACTTCATCGGATTCGTCCCAGTTATCACCATCTGGATCCAAGTCATATTCCATACCAATGAGAGTCTCTTCTAAGGTGTCATCATTTTCATCTTCATGAAGAAGTTCATCTGGAAGTGGAGAATGACTCTTTCTTGTTGGATTATTGAGTTTAATAAAATCGCGATCAGAAATGATATCTTTCTTCACTTTATCTTCTGAATTAACAGGTGCTTTTTTTCTCATTTTTTGACTCCTTGTTTACAAGCGAATACTTGTTAAATAAGGAGCAAGGATCAGGCCAGATTAGGCAATTTTTTTTGTATGCTTTTTCTCTTTAGATTCTTTAGATTCTTTAGATTCTTTAGATTCTTTAGATTCTTTGGATTCTTTAGCAACTTTTGCATATTGCATATCAACACCCATGATATGACTGATTAACCAGTTGCGCAGAAAAGATATTAATTTGTTATCATCAATTGTTCCATTTTTAATTTGTTCACCATACTGAGACACTTGTTCCAATAAGTTCTGATGAATCTTTTGATGAGAGTTCAATTGGGCATAACCAATAGAGCCCATAAATTCTTCTTCGCTTTTAAAATGCTCAGTTGTATAGCTCGCAAGATTTAAAAACGCTTTCCATAATTTGTCTTTGTCTTTTTTTGTATATTGATCTTCTAGAACGGTTACAAGTAAATTGATTTTTTCGATAAGAATTTTATGCTCTCCATCCATTTCATGAACACCTAGGGATAAACTATCTTTCCAGATAAATTTTTGCAGGCGAGGGTGTTGATAAGTGTTGAAATGATTAATGTTAGCGATTTCTTTGTTTATTTCAACGATTTGATTGGCCTGAATATTAAATTCAACAGCATGTTCAGTAGATTGACTTGCTACGAGCCGATTTCGGTCGGCTACTTCTTGTAATTTTATAATGGCTTGATCCATTTGGTGCACACCTAAAGATTGCTCTTTAGTGGCTTCAGAAATTTCTTCGATCATTTTATTAATCGAACTAATTTTTAAAGTCATATCAATAAAAACTTTTTCGCAATTTTTAGTAGAACTATAACCAGTTTCGTTTTTCAAAACAGTTTCATCTGTTAATTTACTAAAACGTTGCTTGGTAGTTGTAATTACGGTGTTAATAGAATTAACACTGTGATCGACGATCTTTGCAATATCATCAGCTATTTTCCCACTCATTTGAGCTAGCTTTCCAATTTCTTCAGCCACAACTGAAAATCCTTTTCCATTTTCACCTGCTCTGGCTGCTTCAACAGAGGCATTGAAGGAGAGAAGCTTTGTTTGAAATACAATATCGTTAATGAGTTTAGTTTTTGAGGCAATTTCTGAAATGGCCATTAAGGATTGTGAGAGTTCACTCATATTCTTTTCAATTTCTATTTTTAAATATTCACTACTTTCTTTAATTGCCAAACTTGCTGTTACCATTTGATCGACAATGTTTGAGCCCTGAGAACTCATTCGCTCTAATTGATTGGCCTCAGTTTTTAAATCATCAGTGTTATCACTTGTTCTATTGACCATCGAATTGATTTCATGACTGGCTGAAATAGTGGCGTTTAACGTGTCTAATTGCTCATCTGAAGCCGCATCTAGGTCGCGGCTGACATTTGCAACTTGTTCAGCTGAACCACATAAGTCGAAGCTTTTATCGGCAATACCTTCAACTGAATTTTTGAGATGGATGATTCTACTTTTGTAAACATAGACCAAATAGATAAAGATGGCATTTGTGAGTACAAGCAAAGTTAGAATTACATTCATAGTCATCCTGATGATAAAAAAGATTTTCACAATATTATCGGAACAATTGAAATTTTTTTAAATAAATCTCAATGGCACTTTAGTTCTTTAGTAGATTGGTTGACTTTAATCGTACTTGCATTGACCTCTTGAAAACGTATAACTCTAAAGGAAATAGTCATTAGTCCTAAAAGGATAAGGCTTATAGCATAAGCCTTTGGAAGTTTTAACTTTAAGGGTCGTAGAAATTTTTGAATAATAGTTGGGGCGAGTATCATAGAGGGAAGAGTGCCTAACCAAAAAAAGAACATAGTAAAAAGTGCATGAAAAGAATGCTCAAAGGTAGCGATTCCTAAGACAACTCCATAGAGCAGACCACAGGGAAGAAAAAGTGAGAGTAATCCCGTAAAGAGAGCCTTGCTTGCATTTTCATTTTTGTAAATAAATTTTGCCCAAAGTTTTGTATAAAAAGTTTGAAAAAATTTGGGGGTTGGAAGCTCGGCTTTTTTACCGCGATAATTTTGAATTCCCCAAAAGAGAAAAAGTATTCCCAACATGAGACCAGGTATAAAAGTAAGCTTGGGATTTCCCGCTTGAATGGTAAATATTTTTCCTAATGTTCCAGCGAAAAAGCCTAAGATCAGGTAACCCAATAGGCGACCAATTTGATAGCGGGCCACATCACTTTCTTTTTTACAAGTAGCTGTGACTAATCCGCCGCACATGCCTACGCAATGAATACTTCCACCAAGGCCTGCGATAAACGAAACCCACGGAAGAAACGAGAGGTCACTCATTAAGTTATTGAGCAGGGCCGACAAGCACAACCTCCGTATTAGAAATGACTTTATTATTTTCTAATTCCTCAAGAATATCCATTTTTATTGTTCTAGAGCCATTGATCAAAATAGATGGGTCAAATTTAAAAAACATAGTGGCCTTCACTTCTGCTTGAGTAAGCTTTAGTGGTTTCATTGGCGTAATGATTTCAATTTTATTAGCAAGGTTTTTATCATGAATTTGAAAATTTATCCGATGATTTTTTTCACCTTGATGAGAAATTTTGACAAGAAAATTATTGAGAATAATATTTTTTCCTTCTGCATTCTTAGTCATTGTAAAGGGAGTAGTGCCTCTCATGTAAACGAATGAAAGATCGGTTGAAAGAGAGAGGAAAAGAAAAAAGCTTCCAATGAAAGTGAGGCAAATGCAAAGATATATAATCGATCTAGGAGTAAAGTGTTTTGTTTTATTTCCATTGAGCTCTTCTTCAGAGCTATAGCGAATAAGACCATGAGGCTTGTTAACTTTTTCCATAATTTCATCACAAGCATCTATACAATTGGTGCAAGCGATACATTCGAGCTGCGTCCCGCGACGGATATCAATTCCTGTAGGACATACTTTTACGCAAGCGTAACAGTTAATGCAATCACCTTCGTTTTCGCGAGGTGCTAATCCTCTGCGTGGCTCGCCTCTTTTTTTGTCGTAGGCAACCACTAGAGAGTTACTATCCATAAGCACAGATTGCATTCTGCCGTAAGGGCAAGCGATGATACAAAATTGTTCTCTGAACCATCCAAAATCAAAAAGAAAAATGCCAGACAAAATCATGACAGCTAAAAAGAGTCCAAAGTTTTCAGTAGGTGAATGAAGTGACATATGGAGAAGTTCACGAGGGCCTACAAAGTAACCAACAAAAGTGTGGCCTATATGCAGAGAAATTATTGTGAAGATAAACCATTTTTGAATGCGTTTTGAAAGTTTGTGAAAAGACCATGGAGCATCGGAGAGTGCTTTTCTCTCCCTGGCTGATCCCTCGATGAAAGATTCTATTTTAGAAAAAATTGTAGTGATAAATACTGTTTGAGGGCAACCCCATCCACACCAAACTCGACCAAATAAGCTGGTCATAAAGGCTATGAAAAACATGGCAGAAATAACAACGAGGAACAGAAGAATGGGCTCTACTCCATGCAGAGTAAAGCCCATGAATGTAAATTCTCTTGTAAAAATATTTAGCATTATAGATGGTTTTCCTTTGATGTAGATCCAAGGCAAAACCAAGTAAACGAGTATCAAAAACCAATAAAAAACTGTCCTTCTGTCTTTCCAAAATCCTTTTACGTCTTCAGGGAAAAGATAAACGCGATGACCTTCTTCATCAGTTGTCGCTAATCTTTCTGGATCTAGTTCAAAACGGTTTTTTGATTTCATTCTACTTTATTTCCTTGAGGCGCTTTCCCACCTGGTTGGTGAGTATTATGCAGTGTCTGTACATAAGAGACTACTTGATAAATTTCTTCGTTTGACAAAGAAGCTGACCAAGTAGGCATACCTTTTTCAGGAACTCCATTAAAGACTACAGGAAAATTTGTAGCCGGAGTGCCTTTAGAGTTAATCCAGTATTCATCAGTTAAGTTTGGACCAATATCTCCAATCCCTTTTTCTTTATGGCAGGGAATGCAGTTCGTTTCAAAAACGACTTGTCCTTTTTTTACTCCATCATCTTTTAAGATAGCAAGATATTTTACTTCATCAAAGACACCATTAGCCTTATTAAATTTTTCTTGCAACTCTTCAATGACAGCATATTCTTTTTTGAATTCCTCACGTAAAGTTGGCGCTCCCATGATTTGAAAAAGAATAAAATAAAAGAAAGCAAAAGCAAATCCACCGTAGAAAGTGAACTTCCACCAAGAAGGGAGTGGATTGTCTAATTCTTGAATTCCATCATAGCTATGATCGAGAAGAATCTTATCTTCACCTTCTTCTAGGTGAAGTTTGGTTTTATTGTCGTTATTGTTATCACTCATGCTTAACTCCGTCCTCAAAAGGTATCTGAGATGAATAGTCGTAAATATGTTTATTTTCTTTCTTAAAAGTCCAATACAAATAAAGCAAGAAAACTAAGACGAAAATAAAGAGCGCTGTTAAAGGAAGCCATGGTTTATTAAATTGTTCTAATGCTTCTTTATACATAATGCCTCCCTTAGTTTGACTTCGGCAGACTTCCGTAGTCCACACCGATTCTTTGTAAATAAGAAATTAAAGCTACCAGTTCTTTATCTTCAACTTCAGCTGGAACACCAGATTTCATTAAGTCTTCTGTAATTGTTCTTGCTTGTGTTTGAGCACTCATTACACCGTTATTGATTTGTGCATCCGAGTAAGGAACTCCCAATTGTTTCATAACTTGTAATTTTCTCGTTAAAGTTGCGTAGTCAATTTTCTGTTCAACTAGCCATTTGTAAATCGGCATAATTGATTGTGGAGTTACGTCGCGAGGATTTAGCATGTGACGGTAATGCCACATGTTTGGATATTTTCCACCAACGCGAGCTAGATCCGGACCAGTTCTTTTTGATCCCCATTGAAATGGGTGATCGTATATAAATTCTCCAGCTTCTGATTGTTTTCCGTAACGAAGAACTTCATGGACCATTGGACGAACTTGTTGAGAGTGACACAGGTAACATCCTTCTCTGATATAGATATCTCGTCCAATTAACTCAAGTGGAGAGTAAGGCTTCACAGCATCGATTTTTGAGATGTAGTGATTTGAGAGCATTGTTGGAACGATTTCAATTGCTGATCCAACTAAGATAGCTATAAGAGAGAGAACCCCGAAAACGAGAGGAAGTCCTTCTAGTTTTCTGTGTTGAGTAGCATTTTTTTCAACTGATGAATCATCAAGAGCGTACGCTTCATAAACTTCTTCAATGCCTACAGATCCCTGTTGCATAGTTTTATAAAGATTGTACCCCATAAGAAGGAATGAAACGAAAACAAATGTTCCACCGAAAGCTCTTACCCAATACATTGGAACAATTTTTACAACTGTTTCAATAAAGTTTGGATAAACTAATTTTCCATTGGCATCAATTGCTCGCCACATAAGTGATTGAGTAATACCAGCTACGACCATTGATACGTAATAAAGAGATAGACCTATTGTTGCCATCCAAAATTGAATGTTCGCAATTGTCTTAGAGTAAATTTCAGTTTTCCATAGTTTTGTGACTAGGAAATAAAGTATCCCAGCAATTAAAAGATAGTTCCATCCGATTGTACCAGCGTGAACGTGTCCTGGAATCCAGTCAGTAAAATGCCCGATAGCATTTACTGATTTAATAGAAAGAAGTGGACCTTCAAAAGTCGACATCCCGTAGAAAGTAAGTGAAAGGGCCATGAATTTTAAAATAATATCTGTGCGTACTTTGTCCCAAACTCCTCTAAGAGTCATAAGGCCGTTGATCATACCACCCCAGCTTGGTGCCCAAAGTGCGATAGAAAAAACCATTCCTAAGGTTTGTGCCCATTCAGGAAGAGTTGTGTAGAGAAGATGGTGAGGTCCGGCCCAAATATAAATGAAGACTAGAGACCAAAAGTGAATGATAGATAATCTATAAGAATAAACGGGTCTGTTGGCAGCTTTAGGAACGAAGTAATACATTAAACCTAAAAACGGAGTTGTTAAGAAAAATGCAACTGCATTATGTCCATACCACCATTGAACTAGAGCATCTTGAACCCCAGAGTAAACTGAATATGATTTTGTCCAGGTAACTGGAAGACTCAATCCGTTTACAATGTGAAGTACTGCTACAGTTACAATTGTTGCAATATAAAACCAGATAGCAACATAGATATGGCGCTCGCGGCGTCTTACCAATGTTCCAAAAAAGTTAACTGCAAAAACAACCCAGACAACTGCAATTGCAATTGTTATCGGCCATTCTAACTCCGCATACTCCTTACCTCTTGTTAATCCAAGTGGAAGCGTGATGGCAGCAGCAACGATGATGGCTTGCCAGCCCCAGAAGTGGATGCGTGAAAGAGCGTCGTTAAACAATCTCGCCTTAAGCAATCTTTGGTGAGAATAATAAATTCCAGCAAACATCGCGTTTCCACAAAATGCAAAAATCGCTGCGTTCGTATGTAATGGTCTCAAGCGACCAAACGTCATCCATTGAAGACCAAAATTCATTTTCCAAGTAGCAAGTTGGAAAGCAATTGTAATACCTAGAAGCATTGCCACTGCTCCCCAGATGATTGTTGCAAAAACAAACATTCTTACGATTTGATCATCATAAGAATAGGTCTCCAGAAGACCTGTTCGATTTACGTTAGATGATGAACTCATTTTTTTTCCTCTTTAGTGTTAATATTGTTTTTCTTGTTTAGGTTTTTTTCTTCAATAAGCATGCGCATGGCAGGTGTTTCTAGATCATCATATTGACCTTTTACTGTCATCCAAATAAATCCAACGATGAAACTTAGAGCAAGCACTAAAGCGATAGGAATTAAAAGAGTGATAACTTCCATTAGAGTTCCTTCTTGTTATTTAAAAGTAAGTTTAATTTTTTTGTTCCGATCAATGTTGAAGCAAGAACTGTTAACGAAGACACTGGCATAATAATCGCGGCCACTAGCGGAGAAATTATTCCCGCAAAAGCTGCATAGACTGAAAGTGAATTATAAAGTAAAGAGAGAACTAGATTTCGTTTAATAACTTTCATTGTCTCTGATGAAATAGTAATCAATTGTGGTACGTGAGAAATTCCTGGAGTCGTTAAATAGATATCTGAAGCACGAAGAGAAATATCTAAAGATCCAAGGACCGCAACACTAACATAAGAATTGCAAAGCGCCATGGCATCGTTGGCGCCATCTCCCACCATTAACGAATGAGATTGCTCCTTAATCATTGAGAGTTTTGTTTCAGGTGATAGTTCGGCAAAAACGTTTTCTTGGTCAATGCCAGCACTCTCAGCAATGGATTTAGCAATAAGCAACTTATCACCAGAGAGCATTTTAACATTGAGGCCTTGAGCCTTTAATTTACTCACTGCATTTTTTGTATCAGGGCGAATATGGTCTTTTAGACTAAATTTAGCAATAAGAATTTTATCTTCAAAGATACTTCCATGTTTTATTTCATAAAAATGTACGCCAATATTTCCTTCAACTCCCGTACCCATAATCTCTTTGTAGTTTTCTACAGAAAGAATTTCTTGGGCAGAGTCTTTTAGAGCAAATTCCTTCAGCGCTTTCGCCGATGGGTGAGTAGATGTTTTTTCTAGACTAGCTACAACTTGCAAGAGGGGATAAGCTGATTTTTTTAGAATATTAAAATTATCAATTTTTAAATTCCCGTATGTCAGAGTTCCTGTCTTATCCAGAAAAACAGTATTTACCGAAGCAAGTTTTTCAATGACTTCAGTGTTCTTAATAATAATTCCTGATTTAGAAGCGCGTGATAGAGTTCTCGTCAGTGTAAGCGGAGTAGCTAGTGCCAAAGCACAAGGACAAGTCACAATTAAGAGTGTTACTGCTCGCTCTAGGGCCAGTTTTGTTTTGCCTTGATAGTAAAGAGATAAAAAGAGTATAGAGGCAACAATAAAGACGCCGGCCACAAAATACTTTGAAATTTTATTCGTCAGATCAACGATTGGAGATTTATGAATCCAACCATTTTCAATTTGTTTTAAAATTTTTCCAATTCTCGTTTCTGATTTAACGCTTTCAACTTTAATAATAATTGCATTAGTTAAGTTGATTGTTCCAGAATAAACCAAAGAATTGACTCCTACATTTTCAGGTCTTGATTCACCAGTTAAAAGCGAGTTGTTTAAAAGAGTCTTTCCTTCGGTAATGATCCCGTCGGCAGGAATCATTTCATTTGTGGAAACTTTAATTGTGTCGCCCACTTCTAAAAATTGTGGGTGAGTTTCAACGAATTGCCCATCCATTAACTTAAGAACACTTTCTCCCTCATAAAAAAAGTTAAGGTCATTTGCACTTAAACCTTCTTCTTGGATTTTGTTCAAGAAATATCGAGATAAAAGTAAAAGGAAGACTAGGGCAGTAAGTGAGTCGAAGAAGTTTTCATTCACACCAATAGCTAGATTGTAAAGACCAGAGAAAGCACCCATTAAGAGTGCCATGGAAATGGGAATATCAATTGAGAGAGTGCGATTTTTTAGTGCGTGATAAGCGTTTTGATAAAAAGGAAGGGCTGAGTAGAAAAGAACTGGAAGAGCAAAAACGACAGTTAGCCAATTAAAGAACTGTGCATAGTTTTCACCGGCCCCAGCATAAATAGCAACTGCATAGAGCATGATGTTTCCTGCTCCGGCTCCAGCGATCCCAATTTTTAAAAGCATTTTTCTTTCTTCTTTATTGCGAAGATTTTGCGTGCTTTGATTTCTTTTTAGAGGATGAGGTTTGTAACCTAAATTATTTAATTCGCGGGCGACATTTGAAAATAGCCCCTGGGCCTTAAGTGTAACTGTGGCCACTGAACGTTGCATATCAAGACGGCATTGTTCTACGTCTTCTAAGTACTCTGGCAATTTTTCAATAAGCCAAAGACAAGCGAGGCAATGAATTCCTTCAAGGTAAAATTCCATTGTTGGTGCAGCTGATAAACTTGAATAAGAATAGTCATTCAAAAATTCTTGGTTATCAAGAAAACGAAATTGTAGTTTTCTTTCTTCAACCGGAGATCTTCTTTTGTAGATAGCAGATTGTCTTTTTATTTCGTAATACTTCTCTAGCCCTTTAAAGTTGATGACATTGTAAACGGTCAAACAACCATTACAACAGAATGGAGAATGATGATTTTCATCGCCATCATTATAGATTGGTATTTGGATATCTTCGTCACAATGAATACATTTAGTCATTCATGTACCCGCAATAAATCTGAGATCGCATTGCCTTCATGTTGAATCATTTCCTGAATAGTACTCTTATCTAAAAAACATAGGGTACTATCAGCTTGAACTTGTGCTGATAGTTTTGAAGGCGAATTATTCATCAATTCTTTTAAGCCGACAAGGGATCCAGGCTTAAGTATCTTTTTTATTTTTTTATTTTTCATTAGCTTAATGCAACCTTCTACAAGTAGATATGCCACGATGGGAATCTGGCCTTCGTAAAAAAGATGAGAGTTCAAAATGAACTTCTTCGTAGGTGTTACTTTTGCAATCTCATTTATCGACTCTTTTTCAAGTTGAATGGATGTATTTTTACTCATGAATTGAGTTTAAGTGAATATCTCTAGAGAAAATATAATCTGTATCAGGTTTTAATTTTTTTTAATTAATAGTTAATATGTGCCCAATTCAATAATTCTTCTTCATCTTTGATAAATAAAGTTTTACCTTCTTGCTCAATAATACCTGCGTCTTTGAATTCAGTCATAAAGCGAATGAGTGTTTCGTTTGCAGTACCAATCATAGTGGCCATCTCTTCTCTGGTTAACTTTAGATCAATCTTCCATCTTCCGCCTTCTTTGACTCCGTGAGTAGCCTTAAGAGATAAAATCAATTCAGCTAAACGTTCCCTTACATTTTTTTGATGAAGAGAAGTGAGTCTATTTTCTGCTGACCCCATATCGCGAGAGAGTTTGTTGATGATATTTAGAGCGACCGTTGGATTTTTGCCAATAATTTTTAAAATAAATTTTTTGTCGATAAAGCAGACTTCAGTATCTTCCATTGCTGTTGCAGTGGCCGAATAATTATCATCAGTAAAAAGGCTTCTGTGCCCTAAAATATCCCCACCGTGAACAATGCGCACGATAGTCTCTTTTCCATCTGGACCAGTTTTAGTGAGCTTTATATTACCTTTGCTTATGCAATAGATACCAAATGGGTGATTGCCTTGAATAAAAAGTGTTTGTCCTTTTTTAAAAGTATTATTGATTTTATGATCAGAAATTTCTTCCAATTCTGGTAGGTGCATATCGCAAAAAATACCATCGTCTTTTGATACACAATTTTCACACGTAGAATTAGTAGCTTTTTTCATCTTTGGTCTCTCAATATCTTTAATAACCTATTATACCCTAACATTTAATGGCAAATAAAACATGACCCATATCAGTTTCTTACTTTTTTCTTTAGTAATCTTAGCTAATTGTTATGAAACTGCATTCTTTTGGTGAAATTGAAGCGATGTATCCCTTGTTCTGCGTGTACCTGTGGTGATGTGGGGATGATAGTGTTATTGCAGGTGTCAGTTAAGAAAGGAAAGTGAATGAATAAACCTGAAAAACAACAAAAAATACATTCTGAGCCAAGCATTTTAAATACTGTGAGCGACAAGATAAAGATTCATGATATTTTTCAGTCAATTCACAAAAAAATGATTCATGGTTTTGATTATCAAGATATTCTGAATTTTCTTTTTATGTCTTTAAGCGAAGTTGTTCCATATGATAGAATTGGAATTGCGTTACTAGAAGAGAACGATTCCAAACTAAGGCTTAATTGGGTAAAAGCCAAAATTCCTATTAATTACTTGCCACAAAAATATTCTGAGACAATTAAGGGCAGCAGTCTTGAGGAAGTTCTTTTTTCTCAGAAGCCTAGGATTATAAATGATCTGGAAAATTTTTTAAAAATTCATCCGCATTCAAAATTTACATCACTGGCCCTTCAAGATGGAATTAAATCTAATTTGACTTGCCCACTTTATTTAAATGGCAAACCGATAGGAATTATCTTCTTTTCGAGTGCACAAATTGGTACCTATAAAGATTATCAAGTTGAATTTTTCGAAGAGATAGCCGATGGGATCTCCCTCATTGTTCAGCAAGGAATTTTGTTTCAAAGTCTGCAAGAGTTAGATGCTAAGGAAAAATTATTCCGCAATACCATTCACGAGCTAAATAATCCCTTGGGAGTTATTCGAGGTGTTTTGAGTGTCATCGGAAAAAAAGATTGGTTTAATCAGCTGAGCGAAGAATCAAGATCTGTCTTTCAAGTATTAAATCGAAAAAATGAGGCGATGGTTAATTTAGTGCGCGATCTAACCATGTTAAATCAAGTAAGAGGAACAAAGCCCACTTTAAGTAATAATATAAATTTGAAAGCGTTTATTAAAGAACTTTTGCTCAATAGTGAAATGTTAGCAAAGCCCAAAGAGATAACAGTTGTATCGAAAATTCAAGATAACTTACCTACGTACTGCAACTTTGATTCAATTCGAATCATGCAGGTCTTAGAAAATCTTGTCGCCAATGCGGTGAAGTATTCTAGAGCAAACACTACTATTACGGTAGAAGTTTCTTCTCTCGAAGATGGTAAAAAAATATTTTTTAATGTTTTGGATCAAGGGCAAGGAATTCCCAAGGAAGAATTAAAAAATTTATATCGTGAGTATGGAACAACTAGCGTGCGACCGACGGCAGGCGAGCCAAGCTCGGGACTTGGGTTAGCTATCGTTAAGCAAGTGGTAGAGGCTCATCAGGGAGAAGTACATGTCGAGAGTGTTGTTGGTGTTGGGTCAGAGTTTGGATTCTGGATTCCGTGTAATACGAGCGTGAGATTTTGATATCTTATTTGTTAATTAGAAACGGTCTAATTTTTTGAATCAAACCTTGCCTTTTGGGACTTGACTCCCATCTTTTCTCCCATGGAAATGAGAAGACGCATAAAAGAAAATTGGATCACTAGAAAGTTACCAGGAGGCGGACTCAATAGTACGCTCTTTTTGGTTAGTCTGTTGTTATTTGGCTCATTGATTTATCTCAATGATATTTTTCATGCGGCCGATTGGATGCCTGCCTCCGCAAGCTTAGTGATCAAGCATCATCAGTATTGGCGTTTATGGACGGCACTGTTTGCTCATGGAGACCTTGGCCATATTTTAGGAAATTTATTTTTATTCGTGCCCTTTGCATATTTTCTCTCAAGATATTTTAGTCTACTTCTCTTTCCAGCGATTGGATTTCTTTTGGGGGGATTAATCAATTTTATTGTCATTCAAAATCTTTCTCCAGACTCAACGATCGTTGGAGTTTCGGGTGTCGTTTACTGGATGGGTGCTGCTTGGATGACTCTAGCTTTTTTCATTGATCGAAGGGAATCATTACTGCAGCGATTTTTAAAAGTTACCGGAGTTTCGATTGTTCTTTTTTTTCCAACGACATTTTTGCCAGAAATAAGTTATCTTAGTCATTTTTTAGGGTATGTTTTGGGAGTATTTTCAGGAGTTTTTGTCTATTTATTTTTTCATAAAACTTTTAATAAAGCAGAGATAATAGAAGAAATTAATGAAGATGAAGAAGTTTTTGATTGGGAACATTTTAGTACGGATAATATAATTTTTAAACCACTAGAGTCTCAAGATTCAGCAATGTTAAACGCTTGGCTTAAGCGCGAGCATGTGGCAAAAAATTGGAGAGGAGTTATTTCAGACAATCCGTTTATCGTTTATCACAAAGAAAAGCCGATAGGATTTATTCAAAGTTATATTGCGAAAAATTTTCCAGCAGGCGTCTTAGGAATAGATCAATTTATTGCGGATAAAAATTTATTGGGCAAGGGGATTGGTTCAAGTTTTATAAAAAAATTTTCAGACGAGTTGTTAGAAAAAGAAAATGTTAATATAGTCGTTTCGACTCCAGCTGCCATAAATAAACCTGCCATTCGTGCTTATCGCAAAGCTGGTTTTTTACGACTTGAAAATCTGGTCACTCCTAATGGTGTGGTGGCTGTGATGGAAAAAAAAAGGAAGAGAGTCTCCCTTCCTTTTATCACTAATTTTCTTAGTAATATTTATTAATGTTTTTTAGCTGATGCTGATCTTCTCATACTCGTTGATCTTACTTTTTTAGTTGCTGCTTTTTTCATAAATACTCCTTATAAACAAAAATACAAGTTCAGTAATTAAACTTGCTCTTAAATTAACACTAACAATATTTAAAAAGACTTCCTAGGTGGAAGAACATTCATAATTTCTATTTTATAGTTAAAACTTTATTACAAATTTTTGCCCTTAAACTCATAGCTTATATCTGGCCTTTGAATAGAAATTAGTTATAATTATTCCAATCATGAAAACGCTAAAAATATTTTGCACAGTAACTCTTTTATTACTCAATTCTGCATTTGCAGCCGACGCAGTTGCTCCCAGTCAAGATGGAAGCGTTTATCGTATGGAAGGGATAGATTACAAATACACCAAACCAAAAGCATTTGATTTTCTCACCAGAATTCCCAAAGATGGATGGAAGTTTCTTGATAATTCTTTTTCAAGTGAATACTTAGGAGCTTGGGGAATCATTGCAGTATCGACAGGTATTTTAATTGTCTATGATCAACAAATTACAAATCAGTTTCAACGCTTTGGTCGATTTACCCATTTAGGTAACCACGAAAATACTGTTGCCACTTTACGAGTTGGCGGATCAGCTTTATTGCGTAGACCTTCAGATGTCGGTTCACTGTTTTATTTTTTTGGTGATGGTTGGGTAACACTTGGCCTTGCAGCTGGATTTTTAGGGACTGGTTATATAAGTAACGATACCAGAGAGATGCAAGTAGCTAGTCAGTTAGTCCAAGGACTTTTGACTACTGGGATTGTGACACAACTTATTAAACGAACCACTGGAAGAGAGAGCCCGATTAAAGCAACTAAATCAGGTGGACGTTGGAGATTTTTTCCAAAAACTTCTGATTTTCAAAATAATATTTCTGCTTATGATGCATTTCCTTCAGGTCATTTGGCCGCAACAATGACGGCATTCACTATTATTTCCCAAAATTATTCTGAGTACACTTGGATCAAACCAGTAGGGTATACGATGATGACTTTACTTGGTTATCAAATGGTCAACAACAGTGTTCACTGGATAAGTGATTATCCTCTGGCGTTGGGAATTGGTTATATGATTGGTAAAACTATCGTTAACAATAGCCGAGAAAAATTAAGTAATGATCCAAATCAAATTCATTCTTATTTTACTCCATTATTAGATCCAGGTGGAAAAATGGGTGTAGCCTGGATTTTAGATTACTAGAAAGCCTCCATGGGCCCAGAAGTATATTGTTCAGGATCATTTTGTTGCCCATAACGATACTTTCCCCAAAAAATAATTAACAACTCTATGCACCTTTCGCTAACTTATAAAAATACTAATTGGCATGTCATCTGCAAAATTAACTAGCAGACTTCAATTTTATTTTTTGTAGGTATTCCAATGAACAATCATTATTTATTTTCTTTATTTATACTTTTAATGGGCGGTTGTAATTATTCTGCTCCAAACGTTGCCAATCAATCCACGAGCGGAAATGCAACTATTGAAAAATTACCAACAGGAACAATTCCAGGATATCAAACTATAGCAACGGGGATAATTTCACCAAAATGCTTGGGATGTCATTCAAGCGCTGGTGGAAATGCAGCAGGAATAAATCTTGAAACCTATTCCAATGTTAGACTTCGTCTCGCTTTAATTAGTAGCGCAGTTACCTCTGATAGTATGCCAATAAGAATATCTCCACTTACGAGCAAAGAAAAAGAAGTCTTCCTCGCTTGGATAGATGCTGGAGGTCCAATAAATAGTATGACTGTAGCGACTGGTCCAACAACACCAGTGATGGTTCCACCTGCAGATCCTATACCTGGCCCACTACCAATACCAACACCTTTGCCAAAACCAATACCTGCACCGAATAAGATCGATTATAAATTAGTTAATACCCAAGTTATTGGTCCTCGCTGCTTGAGTTGTCATTCTGATAGTGGTGGGAATTCAGCAGGAATCAATTTGGAAACATATGAAAGTGTTTTTAATGAAAGGAATGGAATTAAATCGGTCATATCTAGTGGGTCAATGCCATTACCTAGAAATCGACCATTAACAGATACTCAAAAACAAACCATCTTAACTTGGCTCAATAAAGGTTCGCCTGAAACTGTGCCTTAGAAATAACCGGAGACATCATGAAATACTTATTATCCTTATCGACACTACTTTTTTCTTTTGCCACTTTCGCCTCAATGGATTTAGAAAATTCTAAACAACCAGGAGAAATAAATTTTTTAGCAGTTGGAAAACCTGCCATGATAAAAATTAAAGGAGTTTCACACGCGCCTGTAACCAAAGCAAAAATCGTAAACAATAAAATGTCAGTGGAATCAAATTTAGTACTTAAGGATCTCGACACAGGGATTGGTATGCGAGATGAACATATGAAAGATGAATATTTGGAAGTTAAAAAATTTCCAACTGCCATTTTGAAAATTGAAAATATAATTTTGCCAAATGGATTTGAAGTGAAGCCAACTGCAATTCAAAATCAAAACTTTGAAGGTAATCTGACTCTTCATGGAAAAACGCATAAAATTGCAGGGACTTTTTCACTAAGTGGATCCCTCGAATTAGATGCAAAGTTTGATATCAAAATTACAGACTATGGAATTGAATTGCCCAATTATTTGGGAGTCGTTGTGGCCGATACTGTTGGCATAGATACAAAAATATTTTTGATTAAAAAATAAATGAAAACATATTTTCGCTAATAGATAGTCACAAGCTATCTATTAACGAATCTTTTATCAATTTGACGTAGAAATTGTCGATTGATACTTCTAAACCGATCCTAGTCAATCACGACTTGCTAGAGGTTTAGATGAAAAACGGGTTCCTCACTTTTTTGTTTTTATTAAGTTTACTTATTTCCTCGAATGCGTTCGCGTATCCTGAAATGATTCGACATCATTATGTAAATTGCCTGGCCTGCCACGAGTCTCCCTCTGGAGGGGGCTTGCTTACGCCTTACGGGCGAACATTATCTTCGGAACTCTTAAGCACTTGGGGAGATGTCAAAGAGGCCAGAGCTTTTTATGGGGCGATTGATCAGCCCTTTCTAAAAAAATGGTTTAATGCTGGAGGGGACCTAAGAGCAGTGCAGTTTCATTTAAAAAATTCACAATCAAAAGAAGATAAATTTATAAGAATGCAAACCGGCATTGAAACTGCTCTTAAATACGAAAAAGTTAAATTTGTTTCTTTCTTTGGAAAACAAGAAGCAGACAATATGGTTCGTGGAAAATTTTTACGTTATTTTCTTCAATACCAAGCAATGGATCAGTTAACAGTTAGAGCAGGAAAATTTATTCCCAATTTTGGAATTAATATTGCAGAACATATTTGGGCCACAAGAGATGC
>CANFHC010000012.1 GCA_947446575.1 Bacteriovoracaceae bacterium | reverse complement strand
TCATCTGCTAACTCTCGTATCAGAGATACAGACTTTGCTGCTGAATCAGCTAAGAACACTAAGATGAACATCTTAACTCAAGCTGGTACTTCAGTGTTGTCTCAGGCCAACTCTCAAGGACAAGCGGCTCTAAAACTTTTAGGTTGATTGATAGATTTTCTAAAAATTTATCTTATAAAAAGGGCGCTCCAGAAAGGAGCGCCTTTTTTTTGATATTATTGCTAGAAATAAGCAGGTTTTTGCAATCTGTGATGGTCACTTTGCAAATCGATCTGTTAGAGCGTCCCATTATGGCATCCAATAAAAAAGTATTAACAATAAAATCCATACAGGTCTGAGAATATTTAATATTAAAAGAGTATTACCAAGCGGCATTCCATTGTCTAACTAAAGGCAATTATAGAAAAATAGATTACTCTTTATATTTGTAATTTTTTCATCGCTCTAGAGAGAATTTTAGACTTCTGATAAAACACTTATGTATTTCTATAAAAGAAATTATTCTTAAGGATCCAAAATGAAATCACTTTTGTCTTTAGTACTGATGTTGGTATCTAGTTCACTTTTGGCCTTTGGTCCTCAATTTCCAGTTGGGCCAAATCAAAAACTTACTCCAGGTAAACTCTGTGATAAACCAACGGCCCATCGCTATCCTGAACAGATTGCCTATTGTGAGCGTGATGTTTCTTACGAAACTAAAGAAATTCTCATAAAAAATTACGATCAAAAATTAGGCTTTCAAATTGAGTCGATGGATAGAGCAGAATTCAAAATAGATCACTTTATTCCTCTATGCGCTGGTGGATCAAATGATACTGTAAACCTTTGGCCTCAACATAAAAGTGTCTATGAAATTACAGATCCAGTTGAGCCATTAATTTGCGAAAAAATGCTCAATGGTAGATTAAAACAAGCTGACGCCATAAATTTAATAATGAAAGCAAAACTTAATCTTTCTCAAGTCCCTGCTGTTATGAAAGTTTTAAATAGTTTATAACTGTTGAGTCTTAATATTTAATTCGCTGCAATTTTTCTCAGTTAGGCAAGCGATTGCGGAGACAAGAGAAACTAAAAAGAGAAAGTTCAAATTTTATTAATTTCTTCATCTGAATTTATTATCAAAGATTTATTATCAAAGATTTATGCTCCTGCACTAAGTGAGATGTTAATCTTGATTATAGTGCTCGGTTTAGTGTAATTGAAATTTCATGTAAGCATTTTGAAAATCTTATATAATATGTAGGTATATACTTAAATTATGTGAGGGTTGATGGAAGAAATAGAAGTTCCACTAGAGCAAAGTCAAGAACATATTCACGAGCATGCACACATTGGTGGATGGATTGGAAAAGTGGCCCTTTCAACGGCGATGATCGCTGTTATTGCGGCCATTGCTGCACTAATGGCCGGACACCATTCCAATGAAGCCTTAATTTCTCAAATTCAATCTTCAGATAACTGGAGCCATTATCAGGCAAAGAGTATTAAGAGTTCGATTGTAATGATGAAAAACGACTTAATCATTGAGATGGGAAAAACACCTAAGGGCGCTGATCTAGAAAAAGCAGCTGAGTACAAAAAAGAACAAGAAGAAATATCAAAAGAGGCTAAAGATAAGGCACATGAATCAGAGCATCACCTCGGTGCACATGTTATCTTGGCCAAATCCGTAACGCTATTTCAGATAGCCATTGCCATCTCGGCAATAGCCGTTTTAACTCGAAAAAAACGCTTCTGGTACGTGAGCCTAGGTTTTGCTGGTATTGGAGTAGTTTTCTTTATTCAAGGGCTATTGTTTGGTTAATTGATTATTTTGTTAAATTAAGATTTACGTAATTCAAGTAAATTCAAGGCAAAGATTTCTTAAAATTAAAGATTCATTGCCTTGGTTGATCGAGGAGTTTATTTATAATTTTTTAAGAATTCACGTAGGGGAGCTGCTCCTTCTAAAATCATTTCTGTTGAGCAACTAAAAGCTAGTCTAATTGATTGAACAGTTGATGGAGCTTCTCCAAAACAATCCCCAGGAGCATTTCCAATACCAGCTTGCGCCATTGCTTCTGATAGTTTTGGAACATCAATTCCATCTTTAACTTTACACCAAAGATAGAAAGCTCCATGTGGGATATAGGGAGTGAGGATTTCATTTCCAGATAGTGCTTCTAGGAAAAGATCTCTTCTTTTTAGGTACTCCTTATTCATTTCTTTGTACCATTCATCTGGAGTCGCAAGAGCTGCAATGGCGCCCCATTGAGTGACACTGTTGATTCCGTTAACTGTACAGCGAAGAAGTTTTCCTGCGCGGTCATTAAAGAGCTCGTCTCTACAAGCAAAATAGCCTAAACGTAAACCACTCATCGCATATGATTTTGAAAATGAATAAACTGAAACGATTTTATCGTAATTTGGAATAAGTGAACCAATTGAAGTGTGTTCACCACCATCAAAAAGAACATGCTCATAAGCTTCATCGCTTACAATCCAAAGATTTTTCTTAACGGCAAGATCCGCAATTTTTTGCAATTCTTTTTTTGGAATAATGGCTCCTGTTGGGTTTTGAGGAGAGTTCAAAAAAATCACTTTAGTTTTGGATGTTATTTTTGCTTCGATATCTTCAGCGCGGTAAACGTAATTGTGTTCAGGTTTTAATTCAACACCAATCGTTTTTGCGCCGGCAAGTCGAGCGTTTTCTACGGCCTCTGTCCACATTGGATCTGGAACAATGACTTCATCGCCTTCGCCCACAATACATTGATAAAGAACGTAAAGGGCATGCATGGCCCCGTTAGTAACAGAGATATGTTTTGCTTCGATATTTAATTTATTAGTAGTTTGAAGTTTTTTTGCCAAAGCTTCGCGTAGTTCTGGAATGCCATTGTTGGGAATGTAGTGAGTTTTATTTTGTTTTAAAGCTGACTCCATTGCCAATTTAACATTTGGATGAATATCGAAGCTTGGGTCTCCCGATTCAAAACGATAGATCTTGGTTCCATCTCTCTGAGCTTTAAGTAATCTTTCACGTATAACGACGATTTTACCCAGAGAAATTTGATCTAGACGATTCATCAGACGATCCTCCCAAAAAATGTGTGTGTGTTTGCAGATTAGTGAGCGTTCTGCCGGCGATAATAGTCTAGCTCTTCACTTTGTTATTTGCTAGGATTTTTTATGAAAAAAATTATTTTTATTCTTTTATTACTCACTCAAAATGTTTTTGCTCAAAATGATTGGGAAAAAGATGTTTTTATGAGTAGCGTGGGGAGTTGTAAGAGTAATAATCTAAATTTTAATGCTCTAAGATTCACAAAAATCCCTCTAAATTTGGATAATGTGTTTCTTCGAATTATCCTTTTTGTTAGACCTGACAATACACAAGCAATACGGTTGACTACTCAAGAACTTCTGGGATGCCAGACATCGAGTAATGGAGCAAAGATTTGCTCTTATCGTCCATTGAAAAATTTTTGGTACGAAGCCCACTGGAATAATAATTTAGAGAGCTTAGAAATGGGGGATTTTGGAGTGCTTTCAAAGTCTTCGAGTGATGGAATTTATTCTTTAAGATTACCTCAAACTTTTCAATATCCAGAAGTTTCTGGAAAGACAATTTTCGGTAATATGGTTTTAGTGAATTTTGATGATCATGGGGTCAATACTGCCAATCTTTGCAAATCTTCCTTTCAATCTTATCTTAGGCCATAATTATTGAGTGAGAAAAGTTCAATTTATATTTATAGTTATTTTTTCTTTCAGCTTTGCTTCTTCGCAGGCAAGTGATGAAACTATCGATTGCGTTGATGGAAAGATTAAAACAATCGAAAATAAAAAAGAAGTCATTGTTTATGAGCGCTATTGCTTTGATACAGTTTTAAAATCGATATCTTCCACTAAAAAATGTCCCGATGGCTGCCTAGTAGATAATTTAAATCCACTTGTATTAAAACATTCAGAACTTAAATCAATTACTGAATCGCCCCTATTTATCATATGCCGAAAAGCTCAAGGAGTTCCGCAACAAATAGACTATTGGGCCAATCATAGATGGATTTCAACATCAAGATGTCTATTTAGTGATGGAACCTATCAGGATATTAATCGGCTCATTTCTTCACGAGTGAAGTATGAAGATTAGTTTGTTTCTCCTGCTTTTTTTGAGCTTTAATCTTTATGCAGCAAATATTTGTTCATCTCCTTCAAGCTACAAGAGCATTGATCTAAGATCAGAGATGGGGCCTGTTCGCAATCAAGGGGGTCTAGGATGGTGTTATGCCTTTACCGCTTCAGATTTAATGACTCATTATCTTTATAAAAAAGAAAAGATTTCGAACTTAAAAGCTGAATCCTTGGTTTCTCCTCTGAGCGTCGCTAGTAAATATAATGAAAAATTTCTTAGTATTTTTAGTCCTGAAAAAGAGTTAATGGGGAAAAAATATAAAAAAGAACAACAACAATTCTTTGAGGAGCAAGATAAAAAATATCATGAAAAGATGGATAAAGTTAAAACATTCCTCTCTGATTTAAATCCGCTAAAAGATAATACAGCTAAACCATCCACACCTCTAGTTACCATGAATAAAGATAATCCTCCAACAGGCCTTAACTCTAAGCTAAAAGCTTCTGGCGAAAGTGATTTAGTTGGATGGGATAACCTAAATACAACAAGAGATTATTCAAAGGAATTAAAAATTCCTATATCTACTAGAAATAAAATTCTTGAACATTATTTCAAGACGGGAAATCTTGCAGAGGCCCGAGAAATGTTTTTTGGTGAACTCAATGAGATGAACGCAGCCAAGTTTAGATTGCTTGGAGTTCAAGTTGTGGGCACTGGCGGTTATATAGGCGAAGCTATAATCTCTTCAAAAGATAGTTATTGTTTAGAGAAAGAATCACGCTCTGGAGATATCGGCCTTGATCGTTTTGATTTAATGCGAATGCTAGATTCGCTCTTTGATTCCACTAAAAAAAATGGAAAGATTGCTTGTTCATCTTTGCAAAATTTTCACAGAATGTTACCGACCACAAATATGAAAGATCTCGTTTATGTTTTACAAAATGCAGATCGCTCTCGAGCTTATGAAATTTTAATTGATAAGGCCTGTAAAAGAAAGATGTCATTGGATCCAAAAGAACCAGAAATTATGGGATGGACTATTCCTGGAAGTTTCGATGATAAAAAAAGCTCACCAGCAGGAGCCCAGAAAATCCTTGAAGAGAGAATGGATAAGATTTTAGAAAAAGGCACACCTGTAGGAATAAATTATTACAATGATTTTCTCACATCTCCCAATGCTTCTGGTAAATGGGGACATGCCTCTTCTATCGTTGGGAAAAGAATTAATGGTGAGACTTGCAAAGAAGAATATATTTTAAGAAATTCTTATGGAACTGGATGTGCACTTTATCAAAAATTAAATCCTGATTATGTTCATTGCATTGCCATGGCCAATAAAGAATCAAAAGATGTTCTCAAAAACAGAATGAAGAGTCAGTGCGATAAAAGCAAAATACCAAGTTACTTGAACCCTAAGCTTCGATGTGAGGAAGGCAGTGGCTATTTATTTGTTGAAAAAGCTGAGCTTGTTAAAAATATGACGGGTATAACTTTTTTAAAAGAATAGTAGAGCTTTATGGTTTTAAAGTAAGTTTATATCAACAACATTTCATTGAAAAAAAAATAGCTATAACTTGATAATAGAAGGATAGAATTTTCTATTATCAAGGATGATATTGTGAAAAAAATGCTAGCATTCATGTTGCTTGGTAGTGCGCTTTCAGCGTCTGCTTCTTCGGTCTCTGTAAATTCCATCAATGAGCTAATTAAAAAAAACAATGCAGGTTGGATTGCACGAGAAAATTCCATTTCTCGCATGAGTGATATTGAAATTAAACACCTTTTAGGTTCCACAGATAGACCTACCGGAAATGCTTTATTTGAAGAAAGAAATAAAGCTAATGAAGCAATGGATTGGCGTAATGTAAATGGAGTCAATTGGCTAGGCCCCGTTATGAATCAAGGCAATTGTGGCTCATGTGTAGCATTTGCTGCTGTCGCAACTCTTGAGGCTACTTATAGAATTAATTCAACTCTACCGTGGCTTACTCCAACATTTTCACCACAACAACTTTTTAATTGTGGTGGAGGTGCTTGTGATTATGGATGGCAACCAGCTAGTGCAGCCAGCATGTTAAAGAGTAAAGGTATTGTGGATGCAGCTTGTGCTCCGTATGAATCGGGCTCTACTGGACAAGACGTTCAGTGCAAAAAAAGTTTTTGCCAGAATCAATTAGAGAGAACTTTTAAAATTGCTGGATCAACAACTCCAAGTTCATGGGGTGGATCGGCTACAAAAGTAAAAGAGGCCCTTAAAAAAGGACCATTAGTTACAACACTTACAGTTTATGAAGATTTTCTTCTTTATAGTTCTGGAATTTATAAATCAGTCAGTAAAAAATCAGTTGGTGGCCACGCCGTTTCTCTCGTTGGATTTAATGACGAAGGAAGATACTGGATTGTTCGCAACTCATGGGGATCTGATTGGGGAGAAAACGGTTTTATTCGCGTCTCTTACGATGATAAATCAGGAATTGCTGATAGCACATGGGCTTACCAGACATCTGCAGAAGACAATTATATTTCTATTCAATCACCAACAAGTCATGAGTATGTAAGTGGAGCAAAAAATATTCAAGTAGCATTAGCAAAAGCTGCTCCAAGTGAAGTTGTGATTACGGGTGAATCAGATACAGTGAATACTGTTGCTTGCCAAAGTGCAAATACAAATTGTGAACTCTCTGTAGATACGACCGCACTTAAAGACGGACGTTATGAAGTTTATGCAAAATCTAATTCTAAAAAATCTCAGGTTAGAGAGTTTTTAGTTTTAAATCATGAACCAAATTCAACTATTTCATTCGCTGGAACAACTGGTGTGGATTTAAAGAAAGCTCAGTCGGGAAGAATTGAATTTGATATCGATGTAAAGGCCAATCCAGTTATTCCTCAAAAAGTTACTTTTTATGTCGAAGATTCTAACGGTAAAATCTTAGTTAAAAGAGTAACAGATGAAGTTGTGGAACAAATGCGATTAGGATTTAGAACAAATACAATCCCTAACGGGAAATATACAATTTATTACACTGCTGAAACTCCATTTAATGGTGGAATTGTTACAGCTGTTTCAAATAAAGAAGTGTTGACAACTCAAAATTAAAAAAGAAATGAAAAAAAGGGAGCCTTTGAGTTCCCTTTTTTTATTTTCTACAGGCCTTAATAATTTTTTCTTGGGCCAATACTAAAGAGTCTATGGCCGATTGTTCTGATACTTTTTGTTTTAACTCTTCAAGTTGGGATCTTCCTTCAATTGGACAATAACGATTTTTAATTGCAATTTGTGAGTTCTCAGCTTGTTTAACAAAAGCATTCGTTATTTTTGTTAGTGATGCTCCCGATAAATTACCCTTTAAAAGTTCATTAGCGGCAATTTCAACTGGAGAAATAAAATTTATAATCTTGGCGTTGTTAGGCAACTTTCTATTTTGAACGGCACGAATATAGATCGATTCAATTTTATTTTCTTTAGAAATCGTATTATAAACTTCTGGATCAAATTCAGTATCATCACCTAAAAGTATAATTTTATCAGGATTCATTTTAGCAATTTGGTCTCTAATGACAGCAAGTTTATAATCATAAGTTGAAACTTTTCCTTTTTTAAGTGTCAAATTTTCTTTTTGTGGAAAGTGATTGTCTTCTAAAAAATTATCTACAATTTCTTTGATTACTGTAGGAGAGCCACTTACATACGTTATAATTGTGTCTGAATTATTGAACTCATTAAATAATTCATTCATCCCAGAGAAAGCTTTTTTAGAAAATAGACCATTTTTTACTGCATTCGCTTTATTTAAAACATCCGTGACTTTAATAGTGTCATCGATATCACTCACGACTAGCGTTTTTGCAAAGCCGAGGTTTGAAAATAATAAAACAGATAATGATAAAAAGGCCACTTTCATAATGACTCCAAAAATTGGCATTGAGTTTCATATTAGATTAGGTGATTTTTGTTTCGTATGGGGGAAGTGTGTAAAAAAAACAGGGTTTCCAGGAGCGTTTTTATTCAATTAATCAAATTCCAAAATGCTTTTTGATACAAAAAACTGAGGCAAGCATCTTAATAGTAAATGGAGGTCAGCTATTTCTGACCTTCATTTTTTTTCAAAGAGGATTAAATTTTTTTATGAATTAAACATCAGTACATTGAGAATTTGCATTTTTGTTTTAAAAGCGTATCAAAGGCTTTATCCGTAATATATTTTTTATTAAAGAAAACATTTCCACCTTTTGAATCATCAGTATACCAAAGTTCTCTGACAGGGATTTGGCAGTCTTTAAATCCCTTTTTATGAATAGTAGCTTTGTTGTTTTTAGAAGTTTGTGCGCTTAATCCGACGGGATAATCATTTAGTCTGTCGGCTTCCATCATGACTCCAGATCCAGAGTATTTAAAGTCAGGGTTTAGGGCGTTACCATTGCTATCTTGTTTGATTGGTCCTTCTGATAAAACTCCACGCAGAACTTCTTTGGATTTGCCGTTAAAAATCATTTCTTCTTTATTAGGAAGTGTAACAATGACTTCATCCTTATTAGCGTCTGAAACATATCGAATAGCAGGCATTACTAAACGTGGAAAAAACATCATCAATTTTAAGTGTCCGTGTGATTCATATTCATCTGGCATATCCCAGATGAGCAACCCCATATCCGAGCGGGCAAACCCTTCAAACATAAATTCAAAATCTCTTCCAACTCCAAAACCAGAGTTTGGTACTATTTTATTTTCACCAACATTAGAAAATTTAAAACTCTTCATTTGCTCTTCACCATTTTCATAGCGAGTTGAACAGTAGTCCCATCTAAGATGATCGCGAGTTCTACATACGGTGCTTATAAGAGTTTCTTCATTTGAATCAACGAAAGGAGCTTGAATTATAGTTTCATCATAATCTGATATAACTTTGGCATTTGCGAGATTCGAAAAAATCAGAGCAAATAATAGGCAAAACTGAATTTTTTTGACTGATCTCATGATCCACACTCCATTTAATGATTATTCTTATTATAACGCACGTTGCTCATAAAGCATTTTCGTCAGGAATAATTTTCTTATAACATAATATTTATTTCTTTTTAAAAGTGATTATACCGATAAGTCCTATGGAGATTTATTATGAAAAAATATTTTATTTTATTGGCGACACTTTTTTGTTCTCAAGCATTTGCGATAAGCGGACGGACTCTCTGGGGGGGATCTAATGAATTTAGCAAAGCAGCTATTCTTGAAACCTACACAAATTTTCTCCAAACATATGAAGGATCTTCTGCTAAAAGAATAAGCTTATATGAACAGATAGCAATGCCGGATATATTTAGTAGTGCTTGGGCCGATGACGTTTTAAATTGTATTTATGCTGGATGGCCGAGTCTCTTAGTCAACGGAAAATGTTCAAGTCCAATTAAAAATAATCCAGATTACAACAACGGATCTTGTGGCGCAAATTCGATGCAATGCCAGCCCTTATTATTTGGTGCCAATTTATGTGCCCCAATTGTTTCAAACATCGATCGACAAATGGCCTTCAGTAATTGCAATAAGCAGTTTAAAGAATCTGGTATTTCTTATGAAGGATTAGTTAAAGAAATTCAAAAAAATAAAGATGAAAAAAAGCTTTTAAATCTACTAGATCTTGCTGATCAAATTTGTAAGACGGGCGTTCAAAAAAGCAGCGGAATGTGTAAATTATTAATGCAAAACTTAGAAGCTATAAAAAAAATGAATATTTCGTTATCTGAAGTTGGAGCTAAGGAAGTGGTTCTTGCTCTATCAGATGCTCAAAAATTGGCATTAACATTAGGAAAAAATCCAAAAACAGATTGTGTAGTTGTTAAGCCACAAACGGATATTGCTCCTCCTGTTTTAACTGGTGGTAAAATAGTTGTTAAACCACAAACTGATACTGCTCCTCCTGTTTTAACTGGTAATAAAATAAAACTTAATAATGTCGTTGATTCAAGTGCCGAGGCGCTCGATCGCAAACCGGCAGAACTTGGAGTTGCCCCAGCCAACTTGCCTTCGTTTGAGCGATTGGTCGCTAGAATTCCGATGGTCTGTGGTGGAGCAAGAACAAATAATGATGGCATAGATGTCACCTATGATTTGGACTGCACTACAAATGCACAATATCCAAGTGGGTATGCTATTGGAAATAATCCCGGGCATCCTTACTTAGATGGAGCAAAAAGTCTTTACCCAGATGGTGGACCTCCGACAAGACGAATTGAATTCGTAAGTCGTGATCATGCTTCAAAAGAAACCTATTTGTATTTGACTGACATCGCAGGTGGAGAAGATTCACACGATGTAAAATCAGTAATGGTACTTTTACCCAGACTTGGAGTGCCTACAACTGAAGTTGTAGGTAACGATGTTGTTGTTACAATGACAACTGGTGAAAAAGTAGTTTTCGATAAAAATACTCATGGAATTAAAAGTGGCGCTCTGAAGGAAGGTCCAATCGATTTAACGACAGACCGTTTTAAACGCCAACCACCAAACGTTCAATACACTGGAGCGGGAATTAGCATTCGAGTGAATCATCGTTATGAATATCCAACAATGGGTGCAGATATGGCGGAAATTCGACAAAATGGTCGAGTCTGTAAAATTGCTCGCGGAAAAATTTGGAATAAAGATGGAAAGCTTTTAACAGACGAAGATGTGTCGTTAGTAGACGTTGTAAATAAAAATTGTCCTGCAAAAGGCAGTGAAGTTGCTTTTCACCTGTAATTCCATGTTTACTAAAATGCTCGGATTTTATTTCTTTGTAGCAATGAATTAAAAGTGAGCTAAAATATTAAAAGAATAGAAAAAACAACCGTTAAGTAATTATAAACATTTCAAAAAAACTGAAAAGTTAAAAGACAAGGAGTCTTCTCATGAATTTGGTCGAAGTATTTAAGCAAGGTGGCTTTATTATGTACCCGCTACTTATTTTCTCAGTAGCACTATGGACTGTGGCCATTCAAAAAATTTGGTTCCTTATTAATTTTAGAAAACAAGCAAAATATTTTTTTGATGAAGGAATGAGAATCATCCAATCAAAACGTTTCAATGAAATGGAATGGCTTTATAAAAACTGTCCAGAGATTATTGCAAAACCACATTCAGCAATCTTTGAAGATTCAAGCTCGAATGAAGAATGGGAAGCAAGAATGCAAAGACGTATGAATGAAACGACACAAGGATTAAAAAAGAATCTTTGGGTTTTAGGTACAATCGGATCTTCTGCTCCTTTCGTAGGCCTTTTTGGAACTGTTTGGGGAATCATGGGATCATTTAAAGCAATTGGTGTTGCTGGTAAATCAGGATTCGCTGTTGTTGCTGGAACAATTTCAGAAGCACTTGTTGCTACTGCTGCTGGTATCTTGGTCGCGGTCTTCGCCGTTATGTTTTACAACTATCTTCAAGTAAAAGTTACTGAAGCTCTAAACGAATTTAAAAATGGTTTAGGGGATATGGCAGAGTCGTTTAACGCTGCTAAGAAATAGTTTTATTAAATGAATTACTAAGGAGCGCCTTATGGCCATGGGTAGTATGAATAACAATTCAGGGGATGAAGAGAATATCATGTCGGAGATCAACATGACTCCACTTATCGATATCATGCTCGTTCTCCTGATTATTTTTATGGTGACTTCAACAGCAGCACTTGAATCAGGACTTGATATTGAACTTCCTAAAACTCAAATCACAAATGAGAAAAAGACTGATGAAATTTTAATCGTTACTTTATCTAAAGACGGCAAGATTGCTCTTCAAGGTAAAAACGTAGAAGACGTCGATTTGCCAGCAAAAATTGCAGCTGCACTTAAAGAATTAAAAACTGAATCAGTTATTCTTGAAGGTGATACAAAAGCATATTTAGGAAAAGCTGTTGAGTTGATGGATATCGCCAAAAGTGCGGGAGCTAAAAATTTCTCGATAGCAGCGGAAGAAGATCCAAACAAAAAGAAATAATAAAAAGAAATAAAGAGAGTAACGGTTTATGCGCTCATTAAAAAATCAAATTTACATCGCACCACCGGGTGAGAGTAAGATGGAGATCGAAGCGAAACGTTTTAACAAACGTGCGCTCATTGGCAGTATAGTCATCCATCTTTTTTTCTTTCTGTTAAGACTTCCTCATTTAGAGCTCACGCATAAGTTGCATGATGATCCAAAGTTAATTCCGATTACGATGAATTTTGTCACACCTCCTTCTAAAAATCCTCAAGTGATTAATAAAGTCACAGCTGCAGCTTCTGAAGTTGTAAAACCTCCAGTCGCTGAAGAAAAAATTAAAAATGGAACTGATAGAGCTGTTAAAGAATCTAAAAACTTAGGAGATAAAAATTCTAAGAATACAGATGCTGTTCAAAAAGGTGATCCAAAATCGCTGAAAAAAGAAGCCTATAAACCAGGCACTGACGTTAGAAAAACGGCAAAGCCGACAGTCGGAACTGGATCAGCAGCTGGAAAAGTAAAAGCAGTTGATAACAACACTGGTGGATCAGGTGATACTTACAAAGGTATCGACATGACCAACGTAACAGACTCAATCAGAAAAAATGGTGCAGGCCTAAAGCGCTTTGCTGAAAAAGGCGCCAAAGATGATGGTGGAGCGGGACGAGGTACTGGTGGTGGTATTGGTGATGGAACTGGTGGTGGTGGCGGTGATGGCTTTATTACAGGCTCACCAAACGGAACTGCTAACCCTAAAAAAATTGCTACAAATGTTGGTAGCTTAACTGGGGCGGCAAAAGGTAAAATTGATTCTCAAAGAGGATTTGATGGTCTTGCTGAAAAAGGCTCTGTCATGGTTGCGGGTGTTCCAGTTGAAAAAATCCAAGTTTCAACAATAGATCCGGATGCCATCAGAAGATTATTGCGCGATCAAATTCCTCAATTTAGATCATGCTATCAAAAAGAATTGGATGTTTCAGAAAAACCAGAAGGTTTCCAAGGTGTCATGAATTTTAGATTTTTTATTGGAAATGAAGGGCGAGTTCAAAAATCATCTATTACTTCAGATGAAATTACATCTGATAAAGTACGCGACTGTATGAAAAACGTTCTGCATGGTATTCGTTTTCCAGCGCCCAATGGCGGAAGAACAGTTGAGGTTAATCAGCCAATGAATCTTTATCCAAAACGTATCTAATATATTTTATTTGGAAGAGAATACTAATTTCTCTTCCAAATAAATAATTTTTCCAACCAATACAAAGTTTTTTTTGGAGAGTGGTTTTTTCTCCAAAGTCCGGCGGCATATTTATTCGCTTCTCCAGTTGTTGGATAAATATGAATCGTCGATAAAATATCTTTTAGACCTTTTTTAAATTTCATTGCACTTATAAATTCTAAGATCATAAGACTTGCTTCGGGTGCTACAATGGTTGCCCCTAAAATTTCATCAGATCCTTTTTTTGTTATGACTTTCACAAATCCAGATGTTTCACTATCGACAATAGAGCGATCAAGTTCAGCAAGAGAGAAAATAGTTACTTCATAATCGTGATTTTTTTTCTCAATAAGTGCTCTCTCATTTAAACCAACTGTGGCCACTTCCGGTTCAGTGTATGTGGCCCATGGAACTACGGAGTAATCCACCTTAAATTTTTTGGCAAATCCAAAGAGCGCATTGACTGAGCAGTACCATGCTTGATGAGCGGCCATATGAGTGAGTTGATAAGGACCTGTAACGTCTCCACAAGCAAAAATATTGGGATGGTTGGTTTCTAAGTATTCATTCGTTTCAATTGTTCCATTGGGGCGAAATTTTATTTTGAGATCTTCAAGTCCCATGCCCTGAGTATTTGCCATTCGTCCAACAGAAATTAGAACTTGATCAAAGGAAAGTGTTTGTAATTCTCCATCTGTCTCAACGATTAGCTCATGATCGGATTTAAATTCTATCGCTTTTGAATTCAAGTGAACTTCTACACCTTCTTTTTTTAAAATTTGCCCGATTAATTGACTGGCCTCAATGTCTTCTTTATTGAGAAGTTGTGAGCTCCCTTCTATTATTGTGACGAATGAGCCTAGGCGATTAAATGCCTGGGCGATTTCACAACCAATGGGTCCTCCGCCAATAATTAAAAAGTTTTTAGGAAGTATTTCTAAATTCCAAAGAGTATTAGAAGTGAGATAATTAGTTAGATCTAATCCTTTAATGGCCGGAATGAGGGGACTGGCCCCTGTTGCAATTGTGATATTTTGGGTTGTGTGAATTTTTCCATCCACTGAGACTTCATAGGGAGAGAGAATGGTCGCAATGCCTTTAATGCAATGAATTCCTAAATGATTATAGCGCTCGCTAGAGTCGTGTGGGGCCACTTCAGAAATTTTTCTTCTGATACGATTCATCACATCGCTAAAATTAAAATCGATGACTATATTTTTTAACCCTAATTCTTGAGCAGAATGACTAAGTCCTAAAATTTTTGTTGTTTTGATGAGTGCTTTACTAGGAATACAACCAGTGTTTAAGCACTCACCACCCATTTTATCTTTTTCAATAATTGCAACTTTTGCTTTGACGGTATTACTGATGAAAGCAGTTACAAGGCCTGCTGATCCTCCGCCAATAACTATCATGTTGTAGTCAAAACTATTTGGTTTTTTAAATTTTGAAGTGAGTTTTAAAACAGTATATTTTTTTAGTAAATATTTACTGATATAAGGAATAAATCCTAAAAGAAAAAAAGCGATGATCACTTTAGGACTTAAAATCTCAGAAACTTTAGAGATTCCTGAAATACTTTTCCCCGCATATAAAAAAACTATTGTTGCAGGAAACATTCCTATTTGACTGGCAAAAAAGAATTTTTTTATTTCGATTTTGGTTAGCCCCATTAAAATATTGATAAGAAAAAAAGGAAAGATGGGAAGCAGTCTTAGTGTTATTAGGTAATAGACACCTTCATTTTTAAACTTGCTATTGACAATTTCTAGCTCACGAGTAAATTTTTTTTCTACAATGTCACGAAAGAGAAATCGAGCTCCTAAAAAGGCAAGTGTTGCACCAATGGTGCTGGCAAAAGAAATCAGGATTAATGAAATTTTAAAATCCATCACGGCGCCAGCAAGTAAAGTGAGGATGGTGGCCCCTGGAAAAGAGATTGTTGTGACAAAAACATAAAGAGCAAAATAGCTGAGGCAACTGACAATTGGCCTTGAATGGAATTGCGTCTGTAATTCGCTTAAATGCATTTTTAAATAATCAAAACTTAAAATATCCTTGAGTCCCATTTGATAGGCTAAAATACAAAGTAAAAGTAAAAAAAGGATTAGAATAATTTTTTTCATTTAATGTGAACTGTGTCCCCAGATTTCTTTTAAGCGTTTGTCGCGTCCACAATTAAATCGATAGAATTTATAGCGTATAGGATTTTTAGTATAATAAGACTGATGATAGCCTTCAGCAGGATAAAACTTTTTAGCAGGTAGGATAAGTGTAGCGACTATCCCTTTTGGTTTTGACGTTTCTGCCGCTTTTTTTTGAGCTTCATTGGTATAAAAAATAGCAGAGGTGTATTGCTCACCCTTGTCACAAAATTGACCATCGCGATCAAAGGGATCAATATTCTCCCAAAAAATTTTGACTAATTCTTGATATGTTATTTTTTTGGAATCAAAGACTACTTCAATAGCTTCTCTATGGCCTGTACCACCGGAAGATGTTTCTTCATATGTAGGATTTTCTTTTAGACCACCTGTGTAGCCGACAGTTGTTTTTATGACGCCCTTTTTTATCAGAGCATCAAAAGGTGGTTGCATGCACCAAAAACATCCGCCAGCAAAAATTGCTGTATCTGCTTTAGATGTGGCAATAGACAGAGTTGCACTAAGAATGAAAAGAATTTTTTTTATCATATGGACTCCTTAAGACAATGTTAGTCCACAATGTTCGACTTAATCAATTAACCTGCGAGCAATTCATTAACCTTTTAATGCAATGATAGTTTTATACTCTTTTTCAGTTACGGGATTGATAGAAAGTCTCGATCCTTTTTGCACGAGCGGCATGTTCGCTAACACTTTTTCATTTTTTATTGTTGCCAATGTTATGACATGGTCGAATTTTTCTACGAATTCAACTTCCACCATGAACCAGCGTGGAGTCTGTTGTGTCGCCTTGGGATCAAAGTATTCGCTCTTGGCATCGAATTGACTTGGATCGGGATGTGAGGTTTTTCTAACGCGAGCAAGGCCCGCAACACCTGGAACCTCACAACTTGAGTGATAAAAAAGAATCAAGTCACCAATGTTCATATCATCACGCATATAATTTCTTGCTTGATAATTGCGGACACCGTCCCATCCTGATATTTTTTTAGTTTTTAAGGTATCGATAGAAAAAACATCCGGTTCGCTCTTCATCAGCCAATACTTCATTTCATCTCCAGTCCCATAATAAATACTTAGTGACTATCATATCGGGAGTTCCATCCTTTCTCAATTCCTGAATGCCATTGTTGAACATTTTTGCGAATTCTTTTGAACGTGGATTTTAGGTGAGATGGCTATAAAGAGGTCATTGTCTTCGCAAAAGCCCGCCCCTTCATATTTTTCCCAATTCCATGTGAGTTGTTTAGGCAAATATTTTTGGAGCGATGATAGTGAGTACTATGAGAATCAGCGAAACTATATTTTTTTCGTAAACAAAATAAAAAATGTTCCTTAATCCATTATGGGTTATAGCAATCTTAAAAGTTTCATTGGATCGCGTTCTATTTTAGCGTCATATGCTTTTTTTTGAACCTCCAATGCCTGTTTTTGTAACAGCTTTTCTTTCTTTTTTTCTTTCTCTTTTAATTGATCATGTTTTTCACTTTCACTTGATAAATTCATTCCTAATGATTTTTGATTTGTAGAGGCCACCATTGCATCATCAATTGTACTTTCTATATTTTTTTGTGAAAATCGATTTTCACCAATAGAGCTTTTGAGCAATAAATTATTTTTATTATCAATATTCATAGATAAATATTATAAACAACTTTTCTGCCCGTAAAATATCAAGATTACTTATTGTTGAATCTTATGGAGTTAGATTCTCTTTTGAGATGTTAATAACTGGCTTTTTATTAAAGAATCGACCACTTTTTGAGGCTAGCTTAGGAAGCGATTTTTTCAGGGAAAAAGTTCCACCATTCCACCGGGTCATCTTCTAAAAGACGTAAACACAGCTCTGGCGACCATCTTGGCTTCTTAGGAGTCTTTAAAAGTTTCATGCCTGCAACTTTAAGGGTCTTTGATCCTTTGTGGGTATTACAAGGCTTACAACAAGTAACAACGTTATCCCAATTAGTTCCACCATTTTGAGAAACTGGAATGACATGATCAAATGTGAGTTCATTTACAGGAAGTCTGGTTGAACAGTACTGACATTGGAATTGGTCACGGTAAAATACATTCATGCGAGTAAATTTTACGTTGTGAGATAGTTTGTGAGTTTGAAAGAGACGTAGGACTTTGGGAAGTTTAAAGGAAGTAGAGACCGTACGAATTAATTTATCTTCGTAATGATCGACCACCTCGGCCCTTTCAGTCAAGTAGAGTATCATGGCCTTCTGCCAAGAAATTATTTTAACCGGAAAATAGTTGCAGTCTAAAAGCAACGTCCTCATCTCTATTAGTATAACACAATTTTAAAGGGAGAAATGCTCGGTTAGATTATGTAATATTTTTTTCCATGCAGAGTGCCCCAAAGAATTCTCATCGATCATCAAGTGGTGGTATTTTTTGGATAATGGACTGTCCTCGTTGGATATATTGAAGACTTTAGAGTGCTTGTTATGAGCGGCAAAAAGTGCGACTTGAGAGCTTGCGACTAATTCATCTTTGGGATTGAGAATTAATAATGTCGGTATATTGATTTGATAATATTTTATTTCTTTTTGCAATTCGTGCATTTTTCTATATTCAGACAATTTTGTTTTTTCTCGTTCCCGGTAGTCTACTAAATTTAAACTCGGCAAACTTCCCTTGGGAAAAAAATTAAAAAGAAGGGAAGGTATGCGCGTATACATTTTAGTATGGGTTGCAGGTGCAAAGAGCGCCGCTTTTGTAAATTCTTGATGCGCATGTTTAGCCATGTAATGAATACCAACGAGGGCCCCTAAAGAAAATCCTACAAAATAAAGAGGGCGCTCTAATATATGCGCATGCTCTACTACCGCCTCGACATCGTCGCTAAATTTATCACACCACTCATTTGGATTATTTCCAAGAGCAATTCTCAAAACATCACATTTATTTTTATTAAAAAAAGATGCTAGTTGATCCATTTTTTGAGGATGTAGATTTAGTCCATGGGCCAGTAGTACAACCGCTTGAGTGTCATTTTTAAATTCAGTATAAAACCATTTTGATTTTATTTTCATTTTAAAAAATCTTTAAATTTCTTTTTTCAATTTTCAATTGGTAATTAAATTCTTTTATTTTTGAAGGCTTCCATGCTCGCTCACCCATAATCTTTTTTAATTGATGCTCTTCATCTGGTGTGTAAAGAGTCAGGGCCTCTCCACCTTTATCGTGTCTGGCCGTTCTGCCTATACGGTGAACATAAGACTCTAAACTCTCTGGAGGTGTGTAATTGATTACGTGTGTGACATGAGGAATATCAATTCCGCGGGCAACAACATCTGTGGCCACAAGAACAACAGCACTCTTTTGTTTAAGAGCATCTAGTGCTTTTTTTCTTTGATGAGTTGTCATATCTCCTTGGAGGACGACCGCTTCATACTTATCTTCTTTTAAACCAGCACCTAAGGCATTGGCCTCATCTTTTGTCCGTGTAAAAACTAGGCATGATTTAATTTTTTTATGCTTTAGCAAAAATCTTAAAAAGGGATATTTCAATTCATTGCTTATCGGACAAAAAGTTTCATTGATAATTTCTTTCGGTTGAGTATTTTGCAGTTGAACGAGTTCTGATTCCGGTAAAAAATCTTTTACGAGTTCTTGAACTTCGGGACTAACTGTCGCTGAAAAAAGCATTGTTTGTTTTCGATTTGAGCAAGCTTTAATAGCCTCTGTGAGTGCTGGCAAAAATCCCATATCCATTAATTGGTCTGCTTCATCTAGCACCAGATAATCAATTCTTGAGAGGTCTATAGTGGCCTTTTCAATATGGTCTTTTAAGCGACCTGGACAAGCGACAATGATATGCACACCTTTTTTAATGTCCGATTCTTGTTCGCTAAAACTTTTACCTCCATACAAGCTCATACTAATGAGAGTTGTATGGCGTGCCACTTTTTTAACAACGGCTAAAATTTGTTCTGAAAGCTCTTTGGTGGGAGTGATTATTAAAATTTTTGTCGGTCGTTTTGGTGCACCCACAATTTTATCTACTAAAGGGAGAACGTAGCTTAAAGTTTTTCCACTACCAGTTGCCGAAACACCGATAACATTCTTTCCTTCCATGATTAGCGGAATACATTTCGCTTGGATTTCAGTAAAAGCTTTGATTTTAAAATCTTCTGTAAGGGACTTCTGAATAGGAGCTTGAAATTTAATATTTTCCATTAGGTTTTCTTTTTGTGAGTGATTTTAAAACAATGATGAATCTTTTGATCTCTGAAATCGAGTGGGATCGTGCTAGCCGTTATATCTTTAACATCGGCCATAGCTAAGACTTCAGTGTCTAATTTAAATTTTCTTTTATTATTAGAAAAATAAAGTGTCCCACCTGGATTTAGAAGTCGCAAGCAGTTTTTAATCAAGGCCACTTGGTCTTCTTCCACTTCAAAATCATCGTCCATTTTTTTTGAATTAGAAAATGTTGGTGGATCTAAAAAGATAAGGTCAAATTTTGTTTGTGCTTTTTCAATATATTCCAAAGCACTTTGAACGATAAAATTGTGCTCTTTCATGGAAATTTTATTGTGTTCAAAATTTTTGCGTGCCCACTCTTGATAGGTGTTAGAAATATCCACGCTTGTCACATGACTAGCACCCCCGAGAGCGGCCATAACACTTACAGCACCTGTATAAGAAAAAAGATTTAAAAACTTTTTGCCCTTAGCTTCTTTATAAATCACTTGGCGCATTGGTCGGTGATCTAGAAAAAGACCAGTGTCGAGGTAATCGTGAAGATTAACTAAAAATTCTGCCTGATACTCACGTACGGCCATAACTTCATTTCGCTCTTCGAGACGCTCGTATTGAGTGGCCCCTTTTTGTTTCATGCGGGATTTGATGACAACTTTTTCTTCAGGAAGATTGAGTACATCTTTAACAGCACTGATAATAAAATTAAAATGATCAAATTTTTCAGCATCTATTTCATTATCTCTTTTTTCAAAGATGACAGCATGGTCTTTATAGACATCGACGATAAAAGGAAATTCAGGAATATCTTTTTCGTAAATTCGAAAAGCTTCGAGCCCTTCACGACGTGCCCATTTAGCACGGTGTTTGTAATTTTTTTCTATTCTGTTTTTTATTGTATGTAGATCGGCCATTACGATTTCGACTTATGGTTAAACATTTTGAGTTCCATCTTTATAACATCTTCCAAACTTTTATTATGAAAGCGAATACAGTATTCACCAAGCTTTAAAGTAATATCAGCATTGATATTTTTATGAATCCCAAAAACTTCAAATGAGTACTGAGGGTAACGATCGACTATTTTTTGCAATGGCTCTTTGGTCACAAATTCAACGTGCTCAAGTCCACTTTTGTAAGAATGCCCTGGCTTTGGACTTGGAAGTTCTAATAAGTATATGTTTCTATTTTTAAAAACGATTGGTTCATGAAGTTTATAAGTCGCGATCAATCTTCCATTTACCATGGATTCAACTAAGAGAGCGCCTAATGGGGCAAGCTCCGTTTTCTTTAGTGCGTACTGTTCGCTACTTTCAACTCGATAACATAAATGATCCAATTCGTACTGATCAACATCTAATTCGATATCATTAATTTTTCCAAAAAGATCTTCGAGGAACAAATTCGGATCACCAATAACTTCTGCTAATATCTTCATTATCTATAATCCGAATTTTTATAGAAAATAACTGTTGGGTTTTTTTCCATAACTAGTTTTAAGTCCCATTCAGAGCGCACTGAAAAGCACATGCGTTTTTTATGATCGTAAGCAATGTTTGAACTATTGCTCATGACAAATTTATCTTGGTCTTTTTCGTTTTCAAATTTAAGCCATCTGATGCCGATAAAAGAATATCCTTCGTAATCTGCATTTACGTTGTATTCGTCTTCTAAACGATACTTCACAACTTCAAATTGAAGTGCTCCAACTGCACCCAATATTTTTTCCGAAGTAGAGTGACGAGTAAATAATTGAACTGTTCCTTCTTCCGATAATTGTTGTAAACCTTTTTCAAGTTGTTTTGCTTTCATCGGATCTTTTAAAATAACTTTATTAAAAATTTCTGGAGCAAAGTTGGGGATACCGGTAAATTGGAATTTTGATTTTTCAGTAAATGTATCACCGATTTGAAATTTTCCATTATCGTGTAATCCGATAATGTCACCTGGGTAGGCCTCTTCGGTAATTTCTCTATCTTGAGCTTGGAACATGAGAGGAGTTGCGATCTTTAATTCTTTATCTGTTCTCACATGATAAATTTTTTGATTGCGAGAAAACTTTCCGGAACACACTCGCAAGAAAGCGATGCGGTCGCGGTGTTTTTTATCCATGTTGGCCTGGATTTTAAAAATAAAGCCCGTAAACTCTTCTGTAGTATCTGGATCGACAGTTGCTGTTTTTGAATCTGATTCATAGGGAGGAAGTTTTACTTCGCGTGAGCGCGGCCCTGGAGCTGCACGAGCGATCATATCAAGTGTTTCTTTGACTCCAAAATTAACTAATGCTGAACCAAAGAAGACAGGTGTTTGAATGCCCGCTAGAAATTCTTCAGTTGAAAATTCACCAATTAATGCGCCTACCATTTCTAATTCTTCTTTTAATGTCGCAAGCAAGCTTGCTCCGATGAATTTTTCGATATGAGGAGCATCTAAATCGCTGGCATCTATAATGGTCGGATTAAAAGGATCTTTTGTTCCTTTGAAACTCATAATTTGTTTTGTTCGTAAATCATAAACACCTTTGAAATCTACACCTGAACCAATCGGCCAGGTCATTGGGACACATTGAATGTTTAAGATTTTTTCTATGTTTTCGAGGAGGGCAAAAGGGTCCATTGCCTCGCGGTCATATTTGTTCATAAATGCCACGATTGGAGTATCTCGCATTCGACAAACTTCCATCAATTTTATTGTTTGCGCTTCAACACCTTTTGCTGAGTCAATCATCATGAGCACTGATTCAACGGCCGTTAAAGTCCGGTATGTATCTTCCGAGAAATCTTTATGTCCTGGGGTATCTAGCAGGTGCATTGCTCTATCAGCGTAAGGAAAACTCATCACCGATGAACTGATCGAAATCCCTCTTTCTTTTTCGAGTTCCATCCAATCCGACTTCGCATAGTTTCCATCCTTGGCCTTAACCTTGCCAGTATCACGTATGACCTGACCAAACCATAATAGTTTTTCTGTCATGGTGGTCTTCCCCGCATCGGGGTGAGAGATGATAGCGAACGTGCAGCGCTTAGCATTTTGAGCATTGTCGAGCATGAGATTTTGTCCTGAATTTAAGAAGGTAAATACGACAAAATCTATCAGACAATACCTCAAAATACAGCAAAATTTTCCCGTCCATTTCTGTAGGGAAAGGTTAACGGTGTATAATTTTAAATTAAGTGCTTATAAATCCGAGATGTTTATTAACAATAAACGTGAACAAGGTGCAGCTATGAGCAAAAAACTTTTTGGTATTTTATTTTTCGGCACTTTTACTCTGTTAAATCAAGGAACAGCAGAGGCTAAACTGATTCAAATACTTCACACCAATGATACCCATTCTTATTTAGACAGCACTCATCACAATGGTGAGATAGGTGGAGCGGCCAGGCTTAAAAGTTTAATTGATTTTTACAAAAATAAAGCGGCAGAAGAGGGTATAAAATCCTTGGTTATGGATGCTGGAGATTTTACTGAAGGAAATCTTTATTATATGGCCGACCAAGGAAGAAAAGTTTTCGAAGTTCATAATGAAATGGGTTACGATATTGGCGCACTTGGAAATCATGACTATCTCATGGGTACGCGTGACCTCGATAAAATATTAGGGGAAATGGATTTAAAATTTTCTCTGGTTGCTGCCAATTTAGAAATGAATAGCAACTTTAAAAATTTAAGAGAAAAAATTAGACCTTATAAAGAAATTGAAATTGATGGAATTAAAATTGGAGTATTGGGTTTAACGACCAATGAAATATTTTATAAGTGGCGCTTTGAGGGCGGTTTGATTACCAATCCATATAAAGCCGCAAAAAAATATGAAGAAGTTTTAAAAGCGAGAAATAACGATTTTATTATCGCTCTTACTCATATCGGTGTTCTTAAAGATATTAAATTAGCTGAGCGAACTAAATATATCGACCTTATTGTTGGCGGTCATTCTCATACTGCTTTATTCCAACCTAGCTTTGGGGTGAATAAAAATAAAAGATCTGTTCCAATTGTTCAGGCAGGAATGCACACAGAATATCTCGGAAAACTTGTTGTTGATTTGGTTAAAGGTCAACCATTAAAAGTTGTTTCGTATGAACTTATACCTGTCAAATATGAGGCCCGTGATACAAAGATTAATTCAATCGTGGAAGAGGCAAATAATGATTTAGATACTGCATATGGAAAAGAGTGGCTGGATGAAAATGTTGGGTACTCTGATTTAAAAGTGAATGATAAAGATGGCTCTCGCAAATGGGCATATTTTATTACTGATTCCATGAAAGAGAAGTCCCAAGCCGATATAGCGATTCATACTCCTTTTATGAATGGTGAAGATTACCCAATAGGAAACGTTACTCGTCGCGATTTATTCAATTCAATTCCAAGAGTTTATGACCTTACAGAAAAATATGGTTGGACAATTTATACAACTAAAATCAAAGGTGTTTGGCTGCGTTTAGTTTTTGAAGCACTTTCGCACTTTGGACAACCACTCACTTTTTCTGGATTAAAATTAGAATATACTAAGACAGAACACGGAATAAAAATTCAACACCTTCTCATTAACGGCTCGAAAATTAATCCGTTTAAGTATTACACCGTGGCCTTTACAGAAGGAATTGTTCGTGGAGCTGAAGGAGTGAGTCCCTACACGACAGCACTTTTAAGAAGTCCTAAAAATACAAAATTTAAAATCTGGTCAACACTTGAAGAAAAGGTTGGTCAGAGCATGAAGCTAATGAAAAAAATTAATATAAATAATATCAGTGAGGACAACCACCTCTTGATCATGCCAAATCAAAATGCGGAGCTTGTCGATTAACTAACGGAATCATTTTTACCAATGAAAAAGGCCCTCACGACGAGGGCCTTTTTTATTTTTATGCAAGATTGTGAGCGTTTAAAATGGCGTGATTAATGTCTGAAATAGACATTTTTGAAAGTTTAACTGGATCAATAACGTTTTCAAAAAGTTTTGGGAATGTATGCAATTCTTGCATGAAAGTTAACGTTTTATTGGCCTCAACTTCATCAACTTTTTTAATAGGAGTGAAGTGCGGCGCCGTTCTTAAAACGTATGGAGTTTCGTTTATTAACTCTAAAATGGCATTAACCACTTCAACAAACCGATCTAATTCAGCTTTACTATAAGACTCAGTTGGTTCAATCATCAGTCCATAAATTTCAGGGAAGGCAACTGTTGGAGCGTGCAATCCAAAATCCAAAAATAATTTACCAATTTTAGCAATCGCCTGAGCTTTAGGAGTTCCTCCGGTTTCAATGCGAGCAAACGTATCCTTTGTGATTGTGAGAATAAATTCATGCATACGAATTTGCGTTTCACATCCTTCAGGAAGACTTGGGAAGCTTGGTTTTAGTTTTTCAAAAAGATAACGGGCCGCCAATACAGCAACTCCTGACATCTCTCTCGTTCCAGCGCCACCTAAAGATTTAATATAAGTGTAAGCGCGAACTTTATGAGCAAAGTTACCAAAGTGACGATGAAAAGAACCAATGCTCTTTGGTGCTTTTACAATGTCGTAATATCCATTGGCATCTTTACTAACCTGAATACCTGGTAGGTAATCAACTAAGCGGTGAGAAACGGCAACAATGCCGTCTCCAGGGCCTCCTCCACCATGTGGGATAGTCCAAGTTTTATGAAGATTGTTGTGAACAGCATCGACGCCCATTTTATTGAGGTCAATCCAACCTGCGATAGCATTCATGTTGGCTCCGTCCATGTAAACTAGACCTCCAACTCCATGAATGAGATCTGCCATATCTTTGAAACAAGTTTCAAATAATCCAGATGTATTTGGGTTTGTAACCATTACACCAGCAATTCTTTTATTGTATTTGACAATAGCATCTTTCATTTGAGTAAAATCAATTTGTCCATGAGAGTTAGCTTCAATTGTGATAATTCCGTATTGAATTCCGTCTACGGTTTTTGTTTCAAATCCGGCCATTGTTGCAGAAGCTGGATTTGTTCCATGAGCAGATCTTGGAATAAGAAGAATATTTCTCGTACTCTCTTCACCATTATTGCGGTGATATCCTTGGAATAATTTTAACCCAATTAATTCGCCCTGAGCGCCTGCTACCGGTTGAGTTGTTACTGCTGGAAGACCAGTGATTGATTTAAACATTTCTTGAATGCTAAAAAGAATTTTTAAACATCCTTGTACATCTTCAACTGGAGCCTGAGGGTGAACATCTGTAAATCCCTTTAAGCCTGCTGCATAATCATTGATATAAGGATTGTATTTCATCGTACATGATCCCAGTGGATAAATATTATCGTCTGGACTTACGTTGAGATCAGCTAGTTTTTGATAAAAAGTTTTAATGTCTTCAAGTTCAAAATTAGGAAGACCTACTTTAGAGTTACGAATAAATGACCCTGGAATTTCAGGTAGGAAATCGTCATTTTCCAAACTTTCAAAATTTTGAGAGAAAAAGGTTTCTAGTTTTTCTAGGTCTTCATCACTATGAACATCAAAGAAAGACAGAAGAAGAAGATTTTTATTTCCAGGTAAGCGAGAGCTTACATCAACGCCTAATTGAATATTAGCGGCCGATGCCTTCTTTTGAAGTTCGCGCACTGATACTGGTAACTCTAATGTGAATTCATTATAAAATGGAGTTGATGGGAACGCGAGATTTACGCCTTTAAACTGAGTTAAGACTTGTGCCATTTGCATAGCATAGTCGCGACCAATTAATGCTGATTCTGTCATTCCATCTTCACCGCGAGCTAAAATAGAAGCTCCAGCCGCTGATGCGATAAAAGATTGATTAGAACAAATATTTGAAGTCGCTTTCTCTCTTCTTATATGTTGTTCGCGGGTTGATAAAACCATGCACAAACATTCTTTTCCATCTTGATCTTTTGCTTTACCAATAAATCGACCTGCAGTTGATCTAATGTCTAATTTATTTGTATCGTTGTATCTAATTCCAAAAATACCAAGTCCCGGGCCTCCAAAGTTCGGAGCGATTGCCAAGTGTTGTCCTTCACCAACAAGCATGTTGGCACCTTGCTTACGAGAGCCGTATTCTACTGGAGGAATAAGTCCATCTGTAGCAAGTAGCATAGGATCGATAAGAGCAATTGATTGAACTTTTAGTTCTGAACAAAGATCTGTTAATTCATGAATGTCTTCTAAATTTCCGAAGTTGTTTACTTGAGGAAAAGCGATACATGCTAAGTTAGATCCTAAATCAAGTGCCATTTTTTTTGCCACTTCAATATCAATGATTCCAGTCTCACTATCAGTTGGAATTGTGATTATTTTTAATCCAGTTTCTAATGCATGAGTTTTTAAAACTTCAATATCACCTGGGTAAATTGATTCACAAATAAGAGCAGTGTTAGATCCTTTCACAATTCTTGTAGCCGTTTGAATGGCCTCAAACAAAGTCGTTGAACGGTCATAAAAAGAAGCGTTGATCGCTTCAAATCCAGTCAACATTGATAGAGATGAAGAATACACCCAAAGAGTGTTTAGAGTTCCTTGAGAGCGCTCTGGTTGATAAGGAGTGTACGCCGTTGTAAGACCTCGTAAATTACAAACGTAAGGAACAATTTCTTGAACTTTATAATTTTTTAATCCATCACCAATAAAACAAGTTTTTAAATTATTTTTTGCGGCCACTGATTCTACGTGAGCAATCAAATCATTATAAGAAAGCTCCTCCGTTACAAAAGGAGCAACGTCAAATTTAACATTGTCAGGTATATGAGCGTATAGATCTTTTAAATCTTTAAGTTTCAATGTCTCAAGCATTTCAGCCTGCTCAGCTTTAGTCGATGAAATATAATATTTCGTTAATTCGCGCTTTAATTTTTTAGGATTATATGGAAGATGGTTAAAGTTGCTTTCAGAGGTATTAGTCTCATTCATGGGATCGCCGTCCTTTTAAATTAAAAATTTTGCAAGTATAATATCCAATAATGAATGGATTAATAAAGATAAAAATGAGCGACAAAAATATTGAGGCCTGGCCTTCGTTTCTACAAACGGCCGTTGCCGCCGAAAATAAGTTTTGTCTAGAGCTTGAATCTGAGAGAAAACTATGTGATCTCTGCGATTACTTGTTTTTTTCAGAGGGAAAACTGCAATACCACTCCGTAGATTTAGGATTGATGTGTTTTGATTTCGAAGAAAGTTGGAATTATCACCAAAGACAACACTATGCCTTATCAAAGGAACCACTGGCGAAATCACTTGGGATTAAAGGCGAATTTAAACCAATTATATGGGATACGACTTGTGGCACAGGAAAAGATTCATTACTCATCAAGACCTATGGGGCAAAATTAAAATCTTTTGAGCGCCATCCGGCCATATTTTTATTATTAACCGATGCTAAAAGACGCTTCCCACTGGACTTTGACCTTGTGTTCGCAGATGCCTCAACGCTCATTATTGGTCCAGACGATCGACCTGATGTCATCTATTACGACCCAATGTATCCAGAAAAAGCTGGTTCTAAAAAATCTGCCCTTCCAAGAAAAGAGATGCGAATTTTTAAAGATGTCGTGGGAGAAGATTTTGATTCGAGTGAATTTTTAGAATGGGCATTGAAGACCGCTCGCGAGCGCGTTGTTGTCAAACGCTCAATGTCAGCTCTACCAATAAAAGACAATCCGACAGCTAGTTATGAAGGAAAAAGCACACGCTACGATATGTATAAAATTTTTTAACCACCACTTCTTTTGGTTTTAAAATTTAACTTTGCTAAAAATGCTTCGACTTTTTCTCTTTGATCGCCTTGCAATTCTATTTGTGGTTTAGCTTCTGCTTTAAATGTTCCACCTGTTCCGCAGTGATTTTTTAATTTTTTTGCCAAGTCTTCAAAATAGTCGGGGTTGTGAGGCAACTCGTGAATGACGGTGACTAATTTTCCTCCGCGCTGATTTTTTTCTAATTTAATTTTAAGAGTAGTTTTCTCCGGATTAATGGTGACACTGCTGGCTTTTGATGTGACACATTCACAAGGTTCTTCTCCACATTTTATGCATATCTTAAGATGAGATCCATCGCTGGAGTAGACAAGTCTTGTTTCAGAATTTTTAGTGGAGCGAGGTGGTTTATTTTGTTTCATTTTTAAGCTAATTTGATTAATATTTTTGAATCTAAATTTCATAAAAATCTTAAAAGGAATGTGGCCCTTATGGCAAATGTTAAAAACGAAAAAAAGTACGACGTTTACGGAATTGGAAATGCCCTTGTAGATATGGAGTTTGAAGTCGAAGCTGATTTTTTAAAAAGTGCTGGAATCGAAAAAGGTCTTATGACTTTAGTTGACGAAAGCCGCCAAATGGAAATCATAAACACGCTTCATGGAATTCAACACAAACGCTCTTGTGGAGGATCTGCAGCCAACACAATGATTGCCGTTTCGCAATTTGGTGGAAAAAGTTTCTACTCGTGTAAAGTAGCTAGCGATGAAGTTGGTGATTTTTATTTTAAAGATTTAATGGATAACGGCGTAGACACAAATCTTTCTTCAAGCTCACTTGAATCAGGTATTACTGGAAAATGTATCGTGTTAATTACTCCAGACGCTGATCGAACAATGAATACTTTTTTAGGTATTACTCAAACATTTTCAGCTAAAGAATTAATTGAAGAAAATATTAAAAATTCTCACTATCTTTATATCGAGGGATATCTTGTTGCTAGTCCAACTGGAAAAGAAGCGGCCATTAAAGCTAAAAAAACTGCCGAAGCTCACAATGTAAAAACGGCCCTTACTTTTTCAGATGTTAATATGGTGACTTATTTCTCTGAAGGACTAGGGGAAATGATTGGCGGTGGAGTTGATCTACTATTTTGTAACGAATCAGAAGCTTATGCTTACACTAAAACAAATACTGTTGCTGAAGCGGCTACCGCTTTGAAAAAAATTGCTAAATCTTTTGCCATTACTCTCGGACCTAAAGGGGCTTTTTTGTTTGATGGAGAAAAAGAAATTTACGTTGTCACTACTCCAGTTGAAGCAGTGGATACAAACGGAGCAGGAGATTTATTTGCAGGAGCATTTTTATACGCAATCAATTCTGGGATTGCATTTCCTGAAGCTGCAAAATTAGGTTGCATGGCCTCTTCATTGCTTGTGACTCAATTCGGAGCTCGCCTTCGCCGTGAACAAGCAATAGAAGTTAAATCAAGAGCATTATAAATAGGGAGCAATTTAACCATGACTCGTTTATTGATTAAAAATATTATTGCTGAAAATATTATGGATACTGATGCTACTGTAAAAGGTTGGATTAGATCTGTACGCAATTCTAAGAAATTCTCATTTATTGTTTTGAATGATGGATCATCTCAAGATTCATTGCAAATTATCGTCGATGAAATTTTGCCTAACTATGCTGAAGTTGCAGCTCTTCTTTCAGGATCAGCTGTCGCTATTACAGGTCGATTAGTCAAAGGTGGCGGTAAAGTTCAAACTATTGAGATGCAAGCAAAGTTAGTTGAAATTGTTGGTCGTGTTGACGAGACATATCCATTGCAAAAAAAGGCCACTTCGCTAGAATTTTTAAGAGAGCAAGCTCATCTTCGAATTCGTACAAACACATTTGGCGCTATTATGCGCGTTCGTCACCATCTGGCCATGGCTACTCATAAATTCTTTTCAGATAAAGGATTTTTCTATTTAAATTCTCCCATTATTTCTGGTGTTGATGCAGAAGGCGCTGGAGAGATGTTTACTATTTCAACGCTAGCGACAGACATTACGAAAGCTCCAAAAACCAAAGAAGGAAAACTAGATTTCTCTAAAGATTATTTTGGGAAAGAAACTTTCTTGGCAGTAACAGGTCAGCTTGAAGGTGAGTGCTATGCTTTGGGGCTAGGGGCAATTTATACATTTGGTCCAACTTTTAGATCAGAAAATTCAAACACAACTCGCCACCTGTCTGAATTTTGGATGATCGAGCCAGAAGTTGCTTTTGCTGATCTTGATGAGATCGCGAATCTTGCCACAGATTATATTAAATACCTTATTTCTTATTCTCTAGAACATGCGAGTAAAGAATTAGAATTTTTATTTTCTCGTGAAGACTCTACAGCTCCGAAAGATCATATGGAAGTTCTTAAACATGTGCGCGACTCTAAATTTGTTCGCATCACATATACTGAGGCTATAGAAATACTCTCTAAAGTTGATCCGCTTGTTCGCAAATTTGAATACCCTACAGTTTGGGGAAAAGAGCTTCAAACTGAGCACGAAAGATTTTTAGCTGAAGAGCATTTCAAAATGCCAGTAATCGTTACTGATTACCCAAAAGAATTTAAAGCTTTTTATATGAAGCTAAATACTGATGGAAAAACAGTTCGTGCCATGGATATTCTTGTTCCGGGAATCGGGGAGATCATCGGTGGATCTCAACGTGAAGATAAGCTCGAGCTACTTACAAAAAGAATGGATGAACTCAATATGAATCAAGATCCACTTTGGTGGTATCTTGATCTTCGCCGCTTTGGTTCAGTTCCGCATGCGGGATTTGGTCTAGGTTTCGAGCGAGCACTTATGTACATCACTGGTGTAAATAATATCCGTGATGTTATTCCGTTTCCAAGAACACCAAAAAATTGTGATTTCTAATTATTGTAATTTAGAGAAGGTCAGAAGGGATACTTCGGGCCTTCTTCATTCATTGCATTTTAATAATGCCGGCTCTTCACTTGGGCTTGATTTAATAATAAAAGCTTCAGTTCATTATTAAAACTCTTCGGAAGAAATTCAAAAATTCCTCGAAGAGTTAGGGCAAATTATAAAAAATTAAGTGACTGGTGGTTTATTTCCGCCGCCGCCATTATTATTGCCGCGATTATTGTTATTGTTATTGTTGGCCGGGCGATTGTTGTTATTGCGGTTATTATTGTTTCTATTGCCCTGATTCGGATTATTCGAACGATTTTGATTATTATTTCTTGGGCCTGTCTGTTGTTGTCTTGGTGGATGTGCTTGTTTTGGTGCAGGAGAAACTTCAGTTTTATTTTCTTGATCAAACTCTTCAAACTGATCATTCTTTCTAAAGAATTCAGCGTCTTTTTCATCTAATACTTTTTCAGTTGTTGCAAGAGCATTGTGCTCCATGAACGTGTCAGATTTCATTTGCTCTTCAGGGCTTAAGCCTATGCAGTCTTTTGTTTCATTGATGATGTTATCAAAAAATTCTGGAAATTTATATTCAGAAGGAAGGTCAGCTTCGCGACCAGTATATTGATTAACAAAGTATCTTCTGCGAACACCACCATCAGTGAGCATTTCAAATTGCTCAACGAGAATATTGAGTTTAGTCACTTTTCCTTTATCACCGCCAACCGTTTTTACGAATGAGCCTTCTCGCGGAAGATTTTTTCTTTTGTCTGTGTAAACATCGTCTTCGTAACGAATACAGCACTTAATCTGTCCACAGACTCCGTTGAGTTTTGTAGGAATTAAAGCAAGGTTTTGGTTCTTTGCCATTTTTATAGAAACGTTTCCGTAGTTCTTTAAAAAAGATGAGCAGCAAGTTTGCAGTCCACAAGCACCAATTGATCCCAAAGCCGCTGCTCTGTCGCGAACAGAAATTTGACGAAGTTCGATGCGCATTTTTAATTCATAAACTAGGTCTTTGACGAGATCACGGAAGTCGACTCTAGCTGGAGCATTAAAATAAAATACGGCTTTTTTTCCAAATTGAGTAAACTCAACGTGGGTTAAAACCATGTCTAATTGATAGCGTTCAATTAAATGCAAACATATAACTTCTGCTTTTTTTTCAGAATCTCTAAATTCAATTTGCGCTTGAATATCTTCAGCGCTTGCCACTTTAGCAATAGAGCGCATTGGGAGCATGGATTTATTAAATGTCACTTCATAAGGAAAAGAATTGATATATCCAACAGTCATTCCACGGTCACTCATGGCCACAACTTTTTGACCGTATGCAAATTTTCTTTTTCCGATGAGGAATGGAAACGAACGAGCATTCCCAGGGAATCGAACGCGAATCATAATGAGTTTTTCACCATCTTTAAATCGTGAGTTCTCTTTATCTTCGGCTAGTTTTTGATCTTCTTCGGAAGCGTACTCTTGTGAGTAATCTTGTGAAGATATTATTGAGGTGTCTTCTATGATCTCGACTTCGAGCTCATTTGTTGTGTTATCTGTGGACTGCATATGTGGTTTTCACTATTCTTAAAAAATCATTTAGTAATCGTTAAATACTAAATATTATTTCGTTTTTTGTTATAAAAGTCATGGCAAGAAGCATAAGATTATGAGCGGGTTAATTTCTTATAATTATCTAAAGACACTCGCGATTCTTGAAATTTGTGCATTATTGAAAGCTTTCGTTGTTTCGTAATTTTTTAAGGCCACTAGAAATTCTTCCAATTCTATTACACTAAAAGCTTTTGATGCCGCAGCTTTTAATTTTTGCTCAATGATTGATTCAATAAACTTCTTTTCATAATTGGCACCTAAGTCACTGGCCCTTTTTAATGAGGCAATAAAATCTTGTGGCGTTTTAATATCATTAAAATTAATTTCATTGAGCAAGGCCATGCCTTTATCACTCGCAATTTTTAGTTTAACCGCACGGCTGAGTACTGTTGGTAAGAGCGATGCGTTGTCTGGTGCCATCAGCATTAGGCAATAGTCACTGCCGAGTTCTTCAAAAACTTTTAATAATTTGTTCGAAACAATAACTGAGAGGTCTTCAGCATCAAAAAGAAAGATGAATTTTTTTTCTAACTTGAGTGGCCGGTAATTAATGAATTTCAAAAATCCTTTAATCGCCATTGAGTCTACTTTATAGTCATTTGATTTTTCATCTTTATGAACTTTTAAAATATCGGGATGATCGGTTAAGGGAGTGAAGTTTTTACAAAATTGAAGAACCCATGTTTCTGGGTTTATAACATCTGGGTCGTAGGTAATCAAATAAAGCGAAGCCAGAGATTTTTCCTGGTATTTTTTTAAGAGAATATTAGCAAGTATATCACTCATTAAAATAGTTACTCTTCTTCTACCATTTCATCTTTTTTATTAATCATCCGCTCTATTACTTCCAAAATACTATTTGTGACTTCATCGAGGGATCCAGTGGCATCGAGTTTCAAAATTCTTTTAGGAAAAAGTTCATGCATTAAATCATAGCCCACTACTAGTTTTTTATAGAATTCAATTCCCCTTGCTTCAAAGTAATCCTTTGGAGCATTTCTCATTTTTTGTCTTTTTTCCGATAGCTCAACGTCAATGCGTAAATAGAAAGTTAAATGTGGCACTAGATTGAGTGGGAAGATATTGTGAATTTCTAAAACTTCAGCAACCCCTAAACCTCTGGCGTGTCCCTGGTAAACAAGTGAGCTGTCTATATAGCGGTCGCAGATAACGACTGTATTGGGTGATGCAAGCTCTTTCATGATGACTTCAGTGAGCAGCTGCGAGCGTGAAGATGCAAAGAGGTGAGCTTCAGCAAGGGGAGTGATTTCAGACTTGGTTTCAAGAATTGCAGATCGCAATTTTTCTCCAAAGGGTGTGCCGCCTGGCTCGCGTAAAATGAGAACTCTAAAATTTTTATCCTCGAGATAAGTTTTTAGACGTGTTATCTGAGTGGATTTTCCAGCTCCTTCAATTCCTTCGAAACTTAAAAAAAATGATCCAGGAAAAGCGGGTGCGCGAAACGAGGACAAAAGCTCGTGAGTTATCTCTTTCATAATCATCCTGTTGATAAATGTTCAATGGAACTTTACCAAAAAGAGAGGTAATTGAGCAAAGGTTTCCTGCTTAGTTTGAGACTTCTTGGCTAAAAAGACTATCTTGTTGAGGAGCTGCCCCTGGTTCTCCGGCATTATCAAAATTTTCTTTAGATATTTGTGACCTGACTGGATCTAATTCCATAGGTGTCGCGTTATCATAATAATAGTTAGCATCGTTGGTCGAAGTATCTTCTCCACCAACAGATCTTCCAGCACTGTCTTGAAATTTTTTCGTATCCATAAATGATTTTCTCGCAACTGGACGGACTGGCGCCATTTGTCTGGTTTCAAATTTACCCATTCTCCTTTGATCATTAATTCCACTATTGCGAGAATTCATGCCATTTGGTGTAGGGTTAATATTATCAACAGGGGTTAACATTTCTGCTTGTTCTCCGATTGCTGAAGTTTTTTCTCCACTAAAAGGGGAAGTGAGGTGTGATCTAATATTAAATAGAAAATACACAATTCCTATAATAGAGGCAACGAGTAGCCACTTATAGTTGGAAGTAGAATTAGCTTTATTGGCCATTTCATCTTGATAAGATATTTCTTTTTCACGATCTCGGATTTTACCGCGTTTTTGATTTCCTAAATAAGCTAGCGATGTAATTGCATCAGTTGTTTCACCAATTTTATTATTTCCCTCTGCTGGTCTTTGTAAAAAATCACTCGTTGGCATTCCTGGCAGTTGCGAGCTTTCTTTTAATGTACGTCTATCAAAACCATCAACTTGAAAAAGTTTTATCCAAGTATATCCGGCATTAAATGAAACCATATCTGATAAAAGTATTTCTTTGTTATCAACCATATCCATTAATTCGTATTTTTCAAAAGGACCGGCTTTTTGACCTTTAAGCAAGATAAAAAATTCTTCGTCTCCAGCATTTTTTAAATTTTCTGCTGAAATTAATTGCGGTTTTCTTCTCTGGAAAAAGGGGTGCTCGTATATATTTTTCCAATCGGGGAGATCAATGTTTTTAACAGAATAATTTTTTGCTTCTTCTTCATGTTCATAAACATAGGCCTTTAAATCATAAAGTGAGATGAAACCTAAGCTCGATTCACTATCTTTGATTTCAAAAATATGTTCACGGTTTTCAACATTTGCTGTGATCGCTGCTTCAGTAAAGATTATATCTTTGAGGTAGGTTTCTAAAACAGCTAAATTATTTTGTGACATGTGATAATCCTTGGGCAGTTATACTCAAGTACTTATCGGCAAAGATTGGTAGGACTATAAAAAAAAAGGCCGGCACATTGGCCGACCTTTTTTGTATTCTTTAATTAAAGAGCTAGGTCTAAGTAGAAAGCAAGTTCTGGGTACTTAGCTTTTTGACTGAAGAAATCTCTACGGTCACTGCTGTGAACGATTTCGTTTCCAACTTCAAAAGTTAAAGTAGCTTTTGGAGTGAAAGCATAACCAATACCTACATAGTGCTCAAACCACTCATCGTTATTTCTTGGTTCAGCAAATCCGTCAGTGTGGTACCACTTCAATTGGTAATAAGTATTGATCTTATCAGTCCATTGGTAATTTACATATCCAACGTTCATTTCATGAGACATTGAAATGTCATGTTTTGTATTTAACTTTGAAGTATTTAATACGATATCATCGTTGAATAGATAAGAAAGTTTATCAGTTAACTGAAGAGTTAAACTAGGAATAAGCTCTAAGCTATGCTTCCAAGTAGTCGCTCCAGTTTTTTTGTAATCATTGAATAAATATTGAGCAAAAAAAGATGCGCTATGTTTTCCAAAGTTTTTTGTCACAGTAGTGAAAACACGGTCGTTACCATAAGAAGGAAGGGCCGTCACGCCAGTGTTAAATTGACGTCTACCGATACCAGCATCAAGTTGAACACCATGAACTTTTTCCTCTAAAATATTTTTTCTCGTTAGAGTAAAAAGAGCACGGTAGAAAGTATTAGGGTATGTCGCTATCCCATCTTGGTCAGCATACTTAAATTCTGCTGTAGAGAGAAATTGCCAATCTTTTGTTGGCTTATAGATGATCGTTGGGTTGTGCATGATCTTGATGTCTTGAATGTCTTTGTCTTTTTCATTTGGATGGGGAAGAGCTGCCAGGTAGTCATCCATTCTTCTTTGAAGGTAGAATTCACCATGGTAAGAAGCTGAAAAATGCTCCTTCATGTATTTTACTACATCCATTTTTGTTTCATCAGCTTTAACTGCAACAACAGGTTTTACTTCTGTTTTCTTTACTTCCGCAACTGGTGCAGTCGTTGTAGCAGCAACAGTTTCAACTGGAGTTATTGCAGCAGCTGTAGCGGCTTTTTTCTTTTTCTTAGCTTTTGTTTTAACAACTGGAGTAGTTGTTGGAGTGGCACTTTGTGCGTAAACCTGACCTGATAATAAAACAGCGGTCATGAGTAAAATCTTTGCGTACATTGAAATAGCTCCCCTTTTTTGTTCGCGTAATGCGCTTTTAATCTAATATTTAATTTTGGTTATGATAATGTAACTCTATAAATACAAAACGCTATTCTTATGTTTTTTACTCAAGAATACAACGGTGTTTTAAATAGTTGAGCACAAAATACTTGAATTGTAAGTAATAGTAAGAAATTGCGAAATAAAACAAAATTCCGAAAGCTTAAGTGACAAGCTGACCCTACTCTGCGATTCTAAATAATTATGTCGCGATTTTTTTTCATCCTCCTTTTAGTCTTGGCCGCCATAGTGCGTGGCCCACTCTCACTTTTACTTATTGTTATAAAAAATATTCATCCCAAGTTAAAAGAACGTTTTGACTTTGAGCGAAAGAATTTTTTAGAAATTGATAATGTTTGCAGGTCAAATAAATTAGATAATCTTGTAGCCGATTATTGTTTTGAAGTTTCTTCCGAAGGAGAACTTGAACAAGTCAGACCATTAATTGAGTTTTTTATTAAAAAGAATAAAAGAGTAGAAATTCTTTTTGCTTCCCCATCAGTGGAAAGTAAGTGCCTAAAGATGGCCCGAGACCATCAAGACCTGATTCGTGTTTTAAGACTTCCTATTGTTACTCATTTTTTTCTTTTTCAGACGGCCAGTAAGTGGATGAGTGCTAAAAAACTTATTTTTTGCCGTTATGATTTTTTTCCGGAACTCTTAATTTTAAAATTTTTTGGAGTAAAATTTATCTTGGTTTCAGCCGCAGGTAAAAATCCCAGTTGGTTTAAATCGGAAGTGTATCGACTTTTCAACGTCATCATCGCGGCCAATAAAAAAGAAGAACAATATTTTCAAACACATTTTAAAAAAGCAAAAGTTAATCAATTTGATTTTAGAATTCCAAGAATTTTTGAACGTATTGGCAAATCTCAACAAACTCTCGAAGCTATTAACTCACTTACTTCTTACCTAGACTTTTTGCGACTGAGACCAAAAAACTCCAACTTCATTATGGGAAGTGCATGGGAGAGTGATTTTGGAATTTTAAAATCCAATGAGTGGAGGGGAGTTCTCGCTAGTGGAGAAGTTCATCTCCTTATCGTACCCCACGATTTAAGGCCTAAATCAATTGAGCAGATGAAAAAGCATTTATGGGATCTCTTTAAGGGAATTCCTGTTTATGAAATAACCAGAATGGGCAGTGATTTTGATCCAGCAATACCTGGAATTGTTCTACTAAATCTAAGTGGAGTTCTCTGTGAACTTTACACTATGTTTGAGTGCAGTTACGTCGGCGGTGGATACGCTCGATCAATTCACTCTGTTTTAGAGCCATACCTTGCTGGTTGTAGGGTTTTTATTGGGCCTTCGATTCACCGATCAACAGAATACGATTTTATTGCGGAAATTTCTCCGAATGAAATACATCTTCTCAATAATCCAGATTCATTTTATAATTTATTTAACTTAAATCGAATGATTCCACCTGATCTGTCTGCTCGCCAGTGTCAACGCCTTTTGGCCTCAGAAAAAAAGGAGCAAATCATTAAAGAGATAGAAACATGTTAAATAAAGATATCGACTATGCCCTTGTTGGCCATAACTTCATCACCTTTTTACTCTCAGTCGGTTTATTAAACCGCGGGAAAAAAGTATTAGTACTCGATGATGATCGTTTTAATTATGGAGATTTTTTCACTAACTCACTCACACTTTTAGACGTAGAGTTTTTGCGTACTTGGGGGGAGTTGGGCGATCTACTTCCATTAAAAAATATTGATGACTATCTCTCTCCATCAGAAATTTATTTTTTTGTTGGGAAAAAACAAATTGTTTTGGGCGACACTCCTCTTCGCAATTACCGTGAACTCTGCCGCAAATTCCCCGAACTCTTTTTGAACGACAAAACAGGATCATTGTCCTTCGAGAATGAAATCTTAGATTTTAATAAGAGCTATAATGATTTTTGCGCTAAAACGACTAGAGCAATTTTTATAGAAAAAAAATCACATAAAATCTCAAAACTTTTCGAAAATTCAATTCCTTCGGAATTGCTTTATCATTTTGAACATTTTTTTTCGCATTTTTCTAAAAAAGATGAAATGTCTGAAGTGGCCAGAGGTGAATTTAATTCACTCATCTTTATGACCAGAGGTTTTTTTCAAAGCCGATTGAACACCACCGGAAGCCGCTCTGAAATAATGCATTTATTTTTCTCGCTCATCTCACCTTATTTTAAACTCGATCACGAACGATTAATTCAAGACCTCTTAAAAGTTCATCAATTCTCTGGTGGAGAGTTTAAAAAATTAAATCTTGCAGACTTAAAATTTCAAAGTGGGTTAGTGAAAAGTTTTGAATTAGAGAGTTTTGAAGGGCTTATAAAACCCAAAAAAATGGCCTTTATTGGGGGTTATCCCGTAGGCCTTCCTATTCGACTAAAGACTTCGAGTTCGTCATATAATTGTTTAAATGTGACTTTGGATTTTAAATCACCATTGCCGGCACTGTTAAAAGAAAAGAAATTACTGTTTTCTTCACCTATGAAAATAGGAACTGACAGGCCTTTTTGGGAAGTCAATTTCAAAGATCAAAATGCGGTTTTCAATATTATCTTAGCAAAACGAGAAGGGATAAAGATTGAATTTATCGAAGAAAGAGTCTTTTCATTGCTACTTGCTGATTTAGATTTTTTATTTCCCGAATATATTTTTGAAGTTGAAAAATGCTCGATGAAATTCACATTAGATGTTTTTATTGAAGATAAAGACTACAATGCTTATAAAAGACTTGATTCCAGTTTATCAACTAAACTGGTGCATGTTTTAGAAGACTCGGCTCCCCTTTTGTTTTCACGACTAAAAAACGTTCTCTATTTTGGTCCTTATAATGAGGATGCCCTCGGAACATTTTCCTCTTTAATTGAAATAAAAAAATGGAGAGAGACGCTTTGAGATTCCTTGGGAATAGAGACTTAGCTCCAAATGAATCCGGGCAAACAATGGTCGAGTACCTGCTGCTCTTGGTAGTTATGGCGACTATCATTTCCTCAATTATGATTACAATGAAGAACAAGTATTTAGGGGATATTAGCGACCCTAAAAAGTGCGAAAGTGGCCCGAATTCTAAGACATTACTTTGTAAAATTAATGGCATACTAGCGCCTAAGGGCGGCCCTAAAAAGTTCGAATACTATCCTTTCAAAAAGTAATCCCAAAATGGCACCACTTGGTAAAATCTACACATGCTGTCGAATTGTAGTGCAGTAAATTCTGTGACTGCTATAACAAATGGGAAAACGATTAATAGGTGTTTAATGATTGGCGCCAGTGTCTGAGGCACTTGCGAGATCCAAAGGAGAAGTTATGAAACTTTCAATTGAGAATAAAAGATTAACGTTCATGAGTTTATTTCTAGCAACTGCATTATTAGCTGGGATTCATCCACAAAAGGCAAATGCTCAAGACGATATGCTTGATGAAGCAGATGACGCTCTTCAAATGGAAGACATTAACTTAGAGGGTAAACTTTCTCCATCTGAGCGTCTTCGTCAAAGAAGAGAAAAATTAGAAGAAAGAAATAAAGTCATGGTCGAAAAGAAAATAGAAGATATTCGTGTAAAGCAAGAAATTGCACTTACGAATAAACTTCAAGACGCTTTTGGAAAAAGTTTGAATAATCTTAATGAAGATAAAGTTCAAGTTACTCAGGCTGCTCCAATTGCTCCTCAACCTGTAATAGTAGCGGCACCAGTAATTGAAACTAAAATTGTCGAAGTAAAAGAAGAAAAACTTCCTGAAGTTAAGAAATCAAAAGTGATTCCTTATCTTGGAGCTTCATCAATTAAGGGTGACAAAATTGATTGGGAATCAAAACTTAATATTGGTGTGAATGTTGAGACTCTTGTAATGCAACAACTTTCAGTTGGATTGGGAATTGGTTATTCAACTTTAGATGCAACAGATACATCAAATGATTTTAACTCGAACTATTCTTACGGATCGACTTACTACAACGCTTTTTCAGGTGGTAGAAAAATGTCTTATGACAAACTTTCTATCGAAGCGAATGGAAAATTTTTCTTAACTGCAGAATCAAAAGTTAAACCTTTTGTAGGTGCAACTTTAAGTTTAAATAGATCTAACTTAAAATATACTGATAGTGGTAATGGTTTCCAAAACAATGGTGTAAACTATGGTAGTGAAGGTTTTTCATCTTCCTCTATGGGTGCTGGAGCAAAGCTAGGTGCAGAAGTTGATTTCAGCGAAACAGTCGGGTTCAACGCAGATATCTCTTATACTAAGTCACTTAGTTCAGGGATTTCGAGTAACGCTGATACAACAACAAATAACCCGGACCAAGTTAGACTTCAAAACGTTACTAAATCAATTGAAGCCGCTGACGTAACATCGATTCAGGCCGGATTGGTTGTAAAATTCTAATCGATTAAATTTAAAAATACTATGAAACGGGCATCTTGATGATGCCCGTTTTTTTTTGTCATCTATTTTATTTCATCAACTCCTCACAAAATCCAAACATTACCATCTTTCTTTAATGGATTATTTCCCTTAGAATTTATCTATATCCAAATTGATCCCTTAAAATTCATGGAGAGAATTATGTCAATGAAAGACGTGTATATTGTCGATGGTAAAAGAACCCCGCAAGCAAAAGCAGGTTTAGATTTAAAAGATGTTCAGGCCCCATACTTGGGAGCGTATCTTGTAAAACATTTAATCGATAATACCGAAATTCCAACTGACATGGTTGATGAAGTTATTTTTGGAAACACTGGAACTCCTGCCAAGTATCCAAATGTTGGGCGTGTTATTGCGCTTGAAGCAGGCTTACATAAAAAAACTTCTGGTTATTCAGTACATAGAAATTGTGCTTCAGGAATGGAAGCTGTTTCTCAAGCCTATTTAAAAATCGCAAGTGGAAGATCAGATATTATTGTTGCTGGTGGAGTTGAATCAATGTCACAAATGCCATTGATGTATAACAAAGAGATGACTGATCTTTTTGCAAAACTGATGAAAGCAAAATCGGTGACTGAAAAATTATCGGCCATGAGCTCTTTTAGACCTAATTTTCTAACTCCCATTATTGCAATCGAGCAAGGATTAACGGATCCTTTCTGCGGTCTCAATATGGGGCAAACGGCAGAATTACTTGCGCGTGAATTAAAAATCACACGTGAAATGCAAGATACATACGCCAACAACTCTCACGCAAAAGCAGTTGCTGCAACAAAGTCAGGAAGATTTAAAGATGAAATTCTTCCAATCACAATCGGTGGAAGTTTAAATAAACTTTTAGTTGATGACGTAGGTCCAAGAGAAAATTCTACTGTTGAAGGCCTGGGAAAAATGAAGCCTTATTTCGATAAAAAATCAGGAACAGTAACTGTTGGAAACAGCTGTCCAATTACTGATGGCGGATCTGCCTTATTATTTGCTTCAGAAGAAGCTGTAAAAAAATATAACTTGAAACCAATTGCTAAATTAGTCGATTATCACTTCCATGGATTAGAGCCTGAGAGAATGGGTATGGGGCCGCTGCTTGCAATGGATGGTGTTATGAGAAGAACAAAATTATCGCTATCTGATTTTGATTTGTTCGAATTGAATGAAGCTTTTGCCGCACAAATTTTAGCAGTTTCAATCGCTCTAAAAGATAAAGAAGTTGCTGCTAGATTTAATGTGGATATTGCGTGGGGTGAACTTGATTGGAGCCGCGTGAATGTTAATGGTGGCGGTATTGCTCTAGGACATCCAGTTGGTTCAACAGGCTCGCGCTTAATTGTTTCTTTAATTCACGAATTGAAAAAAAGAAAAGGTCGCTATGGACTTGCTTCTTTATGCATTGGTGGTGGACAAGGTGGAGCAGTCGTTGTTGAGAATCTAATTCGCTAATAATAAATTAAGCAATAAGAGAGTGAAATATGTCATATCATAAAATTAGTTTCGAAGTTAAAGAAAAAATCGCGTATGTTGGATTTGGATTAAATAATACGCGCTCTATGAATACTCTTGATATTGCAACAATGACGGAACTAGCAAGCATTGTTGAAGAGTTGCACACAAAATCATCCGATCTCACGGGAGTTATTTTCTTTTCACACAAAGAAAATTGTTTTCTTGCAGGAGCAGATATTACTTTGATTGCTTCTCTCACAACTGAATCAGAAGCGGCGGATAAGTCTGAGCAAGGTCAAAATATTTTTAATCGCATTGAAGATTTACCAATTCCTACAATTGCTTGTGTGGATGGAGTTTGTCTTGGTGGTGGATTGGAATTATCACTTTCTTGTAAAACGATTCTAGCTTCAAATTCTTCTAAGACTCAATTAGGTCTTCCAGAAGTGAAACTGGGAATTATTCCAGGATTTGGAGGAACTTATCGACTTCCAAGAAAAATTGGACTTCCTAATGCTCTTGATATGATTTTAACTGGTAAAACTCTGCGAGCTGATAAGGCAAAGAAAGTGGGATTAGTTACTGAAGTTTATCCAAAAGAAAACTTGCTGGCGATGGCGCCAAAGTTTTTCAATAGAAAAAATCCTTCGCATTCCCTAAAAGAATCAATGAAAGAATTGGCGACAGAAAATTTTGTCACAAGAAAAATCATTTTCCAAAAAGTTCGGGAATCTGTTCTTAAAAAAACAAATGGTTTCTATCAGGCACCTCTTAAAATTTTAGATGTCATGGACTCAGGAATGATGAAAGGCCGCACTAGCTATCTGGCTGGTGAAGCACAAGCTTTTGGTGAACTTGCTATCAGTGAGCAAAGTAAAAATCTTCAACATATTTATTTTATGTCTGAAGGAGTAAAAAAATATAGTGGACCTAAATCAACTAAAGCCTTGCCAGTATTAGAGCGTGGTGCGGCCCTAGGTGCTGGAACAATGGGAGGCGGGATTGCTTGGCTTATGGCCGACGCTGGAATGCATCCTATTATGAAAGACCTCACCGTTGAAGCTCTGAATTTAGGATTAAAACAATCGTCTTCTAATTTTGCCGGCGCACTAAAACGCAAAAAAATCTCTCCTGATGAATTTGAAAGAAGACAGCGATCAATTACTGCTCAACTTGATTACAGCGGCTTTCAAAAAGTTGATTTATTAATTGAAGCTGTTGTTGAAAACATGGATATTAAGAAAAAAGTATTCGCTGAAGCAGAAAAAAATGTTCATCGCGATTGTCTTTTAACAAGTAATACTTCTTCATTATCAGTGGAAGAAATGTCGAAAGCCTTAGAATTTCCACAACGTTTTGCTGGGCTTCACTTTTTTAATCCAGTTCACTTAATGCCTTTAGTAGAAATTATTGTTCATAGTAAAGTTGACCCCGAAACTGTTGAGGCACTTTACAAATGGGTTTTAAGAGTTAAGAAAACTCCAGTTGTCGTAAAAGATGGCCCTGGATTTTTAGTTAACAGAATCCTTATGCCTTATTTAAATGAAGCAGGGTTTTTACTTGAAGAGGGTGTTTCACTTAAGGACTTAGATCAAGCAGCTCTTAATTTTGGGATGCCCATGGGGCCAGGGCGTTTATTAGACGAAGTTGGAATTGATGTGGCCGTAAAGGTTGCTAAAGTAATGTACGAAGGTTTAGGAGAGCGTGCTCACCCTTCAAAATTTTCTTCCAAATTAGCTGAGAAAAATTTCCTTGGTAAAAAAAATGCCAAAGGATTTTATCTTTACGATGAAAAAGGAAAAGTAATAGGGCCAAACACTGAGCTTGATGATTTGCTTCCTAAAGAACGCAAAAAAATGAGTGAAACTGAGATTCAAATGCGCTTATTTTTACCAATGATCAACGAAGCTGCGGCGATCTTAAAAGATGGAATCGTACAAACTGCTTCTGAAGTCGATCTTGGATTAATTTTTGGTATTGGATTTCCTCCATTTAGAGGTGGGCTACTTCGTTATGCTGATAGCGAAGGTCTCGATAAAATCTTAGCAGCTCTTCAAAACTTTAGTAGTACTGTGGATAAAGAAAGATATAATCCAAGTCAGTACTTAATAGATCTGGTTGAAAATAAAACCAACTTTTACGAAAAGGCTAAATAGATTTGTTTCTTTCATATCTTAAATATTTTTTTTTCTATATTATTTCTGCTAAAAATCGCCAACGACTGCTGATTCTAGCTGTCGTTGGTCTTTTTATTTCTTCTTTTGCTCTTATAGTTCTGCAAAGCAGTATGGGGGGTCTTCAAAATAAGCTAATGGAGCGCTCTAAGGCCGTTATAGGCAGGGCCACAATTATTTTTAAGGCAGAAGAGTCCGATCAAAAACTCGCATCACTTGAGCATCTCTTAAAATCTAGGAAAATTAATTTCACCAAAGAATATGAAATAGAGCTTTTACTTCGTTACCAAACTTTTATAACTCCCGTCATTGTTCATGGAATTGATCAAAAAGGATTCATTCCTAAATTTCTAGACAACGGCGGTAAGTTTGAAACAATGATTCCTACTGAACTTGCTTATAAAGTTGGCGTGGCCCCTCCGGAGAGTCTTCAGCTTATTTCACCTTCCCACGTCGACTCACTCATGGGAGATATACCTAGAAGTCAGACAATTAAAATTGATCATACATTTAGCTCTGATGTTCCAGAAATTGATTCAACTAATCTCTGGGTGAGATTGCCTTTAATTCAAAATTTAATTCAAGATAGATTAATTAATCGCATTCGCATTTATTCAATTGTCGATTTTGATGCTCTTAAAAAAGACCTTCCACCTTGGGTACAATTTAAAACTTGGGACGATGAAAATAAGACCTTAGTGTGGGCGCTTAATTTAGAGAGTTCGGTAATGATTTTTTTATTTGCGGCCATGAGTTTATTAGTTTCTTTATGTATTTCATCAGGTCTTCTTATCTTTTTTAATAAAATTAAAACTGATCTTTCGAGCTTTTGGATTTTAGGTGCTTCTTTTAACCAAATTAATAGATCGACAAAATACTTTCTGCATCTGATGAGTTTTCTTTCGATTGTTGGTGGTGTGGGGGCAGGACTTTGCTTTTTATTTCTCTTTGATCATTACGCACCAGAAATTATGCCTGATGTTTTTGTCGACAGAAAAATTCCAATTTTAATAACGACTAAAGGTTTACTGATATCTTTTCTTGTGCCTTATTTAATTTCATCTGTGTTTGTCAGCTTTGCGCTTTCACAATTTAAGCGCGAACATAATCTTTTGGATCATGTTCGCTCAATTAGTTAAATTATAATTTAATATTCTTAAGTCCTGCGAAGGCCTTATTTTTTAGTTCTGGCGCTGGTGGCGGCGGAGTTGGTTGTCTACTATTTTGTTGTTGCGGTCGACTTCCCGTGCTTTGTCCGGATGCACGGTTCACTTGTTCACCTTTTTTAGCAGTGAGAGATATGCGACCTCTATCAAAATCCACTTCTAAAACTTGTACCTTTACTTCTTGACCCACTTTAAGTGCAGTCATGGCATTCTCAATAAATGTATCTGAAATTTGAGATACATGAAGCAATCCATTTTCTTTTATCCCAATATCAACGAAAGCGCCAAACTGAGTGATGTTAGTGACGAGTCCTGGATACCATTCACCAATTTTTAAATCGCCAATTTTTGAAATATCTTTTCTATATTCAAACGATTTAAATTCCGTTCTTGGATCTTGTGAAGGGGCTTTAAGAGATTTAACGATATCGTTAAAAGTAAATTCTCCTAATTGAGTTTTGAAATCATGATCTCGCTCTAATTTTGCAATGAGTTCTTTATCCTTGATTAAATCTTTTAGATTCGTATTATTCTTTTTTGCCCAAAGAGATAAGACTTCATATCGCTCTGGGTGAATAAATGTTCCATCAAGAGGCTCTTCACCGTTATAGATACGAAGAAAGCCAGCTGCTTGTTCAAAAATTTTAGCTGAAAATCTTGGAATTTTTAAAATATCTTTTCTGCTTTTAAATCCACCATTTGTTTCTCTGTATTTAACAACGTTGCCCGCAAGAGTTGGTCCAATTCCTGAGACATAGGCAAGAAGTGGAGCAGAGGCCGTATTTAAATCAACACCAACAAAGTTAACACAAGATTCAACTACTCCTTCGAGGGATTTTTTTAAACGCGCTTGATTGACGTCGTGTTGGTATTGACCAACTCCAATTGATTTCGGATCAATTTTTACAAGTTCTGCTAGAGGATCCTGAAAACGCCTTGCTATAGAAACCGCACCTCGAACAGTAACGTCTTTATCTGGAAATTCAGAAGCGGCAAGTTCAGAAGCAGAATACACAGATGCCCCTGCTTCAGAAATTAAAGTTGCTTGAACAATTCCTTCTTTAACTTGTTTTACATTTTCTTGAATGAATGTAAGTGTTTCACGCCCAAAGGTTCCACTACCAATTGCGATGTGATGAACATTGAACTGCTCAATTATAGCGTTTAAAATCGCTGCTGATTCTTTAACTTGGTTTCTTGGTTCATGGGGATAAATTACACAATCACCAAGGAGTTTTCCAGTATTGTCTATAATAACTATTTTACAACCAGAGCGCACACCTGGATCAACACCAATAACTGATTTTGGTCCAAGATAGGGTTGAAGTAGAAGATTTTTTAAATTGATTCCAAATACACTAATGGCCGTTTCATCTGATACTCTTTTGAGCTCAGATTTTAATTCTAGGTCTAGACTTGGATGAATATAATTAGTGTAAGCTTTTTTTGCTGCGATTTCTAAATCGGCCATGCATCCGAGATTGCCTTTATCAAAAAATCTTTTCTTTAATAATCCCAATGCTACTTCTTCAGGAAAAACAACATCCACTTTTAGAGTTTTTGAAGTCATTCCTCTTCTCATCGCCAAAAAACGATGGCCTGCTTTTGGCTCTTTTAGTTCACTGGCCTTTTGAGAGAATTCGAAATAGTCTTTGTATTTCAACCAGTCTTTATCTTCCTGTTCTGCCTTATCTCTCTTTGTGGATTTAATAAGAGCATCGCTCCAATAGTCTTTACGTAAAATTTCTTTAGTCTCTGGATCGTGGGCCATGGTTTCAATAATAATATCGAAAGCACCACTAAAGGCTTCTTCAAAATTTGTAATTTTAAATTCTGGTTTGTTAAATTTATCACCAATTTCAGCTTTTAATTCTTGTTTAGATTTTGTTGTAGAAAGAATAATTTCTGCCAGTGGATCAAGGCCCGCTTCTTTGGCGATCATTCCTTTTGATTTCTTTTTTGCTTTATAAGGTGCATAAAGGTCTTCAAGCTGGTTGATCGTATCTGCAAGCTTAATTTTTTTCTCTAATTCCGGAGTCATGAGTTCCATTTTTTTGATGGCCTCTAAAATATACTCTCGTCTTTTTTCACGCTCAATATAGTTTTCATATGATTCATGAATAGCGCGAATCTGCACTTCATCCATATCGCCCGTTACTTCTTTACGGTAACGTGCTACGAAGGGAACAGTTGCTTGTTCAGTGACAAGAAGATTCAGAACGGCCAGTACCGACCTTGCGTTTAAGTTTGTTTCTTGTGCCGCAAAGATAACTGCGCTTTGTTCGAGTGACATGAATAAACTCTCCTTTTCCAAAACCATTGTGAAATTGTGTCAAATTGTGTGAAGAGAAACGATAAACATTTTAAAAACTGTTGGCAATACGCTATCATTGAAAGAGGTGCACTATTTGGCACAATTTTGGAGATTTTGTGGTTTATGATTTAATAGTCGTAGGAAATGGTCTTGCAAGTCAGACATTTCTATTTGAATTATTTAATGATGTGAAAAAAAGTCAGAATTTTTCTGTTGCTCAAATCTTTTCTGAAGATATTGCACCATCATGTTCGCTGCGTTCTACCGCCACTGTTTCTCCTAACGGAATTGAAGAAGGAATAAGCGAATTAGGTGACGAATTAAAAAAAGCTTATGAAATGTTCGTTGAATTTAATGAAAAAAATCATCCTAGAGGTGTGGAAAAAGTAGATCGTTTTGTTGCTTTTACGACGGAAAAAGAAAAAGCAAAAATGATTAGACGCTATAAAAGTATTGATCATCTAACTCATCCATTAATTAAAGAAGATTTTTTGGGAAAAAAAGTACCTTCTTATCTTGTTAGTCCCGAGCTTTATACCAATTGGTATGAAGAAAAATTAACTCAACATAAAATTAAAAAAATTTCAGGTTTTGTCAGAGAAATTTCTAAAGATAGTGATGGTCTTATAAATTGTAAAATTTTAGGTAATGAAGTATTCACCGCTAAAAAATTAGTTTTTTGTTCGGGGGCGTATGCAAAACTCTTTAGCCAATATTTCCCAGAAACAAAATTAATTGAAAATACTCAGATTGTGGCGGGAAGTTATCTTGAGCGCTCAGTAGATCTTAAATGTGATTCATTTTATTTTACGATAGGGGATTCAAATATTATTTACCGCTCGGAAGATCACAAATTAATTGTTGGAAGTGTTTCTAGCGAAGGCGCCGTTTTAGTCGCAGACATTGAGGGATTAAGGAAAATTCTAATAATGGTTCAGGAAAAGATCAATCTTGATTTAGGATCTTTTCTTGATTTTCAAATCAAAACAGGTCTGAGACATAAAGGAAATAAAAGACGTCCAATTTTTCGAGCTCTAGATGATGAAAAATGTCTTTTTCTAATAAGCGGATTTTACAAAAATGGATATACCCTTGGGCATTTAAGCGCTGAAGTCATTAAGTCACAACTCTAGTCAGTTATGTTTTTTGAACAAGAACCTTGTTTGTACTTCACACCTGCGCAATCTGCAAAACAAGAGTTAGAATACGTTTTTCCGTTATCACCACACACAGGCATCCATAGTTGAACACATATACATTTTTTAACGTCTGGTATTGCTCTAGTTGGTAAGGCTTCATCTACTGCTTTTGTATGAGGAGGAACTCGAACTTCACTATCTCCCAAAGTATTTTTGGGTTGATGATAAGTACAAGCAGAAAGAACAATAATAAAAACACTTAAAATAAGATTTTTCATAATTTGATCTTTTCACAAATGTCTTGATTTTAAAATAACTTAAATGAAAGAAAAATTTGGTGGCTTGGGGCAGAATCGAACTGCCCACCTATGGGTTATGAATCCATCGCTCTAACCAACTGAGCTACCAAGCCATAAAAAAAGTTTGCCTAATCCTATTGAAAGGCCTGCTATCTGTCAAGAATTTCTAGAAAAACTTTCAAGGATTTCTAGCTTTTTCAGGCGAGCACGATATGATTGGCCTATGAGTTTTAATACTAAACAATTCACCGCTCATGTCCATAAGTTTATGGATTCAATGCAGCTGACTAATCCCCATAAATTAGTTTTAGTTGCTGTTTCGGGGGGAGTTGACTCACTTGCTCTTATGTATGCTCTTGCAAGTATTTTAAAAGGGAAATTACGTGTTTTGCATATTAATCATGGAACGCGACTCGAAAACGCGAGCGAAGAGAAATTAGTTCTAGAACATGCAAAAATTTTAGGCCTTGAAGTCGATGTGGTGAAGTTCACCTTAAAATTAGGACAAACAAACTTCGAAGCTGTTGCTAGAAATTTGCGGGCGGAAGTCTATAAGCAATATTTGCAAAAAAATTATTGGGTTTATACTGCTCATCACCTCGATGACTCTTTTGAATGGAGTATGATTCAATCTTTTAAACAAAGCTCACTTCTTTCAACTCTTGGTATCCCCGTTTTTAACCGTGGGTTAGTAAGACCATTCATGTGTGTAAGCAAAGATCATATCACTCGATATGCAAATGCACTTAAGCTTTTATGGGCCCAAGATCCAAGTAATAAAGACATTCGTTTCGAGCGCAATTTTTTTAGAGCAGCCTTAACGGAAACAATTCATAAACGTTATCCACAATATTTGCGACATTATGTTTCTCGGCATACAGAACTTGCTTTAAAATTAAATAAGCATCGCAGCCTTTCATTAAATAATATTCCAAAAGAAAATCCGACTCTGATTGAAAGTCGAGAAGCATCGGGTGCCATTGTTTTGAAATCAACTGATTTTAGTTTTCATAAAGACGAGATTAAAGAGTGGATTCATTTTTTTTCAAAAACTCATCGCGGAGAAATTGACCGCGAAGTAGATAAATTAATTGTTGCTCATAAAGATATAAAAAATGATCCTCGAGCTCCTAAAATAAAAGGTCCACTTTCATTTTCTGGTGGGGTAAAAATTTATATATTAGATAATTTTTTACTCATCACAAATGATTTGCATCTAGATTATTATCGCAAATGTGATGAGCTATTATTGCTATATTTAGAACATAAAGGCAATGCAACGCAGATTACTGCCAGTGTTTCAAAAAATAGTCAAAAGCGATTTTTCCCTTACCTTACTGTTTTGAATTCTGCTGATAAGGGAAAATCTTCGAGGTTAGTGCATCCACTCATGCCAAAAAGCACTCAATGGCTCAAAGAACACCATATACCGTATAGTTTTTATCCGTTATTGTTAAAAAAATCGCGACAAAAAGAACGTCTTCGCGCTGTCATACTTGATTCTTCCATCTTGGGTTTATAGAATAGGTAGGCGCTTAATATAGTATTAAAAAATCAGTTATAAGACTCTCGACTAAAAAAGTAATAAGGAAATAAATGAAACCTCAACAAAAAACTCTCACTCTCTGGATCGTGGTCATTTTGTTAATGGCCTTGCTCGCAAAAGTTGCGATGGTCGATAAGACCACGACAAAATTTATTAAATACCCAGACTTCGTTAAAGCTGTTGAAGCAAAAAATATTGATGAAGTTGTCTTTAAAGGCAAAGACACAATCATGGGAAAATTTAAACCTGGCTACGAAGCTGGTGCTCGTTTTAGTTTAACGGGAAATACTGGAGACGCGACATTTAATATTTTACGCGCTAACGGAATCATTCCTCAATATGAAGAAGAAGAAAAGCAACCATTCTTCACTTCTTTATTATTGAATTGGGGACCGATGATTTTACTCATCGTTATTTTTTATTTCTTCCTTAGACAAATTCAGGCCGGTGGTGGCAAAGCGATGAGCTTTGGTAAGTCGCGTGCTCGCATGCTAAACCCCCACGATAAAAAAATTACGTTCGGTGATGTCTCTGGTGTTCAAGAGGCAAAAGAAGAACTCGAAGAAGTTGTCGACTTCTTAAAAGATCCCAAAAAATATACAGCTCTTGGTGGAAAAATTCCTAAAGGTGTTATCCTCGTCGGTCCTCCTGGAACAGGTAAAACTTTATTAGCACGTGCAGTTGCTGGTGAAGCTGATGTTCCATTTTTCTCAATCTCAGGATCTGACTTCGTTGAAATGTTTGTTGGAGTTGGTGCCTCTCGAGTTCGCGATTTATTTGAACAAGGTAAAAAACACGCTCCATGTATTATCTTTATCGATGAGATCGATGCAGTTGGACGTCACAGAGGTCAAGGTATGGGCGGAGGTCACGATGAACGTGAACAAACTCTTAACCAACTTCTTGTTGAAATGGATGGATTTGAATCTAATGAAGGTGTTATTTTAATTGCTGCAACAAACAGAATTGACGTATTAGACCCTGCACTTCTTCGTCCTGGCAGATTTGATAGACGAGTTATGGTTGGAGCTCCAGATGTTCGCGGACGTTTAGGGATTCTAAAAGTTCACACTAAAAAAACTCCATTGGAAGATAATGTTGATTTAGAAATCATTGCTAAAGGTACTCCTGGATTCACTGGTGCAGATCTCGCTAATCTTGTTAACGAAGCTGCTCTAAATGCAGCAAGACTTAATAAAAAGAAATTAACGAATGAAGATTTTGAGCAAGCTAAAGATAAAGTTTTAATGGGACCTGAACGAAAATCGTTAGTTATTTCAGATAAAGAAAAACTAATGACTGCTTACCATGAAGCTGGACATACATTAGTTGGGATGAATCTACCTCACACAGATCCTATCCATAAAGTTTCAATTATGCCTCGTGGTGGAGCTTTAGGAGTTACACAAACACTTCCTCAAGAAGATATGTTATCTCTTACGAACGACCGCGCAGAAAACTTCATAGCCTTTTTAATGGGTGGAAGATGTGCTGAAGAAATTGTTTATACACAAATGACTTCTGGAGCTTCTAACGATATTGAACGCGCTACTAGTTTAGCTCGCAATATGGTTTGTAAGTGGGGAATGTCGGAAAAAATGGGACCGATCAATTATAATAAATCGGGAATGTCTCCATTTAGTGGAATGGGTGAGACAACTGATTACTCTGAAAAAACAGCTCAAGAAATTGATGAAGAGATTAATCGCATTGTTGAAAAAAATTATAAGCAAGCACTTAATATTTTAAAATCAAATCGCGACGGACTTGATCGCCTAGCTAACGCTCTTATGTCGTGGGAGACAATTGACTTCCAACAAGTAAAAGATGTTATTGCAGGAAAGGATATTGGTTTGCCTCTAAAGCCGGAAAAGAAAGTTGATAATCAAGACGTTAAAACACCAACTCCAGCGAGTACACTTGATCCAATTCTTGCATAAGTAATGCTACAAGATTTTCACAAATTAATTACGATGGGGGTTATGAATATAACCCCCAATTCGTTTTCAGACCCAAATAAATTCTTAAATCGTGATCACCTATTAAATACTTTAAAAAATCTAGAGGATCGCTCTGATCTCATCTTGGATTTTGGTTTTGAATCCACGGCCCCAATGAATGAGGCCATCTCGGCCCTTGAAGAAAAAAAGCGCTTTGATGTATTCTTTGATGAGATTAAGGATATTAACCTAAGTAATCGCTGGATTTCTTTTGATACTTATAGACCAGAAAATTTTAGCTATTTTGAGAGACAATTTATGAGTCGATATAAAAATATGGGATTCATTTTTAATGATGTCTCTGGCGTAGTAGACGATAATTTAATTAATTTATTAAAGGATAAAAAACGGCAGAAGAATTTTTATTATCTTTACTCAAGCACGCATATTCCTTCACGTGAATTTGTTTTAAAACACATGGACTATGTAAAAATGGATGAAGATATTCAAGACTCGACGATAAAAAAATTTTCTGATGCAATTGAGATATTTCAATCAAGTGATTGCTTAGATCAAATTATTTTAGATCCTTGTTTTGGTTTTTCAAAATCTTATGAACAAAATTGGCAGCTGTTAAACAAGATAGAAAATGTAGTGAACGAAATTAAAAAACAAAATTTTAAAGGAGCTTGGTTAGTTGGAATTTCTAAAAAATCATTTTTAAGAAAATCGCTTCAAGTTGGTAAAAACACATTTGAAGATGCTGAAATACTTCACCTTCAATTGATTAAACAAATTCTCTTAAAGAATTTGGGACAAATTATTTTTAGAACACACGATTTTAATATCGTTCATAACGCATTAAAGGAACTCAATGCCTAATTATAATTTTTGGAATGAACGATGGTTAAATAATCAAATAGGTTTTCACCAAAGTGCAGTTCATGAAAGCCTAGTTGAATTCATTGATTGTTTTAAAGGTCACAAAAAGGTTTTAGTTCCTCTTTGTGGAAAATCACTCGACATGTTGTTTCTAAGAGAGCACGGATTACACGTTTACGGAGTAGAGTTCTCTGAGGTTGCGATCATTGATTTTATTGAAGAAAATAATTTAAAAATGTCTCAAAGGAGAGTTGGAGAATTTACTGTTTATAGTGGTGAAAATATCGATATTTATCAAGGTGATTTTTTTCTTCTCCCTAGTAGCTTTTTTTCAGAAATCACTGCTTGTTACGATCGGGCATCTATGGTGGCCTTTAATAGAGATGAGCGGATAAAATATGCTCATGTTCTTTGCGAATTAGCACTTGATTTAAAAACGCTCCTTGCTCCAATTTTTAATTGCGGTGAAGTTGAAACAGGACCTCCATATTCAGTTGTTGAGCAGGAAATTCGTGATTTATACGGAAACTTTTTTGAATTAACAAAATTAAAGACAAAAAGTTTTCCACTTCGAGATGCATTGAAAGAAAGAGGGGCCATGTTTGAAGAAGAGATTACCTGGTTTTTTTCAAGATAAGTGATGCAGAGGAAGTTTAATTTTAAATTCTGATCCTGCTCCTAATTCGCTTTCTGCCCAAATCACACCGCCATGAGCTTTTATTATTTGTTTGGAAATAAAAAGTCCGTGGCCTAGACCAGAGACTTCTGCAGGATTCCATGATTTTTTTAAATTTTCCATATTTTCTTCTTGGTCCAATAAATATGAAGTAACAAAAACTAAAATTTGTTTACATACTCAAGCTAAAAGTAAGATTGTAAAATATTCACTATACTTTTTCCTGAGCATACAAAGAGGATGAGAGTTGTTAGTAAGCCTTTATGAAATTTTATTTGTCATTAAGCCTAATTTTTTGGGGGATCGCTATCTCTAGCGCGCAAGCATTCCCAAGTTTTTCTTATGAAGAAAATAAAGGCATATACGGTGATGACAATCGCCGTCTTATAAGTGACCTAAATCCCGAACAAGAAAGTATCCAAATTACTCAATCCCGCTCTGTTTTAATTCAAATACCTAAATGGAGAGTGACTTCTGAAGATACAGACAATATTTCCATTCAAACGAAAAGTTTAGAATCGGGAATGAATTTTTGTTCCGATGAAAAATTCAGTGAAATGCCTCTCGTTGGTAGTTGCACGGCATTTTTAGTTGGCCCCGATCTGTTATTAACGGCGGGCCATTGTATCAAAGACAAATATGAGTGCCAAAAAAATTATTGGGCCCTGGATTATAACGATTCGTTAGGTTTTATGGGCACTGATGGCGTTGTTACTATCAAAAAAGAAAATTTAATTACCTGTGCCCAACTTGTATCACAATCTGAAAATATTAAACTAGACTACGCTTTAATAAAAATTAATCGAAAACTTTCAGAGCGAGCGCCACTTTCAATTCGAAGAATAGGTAAAATTGACGATGCCGATTCATTAGAAGTTATTGGCCACCCAATGGGATTGCCTAAAATTTTTACTAATGAGGCCATTATCCGTAATAACTCTCTCACATACACCTTTGTAACTAATGCTGATACTTTTAGTGGGAATTCGGGTTCTCCAGTAATCAACTCTAAAACTCATCTCGTAGAAGGAATTCTTATTCGAGGTGATCAAGATTTTTCAATGGATATAGATTTAAGCTGCAATCGCTCTTATCATTGCTTTGGCAATGAATGCCGTGGTGAAACTGTCCAAAGAACCACCGTTCTACCACTAAAGCTCATTCCTAAAATTTAATAAGTTGAATTTTTTCTCAGCATCTCTTACCATTAATAAATGGAATATGAATGTGGCCCAGTTCTCCTTTACAGTCAGGATAAAAATCGGATGATGGATTTTCTATCTGACGTCTTTGAGTTCGAAGTCGACAGTGTTTCAGAAAGTGTTCAGCGCGGACCTCTTTTTTTTAAATTATGCGAAATTTCAACCCCTCCTTTAGGTCTTAGCAATCAAGGTGTGGTTTTTTCTTTCAAAGTAAAATCAGAGCAAGAATTAAAAGAAATAATAAGTAAATATAACTTTTTTCTCTACAGAAAATCTCAAACTAATATTCTGGAAAAAATTGATCTTGTTCAAAACGAATTACAGACGACTTTGACTATTTCTGATATAGATCACAGACTATGGCGATTTGAGTTAAAAACTTTACTAAATTTTTAAATTGCTCTATGAAAAAACATAAAATTATTGATGCTATTATCGCCACGAGTGAATTTGTTTCTCGGAAACAAATTATTATTGATTGTGTGTCCGGTTTAATTGTTTCTGTCGGTGATTGCCTCGAACCATCCGAGAATGTAGATTTTTATTTTAATGATGATTGTTTATTATTTGCTGGCATGGGTGATATTCACATCCATGCCAGAGAAGATATTTCAGGTAAAAATACCTACAAAGAAGATTTTCACTCATCAAGTTGTTCTGCCCTTAATGGTGGCGTGGTGCACGTTGCGGACATGCCTAACAATCCAGTTCCGCCAATTGATGATGAAACTTATTTGCAAAAAGTGAAGCTTTCAAAAAATAATGCCATTCCCTTTTTAATGTATGCTGGTATCGGACCTCTTACAAGACCGTTGAGTTTTCCTGTTCCTTATAAAGCTTTTATGGGGCCATCCGTTGGTGATCTCTTTTTTAAAAATAATCAAGAACTCGATGAAGTTCTTAAATTTTATGTTGGAGAGTCTGTAAGTTTTCATTGTGAAGACCCAGAAATTCTAGAGCTTAATAAATCTCAAACGGATCATTTTACCAGAAGACCTATTTCTGCAGAATTGATGGCGACCGATCTAGCGTTGCTTTTGATAGAAAAATATAATCTCAAAGGAAAACTTTGTCATTACAGCGCAGGTGAGGGGCTAGCTGCTATAAAAAAAGCTCGAGAGCGCGGAGTGGATGTCGTGTGTGAAGTCACTCCTCAACACCTTTATTTTTCTGAAGAAGTGCTTAGAAAAATGCCTGCAGACCAACAAGTTCAATTTCAGATGAATCCACCTATAAGATCCATAAGCGACGCTGAAAAATTATTGAATGCGCTAGAAAATAATGAAATTGATTTTTTAGCAACTGATCACGCTCCACATTCTCCGGAAGAAAAAACCAGAGGAATGAGCGGACTACCTGGGCTTGATACTTACGGTCCATTTGTGACTTGGCTTTTATTAGAAAAGAAAATTAATCCCCAAACCATTGCATTGGTGACTGCAGAAAATCCTGGCGAATTTTTCAATCAGTTCTTGCCATCACTTAATGCAAAAGTGGATCAATATAAAAAATGGGGTCAAGGGATGGGGTTTTTGAAACCTGGCTTCTCAGCCTCATTTACTGTTTTGAATCTTGCTAAACCTTGTACTGTCACCTCAGAAAAGCTTAAAACAAAGGCCTTGTGGTCTCCTTTCTTAGGGGTCACTTTTCCTGGCTCTTTAGAAGCTGTCTTTTTAAGCGGTAATAAGTTGTAAGAATTAAGTTGATTAAATTAGTCAATTGTAAGGTTTTGTTAGTGCACAAATTGCCCTGAAAAGCCTTTAATATCCACTGCCTATTTGCAGGCATTTTTAAGGATATCTGATATGAAATTTTGTCTCATTACGCTTTCAGTTCTTACAATTTGTTTTGGTGCTAACGCAGCTGTTAAAACTAATTTTTCACCAATTAAAATTGTTCCAAAAGTTATTTATGGGCAAGATGATCGTCTAGATATTTTCGAGAGCTCTGATTCTTTAATGAAAGAATTAGCGAAATCTACGGCTGCTCAAATCTTAAACAACAACTTAGTTCAAGAAGGTGATAAGTACATTGTCAAGTCAAACACTCTTGAAGAACAAGGAATTTGTTCCACAGAGCGTTTTGCAAAACAAATGGCAGCTGCGAACTGTTCAGGATTTTTAGTCTCTGCTGATACACTCGTGACAGCTGGTCACTGTATCAATGCTGTATCAGATTGTGAAAATCACTCTTGGGTTTTTGATTTCGCCAACACTAACGAAGAAAAAACATCTTTCACATTTTCTAAAGATCAAGTTTATAAATGCACAAAAATTATTGCTCGTGAAAAAAATAGTAGCACATTGAATGACTATTCTGTTTTAAAACTAGACCGCCCAGTTGTGGGTCGCAAAGGTCTAAAGGTTAGAACTTCTGGAAAACCAGCTGACGATGCTGTTTTTACTGTTATTGGTCACCCAACTGGTCTTCCTGTAAAAATTACTGCAGCTGCAGACATGAGAGATAACTCAAATCCTATTTTCTTTAGAACTAATGCCGATACTTACGGTGGAAATTCTGGATCTGCCGTTGTTGATTCAAGAACAGGAATCGTAGAAGGAATTCTCGTTCGTGGAGATCAAGACTACCAACAAGTAGATAACGACACTTGCATGGTTTCAGTTCACCGCGATCAATTTGGTGGACGTGGTGAAGACGTAACTAGAATTACAAATATTAAAGCTCTTCCAAAAAATTAAAAAATAGTTGAAATATAAACTAGGGGATTAAGGTCCCCTTATTTATTTATACCTCTACGGACGGAGGTTTTTATTTAACTTCACTAATTAGATTTTCTCCATTTAATCCCGCTATAATATTTTTTGCACACAAGATAGACATCTCTCTTCTTGCTTCGAACGTCGCCGAGCCAATATGGGGTAGGATAAAAACATTTTCTAGTTTTAATAATTCGCTCGATAATGGCAGTGGCTCAGGCTCAGTGACATCAAGGCCTGCTGCAAAGATTAACTTTTCCTTGAGGGCCCAGATAAGTGCATCTTGATCGATGATTTCACCTCTGGCGGTATTTACAAGAACACTGTGCGGGCGCATTTTTTGAAACTGATCCTTGCCGATTAAATGCTTGGTAGAGGCATTCAGTGGAGCATGGATTGATATATAATCTGATTGCGAGAGAAGCTCATCTAATGAAACTATTTTTGCTCCGAATGTATTTTCTTTAGTTGAATTGGCCGTATAAATAATTTGCATCTTAAAAGCGCTTGCCGCCATTTCAGCCAATCTCATTCCAATGCGACCTAGACCAATCACTCCTAATGTTTTTCCCCTTAAAGCAAAACCTAGGTGATCTTTTGGGCCCCAGTTTTTCCATCTACCATCGTTAACTGCTGAATTGGCCCCTTTGAAATTTCTTCCGGCAGCAATCATCAATCCTAGGGCAGTCTCGGCAGTTGCTTCAGTTAAAACATCTGGTGTATTTCCAATGCGAATATTTAATGCTCGCGCAGTCATAAGATCAATATTATTGAAACCAACTGCGTAATTTGCGATGACTTTCAAGTGGGGGTTACTCTCAAGGAATCGTTGGTCAATATTATCTGAGAGCATGGAGATTATTGCATCTGCGTTGCAGGCCTTTTCCATTAATTCTTCATAGCTAAGTGGTTTCTCAGATAAATTAACATCGAAAGCAATTCCATGGGATTCTAAAAGACTAAGTCCATCAGGAAGTATATTGCGTGTAATAATTACCTTTTTTTTCATAGATTAATTCCGTTGTGATGCTTTGATTTATTACAATATCATGAGTCTGAGTAAAAATAGGCCTAGTCAACTTTTTTTATATTCAATTTATCAAAAAAAATGTTAGTTTCTCGCCCATTACTTCTACGCAGGAGACTTCGTGAAAATTTTAATCCCTTTACTTGCCCTTGTGCAATTTAGTTCTGCAAATGCTTCATTAATTGGAGTTATGGATTCTGGTACAGACATCTCTCATAAAGATCTTGCCCCTAAAGCGTGGATTAATAGATTTGAGCAAATTGGAAGTACAGTAGATTTAGATAACGATGGCCTTCCAGGCGATATTAATGGATGGGATTTCACTGAGAATTCACCTAAAGTTTTCAACGACAAATACAATTATTTAATCACTGATGATGTTAAAACATTCTTCAGCTATTACAGTCATTATGAAATGGGTAAATCGACTTCAGCCGAATTAGTGTGGCTTAAATCACATAATCAAGACCAAGACCTAATGAATAAAGTTAACTTCATTGGTGGCTATATACATGGGACACACGTGGCAGGAATTTCGGCACTAAATAATTCACAAGCAAAAATTCTTGCGATGAAAATCATTCCGACGGTTTATACTGAACTTGTAAAAGTAGATCCTAACGCTCCTAAAGTTGCACCTAATCCTAATAAAGATAATACAGAAGTGACAAAAACTTTTGATGAATATAAAGCAGAAGTTGTAGATAGTGCCGCTCAACAAATTACAGAAATGATTGGACTTCATACTATTATTAATCAACACAAAGTTGATGTTGTTAACCAATCTTTTGGAATTGGTTATGGTGATGCTACTAATTTTATTCAATCAGGTTTTATCGCAGAAATTAAACGCGTGCCTACAAAAGAAGAGATGGATACTTTATTAAAAGCTTATTTCGGCCAAATTATGCTTGATGGTCCAAAAATGTTTGCAGCTGCGCCGAATACAATTTTTACAATCGCCGCTGGCAACGATTCTTCTAATAATGATTTGTTTCCTGATTACCCAGCAGATATTCCTGCAGATAATAAAATTGTTGTAGCAGCAACCCTAGGTTATAAATCTCTTGCTGACTTCTCTAATTTCGGAGCAACTAAGGTCGATGTTGCAGCACCTGGTGTTGCCATTATTTCAACTGCGCCAACTAATACATATATTCCTCTTAGTGGTACAAGCCAAGCGACTCCATATGTAACAAACATTATCGCAGCAATGAAAGATGTGAATCCAGCTTTATCCGCTCGCGATTTGAAAGCTATTCTTGTAGGAACTGTTGATGTAAAATCTTGGTTAAAAGGAAAAGTTAAATCTTCTGGAATTGTAAATAAACCACGTGCGTTAAAAGCGGCGCAATTAGCAAAAACAACTACAGTTGATTTAGCAATTTCGAATGCTCGCGTAATCATTATTGATGTTCCTGTTGAGAAATCATTATCGATTAAACCAGCAGGATTAGGATTTGCATTCAAGCCAATTCGTCCAAGCTTACTAATTAAAAAATAGATATTTTTCAATACTTTCACCCAAGAATGTAATGGATTAGCAAGAGGCCCACGTAAGTGGGCCTTTTTTATTCCCAGGGTGGATATATGTCGGACAGAGCTTTGCACAATGGTAAGGTTTAGTCAGAAATATAGCATGGATTAAAAAGATCCTTGAGCGCACTATTTAAGCAATACCATAATGGTTATCGAGAAAGGAGTCAGTGGATGACAAAACTTAATTTTTTAGCAGTTCTTTTATTTTTATCAGTTCAGTCGGCGAATTCAGCAATTATTGCAGTTGTTGATTCGGGTAACGATTTTAAACACCAAGATCTTGTAAACAAAGCTTGGGTTAATCCTTTGGAAATTCCCTCAAACGATCGCGACGAAGATAAGAATGGATATCCTGATGATGTCAATGGATGGAACTTTGCTGAAGGCAATAACACACTTGTTGATTACTCATACGCGAATTCCAATACACCTGACGCTAGAAAGTTTTTTGATATTCAATTAAAATCTTTTCTTGGAACAATCACTACAGAAGAGCGTGATTGGGCCAGAGAAAAATTTAAAGATGAAGCATTTATTAAAAATCTTCAAATTTTTGGAAACTGGATGCACGGAACTCACGTAACTGGGATTGCCGTGAAAAATTCACCAGAAGCTCGCGCCATTGGTATTAAACTTATTCCAACGGAAGTAAAAGTTCCTGGAAAAAACTCTAAATTTGTTCAACTGGCAGATAAAGGTGGAATTAAAGAAACACTTCTAAAGGCAGCCCTTACTGCTTTAGCTCAACAACAGACTAAGGTTTATGTAGAAATTGGTGGATACATCAACGGAACCAAAGCTGATGTTATGAACGGATCATTTGGTACTTCATACGATGCTATCTCTGGAGTTATCTCTCAACTCTATAAAACTTTTTTCAAAAAAGATCCTACTGCTGACGAATTGAAGTTATACACAAATCATTTTTTTACAGTAAATCTTGCTGAAACAAAAAAATTCTTATCATCTGCTCCAAATACACTTTTTGTTTTTGCAGCTGGAAATGAAGGATCTAACAATGATGAAGTACCATCTTCTCCAACAAACGTTGAAGCTGAAAATAAAATTTCAGTAGCTGCGACTTTAGGTGACCAAGCACTGGCAAACTTTTCTTGCTATGGAGCTAAAAACGTAGAAGTGGCTGCTCCTGGAGTAGGTATTCTTTCAACAATTCCGATGAATAATTATCTTGCTGTTAGTGGAACTTCTCAAGCAGCTCCTTATGTTGCCAACATCGCTGGCGCCGTAAAAGACGCCAACCCTAAATTAGGCTTTAGAGAAATTAAAAAAATCATCATGGAAACTGTTGATGTAAAGCCGTGGTTAGTTGGAAAAGTTAAAACGTCTGGTCTTGTAAACCGCGCTCGCGCGATTAGAGCGGCGGAACTTTCAAGAACACTAGATATTACAAAAGCAATTTCACAATCTAAAAATGATATTCTTGCACCTACTGCTAATGAAAAAATGGCAGGTTCTCGTTACCACCAAGTTGATAAATCAATGGTGTTGCCTCTTCCATCACCAATAGCTTTTAGCCTTTAATAAAATAAAAAAGCCGATCTTAGGATCGGCTTTTTATTGTTTAAAACGAATAGGGATTAATTGCTTAATCTTCGAGGATTTCTATAATTCCTGATTCTCCATTCATTTTAACTTTCATTCCAGATTTTAATTTTTTTGTGAGGCCCTTAATTCCAACAACAGTAGGCAGTCCCATTTCGCGAGCAACGATTGCTGAATGTGAAAGTAGTCCTCCGCGCTCAACCAGTAATCCTGATAACGAAGGATAAAGTGGAATCCACCCAGGATCTGTTCTATCTGTAACTAGGATTTCTCCATTTAAAACCATATCGTCATCAGGACCCATGATTACCTTAATCACTCCAATGATTTCTCCTGGAGAGCAAGGTGTTCCTCGCATTTGATTTGGAAGGAGAGTTGATTCATCGAATTTCACTTCTTCAATTTTTTCAGTATGAATGTTTTGCCAATAGACAGGGCCTCTTGTGATGAAACGAGGAGCTGGTTCAACATCCTTATAACCTTCATATTCTTTTTTTCTAACTTCGATAACGGCACGAAGATTTTGAATTGTATTAGTTCCTTCAAAGGCTCCTTTGAATTCATCAAAACTTAAAAAGAAAATATCCTCTTTTTTGTCGATTATGTTTGATTTAGTAAAATCTTCACCGATAGCATAAAACATTGAGCGGACAACACCATAGATGCGAGTTCTACAAAATCTTGTATTCTCACGATTCATAACGGCCTTGCGAGCATGTTTGAGTGACCACTTATAGATAATTTTTTTAATGCCAGAAATATTTTTTTCTAACAGAGCCTCAGCATTGTTGCGAATATCTTTTTCTCTTTTTTCATACTCATGTAAATCAGTTTGTCCGCAATTAATTAAATTTTTTAAGAAAATAAAAAAGAGACCAGGCTCCTGGTGGAGATCTTTTTGTTCTAATTTCATTTCGCTCATACAGCGAAATCCATATCGATCAATATAATCAAGAACCATTTTATAAAAATCTTGAAACTCTGATTGGTTGAGGGCCTCTAAGCAATGTTCATTGGGGGTTGTGAGAATAAGTGCTTTTAATTCAGGATTTTTTGAAACAACACCAGAGAGAATGATTAGCCTTTTAGTTGGTTCGGCCGATTCTAAATTACCGTTTCCAGCGAGTAGGTCATTGTAGAAAGCGTCACCCAAGTGACTTAACCATTTGCTGGTAAGTTTTTTGAATGTTCCGTAATGGACCATACAGAGTGTGTCATTAATAATGGGGGCATGCCATTTTCTTAAAATTTGGTCTTCAAGTTTTTGAAAATGTTCGAATGTTTTATCGGCCGATAATCGCGAGTAATCAATTTTTCTAAATTTGTCGTAGACCACGTGAAAATCTGCTTGGAATTTATCAACAAAACTTTGGATAGTGAGGTGAAACCAGAAGAATTTCATTCCAGTGATGAATTGGCGAAATTGTGCTCCAAATCCATTTTGAAAATCTGCCGGACGAACCCGATCTGCGACTTCATCTAAGATTCCTTCATTGGTACCCATCATTGTTTCCATGAATTGACGATTGTTTTTAAAACCAGGAAGAATGGACACAAGTTTATACCAGTTGAGAATATTGTAATAAACGCGTCCGTAAAAAAGACCTAGCATATTGTTTAAATTTCGATCCATTTCTTTTATGCTTTTTTCAGGCACACCTAAAATTTCACAAAACTGAACGTAGACCTCATGATAAACGTAGTGAGCAAAACCAAAAGTTAGCGGCATTGTAATACCACCATAACTTTCTACAATATTAGAATTGTCCCAAATATAGAGAATGCCTCGATTATTTTCTGTTGCAGTAGTAACTGGTCTAGATTGCAAAATATAGAGTTCACCATCTTTAATGGCCCATTCAACGTCTTGAGGTCTTCCATAAAAAAGTTCAATTTTAGCAGCGATTGCATGAATTTTTTTTATTTCGTTTGAAGATAAAGAATCAGCATTTTGCAGAGAATTCTCAACGTCAACTTCCAAACATCTTTGATTTGAATTATCTCGTATGAGTTTTTTTGCTTTCTCAACGATCGTTTTTTCCAACATTACGCCAGCAATTTTCGAGATAACATAAGTGTCAGCATCTAAAAGACCAGAGACGAGACCTTCTCCGACACCATAAACACTATTGATGAATATTTGATCATTATTTCCATTTACAGGATTACATGTAAACAGGACGCCACTAATATCTGGATCAATCATTTCTTGAAGAACAACTGAAACTTTAATATTTTTTAGCTCTAGTTTATTGATCGTTCGATAGTGTAAAGATCGCTCTGAGTATGCAGATGCCCAACATTCTTTAATCGCTGCTAATGCATTTTGAAAATCTGAGATATAAAGAAAACTGCTAAGCTGACCAGCAAAAGAGTGTAGTGCACTATCTTCGTCGTGCGCACTTGATCGAACAGAAATTAAATCTTTGTTTAAATCTTTATAAATGGTCTGGATTTGATCTTCTAAATCTTTAGTAAATTTTGTTTCTACGATTTTCATACGTATTTTTTCTGAGATATCTAATAGGGATAGATGTGGGTCGACAAAAATATTTTCAATAAATTCATTTATCTTTGTTGATTCTTTAAATGATTCAAAAAAATTCGGAGGTAGTGTGATAAAGCTTGGGACATTTACTCCGTTAGCATTTAATAAAAAAAGATTGAAGCCTTTTCCACCACTTTCTTTTTTAGCAAAGTGATAAGTACTTTTGTTCGTTACAGTTAATAAACGTTTCGTGTTAAGCATGGTGCTTTCCTTCATGGGATATTGATTTCTAAAGTTATCGGTTGAAAGGAAGTAAGATTGAGTAGTGAATTATTCTGACCGTTATTGTCGGGTTAAAAAGATAGTTCTTATCTTTTTTTAGAGGATCACGATAATGTGCGCATGAACTGTATAGAATTATTTGCATTAAAGTCTCTTGAGATGAAAGACCAATTGGCCTTTGTATCACCAAATGGGCCAACTTATACTTTTACGGATCTGCGTGAGAGAGTCATTAGGGCCCAAAGCTCATTAATAGATAAAAACTTTAAAGCAGGTGATTCTGTTCTTATTGCTACAGAGCCAACAGTAGACTTATATGCTATTATTTTAGCAGTTCTGGGCCTTGGTGGCAGTATTGTTTTAGTTGAGCCCTGGATGCCAATTAAGCGCATTTCTGAAGTAATTAAAATAGTTAATCCCAAAATTTTTATCAGCTCAATGGTAGGTAATCTTTGGGGATTAAGGGTTCCAGAAATAAGACAAATTCCCCATTGGATTAGGCCCGGAACTTTATTGTCTGGAAAAAATTCTCAGTTGATTTTGGAATCGATTGATGAAAAAAATCCTGGAATAATTACTTTTACCTCTGGCACTAGTGGGACACCAAAAGGTGTTGTGCGAGAGCAAGGTTATCTCTTACGACAATTTGAAGTCTTAAAAAAATCCCTGCATTTTGATGCTTTTTCTGGAAGTGATCTTTGTATTTTTGCTAATTGGACACTTCTCAATTTGGCACAGGGAAAACCAACTGTTTTTTTTCCAACTAATTGGTCAAAAAAAAATTTCCAATGGTTAGAGGGCGCTTCAAAAATTTACAATATTGAAACCATGACTGCAGGCCCTGCGTTTATGAAGGCCATGAATGCTGAGATTACTTTATCAAATATTAAAGATATCCATATTGGAGGTGCGCTCACTCCTTGTTCGCAATTTCAAGAGCTATTTAATACTTATAAAGATACCCAAATTATGCACGTTTATGGATCGAGCGAAGTTGAGCCGGTCTGTATTGTAGATGCGAGAGTTTCAGTTAAAAAATCACTCGATAAAAATTATTTTCATGCTCTTCATCTAGGAAATCCTATTCCTGAAATTCAGTCTGAAAATAAAAGTAACGGTATGTGGGTAACAGGTCCTCACGTATGTCCTTTTTATCTTAACAATAAAAAAGAAAATGAACTTAATAAATATCTCGATTCAAAAGGTCAGATTTGGCATTTTATGGGGGATCGAATTGCAGTTGATAATGAGAGTAAAGATTGGTGGTATGAAGGGCGCTCGCAGCTTCATGCAGAAGACTTTCAATTAGAGCAAAAGATCTATAAATTTCTTAATCACGACTTAAGTTTTATTCATCGCACTCTAAATAACGAGCTTGTTCTTCTGGGAGAAAACCTAAAAGACAAAGCAAGTACTTTGCAGAAAACATTTCCTGAAATATCAAAAGTAGCAGAAACAAAAATAATTAAAGACAAAAGACATCGGGCAAGAATTGATCGCTTGGCCTCTGGTGGAAAAAAGATAAATAGGTAAAAAATGAAAAACTGGTTAATATTTTTTAAAGAAAGAACTCCACTTGCAAGTTATCTATTAATCACGATGGGCCCCGTGAGTTCAGGTTATTTTTTATCTGCACATCCAACTAAGTTTGATATGTTCCTATCTTTTTTAGGATATTTTTTATTTTTTATTGTCCTTCGTATGATGGATGAATATAAAGACTACGAAAAAGATATACTTGCTCATCCAACAAGACCGCTTCCACGTGGATTAATTCCTTTGCCACAATTTAAAAACGGGATCAATCTAGGCATTGGATTATTAATCACCTTTGATGCGTTTCTTTTTTTGTTAGACTATAAGTTTTCGACCATGTTTTATACTTTAATCATCATACACTTGTGGTTGATGTATAAAGAGTTTTATGTAGCTGAATGGATCAATGCACGTCCACTTCTCTATGCAGTTACCCATCAATTAATTCTCGTGACACTTTGTCTTTACTGTATGTCGACCTATCGAAATAATGTTTCAGTGCCATTTTCACGAATGGACTGGGTGTATTCTTTTTCAGTTCTTTTTGCGTTTTTTAGCTATGAAGTATGTAGAAAACTAGATCCTAATGCTCATCCACTTTTAAAAACATACCGTTATATTTATGGCATGGGTGGAGTCATTAAAATTGTTGGAGTGCTATTGATTTTACATGTATTTGCTATTCATTATCTTTTTCAAGAAAATTTAAATCAGTATTTCTTTTATATCACCATCGTTATTTTGTTGAGTGGATTACTCGCACTGAATAATGGAAAAATAAAATTTAAAATAGTAGAGCATCTTGCAACCTTAAATCTAATCGTTTTTCTTTATTCAGGAATTTTATATGTCCTTACAAATTGAATTTTATAGCAAATGCCTTGATAAAAAAGCTTTTATTTTAGAATTTGCGAGTTTTCCAAATGATTATTATAAAAATGATCCAGCGGTAAAAAAACTTCCTGTTGAATTAGAAAGTATGTATTTCAAGCTTCACAGTTTGGCACATGATTTTTTTCTTATTAAAGACGAAGGTGTTGTATTACTTCGTTCAATGATTTGTCTTACGCCATTTGATGATTTAGCATATTTCGGTCTTTTGGATTTTGATTATAAAAATTCGAAGGTTGATGTAGTGTTAGAAGAATTTAAGAAACTGATTGCTGGTTGGAGTAAAGACAAAGGCGCTAAAAAAGTATTAGGGCCAATTAATTTTTCAACGTGGCTTCCGTATCGATTGTTAAGCTTTAAAGATCAAGGCCCCTATTTTTCATTTGAACCAGACCGCCCTCTTGAATATTTCACACTTTTAAAAAAACATGGTCTTGTAACAAACCAAGTTTTCTCTTCCAAAGGTTATACTGAATTACAAAATATCATTGATCTCTCCAAAGCAGATTATGAAAAGGCGATGAGTCTAGGTTATACGCTAGATTTTATGCCCAAAGAATTAACTGAATTGGATATGCGAGATCTCCATAAATTATCTCTTGAAATTTTCAATGAGAATTATCTTGCTACACCTATTGATTTTGATACATTTCGATCTCTTTATGTGGCACAATCAAAAAAAGAAGACTTTAGTCTTTCCTTTTTTATTTTATCTCCAAAAAAAGAGAAAATCGGGTATTTCATCAATTTTATCGAACACGATTGCATAGTAGTTAAAACCATTGGGATATCAAAGCTTCACCGAGGTTCTGGAATTTCGAACGGTTCATTATATCTATCGTTGGTAAAGGCCCAAAACATGGGGATACATCAAATGGTGGCAGCAATGGTGAAAGAAGGAGCTCAAAGTGAATCTTACGGAAGAAAAATGAAGCTTGTTTGGACCCATCTGTATGAAATCTTAGAGCTCAGTCTATAATTTAGACGCTTTTTAAGTATCAATGTAATTATTTCACTTCTTAAGGGTGCACTTCTAAAAGTTGTTACAATAGTTGGTGTAACAATCAATTAGGACTATGGTATGCAAAACATCTCTGTCTATTTAAATCAGAGGGCCTCAAATGGCGCAAACGACTGGCAAGAGCAAATAAACAATGCTCTTTTTAGAAGTAATGTTGAATACATGACTCCGAGTAATTTAGAAGAACTCTACGAAAAATTAGATAGCGATATTGAAAAAAATATCGATGCTATCCTCTCTGTAGGTGGGGACGGTACAGTAAATACAATTATTCAAAGACTCGCGGGAACAGAAGTTAGCCTTTTAGTTGTTCCTGGCGGCACAGCTAATGATTTTGCTCGTGTGTTAGGATCAAGCTCTAATATCAAAAAAATCACTCAAACAATCCGTCAAAATGTTAAGAAAAAAATTGATCTTATTGGAATCAATGGAAAATTTATGGCCACAAACGGAGGCCTCGGCTTTGCGGCCGAAGTAGCTCGCGAGATAAATGAATTAAGATCAGCTTATCCTCAATTTAAAAGTTTTATGAAGTTTTCTGGCAAAAGTATTTACTCTCTTTTTTTGGCTAAAAAATTATTAAATAGAGAAATTAAAAGTTATAAGTTTAAAATTGAATCAGAAGAATATAATGACATTCTTTTATCTCCGTTAATTTTAGTTAATAATCAACCCGCACTTGGGGGAGATTTTATTGTTGCTCCCAATACAAATCATCAAGATGGAAAAGTTAATATAACGATATTTAAGCACCAAAATAGACTTGAACTCATTCAATGCATTTTAAAAATATTGCATGGTCATTATCCCAAAGATGATAAAAATCTTATTAGTTTTGAAACAGAAAAAATCAAAATTGATTTACTAGACGAAGACTCATTAGCTTTTTTTGGCGATGGAGAGATATTAAACCATTCCAATTCATGGAATATTAGATGTCATCCGAATTTTCTTTCTGTTTTTTCTCCAAAAGATCAAACAGACATGATTAATCTTTGCACTCAAGTTTCATTAATATGAAAATATTTATCACAGGAGCCACCGGTTTTTTGGGGCAATATTTAGTTCGCGAGATTGCTTTAAAACATTTTGATGTAAAAGAAATATTTATTCTGTCTCGTAACTCAGAATTTTCTAAATTTAGCGATCTTGAAAATGTTAAATTAATTAAAGGTGATATTACTAATCCTCAAATGATTGAAAATAATGTGGATTATAATAATATTATCGAAAATGTTGATTTTATTATTCACGCAGCCGCCCTTTATGATGTCATGGCATCGCATTCAGAATGTTATTTACAGAATGTCGTTGGAACTCAAAATACATTACGACTTATTAAAAATTGTAAAAAACTAAAAGCTTTCTTTTATGTTTCAACTATAGCGGTTGGTGATGAAGAGACCTATTTTTTAGAAGAAGATCATTTCCCTGAAAGAAAAAAATTTAATGATTATTATTCAGAAACTAAATATCATGCTGAAAAAATGGTGCGTGATCTAAAAGGTCTAAGTGATTGTAAGCTTCCTATTAGAATAATTCGTCCCGGAATTATCATTGGGGACTCAGTTACAGGCCGAATGGATAAATGTGACGGACCTTATTATTTTATGAGTGTTCTTAAAAAGCACTCACTTCTTTTAAAAACAATTGCCTATTTGCCTTTAAGTTTTAACCCAAAAACAAGACTTCCAATAATACCAGTTGATCATTGTGCTCAAGCAATGGTTGCCCTTATTCTTAGAGAAGATTTTAGTTTAGAGCTGAAAACCTATCATTTAATAAGTTCAGAACTACCAACGATTAAAGAATTTTTAGAAGACATTAATCAAGCTTTATGCTTAAAAACTCAGTATATTCCTGTAATGAAGAACCCGGTTCACAATTCATTACTTAAACTCTTGGGTATTCCCAAAGAGTTAATTCCTTTCATGTTTTCGAAACTCTCTTACGATAAGACACGTACAATAGAGGATTTACCCGAGCTCAAAAAGAGCATGTACAGTGATTATAAAGAGAAGTTATTTCTTTATCTCGCTTAAATTTCCTCGCAAGGATGTATGAAGCATATTCTTTCTTTGGCCTTTGCCCAAGATCACTATAATTTTGACGAAGAAGTTGAATTTAACGGAGTTACATATCGTATCACTCAGTACTCAACAAATTTTGATATGGAATTAACTGAAAGTATTATAAAAAAATATGATGGAGTTTGTGATGTTATTTGTATTTCTGGTTTACCGCAAAAAATAAAATTTAAAAAAGGTTTTTTCCTTCATCCTGATGCCTATAGAATAAAAACATCGGCGAAATTTACTCCGATTGTAGATGGTCAAATTATTAAAGATGTTTATATTCCTTATGCCTTAAGACTTTTTTATTTGAAAAATAAAAATTTTTTATCTAAAAGAAAAATTGGGTTTTATTCTGCTGCACTTCAGAAATCATTTGTGGAAGTGTTAGAAGACCTAGAGAATAATTTAGTCATGGCCGATCCTTATTTTTTAACAAAAATGCCATTTAATCTTCATAGCAGTAAGGGACTCGATCAATACCTTAAAGCACTTTCTCCAGTGCTTAAAAGACTCAAAATTAAAAAAAGCAATGTGCCATCATTTTCTGAATCAAATAGAAAAATGAATAGAGCACTAGATGAGTTTCTCTCTTGTGATATTTTAGTAGGAAATGAAGCTAATATTCATTTTCTCAATCTTTCACACCTAAAAGGAAAGACTCTTATTATTGATATTGTTTCGCCCTTATTAGAAGAAAAATTAAAACAAGCAGGGCTTAAAGAAGCCCTGATTTGTTTGCCGCAACTGTCAAGCCACTCTAAAATTAATTACTCAATTTTAGAAGGCATCATGCAATTAAAAAAAGGCATAGGATCTCCAGTGAAGGATGATGATGTGGTCTCTTTAGTTGAAGAATTAAAACTTGCTCCTGAAATAAAAAAATTAAATGAAGACAATAGTGACACAGCTATTTTTTCATTTGTTATTCATCCACTGAGCTCTCGGTATCTTTTTAAGCTGCCTGGTCTTAAGTTCATTAGTAAAGAATACTCCAAACCCTTTGAATCGGGGATTGAAGAGCTTCTATCAATGTCCCCTGGTTTTTATTATGGAAAAATTGACGGAATTGTCAGTGAGAAAAATGGAAAAAAAGTTGAAGGATTAATTTATGCAGTTACTGAAACTCCAAAAAAATTAATGGAGAAAGAGCCGGACGTTATTTATAAGAAAATTTTAAAACTTTGCGAAAAAGCTCAAAAGGCCGGATCAAAGATTATGGGCCTAGGGGCCTATACGAAAATTGTAGGTGACGCTGGAGTCACAATCGATCGATTAAGTCCCATTCCCGTTACAACTGGTAATTCACTTTCTTCCGCTTCAACGTTGTGGGCCGCTAAACTGGCCGTTGAAAAACTAGGCTTTGTAAAAAAGTTGGATCATCAATTCCTAGGGACTGTGATGGTCGTAGGGGCCACGGGAAGTATCGGAGCTGTGTCTGCAAAAGTTCTCTCACTTAGTTGGAAAAATATTATTCTCGTTGCTCCCAGGGCCTATAAATTAATCGAGCTTAAAGATGATATTTTAAAAATAAATCCTGAAGCTAATATTATTATCTCCACTGAATCAGATGCCCATTCGTTCGAATCCGATCTTATTATTACGACAACTTCTGGCCAGGGAAAAACCATTTTAGATATTATGAAAGTAAAACCAGGTTGTGTGATCTGTGATGTCTCAAGACCTTTTGATATAAGTGAAAAAGATGCCATTAAAAGACCCGATGTTCTTGTTATTGCCAGTGGTGAAGTTCAACTTCCAGGAGATAACGTGAATATAGAAATAGACATTGGGCTTGAAGGCAATATCGTCTATGCCTGCTTAGCAGAAACGGCATTGCTTGCGATGGAAGGAAAATTCGAATCATTTACTCTTTCGCGCAATATTGATTACGAAAAAGTTATCGAAATCGATAAGCTGGCCCATGTGCACGGTGTGCGATTGTCTCAAATTATGGGACACAATGGATTCATCACAGATGAAGAGTTCAATCTGTGTCGAGAGCATGCACAAAAAAAATTAAAGGGATTATTGTAATGAGCAAGAAATATTTTAGTGGACTTAATTATACTCTTGGTAATGAAGATACAACTCTAGAAATAAAATTAGTCGATCACTACAAACCAAAATCCATTTTTAGTGTCTGTGGATCAGGTGGGCGAGCGTTACCGTTGTGCTCAAGCACTACCGAAAATCTAACTCTGGCGGATTTATCGCAAGAGCAAATTCGACTAGCTAGTCTTCGAGAGGCAAGTTATCGGCAATTAGATTATGAGGATTTTTTATGCTTTTGGGGGTATTTTCCATACGCTGATGATAATTTTTGCGATAAAAGAAAAAAAATATTCAATCAATTAAATATTGATCAGGATGTAAAAGACTTTTTTAGCAAAGTTTTTACAGAGATTAATTTTACTTCAGTTCTGTATTTAGGAAAATGGGAACGAACATTTCAAGTTTTGGCGAAAGTAACAAGAACAATTCTGGGAGCTGACTTTGATCATATTTTGCGCTTTGATGATCTAAATGCCCAAAAAAAATATTACCAAGAAAGTTTTCCCCATGCTCGCTGGAAGTTAGTCTTATTTTGTCTTGGAAATAAAACTTTGTTTAATGCACTTTTGTACAAAGGGCATTTTATTGAAAAAAATATAAAAGAATCTCATTTTGAATTTTACTCAAACGCCTTTGATCGACTTTTTACAACGGATCTGGCGCAGAAAAGTTTTTTTTTACATCTTTGCTTTTACGGAAAAATTAAATCCCTCGCAGGAGTTCCCATTGAAGCTCAAAAAGAAATTCACCAACGAATAAAAGATTCTCAGACAAAGACGACTTATATAACGGAAGACATGATTGCTCATTTAAGCAGTGGTTTAAAAACTTATGACTTTCTATCTCTAAGTGATGTTCCATCCTATTTCAAAGGTGAATTAGAGCGCAATTTCATGCAAATGCTACGTCCATCCTTGAATCCCGGAGCAATTGTAGTCAATCGGTATTATTTACGGGTCTCTAATTGCGATTTAGCTGGATTTACTGATGTAACAGATCAGCATCTAGAACTTATTAAAAAGGAATTAGTTCAGATGTACGGTATCAGAGTCTATCAGTACTCACCGTTATCAATTTTCGCTAAATAAGTAAATTAATCTTTATGTTTTTATTGTGCGCTAATTAATGGTAAAATAGGCATTCAATTTAACTGATATATTAATTAATATTATGGAGACTTTAATGAAAAATTTATCACCTGAAAAATTGATTGAATCACTTGAGTGGCGTTACGCTACTAAAAAATTTGATGCGAATAAGAAAATCGACAAAAATACTTGGGCATCTCTTGAGCTCGCTCTTATTTTGTCTCCTTCTTCTTATGGATTACAACCATGGAAATTTATCATTGTGGAAGACCAAGCAATTAAAGATCAATTAAAGGCTGTTTCTTGGGGCCAGTCACAAGTTTCTGATTGCTCTCACCACGTAGTGTTTGCGATTAAAGAAAAAATGGACGAAGCACACATCGATGCTTTTTTAAATCAAACTGCAAAAATCAGAGGCATTGAAGCAAGCAGTATGGAAGGTTATAAAAAAATGATGTTAGGTGATTTAGTCACCGGGCCTCGCAGCCACATGATTTCTGAGTGGGCCGCTCGCCAAGCGTATATTGCTCTAGGGAACTTTATGACGGCAGCTGCTGTTGTAGGAATTGATACGTGTCCATTAGAAGGAATTGATCCAGTTAAGTACACTGAGATCTTGGGACTTGCCGGAAGTGGGTGGAAAGTCGTAGTCGCTTGTCCTGCTGGATACAGAGACGCTGAAGATAAGTATGCAACATCTAAAAAAGTTCGATTTGATGCTAAAGACCTAATTATTCATAAATAAGTTTTTAAGGTCTACTAACTGACAACAATTAGACACAGTTATGTTAGTAGACCTTTAAAATCAATTCAGTAAGTTATTATATTTTCAATTTTTTATTTATATTTCCGATAAGACTTTAGACTAATCACAGGTGAACTTTGCTGTTTAGGTTAGTCGTTTAAAGATTAAGGAATATTATATGAAGAAATTATTGAAGCCATCTAGGTTCAACATTATTTTACTATTAAGTCTTTCCTTCTTGGAAATGGCCTGTTCTAAATCAGCAGGTAATACGACTTCAAAATTAAAAATTTTTTCCGGAAACTTTGCCTCTGTTTTAGCGACTAAAGCAAACAACGGATTAATTCTTTATGGAAAAAGTTCTGATGGTAAATTTTTTACCAAAAAAATCGAAAACGACACTGCCGATTTAGTTTTTCCCAATGGGACTTGGAGTTTTTATGCTATTGCTTGGGAACTACAAGCTGCTAATGGTGCACTACCAGACTTTAAGGGTAAAACATATTGTGGAAAGACCTCGGCAGTATTAAACGGTACTGATACGACTATTGCCATAGATTTAACTAATGCTGGTTGCAACGATCCTGCTTTTTCAGCGGATACAAAATTTAATCCAACACCATCGCCTGGAATTTACGAATTGCCAAGTGCAGATTTTTTAACGTGCAAAAATCTCGGCGCTGTTTCTGGGAGTTTAAATACCTATATTTGTGATAAAACTCTCACATCAAATTTTAATAAAGGTTATGCAACTTCGTATCGAGTGGTCGCATTTGAATCTAAAAATTTTGGAGACCTTACTCCTCCAGTAAAAATTGCTCAATCTATGTGTGCTGAAACTAATACTACTACCTCTGGGGGACTTAGTGCTCCTTTTGAAATACGTGTACCCACAACTTTTGGAAATGGATTTTCACTTGCAGTAGAAATTTTTTATGGGGGAAGTGCTTGCGATGGTTCTAATGGTGTAGATGTCATTCCATTTAGCGATAACCCTAGGCTAAAAACAGTTGTTGAAAAAACGTACACACCTCCAAAATATTTTCTTCATGTCAAGTCAGATGAGGCAGACGTTTGTGTTCCAGGTCCGCGAATGGCGACGACTAGTTTTGCTGCAGGTGCTGGAACAACTGGAAGGCCTTATGCCATCTGCACGAAAGAGCAGTTGAACTTATTAAGATCGGAATTTTTAACTTATAAAGCATCGAGTTTTGACTTGCTCACAGATATTGATTATGGCATGACCAAAATAGAACCTATCGGTGATTCATTAAGTATTTCGGGAGGAGATCCTTCGCATTACTATGGTAATCAATTGGGGTATTCAACAATTGATAATCCAGTTTTCAATGGGGGAAATCATAAAATTTCTCATTTTATGATTGATTGCATGGTTCCTTCACAAACCGCTTTTAATAAGGCAGTAGGTTTTTTTAGAGAGGTGAGAAATGCCACACTTAAAAATCTAGTAATTAATCAAGGAATTGTTAATTGCGAAGGTGGAGATAATATTAGTGTTTTAGTTGGAAAATTTCAAGATGAAACACCCGCTGCCTCTACTTACCCAAGCGTTTTAGAAAATATCAAAATTCACGGCCATATTGAAGGTCAAAATAATGTAGGAGCAGCTGTTGGATATGCTTCTGCTGTAATTTCGGCAAACCTTCAAGTTCACCAAGTTCACGCTATCAGTGATCATAAAGGACTTGCTAATGTCGGAGGTCTTTTTGGAACTGCTGAAAATGGCACCATTTCAAAAGTCAGTTTTTCTGGTTCCCTCGGTGCAGGTCCTCATGATGATTCATTAGCTTCTTCACCTGTTGGTGGCATTATTGGTAAAGCCGTTAATTTATCCTTATCCGAGGCGATTGTTAAATCAGAGAGAATCGAAGGAAGCCGTTTTGTCGGTGGATTAATCGGTTCTGCTAGTAACGTCACTCTTTTTGATTCATACGCAGAAGCTAATCTTCGCTCTTCTTCTCAGACAACTGCCGCAAGTCCTGTTTATATGGGAGGAGCTGTTGGTGTTGCTGATTCTGGCCATATTGATCGAGTCCTTGCTTTTAATGGGATCAGATCTTCTAATAGAAGCGCGACCTACGATCACACACTAGGTGGTATTGTCGGAGGCTTTGTAACGACGGCTCCAGTATGCCAAGCAAGCGGAACTAATTTTTTTACTGGTGATAATGACTCCATAGGACCCACAAATGGATGTGGAACTCAGTCACCTTTAGCGAGCACAAAAATACAAGCTAGCTTTTCTAATTGGAGTACTAATTTTAATACAAAGTGGATTATGCCAGATGAAGGTCATGATACGCCACGCTTAGCTTTTGAAGCGAGTATCGAAATGGATGTTCCCTATCTAAAACGTGATTGCCATGGTTATTATGCCTCTCAATATGGGGCGGGTACAGCAGCTGATCCTAAATGGATTTGCAGCTACAATCAATTTTTGGCCATGACTCCTGGATTTTTTTATCAGTTAAAGAAAAATATTTATTATGAGGGAGCATCTTTTTATCCATTTACTAGTGGGACCTATCACTTAGAGGGAAATAATTATGGCCTCTACTCTTTTCCTCTTAGCAATTATCAACAAATTGGATCAACGACAATTTATGGGCAGGGGATTTTTGCCAGTTTAGATGTTGGATCAACGATCTCTCATTTGAAAATTTTTGGATCGACTTTATCTGCTTCAATGATTTCAGGAACGCCCATTTTACATGCGGGGCTTTTAGCAGGACGAAATGCTGGTACACTTGAAAATGTCTCTACTTCCTTTGGGCATGCTAATTTAAACGTGGCACCCACTTCAGCAATGAGTGTTTATTATGGGGGACTTGTTGGAAGTAATACGGGAGTCATTCATAACTCTACAAATGATGTTGATCCGAATATTACGGGCAATTTTGTTAATGCAACTATAACGAGTAATACCTTAACTGCTGGCGGATTCGTAGGATTTAACAGTGGGCAAATTTCTGGGATTAAAAATCATACTTCCATGTCTCGAACTCTTTCTTGTAACAGTAACAATGCCCCAATGCATTTTCCTTATCAAGAAGTCCTCGGGGCTTTTGTTGGGAAAAATACTGGGAGTATTGCCGAAGTTGAAAATCAAGGGGAGTTTCGCTCTAACACAAATGGTGCGTTTTCTAATTGTACTCTCTTTCAAGATGTAACAAGTGCAATTTCTTCTTTCGTCGCTATTAATAATGGGGACATTCATGACTTTACAAGTTTTGATCGAATTAATTTCTATACACCGGCACTAGGTCAATCTAGTAACCCTCAACTTTTTGCAAAGAATACGGGAAGTGTTGCGAGAGGTTTTGCTACTTTTGATACTGAAACAGATGCTAACCGATTTGCGCTTCCAAATAACAAAGGCACTTGGAATGCATCTGGTGCGAATTATTTTACTCTTTCAGCGAGTTGTCCAACTGCTGGGGACTATTACACTATTAATGGTAGCTCTGCGAGTAGTCCATTTAACTCACCAGTATCCAATGGTGATATTGTCATGTGTATTAATGGGGTCAATCAAATTATTTCTGCTGGTGATAAAAATAATTATATTACTCCTGTCTCGGATGTCTTTTATCTCACTAAGCAGTATGAGGTGTCACCTGTAGCGCTTTCTCTTGGAAGATATTATGAAACAGCACTAACTTATTCTCTACCATATGGATCTAACTTTGGAGTAAGCTTTGGAGGTATTCCAATTCCGTTAAGCACCTCTTGGTCGGTGGGAAGTGATCCATTAAATGCTACCAATGCTATTTGGAATTTTGAAGTTGATCCGCAAACTGGTGTGACAAATAAAAATCCAGATCTCCATAGCACATCAGGAAAACTCAGTGATTTAGGCGAGGGCTTTCCCTAAAAAAGAAAAGGGCCTTACGGCCCTCATACTTTTTAAAATTTGATTAAAGATCAAGACCCACACATCACGCAATCTTCAGGATTTTCTAACGAGCAAACCATTGCTGCTTGTTCTTCTTCAATTGATTTTCGCACCGGAGCTTCATTATTTTTTACAGTGAACTGAACAGCATTAACCGCAGCTCTGGTTCTTAAATAATACATTCCTGTTTTTAGACCTGCTTTCCATGCATAAAAATGCATTGAAGAGAGTTTTCCGAAGTTAGGATCTTCCATGAATACGTTTAATGACTGACCTTGATCAATGAAAGGGCCGCGTCCTTGAGACATATCCACAACTGCTTTTTGCTTAATTTCCCAAACAGTTTTATAGAGTGCCTTAACTTCATCAGGAATTGATTGAATGTTTTGTACTGAACCATTGTTAGCAATGATTTCGTTTCTCATTTGATCAGTCCACAATCCCATTTGAATAAGATCATTTACTAAGAAGCGGTTAACAACAGCGAACTCACCTGAGAGAACACGTCTAACATAAATGTTTGATGTGATCGGCTCGAAACATTCGTTATTCCCTAAAATTTGTGAAGTCGAAGCAGTTGGCATTGGAGCTACTAGAAGTGAGTTTCTCACTCCATGAGTCTTAACGTCTGCTTTTAATTTTGCCCAATCCCAGTTTCCAGAAGTTGGTTGAACACCCCACATATCAAATTGGAAAATTCCTTCCGACATTGGAGAGCCAGCAAAAGTTGAGTACGGTCCATCTTTAATGGCCGCATCTTTAGATGCTGTGACTGCTGCAAAATAAATAGTTTCAAAGATATCATTGTTTAATTTAAGCGCCTCACGCGATTCAAAAGGAAGTCTCATTTCAAAGAATGTATCAGCGAGGCCCTGAACTCCTAAACCGATTGGACGATGGCGCATGTTAGAGTTTCTTGCTTCTTCAACTGGATAGAAATTGATATCGATAATGCGGTTTAAGTTAACCGTCATTTGATAAACAACATCATATAATTTTTTATGATCATATCTTGCTTTGCCACTTTCATGATCAACAAATCTATTAAGAGCAACACTTGCCAAGTTACAAACAGCGATTTCATCAGGAGCTGTATATTCTAAAATTTCTGTACAAAGATTTGAGGATTTAATTGTTCCCAAATTCTTTTGATTTGATTTCTCGTTAGCTGCATCTTTATAGAGCATGTAAGGAGAGCCAGTTTCAATTTGAGATTCAAGAACTGCAAACCATACGTCTTGTGCGCGTACTGTTTTCTTTGCTAGTCCACGCTCTTCATAAGACTTATAAAGGGTTTCGAATTTAGCACCGTAACAATCAGCAAGACCTGGAGCTTCATGTGGGCAAAATAATGACCACATTCCATCTTCTTCAACTCGTTTCATAAATAGGTCTGGAATCCAAAGAGCGTAGAAAAGATCGCGAGCACGTTGCTCTTCTTTTCCAGTATTCTTTTTCATTTCTAGGAAGTCGAAAATATCAGCATGCCATGGCTCTAAGTAAACCGCGAAAGCACCCTTACGTTTTCCTCCGCCTTGATCAACATATCTTGCTGTATCGTTGAAAACTTTTAACATCGGAACAATACCGTTAGATGTTCCGTTTGTTCCTTTGATAAAAGATCCCTTCGCTCTAATGTTGTGAATTGATAAACCAATTCCGCCAGCAGATTGAGAGATAAGGGCCGTTTGTTTTAACGTCGAATAAATCCCTTCAATCGAATCGTCTTTCATTGTTAACAAGAAACAACTCGAAAGCTGAGCTTTATTTGTTCCAGAGTTAAAGAGAGTAGGACTTGCATGAGTGAAATATTTTTCACTCATTAAGTTATAAGTCTTAATGGCCGCTTCTAAATTGTTAGCATGAATCCCTAAAGAGACACGCATTAACATTTGTCCCGGGCGTTCCACGATTTTGTTGTTCATCTTAAGAAGATAAGATTTCTCTAACGTCTTAAATCCGAAGTAGTCGTAGTTGAAATCGCGGCGGTCTACAACTTCTTTATCAAGTTGGTGAGCGTTCTTCATTACGATTTCATACAATTCAGTAGAAACTAGAGGAGAAGGCTCCCCAGTAACTGGATTGTGATAGTTGTACATTGCTTTAATGTTTTCAGAAAAACATCCACGTGTTTCTTTGTGAAGATTGCTTACCGCGATTCTTCCTGCAAGAGTTGCGTATTGTGGGTGTTGAGTTGATAAGTACGCTGCAGTTTCAGCTGCTAATTGATCAAGCTCTTTTGTCGTGATTCCGTCGTAAATTCCTTCGATAACTTTTTTAGCAATTTTCATTGGGTCGATGAATGATCTATCTAGATCAAAACAAAGTTGTTCAATTCTTTCGGTAATTTTATCGAACTTAATGGGCTCTTTTTCCCCACTTCTTGTAATAACGTACATGTTAAAACTCCGCGTCTAGTGTGAATGTGTGTGATTGTTTCTCTCCGAGAACTCCTGGTCTTTGATACTCAGAAACTCGTTTTTCAAAAAAGTTTGTTTTTCCTTCAAGTGAAATAAGTTCCATCCACTCGAATGGGTTTTTAGTATTAAAGTGTCTCGCGGCCCCTAGTTGCATTAACCAGTGATCAGCTACGAACTCAATATATTGAGACATCAATTCTGCATTGATTCCAATGAGAGAAACGGGAAGAGCTTCAGTGATGAATTCTTTTTCAATTTCTACTGCTTCTAAAATGATTTGTTTAATTGTTGCGTGATCTAATTGCTCTTCTGGAGTTAACAGAGAGTGTATTAGACAAGCGAATTGACAGTGAAGCCCTTCATCTCTAGAGATGAATTCGTTCGATGTACAAAGACCGGCCATTAAGCCTCTTTTTTTAAGCCAGTAGATTGCGCAGAATGATCCAGAGAAGAAAATTCCTTCAATGGCCGCAAATGCAATTAATCTATGAGCGAAAGATTTTTTCGATGAAATCCAATTGATGGCCCATTTAGCTTTTTTAGCAACACACGCCATATTGTCTGTAGCGTGGAAGAGAAGGTCTTTTTCTTTTGGATCTTTAATATAAGTATCAATTAAAAGTGAGTACGTTTCACTGTGGATATTTTCCATAGCAATTTGAAATCCGTAGAAACATCTTGCTTCTGGAATTTGTACGTCTTTATAAAAACGCAGTGCTAAGTTTTCGTTTACGATTCCATCTGATGCCGCAAAAAATGCCAGTACATGTGAGATGAAATATCGCTCGTCGTTGTTTAATTTTGTTTCCCAATCATTAAGATCTGGAACGAGATCGATTTCTTCTGATGTCCAAAAAACCGCCATGTGTCGCTTGTACATTTCCCATACCTGGTGATACTTGATGGGGAAAAGTACAAAACGATTGTCATTTTGTCGTAAAATTTCTGATTGAGCAGATTCCTTTGCTACCATATTGTGTGCCTCCTGAATGTCTAGAACGTTGTGTGTGTGTGTTTTATAGGATTAAAAACTTCTAAATTTTTTGCCGAAAATCTAAAAAATAAAACCTATAATTAAAAGATAACAAGATCATTGAATTTTAAAAATAAAAAATTCCGACGAGATTCCACCTTATTTTCTTTATCTTGGTAAAAATTACTTTTCGGAGATCATTAAAAACATAATAATACTAGACAGATACGCAATATATGTCTGGTCCTATGAATCTAAAATTTCTTATCTAATTTAAACTTACATCGCTTTATTATTCTCCATTTAAAACAGAATTTGTTTAAAAAAGACCTTCGACACCACAATATATAGTATGGTCGGGGGCATTACTGCTCATATATTTTGTGGCCATCTGTTTTTTGTTGATCAATTTTTGATCAATTTTTAATGAATTTTTAATGAAAAACATAACTTTTTCAATCTTGACAGAGGTCTTCACTAAGCGCATTTTTAGGCTAGAATAAAAGTAATAAATAGTTAATTTAATGAATCCTTCTGCATGCGAGAGGGATTTTTTTTTATGGTGATCAATCTATGTTTTTCGTAAAGATGAAGCAGTTCTTTATTGGTGATCCTTTAACAATGGACAAACTAGAGGAAGAACAAATTCCTAAATGGAAGGCCTTGGCCGTTTTATCTTCTGACGCTCTTTCTTCTGTGGCGTACGCTACTGAAGAAGTTTTAATTGCCCTTTTATCGCTATCCGTCGCAGCGATGGCGTGGTCAATGCCCATGGCGGTGGGAGTTGCGATATTACTTCTTATTATCACTCTTTCTTATCAACAAACGATTTCAGCTTACCCGCATGGTGGTGGTGCTTATACGGTTGCCAAGGAAAATCTAGGGGAGACCGCAGGCTTAATTGCTGGAGCAGCTCTTCTTATAGATTATATTCTAACTGTTTCCGTTTCAGTTTCCGCAGGAGTGGAAAACATTGGATCGGCATTTCCATTAATTGCCCAACATAATGTCATTATAGGCGTCTTAATTATTATTGTTATTATGGCGCTCAATCTTCGCGGAATAAGAGAGTCATCAAATATTTTTGCTTACCCAACTTACTTTTTTATTTTCAGCGTTCTGCTTTTATTAATTGTAGGTTTTTATAAAATCGCTACAGGCGCCGAAATTCAACACGCACCAATTCTTCATGAAAATTATCCAGAAGTCCCACTCTTTTTACTTCTGCGTGCTTTTGCTTCAGGTTGTTCGGCCTTAACAGGAATTGAGGCCATCTCTAATGGTGTGCCAATTTTCAAAAAGCCAAGTCAATCAAATGCTAAAATCACAATGATCTGGATGTCAGCAATCTTAGGGGTATTCTTTTTAGGGATTACTTTGTTGGCACATCTTTACGGTATCACTCCAGTGCATGGTGAAACTGTAATGTCGCTTTTATCGCGATCTGTCTTCGGAACAAATTTTTTATATTACGCAACACAAGTAGCAGTGGCCCTCATTCTCTTACTTGCTGCTAATACTAGTTATGCCGACTTTCCAAGACTATCTTCTCTACTAGCTAAGGATAGATTTTTACCGCGCCAGTTATCAAGCATCGGAGATCGTTTAGTTTTCTCTAACGGAATTATTGGTCTTACTGTTTCAGCTGCCCTTTTAATGATCATCTTTAAAGGCTCGACTCACTTACTGATTCCATTGTACGCAGTTGGAGTTTTCCTTTCATTTACACTTTCTCAATTAGGAATGATTGTTCACCATCAAAAAATTAGAGAACCCCATTGGAAAAAAGGACTCATCATTAATGCGATGGGAGCCTTTACTACGTTTATCGTTTTGATCGTTATCACAGTGACAAAATTCATGCACGGAGCTTGGATTATTGTTTTACTCATTCCAAGTTTAGTCTTTTTCTTTAAACAAATTAAGCGCCACTATCTTGGAGTTGGTCACCAACTTGCTCGCGATACTTATCATCAAGACATTAATATCGTTGATCAGAAAAAATACACAGCGATCGTTCCTATTTCTGGAATTCATCCAGGTGTTGTTATGGCCGTGCAATACGCGCTAACAATCTCTGATGATGTGCGAGTTTGTTATGTTGATGTTGATAAAGATGCAACTGAGAAAATGTTAAAAGTCTGGGAGAAATGGTCTCAAGGACTTCCGCTACAGATTTTAAAATCGCCTTATCGATCGGTATTAGGCCCGCTCTTAGATTATATCGATCAAGTCCATATAGACTCAGGTAAGGATATGGTTTCGGTTGTTGTGCCAGAATTTATCACGAGACACTGGTATCATCAGTTCTTACATAATCAGATGACGTTAGTATTGAGAACGGCGCTGAGGCTTAAAACCGGCAAAGTTGTTACATCGATTAGATATCACTTATAAAAAGCAATAAAAAAAGCCTGAAGTAATTCAGGCTTTTTTTATAAACATTCTCCCAATGGAGTAACTTATTTCTATCCTTGGAAAATGAATTTTTCAATTTTTAATTTTAACTAATTCTTTATTGGAAGCTGCCTTTATGATTTTTTCATTGAACGGCATTTCTGCTTGGTAATAAATGGTATAATTACCATTTGGCTCATTAAGCATGTAAAATTAAACACCCTTCATTGACTGTTTTTGTTGCATTTTTAATGCCTTACTTACCTGCTACAGTAAAAGATTTAAGTTTAATTTTTTTTGAGCCGAGTATGTATGAAATGGGATAATTAACATGATTTTTAGAATGCCAAAGACTTACTTATTGATTTTACTTTTCTTATTCTCTACCAAAAGTTGGTCTCTAGATTTTCATCCGGGACTGTATGAACTAATTAAGGGAGATGCCGAACTTTGCTTCGAAGGTCCTTTGCAGCTTAATGGCGAAGATCTTATCCTTGGAGCAAAGTTGATTTTCAAAAATTACAAATCACCAGTTGTAAAATTAGTTAGTGATGATAAAGATTGCCAATATACAATTAAGAATATTCATACCAGAGAAAGTTATCAGCAGCAGATTCTTGCAAAATGTAAGAAGTCACCTTCTTTTAAGAGATCGATTAATTTTTATCTCCAAGAAAGTGATAAACTCAAAATGTCGATTGTAAAAAAAGATAGCACGATAACTTGTGAATTAAGTTTAAAAAAATGAAGATATTTATCATTTCCTACATTCTTTTGACTTCATTAACTCAGGCCCAAGATCCTGAGAAACAAGCTCTCGTTCAGGCCGTAGAGCTTACAGATCAATCGCTTCCAAAATTAAAAGAGGGAAGCACGTCTCCTAATTCTTGTGAAGCTGAGGCTGGAGAAATTGCTAAAGTTGTTTTAGCACCTCACTTTAGTAACAATGGAGTGAACAATAAATGCGATAAATTTTTTGATAAAAAAGGTGATTTGGGTCCTTGGGGCAATTCTGTCATCAAGGCCATTAATAAGCTTCCACCAAAAGAGCAAGACCGTTCATTTTTATCGAACTCAATTCCTGACATGAATTTTATTTGTCCTAATTTTTCTCAGTTTTCTAAAGATTTAAAATTAAAATTTTGGGCGTGGACTTTTGCTGCGATTGCTTGGCAAGAATCTAGTTGTGATCCCAACGAAATATCTCAAGGAATTAACTGTAAGGCCGTAGGTCTTTTACAATTAGAAGACACCATGGAGCTGAGAAAAGGCCGAGGACCAAATTGTGGTGTCTCAACTGTTATGGAAGCTCATGAAAATCTTTCTTGCGGAGTAGAAATTCTTCATCAACAACTTCTAGGTTCTAATGGAACTTATTTTAAAAATATTGGAACCGGCGAATTATTTTGGAAAAGTTCTTATTGGCAACATTTACGACTTAAAGACAACGGTGTTAATCAACAAAAGATTCTCTCCAAAAAAAGCCAGAGCCAAGATACTACACTTAAGCCTTCCATTAAAGATCTCGTCATGCGCTTTCCTTTTTGCAACTAATTGTAAATTAGGTGATATTTAATAATTTAGAAAATCTTTTTTTGAGAATACGGTAGTTCAATGACAAAGCATGTATGTTGGGAGTTTTTCTGGTAATAAAATTGTCCTTGGTGTTCATCGATTATTCCTTTTGAAATACTTAAACCTAGTCCAGTTCCTCTTCCAGATTCTTTGGTTGTGAAAAAAGGTTGCATTATTTTTCCTAATAATTGATCTGAAATACCAGGACCACTATCAGTTAACATTATAACAACTCCTAAATCCCCAGGGATCACCTGAAGTGAAATCCATTTAACTGAAAGCTGTGCTGTGGCATCAAAAGCATTGTTTAAGAGATTGAGTAGAACTTGCATAATTTGAGAAGCTCTGCCTTCAATTTCAAGATTAACATCTATATCAGATAAATTAGTTTCGATTTTAACGGCATGACTATTAAATCTTTCTCGGCAAAGCTGAAGTGTATCTTCGATAACAGACACTAATTTAATTTTTGTCATAGGATCGTTTTGAGAGTTACGAGAAATTGAACTTAGTCCCTTAACCACCTTGCCAATTCGCTGAGCAGTCGCTGCAATTTTCGAGAGTCCTTCTTCTAGCTCTTCTTCGCCCAATATATTTGTTTGATACTTGCGAAGCATTTGAGATATTTTCATAATAATAATTGAAAGAGGATTATTTATCTCATGAGCGATACCACTTGCCATTTCTCCAAGCGCCGCCATTCTTGAAGTGCTGTACATGGTTTCTTCCTCAAGGGCCTTTTTGGAAGATAGTAATTCAGAAGCTATTTTTTTCCGCTCATTAATATTCAAAGACAAAATAAGAACACCTTCAGGAATTGGTGAAATACGAATTTCAAACCATTCATTATCGCCACTAGGAAATGAAAATTGATTTTCAAACGTTTGTGGAATTCGATTTATCATGCTTAATTGAATTTTTTCAAAAAGTTCTGTCTTTTCAACTCCGGGATACAATTCCATCATTGTATGACCTAGCAATTCTTCTTTAGTTAATTTCCCATGCTTTGTCGTGGCATCGTTTACAAAAAGATAAGTATAATTATAATCAATTATCTGAAGGCCTTCCTTCATGCTTTCCAAAAAAGACTCATAACGAGCATTTACTACAGCAAACTCTTTTGCCTGAATATTTAGCTTAATTTCAGCAAGCTTTCTCTTTGTGATGTCCGAGCCCATAACAAAAAAGCCTTGAACTTTGTTGTTCATGAAGTGCGGGACGTATTGAACTAAGATGTGACTAACACTACCATCAAACTTGACTAAAACTCTCTCAAACTCTGATTTCTGGCCGGCCAAAACCTTCTCAATAAAAGGTGAGCTTTTATTGCATTGATCCTCATTAAATAAATCAGATAAATGCAATCCATCCATTTGATCGGAATCCTTGCCAAACCATTCCAAATACTTTTGGTTGGCAAATGAGCATCGCAAATCCGGAGTCCAGTAGGACAAGAGTCCTGGCATAGAATTAAAAATAACGTTAATAAAATTATTTTTTTCAATAACTTCTGTTTCTGATTTTTTTCGTAATTCTTCATTTTCTATCGCTTCTATTGCAAAAGAGATATTTGCAGTGAGCGTCTCAAGTAGCTGAATTTCAGATTCATTAAAAAAATTAATTTCTGAAGAGTAAATAGCAAAGACCCCGATCCCTTTGCCAGCTAACACAATTGGAATTGAAATGTTTGAAGCATACCCGCGCTTTAGAGCTTCTTCACGCCAGATAACGAATTTTGGGTCGTTGGTAAAATCGTTAGTGAAACAGGTTTTTCTATCACGAACTGCCCTCCCTGCTGGCCCTTGTCCCTCGGGAATATTTTTTATGGATATTTGACTTATGCTTTTTAAATATCCGTCTTCATGGCCAAACCAACTTATGGGTACAATTTTCTCTGAGGATTCATCTATTAAACCAATCCAAGACATTACAAATTTTCCTTCAATAACTGCAATTCGACATGCTTCTTCAAAAATTTTATTTTTATCTTTAATATGCAAAATCATATTATTTATACTGCTACTAACAGCATATAAACGATTAGTTTTTTTAAGATTCTCTATTGAGTTATTTTCCATGTGAATGAGTATAGTATAAATGTTCGATGTTTAGCTCATTTTTTAATGAAAGAATTAAGATTTTCATGAAATAATGAGAAACTTTCAGTTGTCTGCTCACAATATAAATATTACACGTTTTGTGCTGTCAGCTAGAAAATGAAAAGAATTTTTGCGAGAATGCCTTGATGAAAATAGTGTTAAGTTTTTTTTTATTAAAATCTCTTACTTTATCAAGCCTTATGGCCCAAGAGCTAGATGTAGAGCGTCTAGCTCGAACTTCTCTAGAGCAAAATATTGTTCATTTGCCTCAAGGTGATTTTTTGGCGGCCGGGGCGCATCAGTTTGGAAGTTTATGGACCAGAGACTTCTGCTTTTCTGTTCCTGGCCTTTTGCGATTAAAAAAATTTTCCTTAGTCAAAAATCAACTTAATTATTTAATTAAAAACCGCCACGATGATGGTTTAGTACCCATATATGCTGACTCCATTAGTCCCATGATAAGAGTTGCGGTGGGAAGTTTTAATCAGGCAACCGGTCTGAAAATCCAATTGAAAATTACGGGACAAATTAAGCCCTTTTATCGAGCCAATGGAACTTATTCCACGATTGATGCTAATTTTTTAGTGCTGCTGGCGGCATATGATTACTATCAAGCCTCGGGTGATGAGGATTGGTGGCAAGAAAAACAAAGTGACTTTCTTGAAATCTATAATTACTACCGGCCTTTTATTCAAGACGGATTGATTGCTCAAGGATCATACTCTGACTGGCAAGATAGTGCTAAGCGAAAGGGAAAAACTTTTTTTACTAATTTACTTTTTTTAGATGTTTCCAAAAAATATCAATTTTTGGATAAGGAAGATCTCAATCGCTTGTCACAAAAAATTCATGAGAGTTTTTATGACTCTAAAACCGGCCTCTATTTTTCTATTTTAGGTTCTCCGCAAATTTCTCTAGACGGAATTTTATGGGCAATTGATAAAAAACTCATGCCTCAGACAGATCAGCTTTATCTTCATTTAAAAAAACACCCGCTGTGGAATTTATATGGCGCTGCTGGCTTTGCAACCTATCCCAGTTATCCTAAATCTTGGATCGCTCCTCAGGTGCTTTTAAGTGGGCTCAACGAGTACCACGGAAATCTTTCATGGTCTTGGCTCATGGCCTATGCATCAATTGTAGCTTATAAGCAAGGTGATGCTGCTGAAGCACAACGCCTTAAGAGTTTCTTGGAAACTTTAATCAGAAGAGATCAGACCATCAATGAGATTTATGATTCGCCTAGAGGATTTCATGCCTATAGTTCTTATCTATACCGCTCGGAGAGCCCTTTTAGTTGGGGTGCGGCCTATGTTTTGGAGATGCAAAAAATCGAGTCGGGGAAAGCTTTCTAATTTTAATCAACGAATTTTTGAATTATTCCTGAAGTATAGGAATACCATCAACATACTTGTAAAAATAAGTTCTTTTATTGCCAATATGATCAGTCGGTGAAAATGAAAATTTAACATTATCAATTGTTAGATTCTTCGTATTTTCTAATGTTTCCATAAACTTTTTCTGCGTAAGTTTTGGGCCAGTTGATTTTAAAGTTTCTACGAATAATTTAGCTCCAATATAACCCTCAAACATAAGTGAACTTAATTGATTCTTGTCATAGCCGGCTTTCTTTGCATCCACAAAAAAAGTTTGCAATACTTTTGCCTTGCTTGGTGATGAAGGAATTGGAAAAGGTGAAGTGGAAAAAAAATTATTTAATTTTGTCTTTAAAACATAGCGCACAAAAAAATCAATTGGAAAATAAGATAGAACCACATAGGTTGTTTTAAAGTTTTTTAATTTTGCTATTTCGTAAAAAAAAGCCCCTGTCAAAATGGATGTATGAAATATTACAGATGGATTAATTTTAATTAATTTATCAACCAACCCAACAATATTAGAATTATCTTTTAATTTTTCAGCAGGTACATTTTCAGGTAGTTCAACTGGTATAGTTTGATTATATTTTGAAGCATCGTAAAAAAAATCTCCAGCAATTTTTCGGCCTAGAGCTTGTTGGTAATATTTTAAAAATGCAGAGCGTGCAGGAAAACAGAAATGATTTAATTGTGTTATTGCGACTGTTGTTTCATCATGAGGCCGATATTTAAAAAATTTTCCAATATGATTTTCAAATTCATTCTTCCAAGTTCCACGGTCGTAAAAAATATTTTTGGCACGTATATTGTCGCCTGTACCAGAAATCGGAAAAAGAATTGGTATCTCGTTGTTTTTGATTACACTTTGAATTGCATTTGTTCCATAATTACAAACAGGCCACATGAAGGCAAAAATGTTATTTGTTGAAAGTAATTTTTTTGCTTCTTTTTTAATGGAAGCATTTGTAAGTTTTGTTTTACGAAAGACTATTTTAATTTTCCTATTAAATATGCCTCCAGCTTTATTTACATCATTGAAATAAATATTTGCCCCTTTAATTGCTTCTTCGGGATAGCCTGGATTTTTTGTATTTTGGTCTAGTAGACCTTCGATAACACCGATTAAAATTTCTTTATTAAATTGATCACGAGCTAATACTTGTGAAGTAAAGGGGAGAAATAGCAAAATTAAATAAAGGAGAATTTTTTTCATTTTAAAACAACTAGGATAGAGAAGGAAAAAATATTAATTAATATTATCAAGATGAACTTAAATAAGTAAGCACAATCCATCAAAGATAGATCTTTTTTTAAACAGCAGTTCAAATAAATTTGGCTAAATGACTTATTTGTTATCATTAATTAAAGTGGGATTTCCCAAAATAAACTTATAAAAATAACTTTTATTATTTCCATGGTGATTATTTTTTGTAAAAGAAAATTTCATCCCGCCAATGTCTAAGTTTGAGGTATTTTCTAATGTATCTTTTAGTTTATTATGAGTTAAATCTGCTCCAGCATTTTTTAATGTCTCGACAAGAATCCTTGCGCCAATATACCCTTCGAACATTATAGTTGTTAGCTCACTTTCTTTAATGTTTGTAGATTTCATGTCTTCTATGAATTCTCGCATTACTTGCAAGTTTTTTGCTCGCGATGGAATAGGAAAAATTGTAGTAGCGTAGAAATTGTTCTTAAATATATCCTTGTATAGATTGGCATGTGATTCAATTGGATAGCTCGAAATTGAAACAAATTCAGGCATTGGTTTGGCATTTTTAAATAATCTAAAAATGTAAGATCCTGAAATTCTCGACGAAAAATACACAAGATCGGGTTTCAAATTAACTATTTTTTCAACGATTGGTTTGGCATATTTTTTAACTGATTGAATCTTTTCTTGTCTAGAAGAATTCGTGAGCAATACTTTTTTAAATTCAGAGAGATTGGAGTAAAAAATGTCAGCTACTATGTTTTTTTTGAATTGCTGATTTGATTTTAGGAATGTGGAACGTATGTTATAACACATTTCATCTTTTTCAGTGAGAAGAGCAATCCTTTCATTTTTAGGTCTAGTCTTTAGGAAATTCTCCAAATGATCATCATATTCATTTTGGTATGATGGTCTATCATAAAAAATACTTTCATCAGATATACCATATCCTGATACTGGAAAGAGAATAGGAAGTTGTGTTTGGGCAAGGACCTTTTTTATACCTCTTGTTTGCAATTTACAAAATGGAAACATAAAAGCGACAACTTGATGATTATTTAAAATTTCCTCAGCACTTTTAATTGCTTCTAATTCATCTGGAGTATTCGTATACTTTATAATTAAAGATATTTTTTTTCCATTTACGCCACCATGATTATTTACTTTATTTATATAGGCTTCTGCTCCAAGTAATGTTCCTACTCCAAAAGAGAGTTTTACTTCTGGCTCATAACCGTAGTAAGTTACAATTCCAATTTTAATAGTATTTGAATCGCTAGATTTAGCTTGGTTAGATTGATAAATGAAGCATGCAAGGATAATCATCATAATGGTGATAGCAAAGATGATTATTTTGACCTTATTTTTCTTTTCTCGCATATAACGAAAACGTCCTTAAGCAAATTTATTCAAAAAAATTTAAAAAGTTTAGTTTCTGAAATAAGTAAGCTTAAATTATTATAGCTAGTTTTTTTGGAAATATCTTAAAAATATAAAAGCCGACTTAGATGCTTTTGTTTTCTAAACAGGAGAAGAATTAGGTCTTTTTTGTAAATAAGTAATATTTTTGTAATTTTGCCCATTGTCATTTTTTAATATTTGTTACTTTTCAAACGCTTTTATAGAATCCTCAATCCAAGTTTTGTAATATATTGCATTTGTATAGATTCCAACTTCATTGCAAAAATCAGATCCTCTGCTTGTAACTCCAAAAAGGAAATACTGACCATCCTTTTGAATATAGGCGGGTCCACCAGAGTCTCCATTGCAGGTTCCTGCGTTCTTCTCATTAAGGCGAATTTCTGTTTCATGGACGAAGGAAATAGGTGCACTTGCAGTTCGCAGCGGCCCATCACCGTTTTTTTCTATTTTATAACAGGTACCGTAATTGCCTTTATTTTTACCACTGCAAATGACTTCGCCGAATTCAATGGCCTCATCAAGTTTTCGATATTTTTTAGGATCTATTTCTTCCATATCCACAGAATCAACCCCAAAGCCCGCGAGAGTGACCATTTGTCCAATTTTTAAATCACTTCCATCTTTAAGGAAAGTAGCTGGCTTATATCCTTTTGGAATATTCCCTTTGAATTTTATAAGAGCAATATCACCAGTATCAACATTGATAATATCATTTTTGGGGTCCCAAGTTGGACCAACTCTAAAATCAACCGCTGGCAAAACTAATTCATGAAGACCGTCTTGCTCTTTAATATTTAAGGTTTTATTTATGTTTGTTGAAAAAATTATTTTCACATCTTGAGCTCTTGAAGGAACACAGTGCGCGGCGGTCATAACTATATTAGGAGCAATTAAAGAGCCAGTGCAGATACCATTTACTTTTGAATCATAGATCCCAACAACACTGGAAGCGATCGAGTCTTCACTTTTAACAAGTTTGCCATTCATAATAGTTGCATCAAGAATTTTTTCTTGATTCGTACTAGATTTGGGGTTGCAAGAAACCAGAGTAATAAGGCAAAATGTTAAAAATTTTTTCATGGACGCCTTAAACCAAATTAATCGTTCTCTGGCAAAGCAAATGACTCAGATTTCAAAGTTTTCCCTAAACCTTAAACGATCTTTATTTTTTTACAGTTAAATACTTAACCAATTCAGCGCAACCACCAATTAATTTTCCGTCGATAAAAACTTGAGGATAGGTAGGCCATCCACTCCATATTTTAATGGCAAGGCGCTCTTTCCATTTAGATAAATAACTTCCGTAACTTAAGTACGCATAGGGCATATTAGCAGCTTCAAGAACTTTGCGGGCTTTTTTAACTACGGGATTTTGGGCCATTCCAACAACGACTATTTTGTTTTTGTCAATGCTGCTTATTACTTCATTGACGATGTTTGCATGGTTCTGTGAAATGAATTCCAAAGCTGCAGGCGAAAGTTTTGATTCAGATAAAATTTTTCTGTTCATAAATTGAACTCCTAATTTGTAGAAAATTGTTTTTCGATTAATTTATTGTAGAAACCCGTTTGATTTAAAATTAATTCTTGGTGAGATCCTTCTTGAATAATATGACCTTGATCAAGAACAAAAATCCTATCAGCTTTTTTTACAGTAGAAAGCCTATGGGCGATGATTATAGTTGTGCGAGATTTACTGAGATGCTCTAGAGCTTTTTGCACCAAATATTCACTTTCGCTATCAAGAGCAGAAGTTGCTTCATCTAAAATAAGGATTCTAGGATTCTTTAAAATCGCCCTTGCAATGGCCACTCGTTGTTTTTGTCCACCAGATAGCTGTACACCTTTTTCACCGACTAACGTTTTATAACCTTCAGGAAATGCGGTTATAAAATCATCAGCATAGGCCAATTTGGAAGCCATTCTAATTTCTTCAATGCTTGCGCCTGGTTTTCCATAAGAGATATTATCTTCAATTGATTCAGAAATTAAAATAGGTTCTTGTGAAACGATACCGATTTGGTGCCGTAGAGAATAAAGATCAAAATCATTTACATTGTTTTGATCAATAATAATGCTCCCACTTCTTAAGTCATAAAAATGCATTAAAAGTTGAGCAATTGTTGATTTCCCTGCCCCGGAAGAGCCAACTATTGCGATTGTTTCGTTTGGATTTATTGTCATTGAAAGATTTTTAAGAACTAAAACATCACTTCTGGCAGGATATGAAAAAGATACATTTTTAAACTCGATTGATCCATGAGAGATTTGTTTTAAAGACTTTAATCCATTCTCAAGACTAACAGTTGAATTTTCAAGTAATTCAAAAATACGATGTCCAGCTCCAAAGGCTGAGATGAAATCAGTGTATAAACTCCCCAATAAGCCTGCAGAGAAAGCTGTCGTCATTACGTATAAAATATAAGAAGTGAGTGTTCCGATACTCATCTCACCTTGAATAACTAATTTCCCGCCAAACCAGACAATGAAGACAATGGCCCCAAAACCAATTAGTGAAACGGATCCTGTGAATTTTGCGACTTCAACTATTTTATTAATTGATAATTGAAAAGATTTTTCTAATTGTTGGTAATAGCGATTGATCTCCCATGTTTCTTGAGCAAAAGCTTTAACTGTTCTTACTCCAGATAAGCTCTCTTCCGCCACGGCCGATGAAGTTGCAAGAGCATCTTGCGTCGACTTAGATATGGTTTTTACGCGTTTTCCAAAAACCGCCACTAAATAAGCAAGTGGAGGGATAAGAATCAAAATAAAAATTGTGAGTTTGGCCGAAGTCACAAAAAGAAGAATAATTCCTCCAATCGTTTGAAATAAATTTCTAACTAACATCGAAATATTTACACTCAAAGCATTTTGCAAAACGGTCGTATCTGATGAGAGTCTACCTAGGAGCTCTCCAGTTTTTGAGAAATCAAAAAAGGGCATTTCTTGCATTAGGATTTGCGAAAATAGATTTACTCTAAGTCGTTTAACAGTCTTTTCTCCGGCCAAAGTAAAATAATAATAGCGAAAACTAGATGTAATAGCTTGAATGGAAAAAACAGCAATGGCCAAAAGGGCAGCAAGATTAAGTGCCTTTAAATCTTTAGACCTAACTGCCTGGTCGATAATGACTTTAATGTATTGGGGATAAACTAATAAAGCGGCACTACTTATCAAAAGAAAAATCATTCCTTTAATTAAAATTGGCCATTCTTCTCGGCTTAAGTTCAAAAGTTTAACAAAAAAATTATAATTATTATTTTTCATATTTTAAGTCTTTAATTAGTTGAGAGAGTTCAATACGGCACAAGATCATTAGAAGTGCATACGCAGGCTTTCCGAGAAAGCTTTAATAGATTGGTCTGGGTAGAACAATTAATATTAATTCATAGGGTAGTATCAAAATGCGAATAGTGTCAAATTGAATTTAGTCTTTCATCATTTTATAGTGTAATTCTACCAATTGAGCTGTTTGAAGAGCTGCAAGCTTTTCACGTTTTTTTGCTGGCCTGAGCGTAATTGTACTAAAATATCTTAATATTTCTTTTGAAGAAGGTGATTTGGAGAGCAATTCCTTTTTTATGAAATTGCTCTTATTGAATCTTTTAATAATTTAGAAATTTATAATCCTATTGGAATACTGACACTCAGAATGAGTGATTTATTTGTCAGCACAATATCACTTGTAGAAAACCCATTGTTAAAAACTGCTACTTGTTGGATTTCTGTTTGATCATATTTTATATATTGATATTCAGCATTCAAACTAACAGGTCCAAGTCTAAAACCTGCACCGAGACGATAACCATTTCCGCTTTTAAATTTCTCATCGACCCCTTTATCGCTATCTGGATCGAGTTGACCTGCTAAAATCCAAGTTCCCCAGAATCTTAATCCAACAGGAGTTGGCATTTGTAATCCGACCATCGGCCCTGCGTTCCATCCTTTTGATTTGATATCTTGATTGAGAGTTGTATCTTTTAATTTAGGTATCGAATATCTGCCATCTACACCAGCAAAAACTATATCAAAAACCTGAGCTCCTAATCTTGCGCCTACACCGAATCCTTTAACTTTACTATCGCTGTTATTAATAGGAGCAGGAAAGCTAATATTTCCGGACCCAGTTTCATAAGTTAGCATCGGTTCCACAAATAATCCTGCAATACTTGCTTTTGCGACTCCAATAGACGAGAACAAAAATACAAAAACAAAAATATGCTTTTTCATAATTACTCCTGTTATTTGTTAACTTTTGATGACTTTACCAAATTTATCCTCTATTTTTCTTATCAGTTACTTTTGGGCCAATTTTTTATTTCATGCTTTTTGAAGATCTCAGATAACTTTTTTCTATGCTCAGCTTCTGCAGCTCCATATTTTTGCTGAATGATTTCAGCAATTTTTTTTATGTCTCCTTTTGCCTTATCTAGATCATCATCGGTTAATTTACCCCATGCTTTTTGCACGTCTCCTTTAATTTCTAGCCATTTTCCCTTTGCTACATTTTCGTTCATTTTCATAGCTTACCTCGATTATTTTCTAACCTCACAATATCCACATACATCATTAGTTAATTATGCAAAGCAGACGCCATTAAATGTGAGCTTCGATTAGATATCCACACTGCATGGTAATCACATATGAGTAATTATTACATTGATCATAACGATCCTTTGATGCCGGCCAGTGATTAATGTTAGAGCTCTTAATTATATTTTAGTAATAGTTCTTGGAGTCAGTATGAAAGCCTCAACTTTTTTAACTTGTTTCGCTCTTTTATCTTTTGTCTTTGCTTCAAATAATGTGCATGCAGAGGATAATACGAAGATAAAGATCGCCAGCTTTATTGGTGTGGAAATAGGCGGGGATATCGCACAATATGAAGAAACCTTATCACTTTCACGGAATCAAACTCGTAAAATGTATATGGATGAAGTGGTCGATGCTGCCGTTAAATTAAGTGGTGGAATCTTTGATCCATCTTTTATGCTGGCCCCTTTGCAAAGAATTCAAGACGCCGCTGATAGTAAGCGCGACATCAATAAAGCAATCGATAGTATTGGTATTGGATTTTCAGTGGGAGAGTTTTTTAAAACAGCTATTGAAAAACTCTATACAGAAAACGGAATCACCAATGCTGAAAGAAAAATTACTTTTGCCAATATGTTCCCGATGATCAACGGGCGCATGATGTATAATTCTTCTGCACAATACGATCATTATGTTTTTGTCCAGATGGCCCATGTAGGGGGCGGTCAATTTAGAATATCGGCAACCTTGGGCTCTTTGAATGATGGCAGTGAGAGAACTTATGAAGGTGAGGGCTATCTTGAAAAGGCTCTCTATCAAGCGGCCGAAGGACTTTTTCGCTCAGTAATGACCTCTGATCGCCCCGCATGGAAAAACCCTAACCCAACTCTGACATGGGTACCAGGACCGACTAATCTTTCATCCCTTGATCCTAGAGAAGCGCGCAGCTTTTGTTCTGCTCAAGGTGCTCGTTTACCTTTAGCAGACGAATTGATCCTTGCTTCTCACGGCACTGCTTACCGAAAGGGCGGAATCGATCGCCTTGATATTGGTGAAAATTATTTTGTCGCCGATCAGATGAGACAGATGGGGGTTCCTTATGTAGTCATTTTTAACAATGAAGGAACAAGTGGACGCGCAACCGTTCAGGCAGTGGCCGGACATCTTGGAAAAGTTTGGTGTGTGATTGGGAATGTGAGCGAAAGAAACACATTAATACAGAATCTTTATAGCTTTAGAAGAAAAATAGACCCCAAGGGAACTGACATTAGATTTTTTCCAGAAAATGTTTCAGAGAAAAACTTAAAAACGCTGAAGGC